>PMAE01000067.1 GCA_003152485.1 Gemmatimonadota bacterium | reverse complement strand
GTGGCGGTGCTCGCGGTGGCGGCCGGCGTCAGGGCGGCGCGTGGGTCCGGCCGCCGGACGAAGATGCGGGCAAGGTCGGCGGCCGTGCGCCGGTCACGCCGCGCGCGGGCGGCGAATGAACCATCGGGATCGATCGCGATCACCTGATCCCACCGCTCGATCGCTTCGGGATAGCGCTCGTGTTCGGCGAGCAACGCGCCCTGATAGTAGAGCCCCCCCGGATGCTTGGGCTCGACAGCCAGGAGACGGGCCCACGCTTGCCCCGCATCGCGCCGGCGGCCGGTCTCGAACAGCAACTCGCCCAGCGCGAGCAAGGCCGGTGAATGCGACGCGTCGCGTTCGAGCAGCTCGATCAGCAGGCCGAGGGCATCCGCGGTGCGGCCCGTTGCCCGCCACAACTCGGCGAGCGCGAGCGCCGCGTCGGCGTAAGTGGGGACCTGATCGAGCGCCGCTCGCAACTCGGCCTCCGCCGGTGCATGCTCGCCCGCGGCGATCAGCAGACGCGCCAGCTCGTAGCGGACGACGGCGCGGTCTGGATCCACGTCGATGGCCGCCCGATACGCAGTCCGCGCGCGCGTGAGTTGGCCCGCGTCGCGGGTGACATCGCCGATCATCTTGAGCACGTCGGCTCGTCGGGGACCGACGACACACGCATGATCGAGCGCGCCGAGCGCTGCCTCGACTTGGCCGGCGCCGGACCGCGCCGCCGCCACGAGGAGCAGCACATCGACATCGTCGGGCGCGGCCGCGAGCAGTGATTCGGCCAGCGGGCACGCCTCGGCCGCGCGACGGAGCGCCACCAGGGCACGTACCTCGCCCGCGTCCGCGCCGCGGGCATCGCCATCGACCCGGCGCGCATCGCGAAACCGCTCCAGCGCCTCGCCGTAGTACCCCTGCCGCGCGAAGACCTCACCCATCAGAATCATTCCGACGGCCCGCGGCGCGCCGCGCATCACCGCCCGCCCGATCTCTGATGCCGCGCGGTCGTACAGGCCCTTGGACAGATAGTCGTTGGCCATGCCGTAGGGATCGGCCGCTGGGCTGGCTGCCGGCTCCGGCGGTGCCACAGCGCTGAGTTCCGCGAATAGCGAGTCCAGGACGTTCCCGTCGAACGCAAAATCGGCGACCGCCGCCGCCTGTTGACCCGCCGCACCGCCGAGATCCGGGCCGATCGAGAGATCCGGGTGTTCGTACTGGAAATCGATCGCGAGCTCGAACTTCTGCGGGACGTAGTACACATCGAGCTCCAACGCGCGCTTGGTCTCCCGTAGCGCGGCATCGAAGTCGCCGAGGTTCGACAAGGCGAAGCTGAGATTGTAGTGGGCTTCCGCGCAGTCGGGTCGGCTCTGCACGGCCCGCGCGAACGCGTTACGCGCTTCGGGGAAGCGGCGCAATTCCGTCAGTACCAGGCCGATGCCGTTCCAGGCCACCGCGTGTTCGGGCTCGTCCAACAGCACCTGACGATACGCCTCGACGCTTTGCTGCAGGCGCTTGGCCTTGAAGAGCAGGAGCGCGAGGTTGAGCCGCGTTTGCGCGAAGGTCGGCGCCAGGTCGAGCGCCGTACGGAATGCCGATGCCGCCCCGGCCGCGTCACCAGCGTGGAAGAGCGCCACGCCGAGGTTGTTGTGCGCAATGGCGTACCGCGGATCGACGTGGACCGCGCGTCGATAGCTCTCGGTCGCTTGCTCGTACCGGCCAGCCTGGTGCAGTGCGACACCCCGCTCGTTCCACAGTTTGGGGCTCGCCGGTTGTTCGGCGATCAGCGCGTCGTAGGCCGCCACTCCCGCCGCCACATCTTTGCGCAGCAGGTGAATCTCGGCGATCGCCTGCTGGACCAGGGCCCGCTCCTCACCGCGGTCCAGCGCGATCTGGTATTCGCGCAGCGCCTCGACGTAGTACCCCTTCTGCCGGAACGCGAGGCCCAGGTTGAAATGGGCCAACGTCCCGCCGTCGGCGACCGTCATCGCGGCCGCGGCGCGCCGATCGGTGGCTGGCGGAACGGCGTCCGACTTGGCGAGCGCGTACTGATCCAACGACAGATTCGTCTGCGCGCGCGCAAACGTCGGATTGAGATGTATCGCGCGTTTGGTTGCCGCCCGCGCCTCCTCGTGCCGCCCCATGTCCCCGAGCACGAATCCCATGAGATAGTGGGCGTCGGGATTGTCCGGCCGGCGGGCGATCACGCGCTGGAGCGCCCCCAGCGCCTCGTCGTTCAGGCCTCGGTTGTACAACACTTCGCCGATGTAGAAATGGATCACCGGGCTGTCGGGGTCGAGCGTCAACGCGCGCTCGAACCACCGCTGCGCCGCTTCGAGATCGCCCGATGCCTTCTCGGCGAGCCCGAGCTGCACGATCGCGCCGAGGTCCTGCGGATGATACCGCAACAACTCCGTGAACTCGGCGACCGCCTCAGGCGCACGTCCCAGGAGCGCGTAGGTCCGGCCGAGCTCCCACCGGGCGTCCCGGGTGGCCGGTGCCGCACGCAATTGGTCGCGCAATGTCGCGACCCGGCGATCGTAGTAGCCGGAGTTGAAGTACGCGACTTCGAGATTGCGCTGCGCCACGAGCATCTTCTGATCGAGCTCGAGTGCGCGCGTGAACGAAGCGACCGCTTCTTCGAAGAGGCCCTTGTGGTAGTACAGCACGCCGAGGTTGTTGTGCGCGCCCGCGTCCGCCGGATCGATCCGTCGGGCGAAGGACCGCAGGACGTCACGGTCCCGCTCGGAGATCATGATGGCCGCGCCCATGCGGGCTCCTGTACGCTCGTCGGCCGACGCTACGCGACGTGGATGGCGCGCAAAATCGCGTGAAGCGACGCCACATCCGGGAGCAGCAAGAAGAAACCGCGTAGCCGCTCGTTCAACTCCAGCATGAAGAACTCGGTCTCCACGCAAAACACGTAGTCACGGTCGGTGCCGAACTGGAGGTACGCGGTCGTGAGTACGGCGCTCGACATGTCGACGGCGAGACTGGGCGGCGACGGCAGCAGCATGAGCCCCATGAAATCGCTCAATGCGTTCAGATACGCGCCACTGAGGATGTTGCCCGCCTCCTTGATCGCCGACTGCTCGAGCTCACCCAGTTCGAGCTCCACGTCGGCCGGACGATTCAGCATCAGCCCCGCCAGACGCAGCGCGGTCTGACGCGGAAACACGAGGAGCGTGCGTCCCGTGAGGTCGCCAAGCATGTTCATGAGGACCGCCGCCACCGGCTCTTCCGGTGCCGTGATCTGCGGGGGCACGTCCTCCAGCCGCGCGATGTTGATCGTGGGGACGCTGATCATGATTGTGCCCCCGGTCATCTGCGACAGCGCGGTCGCCGCGTGGCCGGCGCCAATATTGGCGACCTCGCGGAGGGCGTCGAGCTGATTCGCTTTGAGCGAACGAATGTCTTCCATGGCAGGGAGCTCCAGCGGGTCTACCTAATTCAGATGAGGCTACCCACATCGACGATCAAGGCCGGGGCTCCGTCCCCGAGAATCGTCGCGCCGCTGAAGAGCGGCAGGCTGCCCCGGACGCCGTCGAACTGTTTGACCACGATGTCCTGCTGGCCAGTCAGCTCATCGACGGCTACCGCAGTCCGACGGCCGCCGGACTCCAGGACGACCACGTGCTGCTCTGCTTCCGTCTCCGGTGCCCGTTCCTCGCCGGCCGGCCGCCCGGACATCAGGTCTCGCATCCGGACGTAGGGGACGGCCTCTCCCCGGAGTAGCATCACGGGGCGCCCGCGGACGGCCGCCAGTGCGATCCCCTCCGCGGCGACCGTCTCGTCCACATGCGCCATCGGGAAGGCGTACATCTCGCCCGCTGACCGGGCCAGGAGGGCCCCCATGATGGCGAGCGTCAATGGCAGGCGGGCCGTGACGACCGTCCCCTGCCCTGGGATCGATTTGATGTCCACCGACCCGCCGAGGGCCCGGACCCGGGCCTGGACGGCGTCGATCCCAACGCCTCGGCCGGACAGATTCGTGACCCGGTCGGCGGTCGTAAATCCGGGCCGCGCGATCAGGCGCACCATCTCGTCGTCGGTGAGCGAGGTGGTGGCCGCGTCCACCAACCCCGTGGCTCGCGCTCGCGCCAATACCCGGTCCCGATCGATGCCCCGGCCGTCGTCGGCGACCCGTATCAGGACGGCCGACCGGTCGCGGACAGCGCTCAGCGTCAGGCGGCCTTCCGCCGGCTTGCCGGCGGCGACCCGGACCGCCGGCTCCTCGATCCCGTGGTCCACCGCGTTGCGCAGCAGATGGACGATGGGGTCGCCGATCTCGTCGAGCATCGATCGATCCAGCTCGATGTCCTTTCCGTCGATCTCAAAGGCCACCTGCTTGCCGACCGAGCGCGCCGCATCGCGCACCAACCGGGGGAACCGATCGAACACCTGCCACACCGGAACCATGCGGCACGTCATGATCTCGTCCTGAAGGTCCCCGATCAGTCGGGCGGAGTGGTCCACGGTCTCGACCAACGCCGGGTCCTCCGACGCCGCCGTCAGCGCCACCAGCCGTCCGCGCGCGATCACGAGTTCGCCGATCAGATTCATGAGTGCGTCGAGACGCCGAAGGTCGATGCGCACGTGCCGCGCACCCTGAAACCCCTCGCCCGCCGCCGGGAGCGCGACCGATCCAACCGCGGATTGGCGCCCCGAAGGCCGGCTCCGCCGCCCGCCGCCGGGTGCGGCCGTCTCGCCGGCGCGGGTGAGTGGGAGTACCGCAGCGGCGACCGTCGCGGGATCGGCGATCGCGGTCGCGATCGNNTCGCGGTCGCGATCGCGGTCGCGATCGCGATCGCGTCGTTCGGTTCCTCAGCCCAGTCTGACACGACGTCCACACTGACCACATCGCCCACGCCTTCGATGGTCCGCGCGATGGTCGCCGCGGGCACGGGTGTGACGAGTCGAATCGCGAGATCCTGGCCAAAGTCGGCGGCCACGAACGCCGCCTCCGCCGGCTCGACCGCCGTCACCTCGCCGAGCGCCCGCGCGCGCTGTAGCGCCATGGCGGCCTTGACGCCCGGCAACGGCACGTCGGGGGCGAACCGAATGCGGATCAACACACCAGGCACCGGAATTGGCGCTCCGCGGCGGGGCTTCCGACTGCGGGCGCGTGGCGCGGCCGCGGCGTTCCGGCCCCGAGCGGCACGGGCGGGCTTCGCGTCCGGCGACGCGGATTTGCCCGCTGATCGCCCAGTCGCCGGTTCCCCACTCCCACTCACCTCGCGAAGCTTGGCCGCGATCGCGTCGGCCTTCGGATCGGCGGCCTTCCCCGATACCGCGCGCTCGATAGACGATTCCAGGGCATCGGCGGCTTTGAACAGGGTGTCCATGAGCAGCGTATCCACCGCCGTCTCTCCGCGGCGTAACCGATCCAGCAGGGCTTCCAACTCGTGGGAGAGTGTGGCCACGGCGGTATAGCCCATGGTCGCGCTCATCCCCTTGATCGTGTGGACGGCTCGAAACAATGCCGCGATGCCGGCTCGCTGCTCGTCGGCGGCATCGTCGCGACCAGGGCCGGCCGCGGGGGCGGTGCCGGCGGTGCGCTCGAGCCCTAGCAGGGCGTGGTTGATCGCGGACAGGTGCTCCCGACTCTCGGTCAGGAACAGCTCTGCGTAGCGTGCGGAGTCCACGGGGCCGGCGGACGACGCCGCGGGCGAGTCTAGGCCAGCACGCGTTGAACCGCTTCCAGCACCCGGCTCGGCTGGAACGGTTTCACGACGAAATCGCGGGCCCCCGCTTGAATGGCTTCGACCACCAGCGCCTGTTGTCCCATCGCGCTGCACATCAGGATCTTGGCCTGTGGGTCGAATCGGGTGATCTCGCGGACGGCGTCGATACCGCCCATGTCCGGCATGACGATGTCCATCGTCACCAGGTCGGGACGTAGCTGCTTGTACTTCTCGACGGCTTGTAGCCCCGTCTCGGCTTCACCGACGATCTCGAATCCGGCTTGCTGCAGGATGTCGCCCACCATCGTGCGCATGAAGATCGCGTCGTCGCAAATCAGCACCGTATGACTCACCTTGGCTCCCGACTGTGGCTCTCGACAGGTCGCATCCGAGAAGTTCCGTGTTACAGCAGTGCGTGAGCGACGATTTGGGCGACGTCGAGCAAAACAACCACTTCGTCCGCGATCCGAAGGACCCCGCACGCCAGGTCGTCCGCGCCACCCACGTCCTCGGCCGGACCGATCGCGGAGCGGAGCACGCGCTGGACGTCGCGAAGCTCCTCCACGCGCAGGCCCACGACCTTCGGGCCGCACTCCGCGAGGATGATCGACCCCCGGTCGGCCGGCACCGGGGCGCCGCCAAGGCGGACGCCGAGGTCGAGCACGGTAATGATCGAGCCCCGAAGGTTGATGAGCCCCGTCACGAAGCTCGGAGCCCCCGGCAGGGGTGTCGCGCGCCGATTCGGGATGATCTCGCGGATCGTGCTCAACTCGCACGCGCAGGTACGACCCGCGGCTGTGAACACCAGCAGCCGGGGCGCATCCACGGAGTTCCCTAGAGCGTGCTCAAAACCCAGCGCGTCGTCCGACTCCGCCAGCTCGGTCGAGTGCGCCGTATCATGTATCACGCTCGAAGAATCCGACGTCGACGAGTACATCCTCCTCCCCCTGCGGGCCCGAACCAATCGTTGAGCGAATCGGCTCACCTTCGCTGGCCACCGCTGCGATTGAGGCGCGCAGGTCCGGCGGCAATGGCGACCGCAGGTCGAGCACGTCTCCCGACACCGGGTGCTGCAGCGTCAGCCACGCCGCGTGCAGGAAATGGCGGCGGGGAGGCAGCGCCATACGGCGCCGCTCGCCGCTCCCCCCGTACGCATCATCGCCGACCACCGGATGGCCCAACGACGCGAGATGCACGCGGATCTGATGCG
>PMAE01000016.1 GCA_003152485.1 Gemmatimonadota bacterium | reverse complement strand
ACCTCTCGCTGGCACTCGGCGAGATACTCGTTCGCGCGTCGCCCGACCTGATCGGCGGCTGTCGCGGTCGCCGCGGCCGCCGCGGCGCGGGTCTCGGCGTCGGCCAATGCGGCCCCTGCCGCCGCCGCCGCCGCGACCGCCGAGTCACGAGCGGCAGCGGCGGTCGCGCGATCGATGCGTAGCGCCGCCAACTCAGCTCGCCGTTGCAGCGGGCCCCGGCCAGCAGGGGGCCCCGGCAGCCAGATGGCGCCCCACGCGTCTTCGAAGGCGGTGCCGGCGCCAAGATCCCGGACCCGTCCGAGTAGCGCGCGAGCCCAGCGCCGCACGCTGTCCGTCGGCGCCACGCGACTGGCCAGCGAGCGTGAATCGTCCTCGTGGCCGGTCGGCCCTTCGATCGCGGCCGTGGCGTCCAGCGGCAGGAGGCACAGTGGTCCGGGATCGGTTGCCGCGTGCCAGCGGCGGACCGCATCGGCGACGCCGCGGTCGCGCACCACGACGGCGTGGATCGTCGCGCCGAGGAATCGCTCGACGACCGCCGCGTCTGCCGCGGCCGCGCTCAGATAGTCGCTCAACGGCCCCAGGACCGCCCCGTCGCCGAATTGCGCCCGTCCGGCGAGCAAGCGCGCGGCGCCCGGCGCGAGGCCGACCCGTTCGCGCTCGAGTCGCTCCAGCGCCTCGAGATTGGCCTCGAGCGTCGTGAACGCCGCATCGGCCTGGGCGGCACCGCGGTGCGCCTCGACCTCCGCATCGCGCGCACCGATGGCTTCGCGTTGGACGCCTTCGCCGTGGGCGCGCGTCTGGGCGGCGTCGGACTCGGCGACCAACGCATCGGCGGCCGCGGCGGTGGCCGCTCGGCGGGCCGCCGCCTCTCGATCGGCGAGCAGCGTCCGCTCGGTCGCCAGCGTCCGGATCCGCTCGGCAACTTCCGCGTGCTCACGATCGGCGGACTGCCGCTCGAGCTCCAGATGGGCGACCGCGTCCCGGTGCTCGCGGATTTCGCGATCGTGTTGCTCGGCCGCGTCGCGGGCATGCGCCACGGCTTGGCGGGCACGGTCTTCGCGCCCCACGCTCGCATCGAACTCGATCGTCGCGTCCTGGATCGCGGACTCCGATTGCCGATGGTCGTCGGCCGCGACGTCGCGCTCCGCCAGCACTCGGACACCCAACGTCTCGCCGTCTCTCCGCTCGTCCTCGGCGCGCTGGCGTCGGGCCCGGGCGTTGCGCAGGCGCTCTTCGGCGACCCCGATCTCGCCGCGCAGCGCGGCCATCTCCTGGTGCTGTGTCGCCACTACCCGCGCCAGCTCGCTCCGCCGTGTGTCGGCGGCCGTACGGTCGCGATGCGCCGTCTCGCGACGACGTTCCGCCTCGGCCGCCGCCGCGTGACTCGTCGGGATCCGCGCCCCGAGGTCTGCCGCCGCGGCATCGAGTCCGGTCAACTCCTCACGCGCCGCGTCGAGCTCGCGGGCGGCGAGCGTCAGATCGACCACGAACCGTCGGGCGGTCAACTCGGTATGGCGTTCGGCCCGCCGCCGCTGGCGCGCGAGCGAGCGCACCTGCGTCTGCACCTCACCCAGCAGATCATCCAACCGCGAGAGATCGATCGACGTCTCCTCGAGTCGGCGCTCCGTCGTCCGTCGGCGATCGCGATATAGCCCGACCCCCGCGGCCTCCTCGAACAACTCGCGCCGATCGTCGGGGCGATCCGACAAGAGGGCATCGATCATCCGGCTTTCGATGACGACCCCCGCGTCGGCGCCCAGCCCGGTGCCGCGTAGCAGATCGTGGATGTCGCGTAACCGGCAGGGCGAACGGTTGAGGAGGTACTCGCTCTCACCAGATCGGCTCAGGCGCCGCGCGACGACGACCTCGCGATACGCGACTGGTAGCACCCCATCGTCGTTCTCGAAGTGAAGCGAGACCTCCGCGACGTTGACCGGGCGCCGCGCCGAGGACCCTTGAAAGATCACTTCATCCATCTTGGCACCGCGCAACGTGCGCGCGCGTTGCTCACCCAACACCCATCGGACCGCGTCGGACACATTCGACTTGCCGCATCCGTTGGGTCCGACAATGGCGGTGACACCGGCCTCGAAGACGAGCGTCGTCGAGTCGGCGAAGCTTTTGAAGCCGTGAAGTTCGAGTTTCGTCAGTCGCATGGACGGGAGTTGGAGGGCACGCTACGGAGTGTGGCCGGTCCGATAGGCGACGACGGGCGTGAGCCCTATGGCGCGAAGCGACGTGGCGAGAGGCGTGGATTGATCCGCGGTGCCGAACGCGCCGGCGTAGACCATGCTGGTGTTCGGGGTGACAAGTACATACGCGGGTACCCCGCGCGCGACCAACGATGCGGCGAGGCGTCGCGCCGAATCCGGGGTGATCCCGCCCGCGAGCAGGAGTGCGAAGGGCGTACGTACCACGACGCTCGGCGCGAAGCCGGATTGGAAGGGCCAATGCGAGGCGAGCGAATCGAGCCGCGGCGTGGTGTGCTCGGCGCCGACCATGAGCGCGAACACCGGCGGCGGTGTCGTGCCCGTTGACTCGACGACCCGGACGATCGGCGCGATGGTGACGGCCGCGTTTCGGTCGCGGAGCTGCCGGAGCGCGCGCAGCGCCTCGATGAAGGTGGGATACGTGGCCACGCGGACCGTGTAGAGCGCTGAGTTCGTGGAGTCCATTCCCGAGATGCCGCCCGACGCCGACGCCGATTCGGCCGCAGCCGCAGCTGACGCCGCGGTTACCTCCGACGATCCGGCGGCGACCGCTGTGCTGTCCGGCGACCCGGCGGCGAGCTGGGCGCTCGACGTCACCGTGTCGTCCCGTTCGGCTGCGCGGCCGGTGACAGCGACGGTGTTCTCGGGCCGAGTACCGGTACCCGTTCCATCTCGCCGGAGTATCGCCCACCCGATGCCAATGATCAGGACCGCCGCGACGGCGGCGAACGTCGTTGCGAGCGTCCGCGTCGAATAGTCGAATCGCCCGCGCGGGGCCCTGGCGCGTGCGACGGCGGGGCGCGGCGCCACGCGAGGGGGGGCGACATCGGCCGGCGTCTGGTCTGTGGGCGACGTCGCCGCCGCCAACACTGCCTCCAACACTTCGTGTAGCCGCGACGGCGCCTGGATCACGCAGTCGACGCGATCGGTCAGGGCACCGATCGCCGGCGTGTTGCTGAGCATGGCGAACACGATGAGCTCCCCACGGGCGCGAACCTGTTCTATCAGCTGCGTCCATCGTGGACTGGGGAGCGCGGTCGCATACGGCACCGGTTCGGTGCCCGACGGCAGGATGGATACGTTCGGGTGCACGGTGCTGGGCCGCGCGATGGCCGCGAACGATGCGCCGTAGACGAACGCGTCGGCGACACCGTGCGGATCGTCCGTTGCGACGACCGCCCGCAGCGGTGGTGCGTCGCCGATCAGATCCACGATCAACACGCGTCGGTGGCGAGCCTCAGCGCGCGCGAGATCGAGCGCCGCAGCGCCCGTCGAGACGGGTTCGCTTCCCACAACGGCCACAGCCGTCAGCCCAATCGCGGCAGTCACGTCACGGTGCTCCGGCGTAGATCCACGGGTTGGCCTGCTTGGATGCGCGTCCAACGGCTTCCGCTTCTACCCGACTCGCGTACGGGCCGAGCACCACGAGAAAGACGGTCGCGGTGCCGCGCGGAGCTGGGACAACATGCGCAGGATGCCCGTCAACCGTAATACGGGTCGCCCGGGCCTGCGCGGAATCTCGATCCAGCAATGCCGCGAATTGCACGGTGAATCCCGCCGCGACCGGCGTGGCCGGCAGTGCAAGCCGGCCTTGGGCACTGTCCACCACCGGGTGGGAGACGACGGGCGCTCTGACCGTTACCGCCGAGTGCGCTGCGCTGTCAGCCTGGGTCCGCCTGATGGCGGCGAGGATCGAATCGCCCGTGTCGGACGCCGCGCCCGGGAACGTCACCGGCTGATCCAGCCCTGGCGCGCGGGGTCGGAATCCGTTCCACCGGAGCGGGATCCAAAAATCGTGGGCGCCGCCCGGGACGGTGCGTTGNNGGCGCCGCCCGGGACGGTACGTTGCAGGCGCAGCGACTGGAGGTCGAGCAGGGCAGCGTCGGGTCCCACCGCGACCACGAGCGAGCCATCGGAGGTCACGAACGGGAGGTCCGCGGTCCAGGCCGTCCGCACCGGCCCGATCACACGATCCGTTCCGACCGCCACCACCCACGCCGTATCCGTCCCGTGCAGCGGCCGCACCAACAGGACGCGGCCCAGCGGGTCCATCCGCAGGTCGGCCGCGGGGCCGGGCAACGGCACGGAGGCATCATCGTTGTCGTTGTAGCGGTCGACGACCTGCAGCGCGGCCACCGAGTCGAGCGCGACGTACACCCGATCGCCGCTCGGCGTCGGGGCCACGGCTCGCACGCGTCTCGGGAAGTGTCGCCGCCTCGCGACCTGCAGATCGCGCGTACGCACGGTCTGCAATCCGGAGTCCGAGGAGAAGTACGCGCGGTCGCCGACCGTCGCGTGCACGAGGTGTTCGGCGCGTGGCAGTACGGCGGTATCCAGCAGCGCGACGCCCGGTGGGTGTACGCGCCAGAGCGTGGTGGCGGTGGCGCCCTCGGCGACAATGAGCAGACTGCCGTCGGGTTGCGGAGCGACGTCCCTCGCCGCCTCGGGCGTTCGCAGAGTCCAGGGGGCGGCGTCAGTCGGCGTCAGGCGGGTGACGACGCCGGTCGCCGAAACGCCATACACGGATGCGCCGTCGGCAGAATGCAGCGCGGTGAGCTTGACGGCTGGCGACGGCGAGACGTTGCCGGTGCGCAGCTCGATGCGACGCGGTGCCCCCTTCGCATCGACGACCACGACGGTGCCCGCGTCCTCGTCGAACGCCAGGAATCGGGCAATCGCCGGGACCTTGACGTCCGACGTCCACACCGCCGAATCGAGCCGCTGAAAATCGAACACGCGGGCTGCGCCGCCAGTACGGGCCACGCGTAACACGATGGCCTGCAGACCCGCGGGCGCGGTCGGGCGGCTCGGAGCAGGAGTGTGCGGGGGAGGCGCAGGCTTGCGCTCGTCGCTGCCGCCGCACGCCACGAGCGCAAGCACCACCGCCGCCGTCAGAGGTGTCCGCACCAACGCAATCTATCACGTCGGCCCACTGCCGTGGAGCCAGATGACGAGCCCAATTTCGCTGGGGCGCGGTGGTCTTCGCCCACTCTCACGATCGGTGGCGCACTGGACCGCCAACCCCCATCATCTGCGGCGTGGCGAACGACCGGCGGATCGGGGCGATCGCGACACCATCCGATCCCCGGCGATGCGTGCTATCCGACCGCCGCAGCGGCGACCGGCATGATCTCGGCGTCACCCCAGAGCCGTTCGAGTTGGTAGAACGCGCGAAGCGTCGGATGAAAGATGTGCACGACGAAATCGACATAGTCGAGCAGCACCCATCGTCCCTGTGCCAGCCCCTCGATGTGATAGACGCTGATCCCGACTTTCTTGAGTTCCGACGCCACCTGGTCCGCGAGGCCGCGTACGTGGGTATCCGACGTCCCGCTCGCGATGATGAAATAATCCGTCATATCGGTCAACGGCTTCAGATTCAGCACGACGACGTCATTGGCTTTGTGATCCACACAGAGCGCGGCAGCGCGCTGCACAGCCGCGGCGACATCGATCGTCGGGAGGGGACGGGGCATGCGGCTCCTATCGAGGTCAGTCGGGGGTGTCGATCCTGATACCCAGGACCGACGCCTCGACTACGCCTTGATGACCCAGACTTTGATTTCGGGTCTGACGTCAGCGTGCAACCGAATCGGCACTCGGTAGACGCCGAGCGTGCGAATGGCCTCATGCAGATCGATTTGGCGCTTCTCGATCGTGAAGCCCTGTTCCGCGAGTTGATGCGCGATATCGGTCGCAGTGACCGATCCGAACAGCTTCCCTTCATCGCCGACTCGCGCCGAGAAGGTGAGCGAGACTTGCTCGAGCCTGCCGGCCAGTCCCTCAGCCGCCGTGCGCCGCGTGGTTTCCGCCGCCTCGAGACGTTGGCGTTCCTGCTGGATTCGTTTCTTGTTGCCCGGCGTCGCCGCGTACGCGAGCCCGCGCGGCACGAGATAGTTGCGTCCGTAGCCCGGGGCCACGTTCACGATATCCCCGGGGTGTCCGAGGTTGTCGACGGCAGCACGGAGAATGACTTCCATTATGCTCTGCTCCAAATAGTCAGTGATCAGCGGAAGACGCGGGGATCGGGACGCCGTACACGACTACGTGCCCCCCGCCCCCACCGTCAATTTACGTCGTAGGCCGGGAGGTTGCCCCCCCCGGCCGATGGCGCCAGTCCATCCACGTGTCCCCCAGCCCCAACAAGCCCAGCCCGACAATGGCCGGGGCCGACAACACGGTCGCTGCGATAGCCAATAGCACCCTCGCGGGGGCCGCGGCGTGCGCGGCGTCGAGAAACCACACCAGCACTCCCAGTCCCCGCACCGTGTACAGCGCACCGAAGAACAGCATGAGGTTCATCCCGGTCCCGCGCCACGCGCCGCCCGTGGGAAGCAGGAATAACACGATCCCCGCAATCAGGCCCCACGCCAGTTGGTCGTTGAATCGGAAATCGCGCAGTGCGCCGAGGTGGTCTCCCAGGCGCGCCCGACTGATCCGATGGTACAACCCCCACGCTAGCGCTAACGCAGCCAGCGATTCGAGCGCGAGCAGGGCGGGGAAGAAGGGAATGGCATCGTCGGGCAGCGACGCGAGGACGCCATCGACTGTCTGCACGCCCTCATCGAGTGAGGTCCCGATCGGGGACGCGCGCCACTGCTGCCACTCGGGTGATTGCTCGGTGGTCCGCATCCATGCCACTGCCGCGTTGGGTCGGGCGGCGACGTCGGAGCGGACGGCATCGGCACTCGCTCGAACTGCACCCGGCGTGGCCACGGCGAGCATCCCCGCGATCGACACCGTCAGGGCGAGGGCGGTCAAGGCACGCGGAAAAAACGGCATGGTCGGCGGGCTCGTCTTGCAGACGATTCCAAACGATGCGGCCAGCAGCACGGCCCACCCGCGCTCGAGTCCCAGGTACGTCGGCCGGACGACGGGTGACACGGCCAGCAGGCCAATCGCGAGTGCGACCCACATCAGGGCGAGCCAGCCGCGGCCGCCCGCTCCCCACCCGACGACCGTGCACGCCGCGAGCGCCGTCACGACCAGCCACGGCGCGTCGCGGACCGGCGCGATCGACTGCACCAGCGGCGTGGCAGGCACCAGCAGAAACGCCGCCAGCGCCGAGAGTAGTAACGCCCACCCGCCCGGTCGAGCGGCGTCGGCCGCCACGCGTGCTCCCGCGCCGACCCGACTAGGCGGTGTGTCCCTTGACGTAGGGGATCAGCGCGAGGTAGCGCGCACGCTTGATCGCCGTCGCTAGCTGGCGCTGGTGGCGTGCGCACGTCCCACTCAGCCGGCTGGGCAGGATCTTGCCGTGATCGGTGATGAATCGGCCCAGCGTGCGGTCGTCCTTGTAGTCGATGAAGCGGACGCGCATTTCGCAAAACGGGCAAGACTTCTGAGGGCGGCGCATCAGCTATTCCTCGTCGTCGTCATCGTCGTCCCGGCGGCGGGTCGCCACGAGATCTTCCTCGGACATCGGCGGTGCTCCGACCTCGTTCTCATGCAGCGCGATCAGGTAGCGCACGACACCGTCATCCAATTTGAGCGAACGCTCGAACTCGGGCAGCACCGTCGGCTCGACGGCAAAGCGGGCGATGACGTAATAGCCGGTGTCGCGGGGGCCGATCGTGTAGGCGAGTTGGCGGCGACCCCAGAGATCAACCTTCAGGTCGGCCGGCGCAGCGCCGTCTCCGCCCAGCATGGCGTGAAAGCGGGTCAGCTTGTCGGCGATGGCACTGTCTTCGAGCGTCGAGTCGAAGATGTACACCACCTCATACGGACGGGGCATCTGGCAATCCTCCCTTTGGTCTAAAGGCCGCCCCCGCGGGTTTGCCGGCCGCAGAGGAGGGTGTACAACAATTGTCGAGCCTCCAAAGCTAACCCGCCGCGATTACGCGGGCAACGCACCGTCATCTCCGGATTCCGACAGAGCGCAGGGCTGACGACCCGTAGGTCCGAGTCGGGCGTCCGCGCAGTGCGCCTGTGCGTCGACCGCCCGCCCGTCTGTCGGCGCGCGCACCCGTCACACGTTGAACCGGAAGAGCATCACATCGCCGTCGTGCACGACGTACTCCTTGCCTTCGGACCGAACCGATCCGCGCTCCCGCGCACCCTTCCACCCGCCGTTCGCCACGAAGTCGGCAAAGCTCACGGTCTCCGCGCGGATAAACCCGCGTTCGAAGTCCGTGTGGATCACCCCGGCCGCCACCGGCGCGGTGTCGCCACGGTGGATCGTCCAGGCCCGGACCTCCGGCTCGCCGGCCGTGAAATAGGTCTCGAGACCGAGCAAGTGGTACCCCGCTTGGATCACCCGGTCGAGTCCCGCCGATTCGAGGCCCAGCGATGCGAGGAACTCGGCGCGGTCGGCGACCGGTAACTCTGCCAGCTCCGCTTCGATCTTAGCCGAGAACGGCACGACTTCGGCGGGCTCACCCGATTGGGCGAGCGCCGCGCGCAGCGCGCGCAGATGCGGGCCTTCCGTCCCGGCCAACTCCTCATCCGTGACGTTGGCGGCGTACAGGACCGGTTTGGCCGTGAGCAGGGCGAGCGGCGCGAGCACCGTCCGATACGCGGGATCGAAGGCCGCCGCACGCACCGCNNCCCGCCGATAACTCGGCGTACGCGGCTTCGAGCGCGGGGAGTTCCGCCAGGGCGTCCTTGTCGTTCGTCCGCGCCGATCGGCGGACCCGATCGAGACGTTTTTCGACGGTGGCGAGGTCGGCGAGCGCCAACTNNCGGTCTCGCGGATGTTGGCGAGAAACTTGTTGCCGAGCCCCTCTCCTTCCGCCGCGCCCCGCACGAGTCCCGCGATGTCCACGAACTGCACGACGGCCGGCACCACCTTCTTGGGCTCGACGATGGCGGCCAGGCGCGCCAGCCGATCGTCCGGGACCTCCACCATGCCGACGTTCGGCTCCACGGTGCAGAATGGATAGTTGGCGGCATCCGCGTGGGCCGCGGTCAGCGCGTTGAACAAGGTGGACTTGCCGACATTTGGCAGTCCGACGATTCCCAGCCTCAGCACGGCTCGTCCCGGGTGTTGAAGTCGTTCATCGCGGCGGTGATGCCATCGCGAACCACGCGCTCGATCGCATCGGTGAGGATCGGCATGCGGTCCAGGATGAGCGCCCGCTCATCGGCATCGAAACTGTCGAGCACGAAATCGGCGAGCGACCCGGCCCGTCCTCGGTCGTCGCGCCGCTCGATACCGATTCGGAGCCGCGGGTAGTCGCGCGACTGCAGCGCGCTCTCGATGCTCTTCAGGCCGTTGTGTCCACCGGGACTCCCGGACGCGCGCAACCGGAACCGGCCAACGGGGAGCGCGACATCGTCCACGACCACGAGGAGATCCGACGACGGCGCCCACGTCGGCCGCCGCGTGTACGGTCGCAGCGCCGCGCCACTGAGGTTCATGAAGGTTTGCGGCTTGACGAGTCGCGTCCTGATGGAGCCGACCGACCCCGACGCCACGAGCGCATCGCCGTCGTGCTTCCATCCGTCGAACTCCCACACGTGTGCCAGGTGGTCCAGCACCCACCACCCGACATTGTGTCGCGTGAGCGCGTATTCCCGTCCGGGATTGCCAAGGCCTAGGATGATTTTCACGACGCGCTCGTACCAGCCCAGCAGCGGTCCGCGGGGGCCTGCGATACCGCCCGCGGACGGCGGAGCCTACTTGGTTTCCTCTGCGTCCTCGTCGTCCGTCTTCGCCTTGCGAATGACCTCGGGCTCGGCGGCGGCTTCGACGCCGGCTTCGGCCGCCGGAGCGGCCACGGTCTCGATCACGGCACGCGGCGCAGCGCAGACGCAGATGGTCGTGTCCATGTCGGTGAGCGACTCGACGCCCGGAGGCAGCACGAGGTCCCGGACGTGGATCGACTGTCCGATCACGACCTCATTGACGTCCACCTCGATGTGGTTCGGGATATTGATCGGGTCCACTTCGATCTCGAGGTCCCGCAACGTCTGGTCGAGCACACCGCCATCGACACGGACGCCGACCGCCGTTCCGACGAGGACGATCGGGATCCGGACCGTGACCTTCTCGCCCGCCACGAGCTCCTGGAAATCCACGTGCAAGATCTGACGGCGGAACGGGTGGCGCTGGATCTCACGGATCAGCGTCCGGGACGTCCGTCCATCCACGACGAGCTCCACCACGGTGTTCTCGGCTGAGATGCGCCCGAGCAGCCGATCGAGCTCGTGGTTGTCGAGCGACAGCATTTGGGGCGCGCGCGCGTGGCCGTAAATGATGCCGGGGACTGTGCCCGTGCGGCGCATCGTGCGGGCGGCACCTTTACCGGTACCAGTCCGTGGAGTCGCGGCGAGTTGTACGGATGGCATGGAATGCTCGGAGTTCGGATCGAAAAGCGGCCACGCGACGGTCCGCGGCGGCAGTATGGGGTCGGGCTACAGCCCCCCAATATAACGGACCCGGCCCCCGTCGAGTAGCCGGGCCAGCCAAGCCGGCGCCCGCCGCCGCGTCGGGTCCGCCGCCACGTCATTCGAACAGTGAGCTGACCGACTGTTCGCTGTGAGTGTAGCGGATGGCCTTGGAGAGCAACTCACCGACCGAGAGCACCCGCAGCTGGGGGAAGTGGTGCTCGGGGAGGATGGCGATGGTGTCGGTGACCGTCACCTCGGTGATCGGCGCGTCAGCGAGCCGGTCGGCGGCCGGACCGGAGAGCAACGCATGCGTGGCGCAGACGAAGACGTCCTGGGCGCCGAGGCGCTTGAGCGCCCGGGCCGCTTCCGTCACGGTGCCGGCCGTATCGATCATGTCGTCCACGATCAGACAATCCCGTCCGGCGACTTCACCGACGACGTTGACGACCTCCGCGACGTTGGCTCGCGGGCGCCGTTTGTCGATGATCGCGAACGTGCCGTCGAGTCGCTTGGCAAAGCCGCGCGCCATCTTCGCCGCGCCGACATCCGGGGCGACGATCACGACGTCCCTGAGCTGCTTCTTGCGGTAGTGGGAGACAAATACGGGGGCCGCGTAGAGGTGATCGACCGGCACGTCGAAGAATCCTTGCAACTGATGTTGGTGAAAATCGATGCCCAGGACGCGGTCTACGCCCGCGACCGTGATCAAATTCGCCACCAGCTTCGCGCCGATCGCCACCCGCGGCTGGTCTTTCCGATCTTGCCGCGAATACCCGTAGTACGGGAGCACGCACGTGATCCGCGCGGCCGATGCGCGCCGTGCGGCATCGATCAGCAGCAGCAGCTCCATGATGTTGTCCGCGGGAGCGTTCGTCGGCTGCACGATGAAGAGGTCCGAACCGCGGATGTTCTCATCGATCCGGACGAAGATCTCGCCGTCCGCGAATCGGGTGATGGTCACCTTGCACAGCTCGACGCCCAGCCAGTTCGCGATCTCCTCGGCAAGGGGCTTGTTGGCCGTGCCCGCCAACAGTTTAAACCCCTGCTTCGGTATCGAGATCGATTCCATAGTCAGTTTCCCCTGGTGGATTCGAGCCACCACTTTCGGATCCAAGATCACGCGGAGAATGCGCCACCACGCGACAAAACGCTATGCGCCAAGCCGCGCGCCCCGCGCCACTCGTGGCTCTCCAAAATGAATCGCAGTTCGTCGCTCGGTATGCGGCCGAGCCATATGGCAACGCCGCATGGCGTCGCCTTCGGCAGTTCGCCAATTTACAACAGACGAGCTAGCTTCGTCGACCCATCAATCCAGCGGCATGATCCATTCCGTACCTGGTGTCGTCGTGGTCCGCAGCGTGGTGCTCGCCGGCTGCCTCGCGGGCTGCCAGGAATTGCGCACGCAGCTCACTGACGTGCTGCGAGTCTCCGCCGCCCTCGGATCGCAATTCGGGGTGCAAATGACGGTCGCCATCTCGAACGGGAACCTGTCGGTGACGGTGCCGGGCGAGGTCCTGAAAAAACTGCCCGATGCTGCACGGGACTCGCTCGCGCTCGCCGTGGCACGGTTCGCCTACGCCCATTATGGTCACCCCGAGACGCTGCAACGCGTGCGAGTACAGTTCGTCACCCGAGAGGACTACGGTCCGGTGAAGTACACGCGGTCAGAGGGCGCGATGTCGTGGCCGACCTCGGCGCTCTCGGTCTACTCGACTCCCAGAGCGGCCGCACATTCGAGCAGTCAGGTCGTGTGGATCGCCATTGGCGCTCGCGACGCGCCGGCGCGCTTGGACGTCGATGAGACGCGTCGCTCGCAGGGCGCCCCGGATGGGGCAGACACCATCGTCGTGCGCGTCCGGTACGACACTCCAGTCGTGGCGCCCGATGGCCAGCGCGTGGCGTCCGCGGAGGTCCACTACGTGCTGACCTGCGCGACTCAGGGCTACGCCGCGCTGGGCGCCGACGTGCTCGACTCCGCCCAGCGAGTCGTCCAGCACCTGCCAGGCGCCGACTCACTGCCCCACTGGATCGAGCCGCCCGGTATGATCGTCGGTCGCGCGGCAGCGTCCGGATATTGCCGGCTCTTTCACCCCGACACGTACAACCGGGCTCGCGCGCATTAGCGGGACGGCAGTTGCCCCTGGTGGATTCGAACCACCATTCCAAGATCCAAAGTCTCGTGTCCTGCCATTGGACGAAGGGGCAGTGCGCGCCGCTCCGCGTGCGGGGGCGCTGAGCCGAGCCTCGTCGCGGGGGCCCTGGCGCGCCTAAGCTAGTCGATCCGGCGCACTCCGACAACGTGGTCCGCCGTGGTGGTCTGCACGACGGTGCCGGCGACCGGCGGCTCGATCAGGTCGCGAGGCGGGCGCGATGCGGACATCACGCAATACACCGTCGATCCGGAACCACTTAACAGCGCGGCAGCGGCGCCCGGCAGTGCGCGTAGCCGCGTCGTCATGATCGGGATTTCCGGGTGCCGCGCACCGACCACGGCCTCGAAATCGTTGGTCATGAGTGGCGCCACGTGGCCCCAGTCGCCGAGCGTCGCCGGATCGTGAGCGCGGGGCCTGGGCGCGCCCGGATAATCGACGCGTCGCGGTGGCGGTTGATCGCCGCGGTCGGCCGACCGCGCCTCGTCCCACCACTGGTAGGCCTCGCGCGTGGCGACGCGAAACTCGGGGACGTAGAGCATCACGGCGCGCGACGGCAACGCGGGGAGCGGGAGCAGTTGCTCGCCGCGTCCCCATCCCAGCGCGAGCGGC
Source organism: Gemmatimonadota bacterium (assembly GCA_003152485.1). GTDB lineage: Bacteria > Gemmatimonadota > Gemmatimonadetes > Gemmatimonadales > Gemmatimonadaceae > Palsa-1248. The sequence continues at coordinate 7,778 of PMAE01000016.1, read as the reverse complement.
GAGTCCAATGTCATCACAGGGACATCCGCCCCGAGGCGCGCCGCCCAGCGCTGAAGCGTGGCGGCGTCCGGCGGGTCCGGATCGAGCGCGCGCAAGGCACGCAGTACGGCGCCCGCATCCGCGCTGCCGCCACCGAGGCCGCCGCCGACCGGAATGTGTTTGGTGACTTCGATCGCGAACCCGGAGGGCCACCCGCGGCACTCCGCATAGAGGGCCGCGGCGCGGTACGCGAGATTCTCCTCCGGCGGTCCGGTGTCGTCCCCGGCGCAATCGATCGACCGTGCCGTGCCCGCCCCGGTGCCCGGCAGCCGCACCACGACCTCGTCGGCAAGCTCGAGCCGACAAAACAGCGTCTCGATCTGGTGGTAGCCGGAGTCTTCGCGCGACAACACGTGAAGAAACAGATTCACCTTGGCCTGAGCGCCGACGGCCGCGGCCCGACCGCTCACGCCGGCTTTGTCCCCCGTGCGAGTGGCGGCTCGGCGACCTCGCCGTCGGACGTCTCGGCACTCTTGATGTCGCGCAGATGCAGGCCGAGCTTCGCGAAATACCAGGCCCCGATCAGCGTGATCGGGATGAACGACAGCACGTGCTGTCCGATCGCCCAGCTCACGGCGTCCTTCGGAACGACCCCGTAGACGCCGAGTCCCAATCTCGCGAAGGTCTCGAATATGCCAAAAAATCCCGGTGATGATGGCACCGCCACGCCGAGCGCGATGACACCCTGCAGAAAGAGCGCGGCGCTGAATGGTGCGTCGATGCCGACCGCCTTGAATCCAAACCAGAACGACAACGCGTTCATGAGCCAGAACGCGATCGCCCAGCCCAAGATCGTCACGAACCGACGCGGGCTCCGCAGCACGCTCAGCCCCTGCGCGAATGCCTCCAGTGCGGTGCGTCCGTGGGTTTCGAGCCGCGGCGCCAGGCGGCGCACGACGATCTCGAAGACCCGGATCAGCCACGCGGGAAAGAATACGATCGTGTAGAGCACGGCCATCAGCGCCACCATCACGAGCACGCCGGCCACGGCCCAATGCGTCGCGGATTGCCCACCGACATGGGCGTCGCGCGGAAACGCTGGCGCGAGCATCGCGACCAGGATGAGACTCAACACCACGAGCCCGTCGAAGAGGCGATCGACGGCGATCGATGCGATCGCGGCGGCGAAGGTCACGCGCGGCGTCTCGCGGGTGATCGCGTAGGCCCGCGCGAGCTCGCCCGCGCGGGCGGGGACCACGTTGGTGACCATGAATCCAATCGCGGTCGGTCTCCAGAGCACACCGAACGGCAAGTTGGGCGCTACGGGGTCCAGGATGGGGCGCCACCGGCGCGCCCGCAGGGGAAATACCGCGGTCGCCGCCGCCGATGAGGCGGCCCAGAATAGCAGGTTCGACCCTCGGAGGGTCGCCCACACCGTGCCGAAGGCGATGCCGTGCAGCGCCCACCACAGCAACGCGATGCTCAGCACGATGCCGAGCGCGCCGCGCCAGTCGAGTTTCATCATGGAACCGTTGTCAACGACGAGGAGAACACCCGTTATGCGGACGCCGAGAGATCCAGGAGATCATAGAGCTCCGCCAGCGCGTCCGAGGTCGGCGTGGTGTTGCCGCGAAGCACATCGCTGAGTGCCCGCGCCCGCGCGAGCGCGGATTCCCCGCGGTAGAGCAGCGCTTCGATCGGAACGGGCGATCCCGCCGATTCGGCCGCGAGTGCGCCGCCGCCGATGGTCGGGCCAGCAACCTGACTCGATCCGGCCGGAGCGGGTGCGGCCTGGGCAGGGCGCGGCGCGATCCCCGGATTCGCCGCCGCCAGCGGCTGGGGTTGCGGCTGGACCTGAGGCCGCGCCGGCGGAGCGGGCGGTCCGATCGCGAGCGCATCGTCGATCAGCTCCATATCCGCCATCGGCGAGATGCCCGCGATCCCGTCCGCCAGCATCGCTTGGAGGGCTCGACCCGTCGGGGTCCGCGCCCGCTCACGGGACAGCCGCCGCGGCAGGGGGCGTGCGCTTCCCGGGGTGGTTGGCGCCACGGGCTGTGACGGCCGCGCCGACGGGCGCGGAGGCTCGGCGGCGNNCGGGCTGGACGGGCTGGACGGGTTGCACAGGTTGCACAGGCGCGAGCGTCGGTACGACGCGGACCGGGGGCGTCTCCACTTTGACCGCCGCCAATCCGTCGGCAATTCCGGAGTCCAGGGTGCGTCCGCGTGCCAACTCCGCCATCCGGGCCGCGAGGTCGCGGCCCGGACCCTTGGGGTCGGCGAGGAGTGTCCCCAGCTCGTCGAGCGCGTGCAGCGCGAGAAAATCGAAGACCGGCAGGTCGTCCGTGAACGTCGTCAGGAAGCCCGCGATGTCGCGCTCGCCGAAACTCTCGGCCGCGCGATGCACCTCGCGCAGGGCACGGCGTAGCTCCGCGACGATGCGGTCGGGGATTGGCCCCGCCTCGCCGGATTGGGCGTCGCGCACCAGGGCGCGCAGGTGTTCCGCCATGCTCACCACTTCGAGCCGAAACCGATCCGCGCGCGTGGTCGGGGGACTGCTCGCGGGAGACACCACGCCGTCGTTCCCGTCATCGAAGAACAGCTGATCGATCGGTACGATCCGCTCGGCATCCGTGGACGCCGATGCGAGCGCATCGGCGGCGTCCACAAACCGCCGCTCCTCGGGCGTGCCCGCGGCCGATCGGCCCATCGCGCGCAGATCCGAGCCCGTGCGGCGCAGCAGCGCGGCAGCCGCGCCGAACACCGCCATCTGCGCGGAGGTGGGCACGCTCCGCGTCACCGCGAGCGTGCGGGCGAGTCGCTCGACGGCGTCGAGGACATCCGGCACCGGTGGAACATCATGGATGCCCGCGATTCCGCGGAGGGTGCGAACCCGGCCCAGCGCCCCCTGGAGGGCCGCCTCGCCGCCAACACCGACCGGCGGAGCCAAGGCCTCGAGTGCGGCCGCCGCCTCCGTCATCTCCGTGGCCAGAAAGGTCCCGCCACCGGTCCCAGCCCCCCGTACGCCGCTGGCGTCCACGCCAGGGACCAATCGGGCGAGATCGGCGAGTCGTCGGGCCGCCCGGGCCTCTTCGTTGGGCCCCCAGATCCGAAGATTGTGCAACAGGATCTTGAGGTCATCGACCGCCGCCACCAACCCAGCCGCTAGCGCCGGAGACCATTGCGTGGTGCCGTCCCGCAGGGCACGCCCGGCGCGCTCGGCCGCATGCGCGAGATCCGCTAGACCGGTCAGTTTGTGCATGATCGCGGCACCGCGGAGTGTGCGCGCGTACCGAACGAATTCCGTGGCGTCGGGGCCGCCCGGGCCCGCCCCGGCGAGCACGGCATCAAGGTGCTCGAGGCAGTCGCTGGCCTCGAGGACGAAAAAAGTCAGGGGATCGTTCGACATCGCCATTCGTGCCCCACCCCGCGCCTGCCGTTGCGCCAAGGGCCGGCGCGGGGGCGCGCCGCGGGCCAATGCGCTACGTGCGTATGTGTTAGGTATCGGTATAATGTGACGAACGGGCGGTATCCATCGCCACCCGCATCTCCTGAACTGCCGCGGCCAGCCCCACAAATACCGACCGGCTGACGATCGAATGGCCAATATTGAGCTCCTCGATCTCCGCGATGGCGGCCACGGGCCCGACGTTGCGGACGGTCAGGCCATGGCCGGCATGGACGGCCAGTCCGAGGTGCCGCGCCACGCGGGCAGCCGTGCGTAACACCTCAGTTTCGGCGGCTGCGGCACGGGCCCCGGCCGAGGCCGCATGGGCGTATCGGCCGGTGTGTAGCTCGACCGCATGGGCGCCGAGTCGGTGGACGTGGTCGACGGTCGCGGGGTCAGGGTCGATGAAAATGCTGACCCGCACGCCCGCGGCCACGAGTCGCGGGATGACCTCTGAGAGCTGGGCGCTCCCGGCCGCGACATCGAGCCCCCCTTCGGTCGTGACCTCTTCGCGCCGCTCCGGCACGAGCGTTACCTGGAACGGGCGGAGCCGTTCGGCGATCCCGACCATCTCATCCGTGGCCGCCATCTCCAAGTTGAAGACGGTGCGCACCTCGCGAACGAGGCGCTCGATGTCGGCGTCTTGGATATGGCGTCGGTCTTCGCGGAGATGCGCGGTGATGCCATCCGCGCCCGCCGCCTCGCAGACCGCCGCGGCGGCGACAGCGTCCGGCTCGTCGGTCCGCCGCGCTTGCCGGATCGTGGCGACGTGGTCGACGTTGATATACAACCGTTGGCGCGGACGGGCCGCGGATTCCCGATTCGGGGATTGGGTTGCTGGCATATTCTCTCTCTGCTACCTTCGCGCAGTCACATCCTCAGGAGTGGGCTCAGCGTGCCGAATAGAAGAATAGTGGGCGCCCTCGTGGCGCTGGCCGCTGCGGTGGCCTGCCGATCCGTCCCTGCCCGCACGACGACCGGCGAGTTGACAGGGGCGACGACGCCGCGCGCCGCCGTCGACCGGTTCCTGGCGGCCGTGCGTGCGCAGGATCTGCAAGCGATGTCGGTCGTATGGGGGACGAAGGACGGCCCGGCTCGAGACAACATCCAGCGCGAGGAATTGGAGAAGCGCGAAGTCATCATGACTCAGTGTTTGTCCAACGACTCGGCGAGCTTCGTCGATGATACGCCGGGGCTCGGCGGCGACCATATCGTGCACTTCACACTGTTTCGCGGCAGCGTGACGCGGACCACGAGTTTCACGACACAGTCGGATGCGTCGGCGCGCTGGTACGTGAAAGAGATCGACCTCAAAGGCGTGCACTCGTGCACCGCGCAAGCGGGCCAACCCCCCCGCGTCGCGCCGTAGCGTCAGCATCGGAACTGTTTCGCTAGCCGGCGGATTCCATCTCAGTGAGCTCGACCAGGACACCGCCCGTGGCGCTGGGGTGCACGAACGCGATGCGTTTGCCCTCGGCGCCGATGCGCGGGACGTCGTCGATGAGCCGGACGCCCGCGGCGCGACACCGGGCGAGTGCGGCATCGAGATCCGGTGTCGCGAAACACACGTGGTGAATGCCTGGGCCGCGCCGTTCGATGAACGTGTCGATCGGGCTGCCAGGTGTGGCGGGCTCGAGGAGCTCGACGAGGGCATCACCGGCCGCGAGGGCCGCGATGTGCGCACCGTCGGCGTCGTCGATGGGGATGACGGGAAGACCCAGCACGTCACGATAGAAGGGCAGGGCCCCGTCGAGCGACTGGACGGCGATCCCGATGTGCGCGATACGGGTCGGCGTAGTCGTCGATGTGGGTTTTGACATAGAGTCGGGGTTAGTGAGTACCGGCAGTCGCCACATCGCGGTGGTGTGGGCGGCCGGCCGGACGACGTAAGCAGGCCACAGCGGCGCGGACGACGCGCCCGCACGGAGGTAGATGATAATGTCGCACGCAGTGCCAGTGTCAGACAGCGATTTCGAGGCGGAGATCGAGAAGCACCCCGGCCTCGCGGTCGTCGATTTTTGGGCCACCTGGTGCGGCCCCTGCCGCATGATCGGCCCCGTCCTCGACCAGTTGGCGAGCGACTATCACGGCAAGGCGAAGGTCGCCAAGCTCGATGTCGATACCAACCAACAGACCGCCATGCGCTTCAACGTGCGGTCGATCCCCACGATTCTCTTTTTCAAGGACGGGAAGCTCGTCGATCAGGTGATTGGCGCGGTTCCGCGGAAGCAACTCGAGCAGAAGTTCGCGCAGCACGCTGCGTAGACGGTGTGAGCGTCGGGACGCTCTACATCGTCAGCACCCCGATCGGGAATCTGGGTGACCTGACCATCCGGGCGATCGACGTGCTGCGGGCCGCGGCTCTCGTCCTGGCCGAAGACACGCGCCACGCGCGCACGCTGTTCACGCGCTACGAGATCCACACGCCGACCGCCGCCTTGCATGAGCACAACGAGGCGCGGTCGGCGCCGCGTTTGGTGGCCCGGTTGACCGAAGGAGAGGACCTGGCGTTGATCACGGACGCCGGCACGCCACTGCTCTCCGACCCGGGTGCGCGACTGGTGCGCGCGGCGATCGACGCCGGAGTGCCGGTCGTCCCCGTCCCGGGCGCGTCGGCCCTGCTCGCGGCCCTGGCGGGGGCCGGACTCCCAATGGATCGATTCACATTCTTCGGGTTCCTGCCACGACGAGGCGCGGACCGCCACGAAGCGATCGCGGCCATCGCCGCGCTGACCCACGTGGCCGTGCTCTACGAGGCCCCGCCCCGAGTCGCGGCGACGCTGGCCGACCTCGCGGCCGCAGGGCTGGGTGACCGGCCGGCCGCGGTCGCCCGTGAATTGACGAAGCGATACGAAGAGTTTCGTCGCGGAACTGTTGAGGAGTTGGCCGCGTATTACGCGGATACCGCGATTCGCGGTGAGGTGGTGCTCGTCGTCGGTGAAGGGGCCACGGCCGAGCCCGATCCCGCCGTCTGGCGCGACCAGGTCCGCACGTTGCGCGCAACCGGTATCACCCGTCGCGAGATTGTTGCGCTGCTCGTAGCCGAGCATGGCGTGCCGCGCAACGCCGCGTATCGTCTCGCGCACGAACCCGATGGCGAAGACGTGGACGATCGAGAAAGGAGTGTGTAGATGGTGAAGATCGCGTCGCTCGCGTTGGTCGCGTTCGCGCTCGTCGGGGCCGCCGGTCCGGCCGAGCCTGGGCCGCGGCTTCGGGCGGTTGATGCCGGCATTGGACAGGGGCGGACGCGCGCATCCCGCGAGTTGGGCGATGCAACCGCAGCCCGCCGGCCGAGTGTCGAATCGGAGGCTGAACGGACTGCCGCGCGATTGACGATCGCCCGACTGCAGTACGATGGAGGTGGCGATTGGTACGCGAATCCGTCGAGCCTTCCCAATCTGCTGAGCGCGATCGCGGAGCGGACGACTCTCAAGGTCGACCGGACCGAGGCACGGACGACGCTGATGGACGACCGGCTCTTCGACTATCCATTTCTGCACGTCACCGGTCACGGCAACATCCACTTCAGTGACGCCGAAGTGCTGCGACTACGGGATTACTTGGCCCGCGGTGGATTCTTGCACGTGGACGACAACTATGGGCTCGACGAAAGCTTTCGTCGTGAGATCGCACGCGTCTACCCGGATCGTCCGTTGGTGGACGTTCCCCTCACGCATCCGATCTACCATATCGTGTACGACTTCCCAAAAGGCGTCCCCAAAATCCACGAGCACGACGGCAAGCCAGCCCGCGGATTTGGCATCTTCCTCGGTAATCGTCTCGCCGTCTACTACACGTTCTCTTCCGACCTCGGTAATGGATGGGAAGACGTCGGTACCTACGCGGACCCGCCCGCATTGCACGAAGCAGCCTTGCGGATGGGCGTCAACCTGTTCGTGTACGCAGTCACCAGTCGGCCCACCGCGTAGCGTCCGACGCCCGGCGCGCGACCCGTCGAGGGGCGCGCGGAGGTTATCCTTGTCCCAGTGACGGTCATCGAATTCGTGGCCCGCGAACGGTCTCGCCTGGGTCGCGTAGTCGCTCTGCGGGGCGGTGCGCTCGCCGTGGCTGCGGTCGCGGTCGTATTGGCCCTTGGGGCGCTGGCGCTTGGCGGGGGACGGTGGATGGCGCTCCCGGCCGTGCTGCCGTTTCTGGCATGGGTGGTCGCTGGCGCCGCGCTCGTCGGCCTCGTGCTGTTCACGGCCCACCAGCTACGGCGCGATACCGCGACCACGCGAGTCGCCGGCGCGATCGAGCGTGAACGTCGGTTGCGGTCCGGAGCGCTGACGGGGGCACTCGAGGTCGGCGAGACAGGCACGCTCGGCCGACGCGGTGCCCTCGTCATCGCGACACG
>PMAE01000055.1 GCA_003152485.1 Gemmatimonadota bacterium | reverse complement strand
GGTGGACGCGGCGGTCGTGGCGGCCCAGGTGGTGGGGGACGGGGCGGCCCAGGCGGCGGACGCGGTGGTCCCGGCGGCGGGGGACGGTCGGGTCCCGGTGGCGGCGGCCGAGACGGTGATCGGCGTCCACGGGGCGGCGATGGCCGTGGCGACGGGGGCCGCGAAGGCGGCGAGCTGCTGGAGAACGTGATCGCGATCAACCGTGTGGCGAAGGTCGTCAAAGGGGGGCGGCGGTTCTCGTTCAATGCGCTCGTAGCCGTCGGTGACGGGCAAGGCAAAGTCGGGTTCGCGACGGGCAAGGCCAACGAGGTGTCCGAGGCGGTGCGCAAAGCCGTGGACGCGGCACGCCGTCGGATGGCGCTCGTGCCCCTCACCGGCAGCACGATCCCGCATGAAGTGATCGGCCAGCATGGCGCGGGTCGCGTGTTGATGAAGCCCGCCGCGCCGGGTGCCGGCGTGATTGCGGGGGGCGCGGTGCGCGCCATCATGGAGTGCGCGGGGATCTCGGACATCCTGACCAAGAGCCTCGGCTCGACGAACCCGCACAACATGGTACTGGCGGCGCTGGACGGTCTCCATCAATTGACCACGGTCGAAGATATCGCGCGTGAGCGCGGCGTCGACGTCGCGAGCATCGGCTACCGGTCGCGCGCGAAATCCAAGGAGACGGCGCATGCCTAGAACGTTCGTCTGGCATCCGAGCCGCGGCCCGGATCACACGCCCAAAGCGATCACCACGAAGGGCCAGGTCGAGATCAAGCAGGTCCGCAGTGGGATCGGGCATTGCGCGCGGATGCGCGCGACGCTGCGTGCGTTGGGACTCCGTCACCATCAGGCGGTGGTGATTCGTGAACACACGCCGGCGGTAGCCGGTCAGATCAAACACGTCCGTCACCTGGTGCGCGTGACGCCAGTGGGAAAGTAAGATGGCAGATACCGAGGATCGTCCGCAGCATATCGGGCTCGACAGCCTGCCCCCCGCGCTGGGGTCGCATCGCAACCGGAAGCGGCTGGGTCGCGGTCCGGGGTCGGGGACTGGAAAGACGTCGGGCAAGGGCACGAAGGGCATCAAGGCGCGCGCCGGCCATCACGGACCGGGTGGCGGCAAGCCACATTTCGAGGGTGGGCAGATGCCGCTCACGCGGCGTGTACCCAAGCGCGGCTTTACGAATCCCTTCCGAGTCGAGTCGCAGCTCGTGCGCCTCGATGCGTTGAGTCAACTGCCGTCGGACGCGGACGTGACGCGTGAGTCGCTGGTGGAGGCGGGCTTGATTCGCACCGCCAAGGGACCGGCGAAACTGCTGGGCAATGGCGTAGTACCGCGGGCCGTCACGGTGCGCGGCGTGAAGCTCAGTGCGGGCGCTCGGGAGAAGATCCTGGCCGCCGGCGGCCGAGTCGAAGAGTAGCGGATTCCTGATCGCGGGCCGCCGGCTGGCGGCCCGCCGTCTTTACGCAGGGGCCAACATGGCGCAGCCCAATCCCGCGGCCGCGGTCGCGAACATCTGGAAGACGACGGAGTTGAAGGACAAGATCGTCTTCACCTTGCTGTGTTTGCTGATCTATCGTGTCGGCGCGCACATCACCGTCCCGGGCGTGAACGTCCTGGCGCTCACGGACTTCTTCGCCAATCAGGGGAAGAACGGCCTCCTCGGGCTCTACGACCTGTTCGTCGGCGGCGGGCTCTCGCGGGCGACGGTGTTCGCGCTCGGCATCATGCCGTATATCTCCTCGAGCATCTTCATGCAGATCGCGGGCGCGGTATTGCCGCAGGTCGACAAGATGCAGAAAGAGGAAGAAGGGCGGCAGCGGATCAATCAGTGGACTCGGTACATCACGGTCGCGCTGGCCGTCGTGCAGGGGTGGGGATTCGCGCTCTTTACCGAATCGCTGCCCAACGCGGTGGCGAATCCGGGACTGGGGTTTAAGATCCAGATGGTGCTCTTTCTGACCACGGGCGCGGTGTTCGTGATGTGGTTGGGCGAGCAGATCACGGAGCGCGGCGTTGGGAACGGCGCCAGCCTCATCATCTTCTTCTCGATCGTCGAGCGGTTCTGGCCCGGGATCTTCGACACCGTTCGCTACATCCAGACGGGCACCACCAACGTGCTCAAGCTCCTGGTGCTCGGTGCCATGATGGTGGGCGTCGTGGCGGGAGTCATCGCGATCACGGTCGCGGCGCGCAAAGTCCCGATCCAGATCCCGCAGCGCACGATGGCCCGTGGCCGAATGCGTGATGGCGCCAAGAGCTTCATCCCGCTCCGCATCAACTCGGCCGGCGTGATGCCGATCATCTTCGCGCAGTCGGTGATCGTCGTCCCGGGCGCGATCGCGCAATTCAGCGGGAAGCCGTGGGCGCGTGACGCCGCCGACTACCTGCGGCCGGGGTCATGGCTCTACTTGCTGCTGATGGCGATCCTGATCGTGTTCTTCACGTATTTCTACACGTCGATCATCTTCAATCCGGTCGACTTGGCGGAGAACCTCAAGAAGCAGGGCGGATTCATTCCCGGTGTGAAGCCCGGGTCCAAGACCGCCGAGTACATCGATGAGGTGATGTCGAGGATCACATTGCCGGGGGCGGTGTTCCTCACGTTCATCGCGCTGCTCCCGGTCTTCATCGGGGACCAGATCAACGTGCCGTTCCGGTTTGGTGGCACGTCGCTGCTGATCGTCGTGGGTGTCGCACTCGACACCATCACGAACATGAACCAGCACTTGCTGCTGCGGAAATACGACGGGTTTATGAAGAAGGGGGGACGCTCCCTGAGCCGCAGCGTGCGGTCGCCGGTCGGCGGCTTCTGATCGTGGCTGACGCCGCGACGACCGTGGGCAGCGTCGTGCGGCCGACGATCGCTGCGGCGGGTCCTGGCACCTCGCCAGCGAGCCAGCCCACGCTCGTGTCGGGCGACGACGATCGAACGGTGGTCGTGTTGCTCGGACCGCCGGGGGCGGGGAAGGGCACCCAGGGGGAGCATCTCGCGGCCGCGCTCGGGATCCCCAAAGTCGCGACGGGCGACGTCCTGCGGGCAGCGGTGCGGGATGGGACCACGCTGGGGCGCGAGGCGCAGGCGTACATGGACCGAGGTGACCTCGTTCCTGATGCGGTCATCCTCGGCATCATGAAAGATGCGCTGACTCAGCCATCGACGGCACGTGGGGCGATCCTCGACGGCGTCGTGCGGACGGTGCCTCAGGCCGAGGGCTTACAGGCCGTATTGGATCATCTCGGGCGCGTCACCACCATCGTGTTGGTATTCGTCATCGAGGACGACGTGCTTGTGCGCCGCATCAGCGAGCGCACCGTGTGCGACTCGTGTCAGACGCCGTACACGGGTCACCACACCGGCGACCCATGCCCGAAATGCGGTGGCCGGCTCGTGCGCCGGACGGACGATGAGCCACAAGCCGTGCGCCAGCGGCTGGTCGTGTACCATGCGCAGACCGCGCCGGTGATCACCTGGTACAAGACGCACGGGGTGCGCGTCGTCTCGATCGACGCCATCGGCACCCGCGACGAGGTCCAGGTCCGTGTGCTGCGCGCTTTCTCGCGGTAACGTGGTGATCCGTGCAGTTCGGACAGCCTCTCCAGGGTGACCGCCCGATGATTCAGCTCAAGTCACCCCGCGAAATCGAGATCATGGCGCGTGGCGGCCGGATCCTCGGTGAGACGCTCCGCCTGATCGCGGCCCGGACGGTGCCGGGCGTCACGACCGCCGACCTCGATGGCCTTGCCGACGAATTCATCCGCAGCCACGACGGCGCGGTGCCCGCGTTCAAAGGACTGTACGGCTTTCCGGGCAGCATCTGTCTGTCGATCAATCAGGAGATCGTGCACGGCATCCCGTCTCCCAAGCGCGGACTGCGAGAGGGCGACATTCTCTCGATCGACGTCGGCGTCAAATATCAGGGCTACTTCACCGATGCCGCGGTCACGGTGCCAGTCGGCGACGTTCCGCCGGAGTCGGAGCGACTCCTCGCGGTGACGCAGCAGGCGCTCAAAGCCGGTATCGCCGCCGCCGCACCCGGCAATCATCTCGGCGACATCGGCGCCGCGATCTCGGCGGTCGTCTCGCGCGCCCATCTGTCGCTGGCCAAGGATCTCGTGGGGCACGGCGTCGGACTGGAGCCGCACGAAGAACCGCAGGTCCCCAACGAAGGGAAGCCCAACCGCGGCACCAAGCTCGTCGCGGGGCTCACGATCGCGATCGAACCCATGGTCAACTTAGGAGTTGCGGCGACCCGGACGCTCCCAGATCGCTGGACCGTCGTCACGGCCGATGGGAAGCGGTCCGCGCATTTCGAGCATACGGTTGCGATCACGGACGAGGGGCCGCGGGTGTTGACGGCCGCGTAGGTAGGCCCGGTGCGTCACTACAAATGCTTCTCCACTTCTTCGGTTGCCCGAGCGGCGGCATGTGTCGTCGCACCCACCAGTCGTTCGGCTTCCTCCGCCAGCGCGCGGCCGCGCGACGGGTCTTCGAGCCCCGCCACATTGATGCGCACGTTGTACGCGGCGCCGCGACAGGCGGCCTCCGCGAGCAGCGCGGCGACGCCGGCATCGGAGACCGCATTCGGATTGCCGTGGATTGCGGCCGCGGCGGCCAACTGGGCCACCCGCAGGCAGACTCGCGCCGTCTCCAGCGGGACCTGGGCGGCTCCGATGAGCGCCGCCGCGATGGCCTCGCGCCGGGCCGCGGCGGCAGCGTCGGGCTCCTTGGGCATCTTGTAGGCGGCCGACACCGCCGCGTAGGCGTCGGCGTCGCGGGCGACCAGCGCCGACAGCGTGGCACCCAGCGTCGTTGACTCGCCGAGCACGTCGCGCATCTCGCCATCGGCCGCCGCGAACTTTGGGCGCCCGACGGTGAGCGCGGCGACCATCTGCGTCAGTGCCGCCGCCAGTGCGCCGGCGTGCGCGGCCACGCTCCCCCCGCCGGGCGTCGGCGACGCCGAGGCGACCGCCGCCACGAAACCCGCGAGGGAGGTATCAGCGGACGCCGCGCCACGGATCTGGTACTCCAGCGTCTGGCTCGGCGAGAATCCGCGTAGCTGCACGTGTCGGACACCCGCGTCGAGTAGCACCCGTTCGGGGATGAGTCCCACGAGCTCGCTCCACGTCGGGGTCACCCCCAACGCCATCGCTTCGGTGCGGACCGCTTCGTAGGCGCGATGCAACGGCGTCTGTTCCGTATCCACGAGATTCATCGACACTTGTGCTTGGCCGTCGACCTCGAGGCCGAGTGCCTTGACGTACCGGAGTCCGCCGGAGGAGCCGCGAACCGCTTTGGCGACCAGTTTGGCGATCGGAAGGTTGGTTGCGGGGCCGAGGTACACGTTGAACGCGACCAGGAAGGGCCGTGCACCGATCGCGACGGCGCCGGCGGTCGGGTGGATCTCACGGGGACCGAAGTCGGGGGCGCGTGCCGGGTCCGTGCGGATCGCGTCTCGCAGCCCCTCATACTCGCCGCGCCGCACATCCGCGAGATTCTCCCGGTCCGGGCGCGTGGCGGCCCGTTCGTAGAGATAGACCGGAATCGCGAGCTCGCGTCCCACGCGCTCGCCGACCGCCCGGGCTAGTCCCACGCACTCCGCCATCGTCGTGCCCTCCAACGGGACGAAGGGCACCACATCGGTCGCCCCAATGCGTGGGTGTGCGCCGTGATGGGTCTGCAGATCGATCAGCGCGTGTGCCGCGCGGATCCCCGCGAACGCCGCGTCTGCCGCGGTGTCTACGGGCGCCACGAACGTGATGACGGTCCGGTTATGGGACGCATCGGACGACACGTTGAGAATCGCCACGTGCGCGACGGCCGCGATTGCGTCGCGGATCTGACGTACGACCTCGGGCCGTCGGCCTTCGGAAAAATTGGGTACGCATTCGACGAGCTGCATGGCAGGACGGGCTAGGGAATCAAGGCGACCCGCTGTTCGTGCGGGCCTGCGAGAGGGTATCGAGGAGCCACCGGTGCATGGCGGGGCTGCCGGCGACGATCGACGTGTGGCCAACGGGCGCGGGCGCGCCGGAGAGATCCGTGACGATGCCGCCCGCTTCCCGGACGAGGATGATACCGGCAGCAATGTCCCAGGGCGCCAGTGTCAGCTCCCAGAACCCTTCGAACCGGCCGCACGCGACGTCGCAGAGATCGAGAGCGGCGGACCCGGCTCGGCGAATCCCCGAGACATTGCGACTGACGGCGGCGAACTGCGGCTGATACTCGGCGAGCCGCTCGAGATGCGAGAAGGGGAATCCAGTGCCGATCAACGCGCGGGAGGGAGTCGTGATCGACGAAACGGCGATGGGCGTGCCGTTCCGAAAGGCGCCCCCGCCCACGGTGGCCGTGAACACGTCGTTGGTGACGGCATGGTACACGACACCGGCGACGAGTGCTGCGTGCACGACCACGGCGATCGAGACCGCGTACTGTGGATAGCCATGGAGGAAGTTCGTGGTGCCGTCGAGCGGATCCACGACGAATACGACACCCTGATCCGCCTTCAGTGACGCCCCGGGCGCGAGATCGGGACTCAATTCCTCGCCCAATACGTGCGCGTGGGGCACGTCCGCAAACACGATCGAGCGGATCTCCTCCTCGGACGCGCGGTCCACCTCGGTGACGAAGTCTGCGAATCCCTTCTCTTCCCAACGGACGGTCGATCGGCCGGGAGCCAGGGACTGCACGGTCTGCGCCGCACGCGTCGCCGCCCGCACCGCGGTATCCAGCAGTGCCTGAGGCGATGGCACGGTCGTCGGTACCGCGGCGCGCGCCGTCACGGCGCTCCCCTCGCGGGATCGGACGCGCGCGTGGCGGAGGACGGCGCGACCGGTCGATGCGGTCGCGTCGCTTGCCACGCGTGGGCGTCGTGTCTACCTTCGCGCGATGGCACTCGCAACACCCCGCGTCTTCAGCGGCATCCAGCCGTCCGGTGAGCTGCACATCGGCAATTACCTCGGGGCGATCCAGGCCTGGGTGGAGATCCAGCACCGGTACGAATCGTTTTTCTGCGTGGTGGATTACCACGCCATCACGGTGCCCTACGCCCCACCCGAACTTCGCACCCGCACGCACGAGGCGGCGGTGTCGCTGCTCGCCGCGGGTATCGACCCCAGCGTGGCCACGCTGTTCGTGCAGTCAGCGGTGCCGGAACATACCGAGTTGGCGTGGATTTTCAACACGATCACGCCGCTCGGTGAGCTCGAGCGCCAGACACAATTCAAGGACAAGGCGCAGCGGCAGGAAAGCGTCGCGGCCGGGCTGCTGAACTACCCGGTGTTGCAGGCCGCGGATATCCTGCTCTACCGCGCCGACAGCGTCCCGGTGGGCGAGGACCAGGTGCAGCACCTGGAGCTGAGCCGTGAGATCGCGCGCCGGTGGAACGCGCGATTCAGGCCGGACAGCCCCTACTTCCCGGAGCCGAAGGCGCTGCTGACGCCCACGCGCCGCATCATGGGACTCGACGGCTCGGGCAAGATGTCGAAGTCGACTGGCAATTCGGTCGGCCTGCTCGAGCCGCCCGACGACATCTGGGCCAAATTGCGGCCGGCCGTGACCGACCCCAAGCGGGTGCGGCGCACGGACCCGGGGACCCCGGAGGTCTGCAACATTTATCACCTCCACAAGGCGTTCAATTCCGAGGCTACGGTGGAGCTCGTGGCGGAACGGTGTCGGACCGCCGGGTGGGGGTGCATCGAATGCAAGCAGACGCTGTTCGAGGGAATGGAGCGGACGCTGGCGCCCATGCGCGCGCGCGCGGCCGACATCCGGAGCCGCCCGGGTCACGTCGAGGAGGTCCTTGGGGACGGCGCCGCGACGGCCCGTCGTGTGGCGCGCGAGACGATGCGAGAGGTCAAGGCGGTCATGGGTCTGGCGGCCGAGGCCGGGCTTCGCCCGCACCGACCGTGAGCGCATAGTCGCCTGGTTCCCGGGTCCCAAGTGCCCATCGCACTCCGGACTGGCTCAATCAACCGGGCAGCCCACGGTTTTTTGGGTCCGCCCGTCGATGCCGAGCCGGCTATCGGGTCCGAAGATGCCTCATTCGCGCGGCGACTACGCCGTGCCGATTCGCCCCGCGGGGACGTCGCCGGAGGGGAGCGCGCGTGTGCCGGCCGCCACTTCGCACCGAAGCGCATAGACTTCCTTCCGCAGCTCCATGAGCTGCGCCGACGCCGACGCGCCTAACGTGTCTGGGCTGGCCTTGCGAAGCAGCCACGCCGCAATCGCTTCGCGCGTGGATGGGAAGAGGAGCGCACCCATGAACGCCAAGAGTCCACATCCGAACGGGATCGCCAGTAGCGGAACCAATATGTAAACGATGGTTGGGTTCATTGCCTGACACTCCTCGTTCGGCTGTAGTCTGCCGGCCACCTACCTCGCCGATCTCGCCAATCATACGCCTATTCTGCGGGAGGGATCGCCGTGTGTCACGGTCCGCCCGGCCTCCCCGTCCGAGGGCCGTCCCACGGAGCCGCGTGTCTCAAATCCTACGTCGAACCAAGGTCGGTGGTTCCAAACATGGCCGTCGGTTGCGGGCGACCGGGGCACAAACCGACATGATCGGTGAGGCGCATCCTGACCGGCGGCTCCTGGCGTCTGAGCGGAAGCAGTTGTCCGACATCGACGTGGCCCACGCCGGGGGCTGGCGGACGATTACTGTTATGCAGTAGTCCTATCAGCTTGCGGACGCCGCCTCGGCGTTGACGGTGGTCGAACGCGCGCGGGCGGGATACACTCTGGACACGCCCCAGCGGGAAGTGTCCGCCGCCACATCGACTTAGCCTCTTTCTTACCTTACGAGCATGTTCGACTCCAACACCCGAACCGTCGTCGTCGTGGGCGCCCAGTGGGGAGATGAGGGCAAAGGGAAGTTGGTCGACGTACTGGCCGAGCGCGCCGATTGGGTGGTGCGGTATCAGGGTGGCGCGAACGCGGGACACACGGTCGACCTCGGTACCTCGTGCTTCATCCTCCAGCAGATCCCGAGCGGTATCCTGCATCCGGGGGTGCGGTGCGCGATCGGCAACGGCGTGGTGCTCGATCCGGAAACGCTGTTCACGGAAATCGATCGCTTGGTCAAGAGCGGCGTCGATGTCGAAGGTCGCTTGTACGTCAGCGACCGGGCGCATCTCGTGTTGCCGTACCACAAGCTCGTGGACGCGGAGAGCTCGGCCAGCCGGGAAATCGGCACGACGGGTCGTGGCATCGGCCCCGCTTACGAGGACAAGGTGGCGCGTCGCGGCGTCCGGGTGTTGGACTTGCGCCATCCGGAGCACCTCGCGGATCTCGTGGGTCGGGGCGTCGATCACGCCAACGCGCAACTCGCGCATTTCGGGTCCACCAAGCGCGCGGACGTGGCGCAGACGCTGCGCACATTGGAGGCCCTCGCGCCGCGGCTCCTGGCCTTGGCCGAGGACGTGGGATTGGCGGTGCATCGCGCGATCGGCACGGGCGCCGCGGTGTTGCTCGAAGGGGCTCAGGGGTCACTGCTCGACGTCGATCACGGCACGTATCCCTACGTCACGTCGAGCAATACCACATCGGGCGCCGCCGCGGTTGGCGCGGGGATCGGCCCGACCGCACTCGACGCCGTGTTAGGGGTCGTCAAAGCGTATACCACGCGCGTGGGTAACGGTCCGCTTCCGACAGAATTCGACGAGCCGTTGGCCAGCGAGATGCGTGAGCTCGGCCACGAATACGGTGCCGTGACCGGGCGTCCGCGACGCTGCGGGTGGTTCGACGCCATCGTGGCGCGCTACGCGGCCAGGATCAACGGATTGAGCGGGCTCGCAGTCACGAAGCTCGATGTGCTCGACACACTCGATCGGGTCGCGATCTGCACCGGGTACGAAGTCGCGGGGGGTGTCCACACCGAGTTTCCCGGTGATATCGCTGCGCTCGAGCATGCCGTGCCGCGCTACGAGTGGTTCGACGGGTGGAAGCAGTCGACGGCTGATGCGCGCCGTTCGGACGAGCTGCCCGCCGCGGCGCGCCACTACCTCGACCGGATCGAGTCCCTCGTCGAAGCCCCGATCCGATTCGTGAGTGTCGGGACACGACGGGACCAGATCATTGAGGTCGCGAACGCGGTCCAGGTGTAAGAGGAGTTTATTGCAGGTCTATCGCAGGTCTATCGCAGGTCTATCGCAGGTCGAGCCGCGACCGGGTACTCATTGCAGCAGGGCCCGTGTGACGTTACGAATGGGCCGACAGGGATGTGGGGGCATGATCATGTCACGTGCGACAGCTGCGGACACAGCATCAGTGGCGATCATCGGCGCGGGGCCATGCGGCCTTGGCGCCGCGATCGCGCTCAAGCAGGCGGGAATCCGGGCCGTGGTCTACGACCGGTCAGCCCTCGCGAGCAGCATCGCCAGCTACCCGACGTACATGACATTCTTCTCGACCGCCGAAAAGATCTCGATCGGCGGCCTGCCCTTCGTGACGGCCGGGGAGAAACCCACGCGGCGGGAAGCGCTCGCCTACTACCGGATGGTCGTCCAGTATTTCAACCTCGTGCTGCGGTTGTACGAGCCGGTCTCCGAGATCGTCCGCGAGGGCGAGTATTACGTGGTGCGTTCTCAGACCCCTCGGGGGGACGTCGAGACGCCGTACGATGCGGTGGTGGTGGCCACGGGATATTTCGGCACGCCGAACCTGTTGCATGTGCCGGGGGAATCGCTGCCCCACGTCCAGCACCTCTACCATGAGGGACACGACGCATTTCGCCGCGACATCGTCGTCGTGGGCGGCGGGAACTCGGCGGTTGACGCGGCGCTCGACTTGTGGCGGTGTGGCGCGAAGGTCACCCTGGTGCATTTTCGCGAGCGATTGGACGCGAACGTGAAGCCGTGGGTACTCCCGGACATTACGAACCGGCTTGCCGACGGGAGCATCGCGGGTCAGTGGAACGCCCGCGTCACGCGGATCGACGTGGACACGGTCACGATCGAGGGACCGTCCGGGCCGCGCACGCTGCATGCGAACCACGTGCTGTTGATGACCGGGTTTACGCCGAGCACCGTGCTCCTCCGGCAGCTCGGCGTGACCATCGACGCCGATACCGGCATTCCGGCGCACGATCGATCGACCATGGAAACGGACGTTGACCGCGTCTTCGTGGCTGGCGTCTTGGCCAGCGGCTACGATGCCAACAAAGTCTTCATAGAAAATGGTCGCGGACACGGCGCGCTGATCGCTCGGCGGTTGAGCGCCGCCCGGCCACTCGCCGCCCGCGGATAGCCAGCCGCTTCGCACCGACGGGCGCCGTGGGCGCCTCTGGCCGCCCGTCACCGGCGACATAGCTTCCGGTGCGCCGCCTCGCTTCCCGCCGCTTCTTCACGGCCCTTCCTCGACTGCCGCACTATGTCTTCTTCCCGCCCCGACGTGATGGACAAGCTCGTGTCGTTGTGCAAACGGCATGGGTTCATTTTTCAATCGTCGGAGATCTACGGTGGCACGGGGTCGGTGTGGGACTACGGGCCGTTGGGCGTGGAGCTGAAGCGGAACATCAAGGACCACTGGTGGCGCGTGATGGTGCAGTCGCGCGACGACATCGAAGGGCTCGATGCCGCCATCCTGATGCATCCCCGGGTGTGGGAGGCGAGCGGCCACGTCGCCGGCTTCACCGACCCGCTGGTGGATTGCAAGACGTGTAAAGGGCGGTTCCGGGCTGACAAACTCGAGGATGCGCGATGCCCCCAGAAACCGAGTAAGCGCCCCGGTGAGTGGGAGGCGTGCGCGCTGACGCCGCCCCGCCAGTTCAATCTGATGTTCAAGACGTTCATGGGGCCGTTGGAGGAGAGCGCGTCGGTCGTGTACCTGCGCCCGGAGACGGCGCAGGGCATCTACGTCAACTTCCTCAACGTGCAGCAATCGACGCGACAGAAGATCCCATTCGGCATCGCGCAGATCGGCAAGGCGTTCCGAAACGAAATCACGCCCGGCAATTTCATCTTCCGGACCCGTGAGTTCGAGCAGATGGAGATGCAGTTCTTCGTCGAGCCCGGCACGGACATGGCGTGGTTCGAGACGTGGAAAGCCGAGCGTATGGCGTGGCACCTCTCGTTGGGGCTCGACCCCGACCGCCTCCAGTATCATCAGCATACGAACGAGGAGCTCGCGCACTACGCGCGCGCCGCGTACGACGTCCAGTTCGACTTCGGCGGCAGTCTGGGATTCCAAGAGATCGAGGGCGTCCATAACCGAGGCGACTTCGACTTGACCCGCCATCAGGAGTACTCCGGCAAGAAGCTGGAATACTTCGACCAGCCCAACAACCGGCGGTACGTGCCATGCGTGGTCGAGACCTCGGTGGGTGCGGACCGTGTCACACTGGCCGTGCTCGTGAACAGCTACCGCGAGGAGATCGTCGAAGGGGAAACCGAAGGTCGGACCGTCCTGGGCTTGCATCCCGCGCTGGCCCCCATCAAAGCGGGCGTGTTTCCGCTCGTCAAGAAAGATGGGATGCCGGAATTCGCGACCAAACTGGCCGCCGATCTTCGGTCGCGGATCCCGGTCTTCTACGATGAATCGGGGTCGATCGGCCGTCGGTACCGGCGACAAGACGAAGTGGGGACGCCGTTCTGCATCACCGTCGATGGCCAGACGGCGGTCGATCAGACGGTCACGATTCGCGAGCGCGATTCCCTTCGCCAAGAGCGCATATCGGCGGCATCCGTCAGCGAGTACATCGTGACTCGGATCGACCGCTGAGCAACGCTTCGAGCCCGGAGCCGCAGCGATGGCGCTGAGCCGAGAGCGGCTTCGCGCCGACGGGGACGCCTTCATGGAGGAGGTGTCGCGCGAGTTCTATCTCGTGCATTCGGGACTCAAGGCGACGGCCGAACTGCAGCCGATCTACGCGCGCTACGCGCGGGTACTGGGCCCCGCGGCGCTGGACCTGGTGCGCGGCGAGTTCCATGATGCGGCGCCGGGGAGCGAAGCGCACCGGGCCGCGCGGCTGATGTTGGAGTGGGAAGTCGAATCGCAGACTGGGCGCGCGCTCGCCGAGCTCGAGGAGCGGGAGATCGCGTGGGAAGCGGCCACTGTGGTCTCGCTTCCCGACGGCCGGGCGTTCCCGTACCAGCGGTTGGCGATCGAGATCGCCAACACCACCGATCGGCGTGAGCGATTGGCGCTCGACGACGCGCGGGCGACCGCGGTCGAGACCGGATTAGTGCAGATTCGCCGCGACCGACTCCAGCAGGAGCGCGAGTTCGTCGAATCCCTGGAGATCGGGTCCGACTACAACTCGGCATTTACCCTGATGAGCGGGATCTCGCTCGACGATCTCGTCGCGGAGTGCCGTGAATGTCTCCGCGATACGGAGTCGGCGTGGGCCGACCTGCTCCCACGGGCCGCACAGCGCTCGCTTGGCGTGCCGGTCGCCGATCTGACGCGAGCGGACGCGTTGGCCCTGCTTCGCGCGCCGGAGTTCGACCGCTATTTCCCGGGCTCGGACATGGAGGCGTCGGTGCGGCGCCAGGTCACGGAGATGGGTATCGATCCGGACGCTGAGGGGCGCATCCGCTACGACACGGGCGAGCGCGCGGCGAAACGGGCGCGTGCGTTCTGCGCGCCGGTGCGAGTGCCGGAGGAGGTGTACCTCGTGATGCGCCCGCACGGCGGGCAAACGGATTATCAGACCCTGCTGCACGAACTTGGGCACGCGCTCCACTTCGCGTACACGCGGGCCGACTATCCCTTCGAGTATCGGTGGGTCGGAGACAACTCCGTCACCGAGTCATACGCGATGCTCTTCGACCACCTGATGCAGCATCCCCGGTGGCTGCTGCGGTACACTGGACTCGGAAAGCGCGAGCTCCCGCCCTTTCTGCGGGCTGCGGCACTCGAGGAGCTGCAGTTTCTCCGGCGCTATTGCGCCAAGCTGATCTACGAGGTGCAGCTCTACGGCGGCCAACTGTCGTGGGACTCGATCCCTGATCTCTACGTGGAGACACTGACTGAGGCGACGACATTCCGCTATCGGCGGGCCGATGCCTTCATCGACGTTGACGCGCGGTTCTACGCCGCCCGGTACCTCAGGGCGTGGCAGCTCGGCGCACTGCTCGCCGAATCGCTCACCGAGCAATTCAACGAGGATTGGTTCAGGAACCCGCGTGCCGGCCCGTGGATCGTCGAAAACCTGTTCGCCGAGGGACAGCGCGAGATGGCGGACGAACTCGCTCAGCGGGTCACTGGGCGGTCGCTCTCGTTCGCGCCGGTCATCGCCGCGGTCGAACGATTACTGATATAATTTCGATATAGCGGCCTCATCTATAATGCGGTGACTTGGTCACCGACGAGTACCGGGTGTCGGATTCGTCTGTTCCCAACGCAAATCGCATTGTACATTGGTCTTAGTGCCTTACCAGAGCCGCCCGTGACAAAGTCGTTTTCGGCCGCCGCCGAGCGCTTCCGTTTAGGATCGCCGACGGGGACATCGGCATCGGGTTCCGACGCTGCGGTCCGCGAACTCATGGCGATCCGCGAGATCGTCCACGCCTTCCTGACCGCTGACCGGCCGGAAGAAGTCTTCCGGTTCGCGCTGGAGCGGGTGAGCCCGGTGGTGGGCGCGACGTTCGCGTCGGTGTACCTGGTCGATGGGGCCTCGGAATTGATGCGACTGGCGGCCGCGTATAACTGGCCGAAGCGCTACGAGCCGTGGCTGGGGGAGATGCGGGTCCGATTGGGCTTCGGACCGAGCGGGGAGGCAGCGAGCGAGCGTCGGGCGATCGAAGTGCCGGACGTGTTCGCGGACCCGAGTCTCGAGGATTGGCAGGAAGTCGCGAACGAACTCGGATTCCGGGCGTTAGTGGCGCTCCCGCTCCAGACCAGCAGCCGGGTGTTGGGCGCGGTGACCTTCTACTTCGCCGACGCGCGGGGATTTAGCACAGAACGTCGGGGATTGTTGCGCATCGTCGCAGCGCAGATGGCGGCCACGGCGGAGAAGGCCGCGCTGATCGACGACCTTCGGCGCGCCAACGCGGCGCTCACGGAATCCAAGGCCGAGCTCGAGCAGCAATACCTCGCGGTCCTCGAGGCGCGCCGGGTCAAGGACGAGTTCCTGACCAACGTCACCCACGAACTGCGGACGCCGTTGACGGCGGTCATGGGCTACATCTCGCTGCTGCAGGAAGAGTTCTCTGGTCCGCTGACCGACCACCAGCGCAACGATCTCTCGTTGGCCCGTGATGCCAGCGATCGGTTGCTGGCGTTGATCGACAATTTGTTGGAGATGACGACGCTCAAGCGGGGCGGCACGGATGTACAGGTCGAGACATTCGACCCGCGGGATCTATTGCGCGAGGCCGCTACGGCGACCAAGGGACGTCCGGATAGCACCGAATTGCGCATCGAGGTCCCTCCCGATCCAGTCCGGTACATGCGCAGCGATCGCCGGAAGCTCACAAAAGTACTCTCGAGCCTCATCAGCAACGCGTACAAGTTCACGGCCCGCGGCGTCGTGACGGCGTCGCTCGAGGTAGCGAACGGGCGCGCGCTGTACCGCGTGCAGGACACCGGGATTGGCGTCCCGCTGGCGTCGCAGCGGCTCATATTCGAGGAATTTCGGCAAGTGGATGGCTCGCTGACGCGCCGATACGGCGGCACCGGGCTTGGCCTGGCGCTCTCCCGGCAGCTCGCGCGGCTCCTTGGCGGCGACATCGAGCTGGTGTCGGGACCGGGCGAGGGAGCGACGTTTACGCTCGAGATTCCGCTCGAGTATCAGCCGCTCGATCCAGCGGTGCTCGCGTAGTGTGCCGTCGTCGCTAGTTTATCGGCATGACATCTTTTCCCAACCGCACACTACAGCAGACCCGTACCTCGCTGTCACCCGGTGATGTCCTGTCGTCCGCCAAGCAGTTTTTTCTTCGACGCAACACGTTGTATCCGGCGTTCCTCGAGAAGGAGGGGCCGAGCTACGTGACGTTTCGGGGCCAGGGGGGCGAGGAACTCGTGATCGGCGTGGTGCGTGATGTCGGCGCGACCGCGGTCACCGGGTCGACATACATGTTCGACCAGCAGATCGCGCGGTTTTTCACGACACTGCCGCCGGTGCCATCCGGGCCCCAGTCCGAGGCGCTCGCGTGACATCCGGCACCGGCATGCAGGGACGCGCTCCGGATCCTACGCGTGTCCCAGTCGTGGCGTCGCTTCGTGTGAGGCCGGACGTCATTACATTGGGCTCCGATGGGGAGCCGCGCATCAGTATTCGGGTCGAACTCCCCGAAGTGTGGGACGTGGTGCGCGTCGATGCGCCGCTCACCGAGTCCGTCCTGACGGTCAAGACGCGGGCGCTCACCGCGCTGTACCCAGACCACGACCACCCCGCGGACTTCGTCGTGAAGCGCAATGGCATCGAGGTGCGCAACGAGATGGCCTCGCTGGCGGACATCGGCGTCAGCAGTGGATCGACGCTCCTGCTGACGTCTCGGCGACGCCGGCCGGTCCGGAGCTGAACCAGCACACGGGCTCGGTGGTCGGTCGCCGGTCGTCGGTCGCCGGTCGTCGGTCGCCCCGCGTCGGGGACCAACTCGAAAGGTCGCGGTCCGTATGCGCGCATCCCGACATGCTCGCCCCCGGGCGTCCCACCGCTGATCATCCGTACGCTTAGTCATGTCCGTCGCCCTCATCTCACACTCCGACTGCGGCCGGCACGACACCGGCTGGGGCCACCCCGAGCACGTCGGTCGCCTCCGCGCGATCCCCGCCGCGCTTCGGCACGACCCAGAACTGTTTCACGCCCTGCTACACGTCGAGGGTCGCCACGCCACGGTGGACGAGCTCGCGCTCATCCACGACGCGCACTACATCGCGCGCATCCGTACCGCGGCAGAGTTGGGCACCGCGACACAGCTGGATCCGGACACGGTGGTCAGCAGCGGCTCGTGGGACGCCGCGACGGCCGCCGCCGGCTGCATGCTCGACGGCGTTGACATGGCGGTCGACGGCCGTGCGCAGCGCAGCTTCTGCGCGGTTCGACCACCGGGCCATCACGCGCTCCGCGACCGGGCGATGGGATTCTGTCTGTTTGGCAACGTGGCGCTGGCCGCGCGATACGCGCGGAGCCGCCATGCGATGGAGCGGGTGCTGATCGTTGACTGGGACGTGCACCATGGGAATGGGACCCAGGCCCTCGTCGAGGGCGACGCGGGGGTCCACTACGTTTCCATGCACCAATGGCCGTGGTACCCGGGAACGGGTGCGGCGGAGGACCGGGGGCCCCATGCCACCGTGTGGAACGTTCCTCTGCCGCCCGGGCTGGCTCGTGCCCGGTACACCGGGGCAATCCTCGACGCTGTCGATCGAGCCGTCGTCGGGTTTACGCCGGATCTGGTGTTGGTGTCAGCGGGCTTCGATTGCTTGCGGGGCGACCCGTTGGGCGGCTTTACGCTGGAGATCGAAGACATTGAGCTATTGACGCGGGAGCTAAGGAGCCGATCCGAGCTCTGGTGTGGAGGTCGCTTCGTGAGCGCGCTGGAGGGCGGCTACGCCGTCTCGCAAACCGCGGCCGCGTGCGTCGCCCACGTTCGTGCGATGGTGTAACTTGCGCGCAATGAGCGCGTCTCGGCGCGTCCCGATCCGTCCCCGGCCCCCCGCGCCTCCCGCGCCAGCCATTCTCCGCCTTGTGCAGCTCGTGGTGCTAGGTCGCTGGCGGGCGACGGGTGAACAGCTGTACCGCGAGGTGGCGCGAGTCACCGAGATCCAGGCGGGGCAGGAGGTCCTGGTCTCCGGGTGTGGCGACGGGGTGACGGTCGAGTGGCTGGCCCGGCGCACTGGCGCGTCGGTGACGGGCGTGGACCCCGACGCCGATCGGATCGAGCGGGCGGAGGCTCGTGCCCGGACACCGACCGGAACGCGCGCGCGACCCCTGCATCTGTCCTACCAGCAGGCGGCGCTCGATGACCTTCCGCACGAGACCTCGGTCTTCGATGCGTCGATCGGCGAGCCCGCGATCGCTGGCGCGCGTGATCCCGCGCGGGCGGTCGCCGAGCTGGTGCGGGTGACGAAGCCGATGGGCTCCGTCGTGCTGCTGCAACTGACCTGGGGCTCTGAGCTGCCAGCCGATGAGCGCGAATTGCTCGTGGAGCGGCTGGGCCTGCGTCCCCATCTCCCTGTCGAATGGAAGCGGATGTTGCGAGTCGCGGGCGTCGTGGACGTGCGCGTGCAGGACTGGACGTCCGGCGACCCCGGGGGGCCATCGACCGCGTCGGCATCGCGGGACGCGGCCGATGCCGCGCAACTCACGTGGCCGCAGAAGGTGCAGATCGTCACGCGATCCTGGCGAAAGTGGGGCGGAGGGTGGCGCGCGGCGCGCGCGGCCGTCGAGCGCGAGATGGAACTGCTCCGCGACCTCTCCGATGGGCGCGCGATCGGGTTTCAGCTCATCACAGGCGTCAAGTGGCCGCACGCCCGCAGCGATCGCAGTGACGCGCCGCCGGCGGCGATCGGTCCGCCGTGATCCGAGCGAGGCCGGCACCGGCCTACCGGCTGTTCGGGTTGATCGCGGCGCGCGAACAGATCGAGCTCCCGCCGCAGTGCGGTGCGCGACTCGAGCTGTTCCAGGAGCTCGCGGCCGTCGTAGCCGAGCAACCCAGTGGTGGAACGCCGCCGCCGCTCGCGGTCGAGACGCACCGGGCGATCGTGGCGAGCGTCTTCGCGCACTCCACGATTCTCCCCTCGCCGCCGGGGATCATCTTTCAGTCGATCTCCATATTGCGTCGATGGCTGGAACTCCACCATGCGGCGCTCCTCGACGGGCTGGCGTACGTGGATGGCCGAGCCGAGGCGCGGGTGCATGTCCGGCGGGTGCCAGTCGCCGCGACGGACCGTGCGGTGCCGGCAGTGTCGGCCGATCGCGATCGCGATGCCGCGGCATTGGATTGCGTCGCGAGCGAAATCTTCCACGAGCTCGGGCGGGAACACGCAGCATGGGTTGCGTCCCCGGCGCTGTGGGGCGCGGGATCGGGGGCCAACGACGGGGCCGCGTCCGCTGCGCCGCGCGCCGCCACGGCGAGTTCCGAGGCGGTGTCTGGGGCCAACAGCGGCCCGGTGGCCAGCGTGCGTCGCGCGGCGCCGCGCACCCGTGACGATGGCGACGTCAGCGCGTCGTTCCTGGTGGATCGGTCGCGATGGCGTGCGTTCGTCGATGCTGTCGCTGTGGAGCGGCAACGGGCCCCCGAGCTCGACATCCGCGTGACCGGTCCCTGGCCACCGTACGATTTCGTCCGTCTGCAGTTCGGAGGGTAACGCATTGTTCTGCCCAGACTGCGGCACGTGGAACCGCGCGGTCGCAGTCCAATGCGCCCGGTGCACCGTCTCGCTGCCCTCGATCGCCCCGACGGCCAACGAGCCCCCGGACGCCGAGATCACGCAACTGCGTCGTCTCACGGGCAATCGGTACCGGATCGTGCGCCGCCTTGGGAGCGGGGGTATGGCCCACGTCTACTACGTCGAGCAAATCGCGCTTGGCCGCCCGCTCGTCATCAAGGTGCTGCATGCCCATCTCGCCCGTGAGTCCGAGATGCGCGAACGGTTTCGGCGCGAGGCGGAAGCGGCCGCGCATCTGACCCACCCCTTCATTTGTCCGATCGTTGATTACGGCGCGTCGGAAGAAGTCGTGTATCTCCTCATGCCGTACCTGGGGGGTGGCTCACTCGCCGATCGGCTGGTCCGCGAGCGGACCGTGCCCCCGGTCTTCGCCGCCTCGACGGCGGCGCAGGTCGCGTGTGCACTCGACTATGCGCACCGTCGCGGAGTGATTCACCGCGACATCAAGCCCGACAACATCCTGTTCGATGACGACGGCTACGCGATCGTGACGGATTTCGGGATCGCGACCGCGCGGCGCCACGGACGGCTCACGGGAACGGGCCGAGCGATGGGGACACCGCATTACATGTCACCCGAGCAGGCGATGGGCCGGATGGTGGACGGCCGCAGCGATCTCTACGCCGTGGGCGTCATGTTGTACGAGATGGTACTGGGGATCCCGCCGTTCGATGGCGCCGATTCCTATTCCGTCGGCTACAAGCACGTGCACGAGGCGCCCGTGGCGCCGGAGATCGTGGATTCCCGGACGCCTCCCGCCTTGGCGGCGATCATCATGAAATGCCTCGTCAAATCACCTGACGAACGATTCCAACGGGGAGTCGATCTCGCGGATGCTCTGATCGGATTCCTCGCCCAGAACACGGCGCCGCAGGCGACCCGCCTCTCCTGGCTTGCGCGCCGAGCGGGAACCGAGCCGGTCCCAGCGGGCTAACGCGGGTCGCTGACCGGCGCGGCCGGCGCCGATCTCGTCGGCGCCTCGTGTGGGGGGCGGATCCTCAGCTGTGCGTGGCGGCGGGGGTCCCAGCGAGTCTGGCGTGGGCGGTCGTGAGTTGATACGCCGCGACGAGTAGCACGATCCCGCTAAGGATCGCAAACCCGGCGATCAGCCCCATAATGGCGACGAGCGTCACCGGCGGCGCCGCGATCGCGTAGACCCCGGCCAACGCGCTCACAACGCCAAAGACGAGCGTGGCGACCCAGGGCAGACCGGCGCGCCGCTCGACCATCCCCGCGTAGACACCCACGAATCCGGTCAACAGGAGCCAGTAGGCGACCCAGAGAACCGCCAAGGTGAGCGACAGGCCGGGGTAGAGATACAGGGCGCCGATCCCAAACGCAGTACTGATCACGCCGCCCAGCATCAGCAGCCACCAATGGGGGGCAGTGGCGCGGACCTCAAACGCATGCACCATCTGCATAAGTCCGCTCACCAGGGCCCAGATGGCGATCACCAGTGCGAGCGCCGCCACCGACTCCAGCGGGCGCGCGATAATAAAGACGCCCAGCGACAAGGCGACTAGGCCGCGCAGCAGGAGCGCCCATCGCGCCCCGTGCAGGGCGCGGACAACTGCGTCTGAAGGCATGGTGACCTCGTGAGGTGGTGAGAGGGGCTCCCGGTCGAGCGAGCCAGGCGGACAGCGGCCGTCGTCCCATCCGCGACCCAAAAGAACATGGCACAGCCGGTGCCAACCGACAATCCGTCGTGCGGGCAATTGTTGGCCGGGTGAGTGCGTCACCGAATTCGTGTCGCAGCGGTCACTCCCCAACGCCTGCGTGCGGCGCCAGTGAGGTCACGGCGCGGGGGCCGCGGCCTGTAGCGTATCAATGCGCACCGTCAGGGCGCGAATTCTGGCATCGACGAACGCGGAAACCGACGGCTGGATACGGCCGCCGAGGCACTGACCGAAGAACCGTTCGATCGATCGATACAGCGCCATCCGGTTATCGGCGTTCGCGAACTCGTGGCCCTCGTTTGCGGCCACGTAGTAGCCGACCTTGGCCCCGCGATTCCGGAGCGCCACGACAGTGCGGTCGGACTCGTTCTTCGACACCCGTGGATCGTTTGCCCCGTGAAACACGAGGAGCGGCACGCGGATGCGGTCCACGAACGTGATGGGGGATCGTGCGAGCATGTCCGTGCGGTCAGCGGCGACATCCGGATTGCCGACGAAGCGGTACCAGGTGGCTTCGAGGTATGGCCGCCAGTACGTCGGGAACGACCGGATCAGCGTCACGAGCGACGACGGACCCCCGTAGTCCACCGCGCAGGCGAAGACGCCGGGCGTGAGGGTTACGCCTACGAGCGACGCGTAGCCGCCATACGAGCCGCCGTAGATCGCCACCTTCTTGGGATCCGCGATCCCTTGCTCGACCAGCCAGTGCATCCCGTCCAGCAAGTCCGTGTGCATCGCGCCTNNCCGCGCCACCGAACTGGTGGACGGCGGCGTTGGAGAACGCTTTCCCGTAGCCCGTCGATCCCCGGTAATTGACCTGCAACACGGCATAGCCGCGATTCGCGAGCAGCTGTACCTCGGGGTCGTAGCCATAGACGTCGCGGTCCCAGGGGCCGCCGTGCACCAGCATGACGAGCGGCAGATCGCGAGCGACGTCGCCGCGCGGAACGGACAGATATCCGTGCAGCGTGAGGCCATCGCGCGCGGTGAACGTGATCGGCCGCATTTCCGCCAACTGATTGGTCTTGAGCCACGGGCGGGGACGGAACAGGAATCGCGAGGTGCCCGTCTTCCGGTCGTACAGATACGTCGCGCCGGGGTCCGTCGGAGAGATGAAGTCCACGATCCATTTGTTCTCGTCGCGCGTCGCCGACAGCAGCTCCGGCGTTCCCGGGTGCACACGACGGATCCGTTCCAGATCGAGCCCCATCTGCGCGGTCCTGGGATAGAGGCGGACTGTATCGCCATCGTACGTGGTGGCGAGCAGCGAATCGGTGACATCGCTGAACAGCGGCGTACCGAAATCGACCTGTCGTACTGGATCGGTCTCGACGACGCTATCCCGACCGGATCGCAGATCGAGGAGCACGAGGGCTGCGACGTTTGTCCGCCCGTGGTCGCTGCGCAAATACAGGTGGCGTCCATCGGGATGCATGCGGATCGGGGCCACGTGCTCGTCCGCGGGGTACGTTGCGACCGGGTGCCATGGATCCCGCTCCGTGGGGCGGACGAAGATTTGCGTCGAGCCAACCGAGTCGTGTCCCATCGCGACGCGGAGCTGGTGCAGTCGGTCGCGATCGATGAAATAGTCGGTGAGTTGTCCGGTGTTCTCGGCCAGCGGCCGGAGCGCGCCGGTCTCCAAATTCACCCAGTATGCATCGAACGCACTGGGGTCGCGTTTATTCAGCGTGATCACGATCTCGTCCGGCACATCGTGCGGCACGTCGATGATCTCAGCTCGTGCGCCCTTGTAGGGCGTCAGGTCACGGGCATTGGGCGTGCCAAACGTCGCCGCGCCGACCACGAACAGGTGAAAGTTTTCGTTCCCGCCGCGGTCCTGCTGGTAGATGATCCAGTTGCCGTCAGCGGACCACCGATACTGGCGGATGGGCCGCAATGTGTCGCTGGTGACGCGCCGGTCGATGTTGGCGCTCAAATCGCGAATGAACACATTGAGCACGCCCTCGTACGGCTTGAGGTATGCGAGCGTCCGTCCATCGGGCGAGATCTTGGCGGCCGTGATCTCGGGGTTGTCGAAGAACTGATCCAGCGGAATCAGCGGCGCGTCCTGGGCGGCAAGATGCGTCCCCGCAATTGCCGTCAAGCATAGGGCCCCCCCAAGCAGAACGACGGCACGACGGCGCTGGAGCATGTACACACTCGGGGGGGACGCGGAGTCACGGGGCGGCGGTGCCGAAGTCGGCGACCGTCCAGCACCCGTGGGCATCGACGCGGCGTTGGGGCACCGCGGTCCCGCACGGCGGCCTCACCACGCGGCCTCGCAATATGGGGCCGAGCGCGAGCTTCGACCACACAGATCGGGGGCGGGAGGCGCAGGGCGACGTCCAGGGGGTGCTCCGGTGATCGACTGGCCGCGCGCCGCGAGCCGTGCTACTGGAGCGTCTCGAGATTCACGCCGGCCGTTTCGCGGTGCAGCACCACGCAGGCGAGCGCGGGGAGCGCCATCGCCAGTGCGTACATCGAGACCGGAACGGTCGAACCGAAGGTCCTGAGGAGCGCGACGCCGATCACGGGCGCGACGGAGCCCGACACGACGGAACCGATCTGATACGAGAGTGAGAAGCCCGTATAGCGGACGGGGGTCGGAAAGAGCTCGACGAAGAATGCGGACATTCCGCCAACGATCATCCCGTGAAGCAGTCCACCGGTCGCGGCCGCAATCATGGCGGTTGCAGGGCTGCCGGCGGCGGCTAGCGGAAAGAGCGCGAACGTCCACCCCGCGGCGCCGAGCAACCCCGCGGCCATCACGGGGCGCCGTCCAATGCGGTCGGAGAGCGCGCCCGCCGCGAAGATCGCGGCGACATCCACGAGCGACGCCACGAGCGTCGCGGTGAGCGCTGCCTGTCGCGACCGGTCCAGGACACGGCTCATGTAATAGACGAAAAACGTCGTCAGCACATAGAAGACCGCGTTCTCGCCCGCCTTGATCAGCAGCACCGTCGCGATCGAGCGTCGATATCGCGCGACGACCGCGCGCGTGGAGAGCGGGGTCTCCGGCGAGGGGCCGACCGTCGTCGATCGCGCCGCGGCGAGCCGTTGATAGAGCGGTGATTCCTCGACCTGGAGCCGGACCCAGAGCCCGACCGCGACGAGCACCGCGGACGCGAGGAACGCGATCCGCCATCCCCACCGCACGAAATTCGCGTCCGATAGGCCCGTTGTGAGGAGCACGAGAACCGCGGCCGACATCACATTGCCGGCCGGGCCGCCGATCTGCGGCCACGCAGTCCAATACCCACGGCGTCGAGACGGGAGACTCTCCGCGACGAGCAGGAGCGCCCCGCCGACCTCACCGCCGACGGCGAGTCCTTGCACGAGCCGGAGCATCACCAAAGCGACGGGCGCGGCGATGCCGATCGTGGCAAAGTCGGGAACCAGTCCAATGGCGCATGTCGCGCCCCCCATGACGAATAGACTGGCGACGAGGGCTCGCTTGCGTCCGTACCGGTCGCCGATCCGGCCAAACACCCACCCGCCGACGGGGCGACAGACAAACCCGATCCCGTACGTCATCAGCGACAGGAGGACCGCAGTGGAGCGCGCGTAGTTCGGAAAGAACGCGCGGTCGAAGACCAGCGCCGCACACGCGGCGAACACGAAGAAGTCGTACCATTCCACCAGTGAGCCGACGGCGCTTGCCAGGAGCAAGCGGCGAGTCGCGCGATCATCCATGCGTTGTCAAGTAAGAGACCACTGGGTGCCACGCGGCCGCGAGTCGTGCGGGGCGAAAGCTATGGCGCCGAGGCCGCATGCGGGGGGCGATGGGTGGGCCGTGCGACTGGCGTGCACGTGGCGGCCCCGTCAGCGCTGGCGGCCACCCTCTCGGATGCATGATTCGCCCCAAGACTGTCGCGTGCGAGACGGAAGGAGCCCACCTTGGCCGATCATGATACGTGTGCTGGTGGCGGACGACGAGCCGCTGGCGCGGGCGCGCGTCCGCGAGTTACTCGCCGCCGATCCCGAGATCGAGATTGTCGGCGAATGTGGCAACGGGCTCGACGTCGTCGCGGCCATCGAGCGATTGGCCCCCGATCTCGTGCTGCTCGACATCCACATGCCGGAGCTCGACGGCTTCGGAGTGGTGCGCGCCGTGGGGGTGGATCGCATGCCGGTGGTCGTCTTCATCACGGCGCACGAGCAGTACGCGTTGCACGCGTTCGACGTCCGCGCCGTGGATTACGTGCTCAAACCGATCGACGAGCACCGCTTCGCCGGGGTAGTCGCGCGCGCGAAGGAGCAGGTGCTCGCTCGCACGCGGGCGCGATCCGACTAAGACCGGGTGTCTGACGTAACCGAGCGGCGATCTATGATGCGGGCCTGAACGAATGTCCAGGCCCGCGTGCTCCGCTCCGAAATGGACTCCGCGCCGAACTGCACGGCGTCGCAGTTACTGGACGACGATCGTGCCCATGAACATGTGATTGAAGCACTCGATCGTATACGTGCCCGGCACGGTGAAGGTGCGCGTCGCCGAGCCGTTACTCATCAGGGGGATGCTGTCCGGCGTCGCGGGCCCTGAAATGAAATGCACACTGTGTGGGACGCTGCCGACAGAGAACGTGACAGTCGCGCCGACAGCGACCGTATCCGGATTCGGGCTGAAGAAATAGTTACCGCCCGAACCGTAGACGCCACCGGTGGTGGTGGTGCTCCCGGTAATCGTGTCGCTGTGGCCTCCGGACCCACCGCCTGGGCTCGTGCTGCTGGTGGTACTGCACGCCACCGCCACGCAGGCCGCGGCGATGACGGATCCGACAAATAGTGCTTGTGAACGCATGGCCTTCACTCTCCGTACAAAGGGGTTGCTTCGGGTACTCATTCAGTGTGCGGAGGAATGGTCGCTTGGAGCCCTAGTACTCGCATCCCATTTGGGGCGAATGTCCTACCGGGTGGGGTGAACGCCGGGGCCTTGGGGGCTTGGCCTCAACGGCCGGTGTTCCGAGCGAGCGGGTCGGGTCAGACCGTCACTCGTTTCCACCGTCCGCGACGGAAGAGCGCGACCGCGACGACCGCGAACGTCGAGAACGCGATCGCGACCGCGGCGAAGAGCCCGCGCGGGCCGACGTGCATCGTGATGGCGAGCCAATAGGCGAGCGGGATCTCCCAGAGCCAGAAGATCACGAAGTTGAGCCACGTGGGCGTCCACGTATCGCCGGCCCCATTGAACGATTGCGTAATCACCATGCCGTACCCATAGAACGGGAATCCGATCGAGACGATTCGGAGGCAATCCGTGCCCGTGCGTAGCACCGCCGGGTCGCTGGTGAACAGTGCGACCACTGGATGCGCGGTCGCCACGAACACCAATCCCACGACGGTCAGGACGCAGCAGTTGTAGAACCCCGTCATGCGGACGGCGCGCTCGGCACGGTCAGGCCGTCCGGCGCCCAGCGCTTGGCCGACCATCGTGGCGGCGGCATTGCTCAATCCCCACGAGGGCAGCAACGCGAACACGACGACGCGCATCCCGATCGTATAGCCGGCGAGCACCGTACTACCGAACGTCGAGGCGATGCGGACGAGTCCGATCCAGCTCGCGCTCCCGATCAGCGTCTGAAAGGCGCCCGCGCCCGAGAGTCGCAGCAGCCGCCCCATGACCTGCGGATCGAATCGGAGGTCCCGGAGTCGAATCGATATGCGGCTTCCCGGTCGCGTGAGTCGATACAACGCGTAGAGCGCACCGATACACCGACCCGTGGTCGTGGCGACCGCGGCGCCGGCGACGCCCAGA
The DNA here is from genome assembly GCA_003152485.1 of Gemmatimonadota bacterium. Classification (GTDB taxonomy): domain Bacteria; phylum Gemmatimonadota; class Gemmatimonadetes; order Gemmatimonadales; family Gemmatimonadaceae; genus Palsa-1248. The sequence continues at coordinate 194,234 of PMAE01000055.1, read as the reverse complement.
TGGGGGAAGGGCCCGAGCCCGAAGATGAAGCACGGGTCGAGCACGATGTTGATCAGATTCGCGAGCCACAGGACCCGCATGGCGATCGCCGCGTCGCCCGCGCCGCGAAAAATCGCATTGACGAGGAACAGCATGAGGATCGATCCACTGCCGCCGAGCATGACGCGGGTGTACATCGTGCCGCGCTCGACGACCGTGGCGTCCGCGCCCATGGCGGCCAAGAGGTGCGGCGCCAGCAGTGCGCCCGCGGTGCCCAGCACGAGCGCCGCGAGCAGCCCGAGGACGACGGCTTGTCCAGCGGCATGGGCCGCCCCGGCCGTATCGTGCTCCCCGGTCCGTCGGGCCACCATCGCGGTCGCACCGACCCCGAGGCCCATCGCCGCCGCGTACAACAGCGCGAGCATCGATTCCGTGAGGCCGACGGTGGCGACCGCGCCAGCGCCGAGGCGCCCGACGAAGAACACATCGACGACCGCGAACACGCTTTCCAGCGCCATCTCGAGCACCATGGGTACGGCGAGCAGCAGGATCGCGCGGGGGATCGATCCCTGCGTGAAATCCTGACGCGAGCCATGCAGCGCTTCCCGCACGGACGACCAGAAACCGGCCGTCGTACCCGGCGGCGCGATGTCAGTGCGGGTAGAATCGATGGGAGCGGTCATCGGATCGAGAACGGCGTGGGCGCTTGGAGACGGAGCGCGGCGCTGTAGTCAGCGTCGAGACAAGAAAACACGGGTCGCCGAATTGCGCGACGGCCAGTGCATCGTCGCGCGACACCCTCGGGTCCCCCGAGGCGGCTCGCGTGGCGGGCGCCCTAGGGGGTGGATCGTGTCAGAGGCCGCTGAGCGCGGCGACCGCTGTGTCGTGCACTGGCGTATCGACGCCGAACGTTCGTCCGAGGCGGGCGACGGTGCCGCTCAGGGCGTCCAACTCTGTGGGTCCACCGCGCTCGACGTCCAGGAGCAAGCTCGGTTTGGCGTCGGGGCTCAGCGCGTCGAACGTGCGCATTGTATCGGCGACGACGGTATCCGCGAGCGCGACACCGGACGCTTGGCCCACGGCGACCACCTCGCGCACCGCGCGTTCCACGACGACGCGGCCCAGCGGCGCCGCCCGAACGGCGCCCACCGGCCGACGGGCCAGGCTGCACACCGCGGCGAGGGACGCGATGAAGGCGAACTTCCGCCACAGCTCGACATCGATGGCGTCGGTGACCGTGGCCTCGACGCCCGCATCGCGAAAAGTGGCCGCGATGTGTTCCACGCGCGGGGAGACGGCGGCGCCGAACTCGCCTACGGTGATGCGTTTGAACGTGCTGAAGCGTTCGACCACGCCGGGGGCAGTCCGGGCGGCGCTGATATAGGTGAGGCCACCGACGATCGCCGCGCGGTTGACGCCGAGCGCTGCGAGCCGTTCATCGATGCCCACGCCGTTGAGGAGGGGCACGACCACCGACCCGTGCTCGGCCAGCGTGCGGAGCACAGGCGCGACCTCGGCCACCGAATAGCTCTTGACCGCGACGACGACGATGTCCGCGCCCGTCAGCGCGGCGGCGTCATCGGTGGCGCCGACATCGATGACCCGTCGCTCGCCGCCGGGTTCGGCGATTTGGAGTCCGCCGCTGACGCGCATGGCGGCCAGGTGCGGACCACGCGCGAGAACCTGGACGTGGTGGCCGGCGACGGCGAGCGCGCCCGCGAAATAGCCACCGACGCCGCCTGCCCCGACGATCGCGACGCGGGTCCGCGGGTGGAGCGCCGCCGGAGCGGCGGGTGCGGCAGCGACACGACTGGCGTCCATCGCCAGAGGAGGCGGGGCGCCGACCGTTGGCCGGGGGTGCCTAGCTGTTGGCGCCGCGGCGGCGGCGGGGGAGGACCGCGTGCGTTCCGGCCGCGTCATACGCGGCGAGCGCCCATGCGGCGACATCCCCGGGAGCATACGCCGCGCCGACGGCGCCGGGCAGCCGAATGCTTGCGCGACGCATGACCGCTGTGATGCCGCCGAAGAGTTGCTGCCGTCGGATGCCCGTGGCGCGCAAGACGCGGCCATATGCGGCGACTGCGGCCCGCAGACGCGCGCGAACCGCGCGCCATTCACGGCGTTGTCCGCGCTCCGGCATGGGGCGTGTCAGTACCGCCAACACGCGTGCGCAAACGGCATCGACCGTTGGGGTCGGCTCGACTCCGCGAACGACAGCCGAGGCGGATCGGACGGACATCGGTGGTTCCTCCAAAACGGGACGGCGGTCGATGCGGCGTTCGCGATGGTCACCCGCACGTCATGCCGATCGTGAGCGCATCTAATCGACGCGCGATTGATACTATGAGTAATACACCGGTGTACGGCGCGATGCACGGTCCATCCGATCCCGGCCGCGCGTTGGCGGTCTCTCGCCCAGCGGCCGCCGGTCTATCGCCGGNNCTATCGCCGGTCTATCGCCCGCGGCGGCCGGACTTGGCCGACGTACTCCAGGGCTTGGCGGGTGTGCCCGGACGACCGCCGCGGACAGGTTGACCGGCCACTTGTGGCGCGGGCGGTCGGCGGGCAGAGCTCGCCGCGGGCGTCGGTTTCCGTGCGGATGGCGAGGGATCGTGCGGGGCGAGCCCGGGGGCCCGCTCGGCGGGCCGCTTGGCGGGCCGCTCGGCGGTCAGCCCGGGGTGCGGCTGCGGTGACTTGCGTGGCGTCATGGCGAGTTCGGGTTGAGGAGCGCTTCGGTGGCGTGTGGCGTGAAACCTTCGCCGGGCATACGCGTATGGTCAGCAGGGAACGCAGGAGCGCGTGAGTGGCTGTTGCGGACCTCGGAGGGGCGGTTGCCGACGGCGACCGGCGCACCACCACCATTCCGAGCACGGTGGCGCCAAACCTTCCGACACCAATCGGGTGTCAAATCGGGTGTCCAAGCTTGCAACACTGCATGAGGCGGCGCGCCGCCGCGCACGATCCTGTGTCATTCGTCGGAGGAGTCATGGAAGCACCGTGGAAAGCCGGAGATACCGTGTCCGCGATCTGCCCGCACTGCGGCGATCTGGTCACTGCCCGTTACGCCCATCGCTCGGTGCTGATTCCGCGCACCAGGCTCAAAGTGCCGCACGTGCTCGTGAGTGTGTGTCCGACGTGCAATGCGATGCTGTCAGTGCCGCGGCAGTCGATGGCGCAGTTGCGGGAGATCAGTGTTGGGAAGTAGCAAACCGAAAAAGTAGAAAGTAGGCAACAACCGAGAGTCGAAAGTCGAAAGGCGACAAAAACTGAAAGTAGAAAGTAGAGAGTAGACAAAAAACCGAAAGGCGAAAGTCGACAAAAAAACGCAAGGCGAGAGTCGACGTCGACAGAGAGGGTGAGGGCCGGGTGCGGAGTGAGGCATCTGGCCTTCGGTATTTCCGGGGACTTGCGTGGGGGGCGGTGGGGGGGGCATCCATGTGCGGGCTTGCCGGGTGGCGGCGGGCTGCTCTAGCGTCCCTTTAGCTTGGTTTGGGCTGATGCATCGATACACGTTGGGGTTTGTGGTTGGCGCGGCGGTGACGGCGATCATGGGCGGGGGTCCGGCGGCGGTCCAGGCGCAGCGGAGCGCGAGTGACGCGACCGCTCCGCCGGCGGGGTGGGTCGCGTTTACGCGGTCCATGGACACATTCGCGGCGAGCGACAGCGTGGTCGGGGCGGCCGCGCTCGTGGTCCGTGGCGGACGCGTGATCGCGCATCACGAATACGGTGACGCCGACCGGAGCGCGCACCAGCTCGTGGACAGCCATACCCTTTTCCACTACGGCTCGATCACGAAGACCCTCACGGCGATCGCCGTGCTCCAGCTCCGTGACCGCGGGCGACTGCGCCTCGATGACCGCGTCGTGACCTACGTACCCGAGCTCCGGCTCGTGCACGATCCGTACGGATCGATCGACAGCCTCACGATCGGGATGTTGCTATCACACGCGGGCGGGTTCCAGAACCCGACGTGGCCCTACACCGATGACAAGCCATGGGAGCCGTTCGAGCCGACCACCTGGGCGCAGTTGGTCGCGATGATGCCGTATCAGGAACTCCGCTTTGCGCCGGGCTCGCGGTACGGCTATAGCAATCCCGGGTTTCTCTATCTGGCGCGGATCATCGAATCCATCACCGGCGACCCGTGGGAGGTGTATGTCGACAAGAACATCTTCAAGCCGCTCGGGCTCGCGCACAGCTATTTCGGTGCGACGCCGTATTTCATGGCCGCCGATCGGTCTGACAGCTACGCCCTGGAACGCGATGGGAGCGGACACCTCGCGCTTCGGGCATTGGGTCGCGAGTTCAACCCCGGCATCACGATCCCGAACGGGGGATGGAATGCGCCGCTCAGCGATCTTGTACGGTACACCGCCTTTCTCACCGGCTCGACGGGCGGTGACACCGCCGTACGTCGGGTCTACGACACGGTGCTCGCGCGCTCGACACTCGAGGAGATGTGGCGGCCGCGGTATCCGACATCGGCCGATTCGGAGACCGTATCCGCGCCAGGCGAGACCGTGGGACTGTCGTTCTTTCAGGTGCCGCGGGGGGCGACGACCTTCGTCGGCCACATGGGGTTCCAGGCCGGGTTCCGGGCGTTCCTCTACATCAACCCCCGGACCGGGGCCGCGGTGATCGCCGCGCTCAACACGCGAAACGACGCCGACCCAGCGCGGTCGCAGGCCGGGTGGCTGGTGGTGCGCGACGCGGCGCTCGACCTCATCCGTTGAGCTGATCGCGGTCCGACCTATCGCTCGGGTCGCGGGCCGGGCACATTGCAGCGCCTCCGTCGCAGCCTCCATCGTGGCCCAGTCGGCGCGTCCGTCGCGGCCGGACGGAGCCCGCAGCGGTGGTGTCCAGCGCGTGTCGGTCCCAGTGGTCGTCCCTCACGTGAGGAGCCCTATGCTCAAAGATTTCAGAGCGTTCATCATGCGCGGCAACGTCGTCGACCTGGCGGTCGGTGTGATCATTGGAGCGGCGTTTGGTTCGATCGTCAAGTCGCTGGTCGACGATGTCTTGATGCCGGTGTTGGGGTTGGCGACGGGCGGCATCGACTTCTCGAACATGTTCGTGCTGCTGAAAGCCGGAGCGAAGGCGCCCGCTCCCTACGCATCGCTGGGCGAGGCGAAAGCGGCGGGCGCCGTCACGCTGAACTACGGCGTATTCATCAACGCCGTGATCGCGTTTGTGATCGTCGCCTTCTGCGTGTTCCTGCTCGTGCGCGCGGTGGCGCGGCTGCATCGGGCGCCTCCGCCGGCCGCGCCCAACACGAAAGACTGCCAGTATTGCAAGCGGAGCATCCCGCTGGACGCGACGCGGTGTCCGGAGTGTACGTCGCAGCTCGTGGCGGCGTAGTCGGGTCGATGGGGGTCAACACGATGCGAGGGCCGGTCCCAGTGCGTCGGGAACCGGCCCTCGTGGGTGAGTCACCAACGACAAACACCCGCTGACAACCGACGACTAACCGCCGCTCTTTAGCTGAATCAACTGCTCGACCGTAATGCCTTCCGCTTCGGCTTGGAAGTTCATCACGACGCGGTGGCGGAGGACGGAGAGCGCGACGCTTTGCACGTCCTCGAGGTCGGGAATGGCGCGGCCATCCATGGCGGCGCGGGCCTTGGCGCCGAGGACCAGGTACTGGGAGGCTCGGGGACCGGCGCCGTAGCTGACGTAGCGCTTGACCTCGGGCGTGGCCTCGGCGGCGCCGGGTCGTGTCGAGCGGGCCAACCGCACCGCATAGGCCACGATACTGGGCGGGGCCGGCAGTCGCCGGACGAGATGCTGCAACGCGAGCAGCCGTTCGGCCCGCAACGCCGGCGCAACGCTTCCGCGCACATCGCCGGTCGTGGTGGCGACGATCGCTTCCTCCTCCGTGCGGGACGGATAGTCCACGCGGAGCTCGAACATGAAACGATCCAACTGCGCTTCCGGCAGCGGGTACGTCCCCTCTTGTTCGATCGGGTTTTGCGTCGCCAGCACGAAAAACGGCTCCGGCAGCGCGTGCGTCGTCCCGGCGGTCGTCACCGCGTGCTCCTGCATCGCCTGCAGCAGCGCGGCCTGTGTCTTGGGGGGCGCGCGATTGATCTCGTCCGCCAGCACGACGTGGGCGAAGATCGGTCCGTGCACGAAGCGGAACGCGCGGTGGCCGGTCGCGTGGTCCTCCTCGAGCAGCTCGGTGCCCGTGATGTCGCTGGGCATGAGATCCGGAGTGAACTGGACTCGGGAGAACGTCAACTCGAGGGCTTGGGCCACGGTCTGCACGAGCAACGTCTTGGCCAGCCCAGGGACGCCGACGAGCAACGCATGGCCGCCGGCGAGCAGAGCGGCGACCAGGTTGTCGATGACCTCTTGCTGGCCGACAATGCGCTGCGCGATCTGCGCAATGAGGGCACTCCGCGCGCGCGCGAGCTCGTCGAGCAGCTCGACGTCGTGCTCGTCGCCGGCGGAGGCGGAAGATGGTCGGATAGTGGGCGCGCTCACGACATCAATCTAAGCGACGCTGACCGCGCGGCGCGTGCTACGGCAGCGCGAAGCCGGCGCGGGATTCGAGCGGGTAGTTGCTGCTGGTCAGCGTGGCGATGGCGGTCAGCGGGCCGTGGGCGCGGGGGCGGCGCCAGTGCACGGAGTAGCTGAGCGCTCCCCGCGGATCGAGCGGTTGATTGCGCAGCGCCTGCGTGAACATCTGCCCGGTGCTCCAGCGCCACACTTCGGTGCCGGCCGCGTCGACGACGGTAATGTCGTGCGTTTGTCCGCTAGGGAAGGTGAGCTCGAGTTTCTTGGCGGTGTTGTTCGTGACGTGCATGACGAAATGGACATCCTCGCCACTGACCGACACGTCCGTGGTCGATTCGAGCGTCGCCGGGTCTGGCGCACGGTGCGAGACCGCGTCAGTCGTGAGGCCGCCGCCATTCGTTGCGGCGGCGGCCGTCGCCATCGAGAACGGGTGCGTGCGCGTGCCGCACGCATAGGCGAGTCCAACGGCGGCGACAAAGCCCAGTACGTGACGGGCATGCACTGGCGGACGAGTCCTTTCGCGGTCGCGATCGCGCGGCCGCACGCGATCTTCAGAGAACATCACGAACTTTCACCGCGAAGTTATCAACACAGGTTCACGTCGTCAGGGAGATTCCGCGCGTAAGTGATATATAGGCTATCACTTGCCATTCGTCCACTCTTATTTGCGAATCCACATTTTGTGGATTACTCTGCGGGGCCTCCGTAGTTGCAAAAGGCCTTGGGCGCCGGTACATTCCCCGCGCGATGGACGAAGGGGGCGGACGGCCCGGTCTACCGACCGGCCAGAGCGGACGGAATACCCGCTCGCCGCGACGTTCGACGANNCGACCGTCGCGGGGGGCGGGCTGGAGTTCGCGGTGGCCATCCTGCTCGGCGTGTTCGCGGGGCAATGGCTGGACCGGCGGTGGGGCACGACCCCGTGGTTGTTGGTGGTTGGGGCGATGCTCGGCGCGGTCGTGGGGTTCTACAAGTTGTATCGTGACCTCATGGCGAGTCAGCGGCGCCCGCCACCAAAGGGCGCAGGCGACGACCGCAGCCGGTCGTAGTGTAGTGACAGTGCGGGGCGCGGTCCGCCGAACGGCGGCGATGCCCCACCCAGTGATCGTGATCGTGTTCGCTATGGCCTCGGGCGTCGTGATCGGCCTCGTCGCCCTGGTCCTCGGGCTGGCATTTGGCGGTGACGCCGGCCACCGCGCGATCATGATGAGCGCGGCGAGTGCGTGGGTCGTGCAGATGATAGCGTTCGTGATCGCGTTGCGGCTGCGCCAGTGGAATGTCGTGGGCGCTTGGACGTTCGGTATGTTGCTCCGGCTCGGAACGTTGGTGGTGTACGGGCTGGTGGGGGTTCGGGCGTTGCGGCTCGTTCCCGACGCGGCGCTGGTGAGTATGGCGGTATTCTTTTTCCTCTCGACGTTGACCGAACCATGGTTTCTGCGATCATGACGTGGGCGCATTCGCCTCGCAGTCGATACCGGTGCGTGCTCGCCTGCGCCGCGCTGGTGGCAGTCGCCGTGGCGCCCCGGCCGGCGATGGCCCAACAGTATCCCAACTGTTTCAGCCAGGGCTCAGCGGCGTCGGACGAGCACCGCCTCCGCGCGCTGGCGGGCGAGTCGAAGGCGGTCGACATCATCACGCCGCACATCACCGACTCGCACGACCTCGATTTGCCGTACTGGCATTCGCCATACGTCTGCATCAAAGAGCTCCCGCGATGGGCGCCGGTGCATGTCGTCGGCCTCGCGATCGATCTGTCGCCGACCAAGCATGTCGTGTGGCTGCTCATCGCATCCGTGCTGTGTCTTGTCACGTTGCTGTCGGCGGCCGCGTTTCATCGGCGCCGACTGAGCGACCCGGGAGTCGCGGGCGGGTTTTCGGCGGGCATTGAGGCGTTGGTGCTCTACATGCGCCAGACCGTCGTCCTGCCCAACGTCGGCCCCGATGGCGATGCGTACACGCCCTACATCCTGTCGGTGTTCTTCTTCATTCTGTTCGCCAATCTCGTCGGTCTCATTCCCTATGGCTCGACGGCGACCGGCAACATCGCGGTCACAGCGACGATGGCCATTGTCTCGTTCGTCGTGATCGAAGTGTCCGGGATGCGAGCGTTGGGCTCGGGGTACTGGAAGACGATCGTCTACTGGAACCACGACCTGTCGCTTGGCGTTCGCATCCCGATGGCGTTTCTGATGACGCCGATCGAGATCCTGTCGAAGTTCACCAAACCCTTCGCACTGACGATCCGGCTGTTCGCCAACATGACGGCGGGGCACGTCGTCCTGCTCGCGCTGATCAGCCTGATCTTCACCTTCAATAGCCTGTTCATCGCGGTCGTGCCCGTCGCGATGGGCGTCGCGGTCTCGCTGCTCGAGATCTTCGTCGCATTTCTTCAGGCGTTCATCTTCGCGCTCCTGACGGCGGTGTTCATCGGTCAGATCCGGCAGGCAGCTCACTAGGGGAGACATTCACGGTCACCAGGTGCGCGGGAGTCGCTCCCCCCGCGTACAGAGATGCGTAGCCGGCCGAGTGGCCGGTGATACCCGTTGAGGCTTGGGCCTCGGTGACGGGTGGCGGCGTGCCGACACGGGCCCGCGGAGCATGTATCCACGAACGGGCGGTATGCGCCGCCTGTGATCACGACGGAGAATTCGCATGACGATCCTTGCACTCTTGCAGCAGGCAGCTGATTCAACCACCCACGCGGCCGGGAGGGAAGCCGCGCAGGCGGCCGCGCGCGCGGGTGGCCTGATGGGCGCTGGCGTGGGCGCTGGACTGGCGGCCATCGGATCCGGCATTGGTATCGGTCTCATCGGTGGTCGGGCGACCGAGGCGATGGCCCGGCAGCCGGAATTGGCGGGTACGATTCAAACCGCGGCGTTGATCCTCGCCGCGCTGATCGAAGGCGTGGCGCTGTTCGCCGTCGTAATCGCGTTCATCATCCAGCTCAAGTTCTGAGCTCGGCGTTCGGAGTGCGGCGGTCGCGGGGCCTATGGCCCGTGCCCGCCGGCTCCCACCGGGAGAGATCTACATGCGTCGTATTCTGTCCATTGGTCCGTACGTGGTGATGGCGGTCGCGGCCCGTGCGGCGCCGCTGCATGCGCAGGGCGAGAGCGGCTCTGGCGGCAACATCCTGAGTCCGAACGGCGGGCTCATGATCTGGACGCTCGTCATCTTCGTCATCCTGCTCTTCGTGCTGTCGAAATACGCGTTTCGCCCGATCACCGCGGCGGTCGCGGCGCGGGAGAAGGCCCTCGAGGATGCGCTCGAGGGGGCCAAGCGGGATCGCGCCGAGGCGGCGACGCACCTGGCCGAACAGCGACAGCTCCTCGAGCGGGCGCACGCCGATGCGCAGCGGCTGATCGTCGAGGCCCGGTCCACGGGCGATAGTGTGCGGCAGCAACTGCTGGCGCAGACGCACGCGCAGCAGCAGGATCTGCTGGAGCGCGCCCGGAAAGAGATCGACGACGAGCGCGCGCGCGCGATCACCGAGCTGCGTCGCGAGGCCGTCGATCTCGCCATACTGGGTGCCGGCAAGGTCATCGAGAAGAACCTCGACGATGCGACGAACCGGAAACTCGTGGATGAGTTCCTGTCGGGTCTCAAGCCAATGACGGGGCGCCGGTAGTGCGTGAGGTCTCGATCGCCGCGAACTATGCGCGGGCGCTGTTGGAGTTGGCGCGGCGCGCGAATGCCCCCGGCGAGTGGGGCGTGATGTTCGGCGATGTCGCCGCGGCCGTCGAGCGCGATCCGCGTCTCAAGCAGTTCCTCGACTCTCCGCGTGTGAGCGAGGCGCGGAAGCGCGAGATCTTCGGGAAGGCATTTGGGGACCGCTTGCCGCACCTGCTCGTCCGGTTCCTGCAGGTGCTGGTCCGCAACCGGCGGCAGATGCTCCTGTCGGCGATCGCAGTCGAATACACGCGGCTGCTTGACGATCTCGAAGGGCGGATCCACGCCGACGTGACGGTGGCGCGGCCGATGGACGAGGCCGGGCAGGCCGCGTTGGCGGAGCGGCTCACGCGCATCATGGGGGGCGGCAAGCGCGTCACGCCCGTGGTTCGCGTGTTCCCTGCGATCATGGGCGGTGTCATCGTACGGATCGGCGATACGGTGGCGGACGGATCGGTGCGCACGCGGTTGGGGCGACTGCGCCAGCTGCTCGCGGCGGCCCACTAGACGCGGAGACGATCGTGGCGGACGGAGCAAGCAGCGGCCGGGCCGACGTTCGGATCGTCCCCAAGCCGTGGGGCCACGAGACGATTTGGGCGGTCACTGACCGCTACGTTGGCAAGGTGCTCCATATCCGGGCTGGCCACTCGCTGTCGGTGCAGTATCACGAGCGAAAGGACGAGACCATCCATCTGTTGTCCGGGGACCTGATCTATCGCGTGGCCGAGCGAGTGGGGGGCGAGCTCCGAGATGTCCGCCTCAAGCCTGGCGAGTCGTACCGGAACATTCCCGGTACAGTACACCAGATGGAGGCGCTGACCGACTGTGACGTACTCGAGGCATCAACCCCCGATCTCAACGATGTGGTCCGACTCACCGACCGGTACGGCCGCGAAGGCACCAATGCGCCCTGACCCGGTCCGCCGCGTCGCCAGTGGTGCCCGATGAAGGTCATCATCCCGCTCGCGGGGAAGGGTACACGACTGCGGCCGCACACGCACGTGACGCCCAAGCCGATGCTGCGTGTCGCCGGCAAGCCGGTCATGACGTACCTCCTCGACGATCTCCGCAAGTTGGGGAATATCGAAGAGGTCATCTACATCACCGGCCATCTGAAGGAGAAAGTCGAGAGCTACGCGCGCCAGGCGCTGGACGTCCGGTCGGTCTTCGTCGAGCAGCTCACGCAGGACGGCACCGCGGGCGCGGTCGCGCTGGCCCGTCCGCACATCGATCAACCGGTCCTCATCATCTTCGTCGATACGATCTTCGACGCCGATCTGTCGATCATCGACCGCACGGACGCCGATGGGATCATCTGGACCAAGGAAGTCGAGGACTACCAGCGGTTCGGCGTCGTCGTGACGGATGGGGAGGGCTATATGACGCGCATCGTCGAGAAGCCTTCGACGCCGATCTCCAAGCGCGCGAACATTGGGCTGTACTACATCCGCGACTGGCGCCTCTTGTTCGACGGCATCGACCACGTGTTGGCGTCTCCGCCCAATCACGGCGAGTACTACCTCACCGACGCGTTCCAATACATGATCGACCACGGCGCCAAACTCAAAGTGATCGATGTCGAGGGGTGGTTCGACGCCGGGAAGTTGGACTCGCTGTTGGCGACGAACCGGGCGATGCTGGATCGCGGCCGTGCTCGGCGCCCCGCGGACATTCCGGGCTCGACGATCGTCGATCCGGTCCACATCGAAGACGACGTGAAGATTCACGCCTCTCGGATCGGGCCCAACGTCTCGATCGGCGCGGGCACGATCATCGATGGCTCAGAAATTCGCGACACGATCATCGGGACGTTGTCAACCGTGCGCAGCTCCGGGCTCGTGAACTCGCTGGTTGGGGATCACGTCGTGCTGGAGGGTGTGCACGGGGAAGTGACGGTCGGCGATCATTCCGAGGTGCGGAACAACAAGAAATAGCGTTGCGGGTCGCTCCGGCCCGCTGTGGTGGCCACCGATGTATGGGGGCCGTTCGCGAACGGCCCCGCTGCGGAGGGCACTGGCCCCGGTGGCAATCGCTGAATTGCGCAACGTGATCGGCGCATCGCGATCGGCCGACTGCCGACCGCGCATCGCTAACCGCTGGCTGCCAAGCCCGCGGTTGCCACCACGATGGTCAGGGCGCGGGCCAGGCCGAGCGGACCGTCGGTGTTGTCGTACCATTCGCTGATGGTGTGGGCATCGCCGCCGCGGCCGCCGGCGCCAAGTGCGATGGCGGGAATCCCGAGACTGATCGGCACGTTGGCGTCGGTCGATGCCGTGGCCAGGTCGGCTTCTCGGCCGATCAGACGGGTGGCCTCGACGGCGGCGAGGACCAACGGGTCGTCGGCCGGTATGTCGCCACAGGGACGATCCCCGATGACCTCGATCTCCACGGTCAACGGCTGCGTACCGGACGCCCGGCGCGCGTTCTCAGCGAACTCCGCGGTCCGGACGGCGGCGCGGACGTCGCGATCGCAGCGGTCGAGCACCGCGGCCGACCCCGACCGCAGGTCGACCTCGAACCACCCGCATTCCGGAATCGCGTTGACGGCGATGCCACCGCCGATGCGGCCCACCGTGAGGGCGGTCCGGGGGTCCTGCGGCAGGGTGAGCGCGGCCAACGCCGCGACCGCGGCGGCTGCGGCGTGGACGGGGTTCGCGACACCGTACGCGGCCCAGCTGTGGCCACCGGTGCCGCGATAGGTCACGCGCAGACGGCGCGCGCCGAGTGCGCGGTGGACCACTCGTTCATCGCCCGCCCCGTCGAGCGCGATCGCGGCCGAGACGCGCCCGGCGGCACCGGCGAAGAAAGCTTTGGCTCCGCGAAGGTCGCCGGCACCTTCCTCGCCCGTCGTGGCGACGAAATCGATCGGCGACCGCACGCGGATGCGGACGCCGTCGATCTCCTCGGCGAGTGCGAGCATCGCGGCGAGTCCCCGTCCGTTGTCGCCGATGCCGGGACCGGACAACCGTGAGCCGTCTCGACGGACCTGGAGCGCGGTACTGGGAGGGAACACCGTATCCAAGTGTGCGCACACGGCCACCGCCGGCCCGTTCGACGCGCCGGCGCGTCGTCCGATCGCGTTGCCTGCCCGGTCAATGCGCACGTCGTCCAGCCCGAGAGCGGCGAATCGGTCCGCGATCCACGCTGCTCGGCGGGACTCGTCGCCCGTCGGCGCGGGGATTTCCGATACGGCGATCTGGTTTCGGACCACACCCGCATCGCGGGCGGCCAATCGGCCGCGCGCGTCGCCGAGCGCCGCGTGCACCCGCGCCACCGGGGTAGGCGGAGTCATCTGCACAGTGAACTAGATGGGCGACGCACTCGGGGGGCGCAAGGCATCGTACCGGCCGCCACCAGATGCCAGTGATCGAACGGACCGTCGTTCGGCCGCGCGTGATTGCACCGTCGGTGCCACGCCCGCGGTCTTGCGCTCAACAGCACCTCGACCCCGGACTATCGTAGCGGCGCGCGAGTCGGTCCCGCGTGAACTCATCGCGTGTCAACGGCGTCGTCCGCGGATGATGCGTGTCCAGGTGGCGCAGGTAGCGCTCGTAGTTGGGCGCACCCGCGATCGTGCGAAGGGCGGAGGCCGCAATGGCGACCCAGCCCGACAGCCGCGAGGGCGGGCGACGAGCCATCCCCTGAGGCGCGTGGGCGCTCATCAGTCGGCCGCCTCGGCGGCGGGGCGCGTCACCCGAGGGTCGGGAGCCCGGCGATGATAGGGGATTTCCGTCGAGAGTCGCGGCGTCGTGCCTCGGAGCACTCGCGACCACTCGCGGACGGATTCCCAGAGGATGACGACCACCGCCAGGAGAAAGATGGCGGCCACAACGGCGTCCAGCCGGTCGTTGAACGCGGCCCGGGCCACGCCAGCGGCCGACGCGAAGCCAGCCACGGGTGTGCCAGCGGTGATCGCCGCATCCATCACGCGGGCATGCGCCAGGAATCCGAGCTTCGGGTCAGACGAGAAGATCTTGAGGCACCCCGCGGTCCCGGTTACGACCACGAGCCAGCAGAGTGGCAGGATGGTGATCGGGGCGTACCGCGCTTTGCCCATCTTGATGATCACCGTCGTGCCGACACACAGCGCTACGCTCGCCAGCAGCTGATTGGAAATTCCGAACAGGGGCCACAGCGAGTTGATCCCGCCCAGCGGGTCGTTGATCCCCTGGTACAAGAAGTGACCCCACAGCGCCACGAAGAGCGCGCTCGAGAGGATGACGGCGGGGTACCACGACACGCGTCCCAGCGGCGCCCACACGTGCTTGAGCAGATCCTGCAGCATGAAGCGGCCGACCCTTGTGCCGGCGTCCAGCGTCGTGAGTAGAAACAGCGCCTCGAACATGATCGCGAAGTGGTACCAGAGCGCCATCGCGGTCGCGCTCGCGCCACCCAGAAAGCCGCTGAAGATGTGCGCCATGCCGACCGCGAGACTCGGCGCGCCGCCGGTGCGGGAAAGCAGCGACCGCTCGCCGACCTGCTGCGCGAGGGCTGTGATCTCGCCCGGGGTGACGGTGAAGCCCCAGGCACGAATCGCGTGGGCGGCCGATTCCGCGGTCGTGCCGAGGGCACTCGCGGGCGCGTTGATCGCGAAATAGATCCCGGGGGTGAGCGCGCACGCGGCGATGAGCGCCAGCACGGCGACCATCGATTCGGTGAGCATGGAGCCGTAGCCGATCATCCGGGCGTCCGTCTCCAGTCGCAGGAGCTTGGGCGTCGTGCCCGAGGCGATGAGGGCGTGGAATCCGGAGATTGCGCCACACGCGATCGTGATGAACACGAAGGGGAATACCTTCCCCGCGAACACCGGTCCCGTGCCGTCAACGAATTTCGTCACCGCCGGCATCTGGAGCGGCGGCAGCACGATGAAGACACCGACCGCGAGCGCCAGCACGACGCCGATCTTCACGAACGCCGAGAGGTAGTCCCGGGGCGCGAGCAGGAGCCACACCGGCAGCACCGACGCGGCGAGCCCGTAACCCATGAGCCACCACGCGAGGGTGGTGGCGCTGAGCGTGAACATGGGTGCGAGGGTCGGCTGATCCGCGACCCACCGGCCGGCGAGCAGCGCCATGCCGAGCATCACGATGCCGATCGCCGTCGCCTCGAGGATGCGATCCGGCCGAAGCCAGCGGAGATAGACGCCGAGGAAGAGGGCGATGGGGATCGTCAGCGCGAGCGTGACCGTACCCCAGGGACTCGACCGGAGGGCGTTCACGATGACCAGACCGAGCACCGCAACCAGGATGACCATGATCCCGAGCACCGCCACGAGCGCCGTGTACCCGGCGACGGGCCCGATCTCGTCTTGAGCCATCTGGCCCAGCGATTTGCCATCACGTCGTACCGAGGCGGCGAGGATCACGAAATCCTGGACCGCCCCCCCGAGCGCGACGCCGACGATGATCCACAGCGCGCTCGGCAAGAAGCCGAATTGCGCGGCCAACGTCGGTCCCACGAGTGGTCCCGGGCCCGCGATCGCCGCGAAGTGGTGGCCGAACACGATCCATCGGTTCGTCGGCACGTAATCGCGGCCATCTTCGAGCCGTTCCGAGGGCGTTTGCCGGGTCGCGTCGAGCGCGAACACCTGCCGCGCGATGATTCGGCTATAGAATCGGTAAGCGATCGCGTAGGTGCACAGCGCAGCGGTGAGGAGCCATGCCGCGCTCACCGGTTCCCCTCGGGCGAGCGTGAGCATCGCGAAGGCGGCGGCGCCCAGGATGGCGACTGCGCTCCACACGAATCCAGACACGACCTTGGGCATGGCTGCGCAATTTCGGTTAGTTTATCGGCGGTCGCTAGCCATTGACGCCATCCTCCGTGGTCCCTCACCTCGATCCATCGCGCGCCATCGCTGACGCGCCGGCGCGCCGCATCGCGTCTCCCATCGCGTCTCCCATCGCGTCTCCCATCGCGTCTCCCATCGCGTCTCCCATCGCGTCTCCCATCGCGTGGCGCATCGCGTCGCGCATCGCGCGGTCCGTCGCGTCGCGCATCGCGCGGTCCGTCGCGTCGCGTCCGGGCCGTGGTGTGCCGCGGTCGCTTGGCCGGCTCGCGCTGGCGGCCGGGGCGGTGGCGACCATCACCCTGGGGTGCCACAGCGAGCAAGGCCCTACGGCACAGTTGCCGATCCGGCCGATGCCGTATCACCCGGGCGCGGGGCTCACGGGCGCCCACGTGATCGTCCTTCCGCTCGAGACGCTGCGCGGCGGGGATCTGGCGGGCTGCTCCGCATCGATCACCAACCCCCGCGATTTCCTGCTCGACGCCAACGCGCAGATCGCGCGCGCACTCCAGTCCAAGGCGCCGCACACGACGTGGGTGCTACCGGCGGAGCTGGCCCACACGGCCGATCGGAGCGCGGGATTTGCCCCCGATCCGTACAGTGTAGACCCGTCGCAACTCCTTCCGGATCGGTGGAAGCCGCACGCCGAGCTGGCGGACCCACTCGCGTCGCAACTGCGTCGGCTCAATTCGTTCACCGACGCGCCGGTGGCGCTGATCCCGGTAGAGCTTCGCTTTTACCCGCGCCCTGGTCCCGCGCCGAGTACGAGCGGGTCCGGGCGACCGCCGGCGAGCGTGGCCATTGTACCGCAGGCCGGGTGCCGACCAGTGCTGCGAGTCGCGATCGTGGACACGCGGGCGCTCGTGGTCGCGTGGGCCGGCGACGTGGTGGGCGACTCGACGCCTGCGGTGTCGGCGGCCGCGATCGCCACGCTCGCGGACCGGTTGGCCCAAGCGGTCGCGACGCCCTAGATGGGGATTCCGGTCACCTTGATCCCAGGTGACGGGATCGGGCCGAGTATTACCGATGCGACCGTGCGGGTGCTGGAGGCGTCGGGAGCGTCGATCGACTGGGACGTGCAGTTGGCGGGACTGGCGGCGCTGATGCAGCTCCATGATCCGATGCCCGAGGCGACGCTGGAGTCGATCCGGCGGACACGCGTGGCGCTCAAGGGGCCGCTGGAGACCCCGATCGGCGAAGGGTATCGGTCGGTCAACGTGGCGCTGCGGAAGACCTTCGACCTCTACGCCAACGTGCGGCCCGCGCACGTCGTCGTTCGTGGCGGCCGATTCGACAAAGTCGATATCGTGCTCGTTCGGGAGAACACCGAGGGGCTCTACATCGGCATCGAGCATTTCATCAAAGTCGGTGACGACCCCAAAGCGGTCGCTGAATCGACGGCGGTGATCACGCGGGCGGGGTCGGAGCGAGTCATCCGGTACGCGTTCGAGTACGCGCGGCTGCATGACCGCCGCAAAGTCACCCTGGTACACAAAGCGAACATCCTGAAATTCTCACAGGGGTTGTTCCTGGAAGTCGGCAGGCAGATCGCCACCGAGTACGAGCCTCAGGGCATCGTGTTCGAGGACAAGATCGTCGACGCCATGGCGATGAACCTCGTGCTTCGCCCGGAGCAGTACGACGTGATCGTGACGACCAACCTGTTTGGCGATATTCTGTCCGACGAGATCTCGGGATTGGTCGGCGGATTGGGGCTCGCGCCGGGCGCCAACATCGGCGCGCACGCGGCGATCTTCGAAGCCGTGCATGGCACGGCGCCCGACCTCGCGGGCAAGGGCGTGGCCAACCCGGGGGCCCTCATCTTCGCCGCGTGCATGATGCTCGACCACCTCCGCGATGGCGCGCGCGCCAACCGGATTCGCGTCGCGCTCGAGACGACCATTCGAGAAGGCACGCACGTGACGCGCGACCTCGGCGGTACGGCGAGCACGGACGAATTCACCGACGCGGTCATTGCCGAACTCGGATCTCCCGCGCTCGGTCTCGCGGCGGCTCGGTAGCGTGCCGTCGCCGCTCACCGCCCGAGGTCGTGGCCGAGGCCCTGGTCGCGAGCGTGGCTGCGAGCGTGGCGTGCGCCGGTCGCCGGGCCGCGGCGGCGCGGGGGGCGGAACCCGATGACTCGAATCCTCCACCTGTCGGACGTGCATTTCGGGTGGCCGGCGATCCCGGCCCAGGCGGACGCCGTCGAAGCGATGGCCCAGCGCGAGCCGTTCGACATCGTCGCGATCTCCGGTGATCTCGCGCAACGCGCACGGGCCGGCGAATTCCAACGGGCCTCCGTGTTCCTGCGCGACATCTCGCGGCCCGTCACCTCGGGCGGCGCGGTGCCAGCGGTGATCACCGTCCCTGGCAACCACGACGTCGCGTGGTGGTTCTCGCCGTTCGGCGTCGGCCGCAAAGAGCGGCGGTACGAGAAGTATCGGCGCTATATCACCGACACCCTGGAGCCGGTCGTGCACGTGGCCGGCGTGACGTTGGTGGGCCTCAACACTGCGCCTGGCGTCCATTGGTACACGCTGACGTGGGATCCGCACGACGTGTCGGTCGTGGGAGCGCTCCGAGAGCGCCAGCTCGCCCACGCGGCAACGGTGTTCGCCCAGGCGCCGGCGTCCGACGCGCGCGTCGTGGTCATGCACCACAACCCGATGCGCGGCTCGATCTCGGGGCGCATCGGGCTCCTGCGCAGTGCACGCGTGATGACCGCGTTCGCCGGGATGGGTGTGGATCTGGTGTTGTGCGGGCATGACCACCAGGAGTCCGTCCATTTCGTGGAGCAGTCCGGGAAGGGCGTGGTGGTCTCGACGGCCGGGACCCTGTCGAGCCGCTCACGCGGCGGACGTCCCTCCTCGTTCAACGTCATCACACTGACGGCGACCACGATCGAGGTTGAGACGCGCATGTGGACGCCGGCGAGCGGGCGTTTCGAGCAGGGCCCGGTCCAATGTTTCGCGCGCTGAGGCGCCTGTTCCAGCGTGGGATCTTCGATCCCGCGCAGCTCACGCTCCGTCTCTTCGGTTCGGAGGGCGCGCGAGAGTCGGTGGCCGACCCGGCGCGTCCCGCAGTGCGTCCCCCAGCACCGCCCCTAGCACCGCCCCCAGCGCGGGCTCCGCGCGCGCGGCCGCGGCGCGCCCCGATACGACCTCCCGCGACGACTCGGCAGCGATCGGAACCGGCGCCCGCCCGGCCCGCGCCACGGGTTCGGCGAGCGCGCAGTCCGGAGGAGGAGGAGGGCGCCGCGGTGGTCGCGAAGCTGGACNNACGCGAGCCGATTCGGGGGTGTGTTGCAGTCGGTGCCGATCGATCTCTCGCGGCGGATGCGGAGTCGTTTGGGCTACTACCGACTGGCGACAAAGTCGATGCCGGCGATCATCATGATCAGCCGCCGTCATCTCCGGCGACACGGGTGGGACGAAGTCTTCCAGACGCTGTTGCACGAGATGGTGCACCAATGGCAGGCCGAGAGTGGCCACACCGTCGATCACGGAGCGCAGTTCCGTGCGACGGCTCGCGCCGTGGGTGCGGTCCCGCGAGCTCGGCGACCGGTCGGCGGCGACCGTGGTCGGGACCACGGTCGTGACCGTGATCCGGCCGAAGAGGATTGGGGCTCAACGGACCCCGAGCCGGCCGACGTGATGGCCCCGCCGCGCCAGGGACGCAGTGCCGCTCGTGGCGACGGCCGCCGGGGCACGGGGCCGGGCCGCGCGGCGCCGGGAGACGACTCACCGCGCGCGTCGAACGGGCGGTGACGGACTCGGCACCCCGGGCATGCGAAATGCCGGGGGCTGATCAGGGCGACCGATCCTACAATTACCGGAGCGACCGACATGTTCTTGATCATTGGCCTCGTGCTACTCGGCGTGTGGATCATTGGCTTCGGAATGTTCCGCGCGATCGTCGGAGGAATGATTCACGTGGTACTCGTGCTCGCAGTGATCGCCCTGGCGTGGCATTTCGTGTCCAGCGGCCGGGGCGCGGCCGCCGGTGGCAGCGGTGCCTCCGTCGACCGCGGCGGTGCGCGGTGGGCGCCGCCGGAGATGGGTGAGTTCCACCGGCCCTCGGTGGCCGTCTGACCACGCGGCACGCGGGCGCCGACCGCGCGGCCAGCGCTGGTCGCATCCGACCGGCACGCGCCAATGGGTGACGACGCTGCCGTGACCCCCGACCCGACGCACGCCGACGTATCGGCCACGATCCGCGCAGCGGAGACGCCGCAGTCGCGGTCGGTCTCGCTGATCGTGATCGCGACCATCCTCGTGTTTGGCGCGTTGTATTTCGCTCGGGACTTCTTCATCCCGGTAGCATTCGCAGTCCTTCTGAGCCTCGTGCTCAGTCCCATCGTGCGGTGGCTCGCGCGGTGGCATCTCCCCTATCCTGCCGCGGCCGCGTTGGTCCTCGCGCTGGCCATCGGCGCGGTCGGGGGAGGAGGGTACGCGCTCGTCGGACCAGTTCGGGCGTGGGTCGTGGCGGCGCCTATCGCACTCCCCAAAGCCGCGCGAAAACTCCGGGCGGTCGTCCGCCCGGTCGAACAAGTGAGCCGAGCCGCGACACAAGTGGAGCAAGCCACGGGGGCGGCATCGGGGGCGGCGTCCGAAGCGAAGCGGGATGTCGTCATCGAGGGGCCGAGTTTGGGGAGCCGCGTGGCGGGCACGAGTGCGGTGCTGCTGGGCGGCATCCTCGAAGTGTTGTTGCTGCTGTACTCCTTGCTCGCGGTGGGCGACCTCTTCCTCCAGAAGCTCGTCGAGATGCTGCCGCGGCGGGGCGACCGAGAGAAGGCGGTCTCGATCGCGAGGGCGACGGAGGCGTCGATCTCGGGCTACCTCGGATTGACCGCGTTGATCAACGTGTCCGAGGGCGCCGTCGTCGCGGCTGCCATGGCCCTCGTCGGCATGCCGACGCCGCTGGCGTGGGGCGCCTTGGTCGCGGTCGTTGAATTCATACCATACGTCGGCATGCTCGCCATGATGGCCATACTCACGGCCGCAGCGCTGACCACCTTCGACACCGTCGGGCACGTGCTCGTGGTCCCGGCCATCTATCTCGGGATCAACTTCGTGCAGGGCAACGTCGTCACACCGCTCGTCATGAGCCGTCGTCTGACGCTCAACCCCGTGGCGATCTTCGTGTCGCTGGCCCTCTGGTGGTGGTTGTGGGGGATCGCCGGGGCACTGCTGGCGGTGCCGATGCTCGCGGCATTCAAGATCCTGTGCGACCACGTGGAATCGCTGGCGAGCATCGGCGCCTTTATCGGGGACCGGGAGAGCTCGGAGCGCCGCAACACCGTCCGTGCGCGGCTGTCCGGAATCGCGACGCGGCGGCGATCGCGTCCGGTCGCGGCGGTCGCATCGGACCCGCCGGCCGTGCGCGACTAGCTCGGACCGACGGCTCCCCGTGGGGGCCGCGAGGGGTGTCGTGTGGCAGCCGGGAGCCGGCCCGCGGCATTACTTTTGAGCCATGACATCCGCGGACTTTTTCAACATCGATAGCAGCTTGTCCGAAGAGGAACGGGCGGTGCGCGAGAGTGTGCGCCGATTCGTCGATGAGCGCGTCCTGCCGATCATCGGTCGCTGTTACGTCGAGGGCCGCTTCCCCAAAGAGCTGATCCCCGCGCTCGGCGAGCTCGGCGTTTTTGGGGCGAACCTGCCCGAATCCTATGGCTGCGCGGGGCTGAACAACGTCGCCTACGGCCTGATCATGCAGGAACTGGAGCGCGGCGACTCCGGGGTGCGCTCGTTCGCGTCGGTCCAGGGCGCGCTCGTGATGTATCCGATCTTCGCGTTCGGGAGCGAGGAGCAGAAGCGACAGTATCTCCCGAAGATGGCGACCGGTGAGATCATCGGATGCTTCGGGTTGACGGAACCGGATTTCGGGTCGAATCCCTCCGGGATGATCACCAGCGCCAAAGTCCGTCCGGACGGCAGCTACGTACTGAACGGCAGCAAGATGTGGATCACGAACGGGTCCACCGCGCAGGTCGCGATCGTGTGGGCCAAGACGGGCGCCGACGACCGCTCGATTCGTGGATTCATCGTGCCGACCGACTCGCCGGGGTTCACGGCGAAGGATCAGAAGGGGAAGCTCTCCTTGCGCGCGTCGGACACCAGCGAGCTCGTTTTCCAGGACGTCGTCGTGCCCGCATCGCAGCTGTTGCCGCAGAGCGGGGGACTCAAGAGCCCGCTCATGTGCCTCACGCAGGCGCGGTATGGTATTTCCTGGGGAGCGCTCGGGGCGGCGATGGCGTGCTACGATGAAGCCGTGGCCTACGCGAAGACCCGGGTGATGTTCGACCGCCCGATCGGAGGGTTCCAGATTCAGCAGGTGCGTCTCGCCGACATGTTGACGGAGATCGTCAAGGCGCAGTTGGTCGTGCTCCATCTCGGGCGTCTCAAGGATGCGGGCACGTTCACGCCGCAGCAGGTCTCCCTCGCCAAACGGAACAACGTGAGCATCGCGACGGACATCGCGCGCGAGGCACGTCGGCTCTTGGGCGCCAATGGGATCCTCGCCGAATACGCGTCGATGCGGCACATGGCGAATCTCGAGAGCGTGTACACCTACGAGGGAACCCACGACATCCATACGCTCGTCCTGGGGCAGGCGATCACCGGACTCAGCGCATTTAACTAATCGCGGTGGTCCGCCGCCGAATCGACGCGCGAACCTCCTGACTCTCGTGGGCCTGATCGTCCCCCTGACCGCGCTCTGACAGTGCGTCGCCAACTGGCGGGGCTCATTATCATCGGCGCCGCGGTGCGGCTTGGACTCGCCGCGGTGGTCGGGTTGGGCGTCGATGAGTCCTACATGATCGCGGTTGGTCGGCGAATCAGTTTGAGCTATTACGACCACCCGCCGCTTGCCTTTTGGCTCGCGCACGGCTCGGCGGTGTTGTTGGGCGGGGAATCCCATCTCGCGGTCCGCGCGCCGTTCGTGCTGCTCTTCGCGGGGACGACGGCGCTGATGTACGGGCTTGGATCGCGGCTATTCGGCGTGGACGAGGGGTGGCTCGCCGCGCTCCTCCTCAATCTGTCCGCCGTCTTCAGCGTCAGTACCGCGAGCTGGGTGCTGCCGGACGGGCCGCTCATGTTCGGCTTGACCGCGAGCGCCTACTGTCTCGCGCGGGTGCTATTCGACCCAGCCGAAGACGGGCATGCATGGCGCTGGTGGCTGGCGGCGGGCGTGGCCGCGGGGATCGCGGCGCTGTCGAAGTATCAGGCCAGCCTGTTCATGGCGAGCGTGCTCCTCTTTCTCGTGACGCGACCCGCGCAGCGGCGATGGCTGCGGCGGCCAGAGCCGTACGCCGCCGTGCTCGTGATGTTGGTACTGTTCGCGCCGGTCGTGGTATGGAACGACGCGCACGGCTGGGTCTCGATCGCCTTTCAGTTGGGCCGCGGCGTGTCGCCGGCGCATATCACCGTCGGACGGCGGCTCGGGGCCTTGGCGCAGAACATCATGGGACAGGCCGCGTGGGTCCTCCCGTGGATCTGGGCGCCACTCATCGTGATCCTGGCCGGCACATTACGGCGGCGACCGATCGACGACCGACAGTGGTTCCTGGCGTGTCTCGCGGTAGTCCCCATCGCGCTGTTCACCGCGGTCTCGCTCGGCGGACAGGCTGGACTCCCACACTGGCCGGCGTCGGGGTACCTGTTCCTCTTTCCGCTCGCGGGCGACGCCATCCAGCGGTATCAGCGCGCCACGGCGGCGGACTATCGGAAGGCGCGGGCGGCGGCGTTGACGCGCGGGCCGGCGACGGCCGGCGACGGCCGGCCGGGGACGGAGCCCCCGCGGATCAGGGTCCGCGACCCCATGCAGCCGGTCCTCGTCTGGGCCGTGGGCAGCGTGGTCGGGTTTTGCCTCTTGGTGGCGCTGGCGGCGAGCGCGGCGATCACTGGCTGGCCCGTACGCGTCGCGCCCGCGCTCTTCCGCAACGGCGATCCTACACTAGAGGCACTGGACTGGACCGATCTCCGGCGCGGACTCGATTCCCTCGGCGTGCTGCAGCGGTCGCGCACATTCGTCGCGGGGACCAGCTGGGTGCAGTCGGGGAAAGTGGCGTACGCACTGGGACCTGCCGTGCCGGTAGTCTGTTTGAGCGTCGATCCTCGCGGTTTCGGGTACCTGTACGACGAACGCACCTTCGTGGGTGAGGACGCCGTGATCATCGACCGGGTGCCGGCCCGACACGACGTCATGGGGCTGTATGGCGCGTACTTCGACCACCTCACCACGATCGGGCGGATCGGCATTCGTCGGCGGGGCCGTCCGGCGATCGACGTTGCCGTTTACCTGGGTCAGGGCTTCCAGCGTCCCTATCCGAGGGCCGCGCCACCGCGTCTGGCGACCGCGAATGGGCCGGCCACGGACATCCTATCGACAAATGGTGCACCGAACGCTGCACCGAACGGTGCACCGGGCGCAGATTCCGGTGCGGACCATCGGGGGCGCTGATTATCTTCCTGCGCGACGCAACACATTCAATTCACCAGGAGCCAGCGCCGTGAAGATCGCGGTGTGCATCAAGCGCGTGCCGGTCATGGACCAGCGGCTGGCGATCGCCGCGGACGGTATCGCGATCGTCGAGAGTGGTCTGAAGTTCGACGTCAACGATTTCGATCTGTGGGCGGTCGAGGCAGGTCTCCAACTCAAAGAGAAGGCTGGACAGGGTGAGGTGGTGGTCATCTCCCTAGGGCCGGACGCCGTCCAGGAGCAGATCCGCAAGGCATTGAGCATGGGCGCCGACCGCGGGATCCATCTGCAAGCCGCCGCCGTGCCACCCGATGCGCGGGTGGCCGCACGAGCGCTCGCCGACGAGCTCAAGGGCGGCGCGTACGATCTCATCCTCTTCGGGCGCATCGCGGTGGACGTATCGAATGGCGCCACGGGCGCGATTGTCGCGCATCTCCTGGGGCTGCCGTGTGTGACGGCGGTCTCGAAACTCGAGATTACCGGCGGCCGAGGGCGTGCGCGCCGCGAGCTTGAGGGCGCGCAGGAGACGGTGGAGTTTCCCCTCCCGGCCGTGCTCACGATCGACGAGGGTCTGAACCGCGAGCGTCTGCCATCGCTCAAGGGGATCATGGCGGCGAAGAAGAAGCCGTTGGACGTCAAGCCCACGACATTGACGGAGTCCCGCGTCGTGGTGCGTCGCCTTCAGATGCCACCCGAGCGATCGGCCGGCCGCATCATTGGCGAGGGCGCGGCGGCCGTCCCCGAACTCGTGCGGTTGCTCCAGACAGAGGCCAAGGTACTGTAGATGCCGAACCTGTTGGCGTTCGTGGAAACGCGCGCAGGCGCGATCCGCAAGGCGGGATTGGAAGCCGTCACGGCCGCGCGCGGGTGCGTGGATGCGGCCGGTGGTGGGGAAGTCCACGCTCTGTTGGTCGGCGCACCGGGGATCGCGGCCCGCGCGGAGAGTCTGGGTGAGCACGGCGCGGACGTCGTGATCGTCGTCGAGCACGCCGGCTTCGAGCGGTACAACCCGGAGGCCACGGCGGCGCTGGCCGCGGAGCGGATCGGGAGCGGCGGATACCCACTCGGCGTGTTCAGCTCAACCGCCCAGGGCCGGGATCTCGCGCCGCGTGTGGCGGCGGCGTTGGACGCCGCGATCGTGACCGACGCGACCACGCTGACGATCGAGCAGGATGCGGTCGTCGTCACGCATCCCATCGATACCGGCAAACTCATCGCCATCTGGGCAATCCGTGGCACGCCGGCGATCGTCGCGATGCGTCCGGGCGCAGTACTCCTCGCGCCACAGCCACGGACCGCGCGTATCGAGCGTGCGCAGCCCGTGAGTGACCCGGCGTCGGCGCGGGTCGTGACCACCGAACTCACCGTCGGCGATAGCGCGACGATGGATCTGGGTGATGCGCCGGTGATCGTGAGTGGTGGGCGTGGACTCAAGTCGGCCGAGAATTTCCGGCTCGTCGAGGACCTCGCCGCGGCGTTTGGAAACGCCGCCGTCGGTGCGACTCGTGCGGTGACCGATGATGGATGGCGTCCCCACAGCGATCAGATCGGCCAGACGGGTCGGTTGGTGAGCCCCGATCTGTACGTGGCGGTCGGGATCTCAGGGGCGATTCAGCATTTGGCGGGGATGCGCACGTCGAAGACGATCGTGGCGATCAACAAAGACCGCGAAGCGCCGATCTTCAAAGTCGCGGATTACGGGATCGTGGGCGACGTGTTCGAGGTCATGCCCGCGCTCATCGCGGCGGTCCGCGCCGCCCGCGCCGCATCCACATGAGCGGCGGCGCCGGCGCGACGACTGCCTTCGTCACCATCGTCGCGCTCGCGGCCGGATTCTTTTTCTACAACGCCCAGCGCCTCATCTCGTATCTCCAGATCGGACGGGCCACGGATCGCACGGACGCTCCCATGGTGCGCGTCGGCAACCTGCTCCGTATCGGCATCGGGCAGAGCAAGATCTTTCGTGACCCGGTCGCCGGCGCGATGCATGCGTCGGTGTTTTGGGGATTCATCGTGCTCACCGCGGGCACCGTCGAACTACTCGTCCAGGGTGTCTGGCCGGAGTTCACGTACGGGCTCGTGCTGGCCCGCCCGCTCTACGCGCCCTACGTGATCTCGCAGGAGCTGTTCGCGGTCTGCGTCCTGGCGGCAGTCGGCTGGTTGTTCTACCGACGGCTGGTGATCAAGCCGACGCGGCTGCGAGGCGACGATCTCGAACAGATGGATGCCTTGATCATCCTCTCGATGATCGCCCTGCTCATGATCACCCTGCTCGTCCTGAACGCCGGCGCCGCGATCGCCCGACCTGACCTCGCGGAGCCGGCGCGGCTCATCTCGCGCGGCCTGGCGGCCGCGATGGCGGGCATGAGTCCCGACACGGCGGCCAGTGTGACTACCGTCGCGTGGTGGATGCACGTCCTCCTGATATTGGCGTTCCTGAACTATCTGCCGTATTCGAAGCATCTCCACGTGATCACATCGCTGCCCAACGTCTATCTGTCCAATACCAGCGGACCGGGACTGCGTGGGGCGATGCCCGCCATGGATCTCGAGGCCGAGGGCGTGGAGCAGTTCGGGGCGGCCGACGTGGAGCACCTCTCGTGGAAGAATCTGCTCGACGGGTATTCGTGTACCGAGTGTGGCCGGTGCACGGCGGTGTGCCCCGCCAACATCACCGGCAAGATGCTCAGCCCGCGCAAGATCGTGATCAATGTGCGCGAGCGATTGCTGGAGAAGGCGCCGCTCGTGCTGCACGAGGCGACCGCGGGAGCGCACAGCGCGCTCGTCCACGGCGAGGGCGACATCGGCGGCGAGACTACGACGGCGGGCGTGCTGGAGCACCGTCTCCTCGACAACTACATCACCGAGGAAGAACTCTGGGCTTGTACCTCGTGTCGCGCGTGCGTCGAGGAGTGTCCGGTTTCGATCGACCAGCTGGAGGTGATCAACGAGCTCCGGCGCGATCTCGTGTTGATGGAGTCCCGCTTCCCGCCCGAGATTCAGCCGGTCTTCCAATCGTTGGAGCGGAGCGGAAGTCCGTGGGCGTTCGATCCCGCCGACCGTATGGCGTGGGCGGATGGGTTAGGGATCTCGACCCTGGCCGACTGCGCCGCGCGCGGCGAAACGCCCGATGTGCTGTTCTGGGTCGGCTGTATGGGGTCATTCGATGCGCGCGCCAAGAAGATCACCGTGTCGTTCGCGCGGATCATGCAGGCCGCGGGCATCCAATTCGCGATCCTCGGGCAGGAAGAGAAGTGCAACGGCGACCCCGCGCGCCGGATGGGGAACGAGTATCTGTACCAGATGCTGGCCAAGGACAACGTCTCGCTCCTGAACGGCTATCACGTCACGACCGTGGTCACGATCTGCCCGCATTGCTTCCACCAGTTGGGGAACGAGTATCCACAGCTCGGCGGGCACTACGAGGTGATCCATCACTCGACCTATATCGAGCGGTTGCTGGCCGATGGCCGTGTCCCGCTGCGGGCGGTGACCGACGCGTCGAGCGGGGCGACGAGCACCACCACCGAGCGCATCGTGTACCACGACAGCTGCTACCTGGGACGCTACAACGACGTGTACGACGCACCTCGAGAGGCGTTGCGGCGTGCGTTGCCGGTGATGGAGCTCATCGAGGCACCGCGGAACCACAGTCGCGGCCTGTGTTGTGGGGCGGGCGGCGGCCGCATGTGGATGGAGGAGCGCGAAGGCAAGCGCATCAACATCGAGCGCACCGAAGAGCTCCTCGCAACTGGCGCGACCGCGATCGCGGCGGCGTGTCCGTTCTGCATGACGATGCTCAGCGACGGCGTCGCGGCGAAGGATTCGGCGGTGCCCGTGTATGACATCAGCGAAGTCGTTGCGGGGCGATTGGCGGTCTAGGGGCCAGCCGCGAGTCGTGCGCATACGCCTGGAAGGCCGGTCCGTCGTATCGGGCCGGCCTGCGCCGTTGTGGGAATCGCATCCACTAACCGTCACCAACCACCACCCACCCGCCACTACGGCTTGATCGTCGCGACTCCCATCGCCGGCGTACGCAGGGTGTAGTGCAACGTCACGGTCAGGCGATCGCCGTCGATGTGGGCGGCGACCCGGCGGGAGCAGCCGGGGCATCGGGACATGAGGAGCGGGGTGTCGGTGCGTTTGCCGATCGGCGACCGGCAAACCGGACAGTGGATCGCGCCGGAGACGAGGGCGGCGTGAGGAATCGGTTCCTCGGTCGCATCGGGGGCGACCGCGACGGCGACAGCCACGCCCGGCGCGCCGCCGACGGTGCGGGTTTGCGTCATCAATCGCGGCTTGACACCATCGCCCAGCTTCGCGACGACCGTCGCGAGAAAGAATTCACGCTCCGCCGATGACATGCTCGCCAACTGTTCGCCGTCCACCAGCCCCCGCTCGGCGAGGGTGCGGACCACCGCCTCCGACCCGGCCCCACTGGCGGCGGCATCGAGCGTGCCCGTGTGGCTCACGCCGTTGCCATTGAGCGAACCCGCCCCGGCGGCGCGCGATGGGTCCAATATCCGCGTGCGGAGCTTGCGGAACATCATGACCGTCGTGCCGGCGATCACGGCGGCCGCGCCAATGACGCCGATGACGACCGGGAAAAACAGGCGGGGAACGGGGGGCGCCGGCTGCATCATCGTGGGGCTCGCGTCAGAGCGAAAAGTGAGCGCTCGTCCCCGCGTCGTCGGTGAGGAGCAGGGCGTGCAGCACGTCTCCCGCCCTCGACTGCGGGCGGTCTTCGGGGACGACGAGCAACGCGTTCGCGAGTGACATCGATGTCAAAATGCCCGAACCTTGGGGGCCGGTCAGCCGTGCCGACAGCGCGCCGTCGTCGCGCACGCGGACGATGGCCCGCAAGAAGTGAGTCAGCGGCGCCGCAATCGTCACCGGCTCTTCGAGCACGACCGGCACGGGTCGCCGGAAGAGGCGCGTGTAGCCCAGCATCCGGCGGAGCAGGGGGCGCGCGAACAGCTCGAAGGTCACCATCGTCGAGACTGGATTGCCGGGCAATCCGAGCCACGGGATGCCGTCGAGGCTGCCGAATCCCACCGGCGCACCGGGCCGCATCCGCACCTTCCAGAACTTCATCTCCGCGCCCAGCCCCACGAGCACATCGCGCAAGAAGTCAAACTCGCCGACCGAGATGCCTGCGGTCGTCACGATGACGTCGCTACCGGCGGCCCGTTCGAGCATGGCGCGG
Source organism: Gemmatimonadota bacterium (assembly GCA_003152485.1). Lineage (GTDB taxonomy): Bacteria > Gemmatimonadota > Gemmatimonadetes > Gemmatimonadales > Gemmatimonadaceae > Palsa-1248. The sequence continues at coordinate 164,598 of PMAE01000055.1, read as the reverse complement.
AGGGCGTCGTGCGAGTCCGGCGCGATGCCGAGGTTGATCGGCACCGCGCCAGCGGATCGGATGAGCGCATGCACCGCGTAGTTATTCGACGAGACGATCTTGCGGCCCGCCAGCGCTTCATGGAACTGGTCGAGATCGACCAATTCATCGCCCGATCCGAAAAACGCGACGCGCGGACGCCGATGGACATCGACCGCGGCCGCGCCCACCGCAGCCATCACACCGATCTGGGCGGCGCCGATCGGCATGCCGGCGGGCAGGACCGTGTCACCCTCCCGGATGTCCTCGCCGCGGGGGCGCACATTGCGGCCGCTGCCGCGTACGGTCCGCACACTGACCTGCGCCCGTCCGCCGTCGGTGTCCTCGACCCGCACGACGGAATCCGCGCCTGCGGGCATCGGGGCACCGGTCATGATCCGCGCGGCCTCTCCGGCGCCCACCGTCACCGTGGGGAACTGTCCGGCCGCGATCGTCTCGACAACGCGCAGGACAGTGGGCCGTGCGTCGGAGGCACCGTCGATGTCGGCGGCCCGAACCGCGTAGCCATCCATCGCCGAGTTATCCCACGGCGGTAGCGTCAGTGGCGCGACGATCGGCGTCGCCAACACTTGCCCAAGGGCGTCGAGCAACGGCACGCGCTCCAGGGCCAGCGGGTGTACGCCGTCGATGATCCGAGCGACGGCCTCGGCGACGGTCAGCATTCGCGACTACGGATGGGCGGTGGGGCGCTCGTCACGGCGCGCCCAGCGTCATGGACGCCAGGCGTACGGCGATCTCGTCCTGCACCCGTTCGACCTCGTGGACCGGCGTCGTCCAGTTGTTGCACAGAAAGCTAAATACCAGGCCGACGCCATCGGTTGTCGTGACATAGCCCGAGAGCGAGCGGGCACGATCGACGAAGCCGGTTTTCGCGTGCACGTTGCCGGAAGCGGGCGTCCCGCGCATGCGGTCGGCGATCGTGCCATCGAGCCCGGCGATCGGAAGCGCGTCGTAGAACACCTGATAGGCGGTATCGTGTTCGACCGTGCTGAGGATGTGCACGAGCGTCGCGGGCGAGAGGTAGTCGTGGCGCGACAGTCCGCTCCCATCACGGATCACGAACTGATCCGGCGGCACGTCCCACGCCGTGAGCTGCGACTCGACGACTCGCCGACCGCTGTCGGCGGACCCCACGCCGGTCTTCTCCAAGCCCAGCGTTTTGAGCAGGACCTCGGCGATCTGATTCTGCGACGGCTTCAGGAGCGCGGGCAGAATCTCCCGGAGCGGCGGAGAAGAGAGCGTGAAGATCGTATCGCGTCTCGCCGGCGTCGCGGTGGTGGGCATGCGCGCGGTGATCGGGGAGCGGGCGCCGCCGGCGGGAAAGGTCTCGCCCTGGTCGGGGAGGAGGACAGCCTGGGACAGCAACGTGATTCCCCGCGCCCGTAGCGCGCTCGCCAAACCGTAGAGGTACGCCGTCGCCGGATCCCGGTAGGCGACAAGGAGCGTCGCGGTATCCCCGGGGGCGATCGTGCCACTCACTACCAACTCGCCGCGCGCCGCATCAAAAACCGCCGTCGGTGTCGCGGAAGCGGCACCGCCGCCGACGGCGGTTGTCGTGACGCGTGATCGCACGAGTGGATAGTCGGCCACCGGCGTGGTGGTCACGTGCGCTCGCCCTCCAGGGTGGGCGCTGCCACGAAGCGTCACCGTCGTAAATCCTTCGTTGAGCATTAACTCATCAACGCCCGCGCCATACGGTTCGCCGAGGTCGTCCCAATCCCAACCGTAGCCGACATTCGCATCGGGAAAGGCATCGTCGCCACTCACGATATGGCCGGTGACACGCCGGATCCCGTGGGCCGCCAACGACTCCGCCGCGGCGCGCAGCGGCAGCATCGCATCGCGCATCATGTGGTCGCTGACCGTCGGATCGCCTCGGCCGATCACCGTGAGGTCGCCGTAGAGGACCCCGTTGCGGACGTGGCCACTGGTCGCAAAGGTGGTACGGAATCGGAAATCGGGACCGAGTTGCGTGAGGGCTACCGACGCGGTCACCACCTTCATGTTGGACGCGGGGAGGAACAGCTTGTCGGCGTTGCGCGCGTACAGCGTATCGTTGTGCGCGGGGTCCACGATGAGTACGCCCCAGAACGCATTGCGGAACCGAGGGTCGCCGAGCAGCGAGTCGATGGCCGATCGGAGCGCGACCCGGGGGCTGATGATTGGCGCGGGCTTCGCCACGACCGGCGCAGGCGCGACCACCGGCGCGGGATTCGGATGCCCGCAGGCACTGGTGAGCGCGATGACGGCGGTAGCCGTCAGGCGGGCGCGCATGGACGTCCGACCGCGGCGCCGTCTCACCACGTTGATCCGGCGACTGAGCTGCTGCAGCGTGACGCGAGTCGCGCACGGCTGCCGAGGGAGATCATCGATTCGAGACACGGATTCCAAGAAGTGAACGATGAGGCCGCACCGGCCGACCTGCTGATAGACGAACGATTACCGCGCCGCCCCTAATCCCTACCCGTTGGCCGCGTCCGTCAAGCCCTCGGCCGCGTCGAGATCCTGCGGGCGATTGATGTTGAGAAAGATGTGCCCGGGATCGCCGAAGCGCCGGACGACCTCCGAATCGAGACGCCCCACGCGGACGTCGTCATAAAAACTGATCACACGGCGATCATCGGCATCGAGCCTTCGCCCGATCGCGGGTGCGCATGCCTCGGTGTAGTACGCGCAGAGCGGCTCGAACCCGCGCGTGGATCCACTGACGGGAACCACGACGTCGTATCCGTCGGTCTCGCCCACTCGGCGCAGCTCTCGGAGTAGGCCGCCGGGTACGAACGGCATGTCCCACGCGACGACCACTACCGGGCTCCTCGCCCGCACGAGCGCGGTCAGGAGGCCGCCGAGGCTACCGAGTCCGGGACGGACATCGGCCGCGACGGTGACATCCGCGAGCCAGCTCACCGCGGCCGGATCATTCGCGACCAGGAGGAGCTCATCGGTCGCGGCTCGCAGCGCGTCGGCGACCCGATCGATGACGCGAATGCCGCGGACGTGTGCGAGGCCCTTTGGACGACCTCCGAACCGTGTGGCCGGGCCTCCGGCGAGAATGACGCCCGTACAACGCGTCGGCCGGCTCGTGATCGGCGCGGCCTGCGCGGCCGACGGTGCGGGTGGGCGGACTCCGGTGGTAGGCACGTCGCTCATTCCGGCAGCTGGCCCTGGAGTCGGCCGCCCGCTAGCCGTTCGCGCCCTTGAACGTCGCCGACAACGTCGCATCCTCGGCCACGCGCACCTCCGTGACTCGCGGCTGATCACCTAGTGCTGCCTGGACGCGTCCCAGGATGAAGCGCGCGAGGTTCTCCCCAGTCGGCACGAGGCGGCCTTCGGCGAACTCGGGTACATCCAGGTTGATGTTCCGATGGTTGAACCGATCTCGAACCTCGGTCGCCAGCACGCGATCGAGGGCCGCGAGGTCCACGAGCATCCCGGTGGCGTCATCGATCGCGCCGGACACCGTGACATCGCACACGTAGCTGTGGCCGTGATAGTTGGCGCGCGCACAATCCCCGAAGACCTCACGGTTACGGGCGTCGTCCCAGTCGGGGCGGCGATAGCGGTGTGCGGCCGAGAACGACACGCGTCGCGTCAGTGATGCAATCCCGCGCGGTTGAGTGGTGGCTGGCGGCGCCGCGCGCGCGGGCTGTTGGCGTGGCGCGCGTTGAGAGCGGCGGGGAGCGGTCAGGGCGGTGTTAGTGATGGTGGATGGCGTACGAAAAGCCGAGCGTGTACATCCCGTTGTTCCGCCAGGCGACCAGCGAGTGCGCGGTGGAGATCACGCTCGTGCCGTCGCCGGTGATGGTGTGGTATAGCTTCGGATAGGTGTGCTCATACATGTAATTGTCGATGTTCAGCCGGATACTCAGGCGCCCCGGCGGCACCCAGCGGATGCCGCCGCCATAGGTCAGCACGGCGACCGTCCCGAACCGGTAGCCGCCAATGTCGTGGGGTGCGCCGAGGTCAGAGGCACCGCCGACGCCAATGTTGATCGCGGGTTGGAAGTTATCGACCGACCGATCCCCGGAAAAATTGAAACCCAGGTTCATATCGGCGATGGTAATCGGATCGGAGATCCTGCCCTGATCACGCGTGGACGCCGGGTCAAGCGGGTCGATGACCGTGCGGTCGGAGAACGTATGCGTCAATCTGAAAAACGCGATCGCGGGGCCCGCGAGGTGCAAGGTCTCGCGCAGTCCGATGACGGGCGACGGGCCGGGCGCGACGCCGGCGAGGTCCTTGGAGGCGAGGAAGTAGCCACCGAAGATTGCGAGCTCCCGCGGACTATCGACATCGGTGTACGGGCTGGCATCCGGCAGGTGCCCGAGGATCTGACCATGGAGCGTCGCCGGCAGCGCGGTGATGACCACCAGCGCGGCGATCAGGAGGGACGAGAGTCGGGCAGAGCCGAGGGGCACGGTAAGAGCCGGCGAATGTGAGTCGAGGAGGGATAGTAATCCGGGTGAGCGGCCGGACATCGTCCCGCGGTTGTACCAGTGGCGGCCGATGAGGGTCCGCGTGGAGAGGCATCGCATCGCTACCGCCGTCAATCGCCGACCGCTCGCAGATCGACGCCCGTCATTTCTGACGGCACCTCGACATCGAGCAGGGAGAGCACGGTCGGGCCGATGTCACAGAGCGCGCCACCCGAACGCAGCAGTGGTTGGGCGTCGCCATCGATGAGCACAAAGGGCACCGGATTGGTCGTGTGCGCGGTATGCGGGCCGCCGGTCGCGGGATCGATCATCTGCTCGCAATTGCCGTGATCCGCGGTGATGAGCAGCCGAGTGCCGGTGCGTTTGGCGGCCGAGAGGACGCGGGCGAGGCATCGATCCACGGTCTCGACGGCCTGGATCGTTGCGGGCAGCGAGCCACTGTGGCCCACCATGTCGCCGTTGGCGTAGTTGCACAGCACGAAATCGTGGTCTCCGGCGTCGATCGCCTGACAGAGCACATCGGTGACGCCGGCCGCGCTCATCTCGGGCATGAGGTCGTAGGTCGCGACCTTTTGACTGGGGACGAGAATTCGGTCTTCGCCCGGGTACGGCGCTTCCTCGCCGCCATTGAAGAAATACGTCACGTGCGGGTACTTCTCCGTCTCGGCGGTCCGGAGCATCGTCTTGCCGCATCCGCTGAGGACCTCGGCGACGATGCGGGCCATCGACAGGGGCGGAAAGGCCACGGCGAGGGCGAACTGTTGGCTGTAGGACGTCATCGTGACGACATGGACCTCGGGACGTCCCGACACGTCGAACTGGCGGAACTCCGGCTCCGTGAGGGCGCGCGTGATCTGCCGCATCCGATCGGAGCGATAGTTGAAGCAGATGAGCGCATCGCCATCGCGCACCGGGGCGATCGGCGCACCGTGCTCGACGATCGCCGCGGGGACGATGAACTCGTCGCTCTGCCCGCGATCGTACGCCTCCTGGATCATCGTCAGCGGATCAGCAGCGGTGGGGCCCGTGCCGTCGATGGCCGCGCGATAGAAGAGCTCCGTGCGCGGCCAGCGGCGGTCGCGGTCCATGCCGAAATACCGGCCGCCGACGCTCGCGACCCGCGCGCGTCCCTGTGCGCGGGCGAGCGTCTCCGTCATGAAGGCGAGGGCCGACCGCGGGAGCGTGTCGCGTCCATCGAGCATTGCGTGGATGGCGACGTGCGGGACCCGTTGCGACTCCGCGAGATCGAGGAGCGCCCAGAGGTGCTTGTCTTGGGCGTGGACACCACCGTTCCCGAGCAATCCCAACAGGTGCAGCGTCCCGCCGCTGCTGCGCACCTTCCGGCAGGCAGTCAGGAGCGTCCCATTCTGCAGAAACGACCGATCGGCAATCGCGGCATCGATGCGCACGAGATCCTGTACCACGACGCGGCCGGCGCCGAGATTGAGGTGGCCGACTTCGCTGTTTCCCATCTGCCCCTCCGGAAGTCCCACCCGCCGGCCGGAGGCCGCGAGCAACGTGCGGGATCGGCGCGCCCACAGTCCGTCCCACGTCGGCGTCGTCGCCAAAGCGACGGCATTTCCCTCGCGGTCGGGGCGGTAGCCCCACCCATCGAGAACGATGAGGGCTACCGGTCGCTGTGCGGACGCGGCCATCTTTGCAAAGATACCCAGGGGCCCACCCCCCAACCAGCGATGCAGACGCTTCTTCTCCTCATCATCGTCAGCGGCCTGATGGCCGGCGACCTCCTCGTCCCGGCATCGCTCGACGCGCAAGCGTCACCCGCGGCGCATCCAATCAAGCCGACGAAACCCAAGCCCGCGGCAAAGCCGTCCACCCCTGCGCGGGCCTCCACGAAAGCCAGCAGCAGCACTCCTCGCCCGGCGGCATCGAAATCCGCGACGGTCACGAAGGCGACGCCGTCACCCGTGGCGAGCCAGGACACCACCGTCGTTCCACTCAGCGGTGCACTGGCGCCAGTCGGGATGATCCCGATGCGCGATGCGCCCGACGGTCAGACCGTGGGGACGATCGGCCCGCAGTTTTCGCTGGTGCCGCTGGCGCACGATCGTGGCTGGGTGCGAGTGCGCGCCGAGGGCTGGGTGAAGGAGAGCGACGTCGGGACCGCGGACCCGTCGCACGTGACAGTGAGCGCGGCCGATCTCCGCGCGGACCCGGATGGCGCACGCGGCAAGACCGTGCGGTGGGACGTCGAGGTATTGGCGCTCGCAACCGCCGACCCGCTGCGAAAGGGACTCAATCCGGACGAGCCGTATCTGCTCGCGCGCGGTCCTGGAAGTGAGAGCGCACTGCTGTACGTCGCGGTCCCACCTGGACTGCTCGCGACCGCCCGCGCCGTGGCGTCGCGTGCGCCGACGGCCGTCTCTCTAGTGGCGACCGTGCGCGCGGGCCGGAGCGAGCCGGTGGGCGTTCCGATTCTCGACGCCCAGAGCCTGGTGCGACGGTGACCCAAGAGCCGCCACGCGCGCCCGGTGGCGACCCGCCGGACCTTCCGCCGATCGAGCCGCCAGCGGGAACACGGGCTAGGCCCGATCGGCCCAGCCCGCAGCCAACGGCGCGCGATGTTACGCGAGGCGTACAGGACGTAACGCCAAGCGTAATATCGGGCGCAGCGTCGAGCCCGGAGAGGCCTCTGGCCGACGCTGGAGGGCGCCAGGAGTCTCCGGGCGATGGAGGGGTGGTGCAGGGTGGCCGGCGGCCCTCCGGGGCGGGCAGGGGGGCAGCGGCGGGTGTCGAGCGACGACGACCCGGGTGGCGGGAATTTCGGACCGCTTACCCCGGCTTGATCACCGGGTTCTGGCTGGCGCTCACGGCATTGGCGGCGGCCGACGGATGGCTCGGGTATAAGCGCATGGAATACGCGGACGAAGCGGCTCGCCTTCGCGACGCCATGACGGGTGTCGAGCGACAGCGTGCGGATGTCGTGTTCGCCGCCAACAAAGACAAAGTCCGAGTGATCGTCGAACTCGCCAGGCGACAAGCCGAGGGCGACCGTGACCTACACCTCTCGGTGGCGGTCGACAGTGGTGAAATGTTTCTCGAGCGTGAGGGGGCGCAGTTGCGTGAGATGCCGGTGCGGGTGGGACCCGAACAACTGGTCGGCACGCGGTCGGACACCGTGCGCGTCGCGGCGCCGCGCGGGATGCGCACGGTGGCCTCGGTGGACGGGTGGTCAGTGACACTCGACGGTGGGACTACGATCTACGCCAAGCCCGGGTCCGACGCGCTCGACGATGAGACGCCCGTGACCGCCGGCGACGTGCGTGCGCGCGCGACTGACCTGCAGGCGATCTTGCCGAACTTGAAGCCTGGCATGAGCGTGTACTTCTACTAGCCGCACACGCCGCCGCCGATGCTACGACTCTTCCATGCCATGCGACACGGTGGGCGCCTCATCTGGGCGCTCATTGGGGCGTTGTGCCTCGCGGGCGGGCTCAGTGCCGCCGTGCTCGGGAGCACGATGCGTGAGCGGTTCAAGCGCGACGTCATGCGGATGGCGTTCAACGGCAACCTCGAACTGCTGGACGACGTCAAACAGCGGGTCGGCGCGTCGCGCGACACGTTGGACCAGCGATTAGTGGCGACCTCACAAGTCGCCCCGCCCGGCGATCGGCCTTACATCGTGGTCAGCATCAACGACAATCGCCTCTGGTACCGCGAGGGCGGCCGCACGATCTTCACGGCCCGAGTCGCGACCGGGAGCGGCAAGGAGCTCGTCAACGACGCGCCGGGGAGCGCGCTGCATTGGAAATTCGAGACACCACGGGGGCGCCTCGTCGTGCAGAGTAAAGAGACCGATCCGGTGTGGGTACCTCCGGATTGGCACTACATCGAGATGGCGAAGAAAAAGCAGCTCGGCATCACGAAGCTGCCGCGCGGCCAGAAGATCTCGATCGGCGGCGGCGCCGTGATCACCGTGGACGGGACAGACGTCGTGACCCGGTTTCCGGACGGGCGCGAAGTCCCATTCGAGACGAAAGAGGGGAACGAGATCATCGCGAACGGCCACATCGTCATCCCGCCCTTTGGCACCAACCAGCGCAAATATCTTGGAACGTTGGGGGTCGAGCGGTTGTACTTGGGTGATGGCTATGGACTCCACGGCACGGACGAGCCCGAGAGCATCGGCCAGTCCGCGAGCCATGGATGCGTGCGGCTCCGGAACGAAGACATTGAAACGCTGTATCGCATCGTGCCGATCGGCACGGTGGTGTATATCTATTGAGGTCCGTGGTCGTCGTTGACAGGGCGGCCGTCCGCAGCCCGGCGACGGGTTACTGCGGTTTGCACGATGGTGATCGGGATCCACTTCGTGTCCACGCCGACGCGTCTGGGAGGCACCCCTGAGTCTGCACGCGTTGTTCGTGATTGCCCAGATCGGCGCCAGCGCGGTGGTCGGGCCATCCTACACCGGGCGGTGGCACACGCTGGGACGCGACTTGACCGATACCGTGGTCAGTATCGCGGTCCCGGAGACCCGCGTGTCGCTCCCCGAGCCGGATTCGTTGTTCGGACGGAGCGGCAAGCTTCGCGCGCACTTCCTGAGCACAGCGCGCCATGCGCTCGACCTTCCCCTCCTCCGGCGCTACTTCGGCGACTCCGCCGCAGAGAGCCCTGGCGTCTACGCGCTCGGCGACAGCCTCGTCGTCGGCGAGCCGTTCGCGCTGATCACGATGGTCCCCTTCACCTACAAGGCCAAGGGACGGCTGGGCGACTATCGCGTGGGGTGGTGGCCGGCCGAGCGCCGTCGAGCGCGGTCTGCGACGTACGAGAATCCCGATGGGTTTATCCGCGTCACGCCGGACAACGAAGACACGCCGGTGTCGGAACACTTCCGTCTGCGCGATTTTCTCACGCACGACCAGCAAGGCGTCTGGCCGAAGTACCTGGTGCTGCGCGAGGAGCTCATCGACAAGCTGGAGCTCATTATCGCCGACCTGGCCGACCACGGGCATCCCGATGCGAACGTGGTCATCATGTCCGGGTTTCGGACCCCCGAGTACAACGCGCAGGGAGTCGGGCGCCGCGGTGGCCGGGCGCGTGACAGCCGGCACCAATTCGGCGATGCGGCCGACATCTACGTCGACAACGGCACCGGGGCGATGGCCGACCTGAATGGCGACGGCCGCGTGGATACCCGCGACGTGCACGTGCTATTGGAGTCGGTCGATCGCGTGGAGGCCGAGCATCCGGAGCTGGTCGGGGGTGCGGGCGTGTACCGGGGGACGAAGGCCCACGGCCCGTTCCTCCACGTGGACGTCCGCGGTGAGCGCGTGCGGTGGGCAATCGAGGATCCCCCCCATCGGGTGCGGCACAAGCCGAAGAAACCGGCCGTACCGACGGCCGTACCNNCCGACGGCCGTACCGACGGCCGGCCCACACGCTGTCCCAAGCACGTCACCGGCGAGTACGCCCGGCGCTACACCCAGCACGGCACCGAGGAGTACGCCAAGCAGTACGCCAAGCAGTACGCCAAGCAGTACGCCAAGCAGTACGCCAAGCAGTACGCCAACCACCAAACCGGGCACCGCCGCGAACAACGGGTAATCGCGTGCGGTTCGCGCTCGGCGTCGGTGGTCCGCACCGCCGAGTACGCTGAACCGGGTGTGCCACCATGTCTGTGCGCCGGGGAGCCTGCCTGGGCGGTCTCGGGCCTTCGCTCCCACCGGTCTGCCGGATAGCTTGCGAGCGCAGCGCGTCGGAGCGGGAAAGACCGCCGGCGTCGTCCGCCCTGAGTCCCGGAGACTGTCGTGAACCCAATGTTGCGCGACCGCGTGGTGCGCCATCTCGACACCATGTCGGATGAACGGGCCTACCAGGTCCTCGACTACATCGAATTCCTGGAATCGAAGTACGCCGTGCGGCCGACTCTGGGGAACACCTTTCAGCGGTTCGCGGAGGGCGTCGAGGATACGCTGCGCGCGGGGCGCGTCCCGGCGACGGCGGTGGCCGAGACCATGACGTTTCTCAATAGGGCGGTCGGCGTATTGAACGGGGTCGCGGCCGCCGGGAAGTCGATGGCCAGCGACATCGTGCAAGCGGCGACGAAGCCACCGGAATCGTCGCCCGCTCCGGGGGCTCCACCAGCTCCACCCGCTGCGCTGCAGCAGCCGCCGCCGCGGCCGGGAGATACGCAGTCGTGACCGGACAGCATCGTCGTCCTCCCGATGCGGATCCGCGGGTGCGTCGGCCGGAGCATGCGGACCCGCGTGTTCGCAGCGCGCGGAGCGACCGTGGTTCGGGCCTGCCCCCTCGGGATGGCAGCGCGGGCGCCGGCCGGGGCGAGCCCAAGCGGAAACGCCCGGGGACGGCGAGCACCGTCTTGCAGGGAGTCCGGCACATCCCCGCCTACCTCCGGCTGCTGGTCGGTCTGTTGTTCGACGCCCGTGTCGCCACGCTCGATAAAGTGCTTGTCGTGGGAGCGATCGCCTTCGTCGTGTCGCCGATCGACCTCATCCCGAACATGATTCCGGTGCTTGGTGAGCTGGACGATCTGTTCGTCGTGACTTTGGCGCTCCAACACCTCGTGGCGCACGCCGACGAGCAGGTTCTGTTGGACCACTGGTCGGGCGACCCCGACGAGCTCACGCGTCTGAGTGTTGGGCGGATGATGGCGGCGGTGTCGTTTTTCCTGCCGCTCAGTCTCCGCGGCGCGCTGCGCCGCCGTATGGGCACAGGACGGCCGCGGTAGTCACGCGGGTCCGTTGCCTCACGCAGTGGGACGCCGTAGCTTTGGCTATGGCAAGCAGATCCCGACGAGAGGCCCGGCCTCGGCCGGGCCCCGCTGCGTCACCCAACGGGTCGAGCCCATCGGGCTCCCCGGCGAGCACGCGCGGCACAGGCAGAAACGCGACGCGCCGCACACCAGCCGCGCCGTCGGACGCTGACCCGCGGATCCGCGTCGATGCGGCGCTGACCTTCGACGATGTGTTGCTCAGTCCCCGCCATTCGATGGTCCATCCGCGGGACGTACAGACCGCGTCGCGGTTCACGCGGGCCATCGATCTCAACGTGCCGCTGGTCTCGGCGGCCATGGACACGGTCACCGAGTCCGCGATGGCGATCGCCATGGCGCGCGCGGGCGGTATCGGCGTGCTCCACAAGAACATGTCGATCGATCGGCAGGCGGCGGAAGTTGACCGAGTGAAGCGGTCCGAAAGCGGGATGATCCTGAATCCGATCACGCTGCCGCCGGACGCCACGCTCCGTGAGGCGGTCGCCCTCATGATGCGGTTCAAGATCTCGGGCGTGCCGATTGTCGATCGCGAGGGGCGGTTAGTGGGCATCCTGACCAACCGCGATCTCCAATTCCAGCGCAACTTGGACGGACCGTTGCGGGAAGTCATGACCAGCAGCGGCCTGATCACGGCGCCGGCGGGCACCACACTCGACGAGGCCGAACGCATCCTTGGCGAGCACCGGATCGAAAAACTCCCGGTCGTGGATGCCAACGGGACACTCCGCGGACTGATCACCGTCAAAGACATCCACAAACGCCGTCAGCATCCGCACGCGAACAAAGACCAGCACGGCCGGCTCCGGGTCGCGGCGGCGATCGGCGCGGCGGGCGACTACCGGGAGCGCGCGCGTGCGCTTGTCTCGGCGGGGGTGGACGTCCTAATCGTCGACACCGCGCACGGGCACAGCGAGGGGGTCTTGGCCGCGACGGCGGAAATACGCGAACTGTTCCCGGACGTGCAGCTCGTGGCGGGCAACGTCGCGACGCGCGAAGGGGCGGCCGCGTTGGTTGCGCGGGGCGTGGACGCCGTCAAAGTGGGAGTCGGGCCGGGCTCCATCTGTACGACGCGGGTCGTGACAGGTGTCGGGGTGCCGCAGCTCACCGCCGTGCTCGACGCCGTCGAAGGGGCGGGTGACATTCCGGTGATCGCCGACGGCGGCATCAAGTATTCGGGCGATATTGTCAAAGCGCTTGCGGCTGGTGCAGCGAGCGTGATGATGGGGTCGATGCTGGCGGGCACCGAAGAGAGTCCGGGCGAGTCGCTGCTGCTCGAGGGTCGCCGATTCAAGATGATCCGCGGCATGGGGAGCCTGAGCGCGATGCAGGACGGGAGCGCGGACCGGTACTTCCAGGAAGGCGAGATGTCGGGCCGCAAATACGTGCCCGAGGGGATCGAGGGCCGAGTCCCGTATAAGGGGCCAGTGGCCGACGTGCTGTTTCAGATGGTGGGAGGATTGCGCAGCGGGATGGGGTACGTGGGGTGCGCGACCATCGAAGCGCTGCGGACCGACAGCCGGTTCGTGCGGATCACGACCGCCGGCCTTCGGGAATCGCATCCCCACGACGTCACGATCACCCGGGAAGCGCCGAACTATTCAGCGTAGTCCGTCCCGCCGGCCCGCCGGCGATCGGCGGGGCTGGCTCGTGTTGCCACGTGGCGAATCGGGCCGTCGACTGGCAGGCGCCCCGTGGCGGTCGAGTCCCAGTCGCTTGACAAGCAGGTCCGCAGGACCGCACCTTCGCGCCCCGAGCGCGCGGAATCTCGTTCGCGTGCAGTGGACCACGCACATCCCGATCATGCGCGCAGTGGAGAATCCTCGATGAGTCTCAGCACGACCAAGAGCATTGCCTCGCTCCAGGCCGAAGCCAGCGCGGACGATGGGACTGGCCTCCGTCGCGTTTTGACGGCGACCAACCTGACGATGCTGGGTGTGGGCGCGATCATTGGCGCCGGCATCTTCGTGCTCACCGGCACTGCGGCCGCGACCAACGCTGGACCGGCCATCCCGCTGTCGTTCATTTTGGCGGGCCTGGGCTGCTTGTTCGCGGGTGTGTGTTACGCGGAGTTCGCGTCGATGATTCCGATTGCGGGCAGCGCGTACACCTACGCGTACGCCACACTGGGCGAATTCGTCGCGTGGATCATTGGGTGGGACCTGATCCTCGAGTATCTCTTCGGCGCGGCGACCGTGGCGGTGGGGTGGTCGGGGCACCTGATCGATTTCCTGAACGGCTTGGGCATCCATCTGTCGACCGCCTTTACCGCGGCGCCGCTCGCCTACAACCCGATCACGCACCATATCGACCGGGTGCCCGGCGGAGTGATCAACCTTCCGGCGGTGTTGCTGGTGGCGGCGATGTCCACGTTGCTGGTGGTCGGCATCAAGGAATCGGCGCGCTTCAACAACGTCATCGTGATCCTCAAAGTCGCGATCGTGTTGCTGGTCATCGGATTCGGTGCGATGTACGTCAACCCCGCGAACTGGCACCCGTTCATTCCGCCCAATACCGGGGAGTTCGGCCATTACGGATGGAGCGGTGTGGTCCGCGGCGCCGGCGTGGTGTTCTTCGCGTACATCGGCTTCGACGCCGTCTCGACCGCGGCCCAGGAGGCAAAGAATCCGCAACGTGATCTCCCGATCGGCATGCTCGGGTCGCTCGCGATGTGTACCGTGTTGTACATCCTGATGTCGTTGGTCATGACCGGACTGGTGTCCTATACGAAGCTCAACGTACCGGCGCCGGTGGTCGTCGCGTTGGGCGCGGTCCCGCAGCTGATGTGGCTACGCGTCTTCACCGACGTGGGCGCGATCCTCGGGTTGGCGTCGGTGGTGCTCGTGATGTTGATGGGGCAACCGCGGGTGTTCTACTCGATGGCGCGCGATGGGCTCCTGCCGGCGGTCTTCGGGAAAGTGCACCCCAAGTTCAAGACACCCTACGTCACCACGATTGTCACGGGCACGGTCGCCGCCGCGGTGGCCGCATTCTTCCCCATCGGGTTACTCGGCGAGCTCGTCTCGATCGGCACGCTGCTCGCGTTCGTGATCGTGTGTGGCGGAGTCTGGGTGCTGCGTGTGCGGAGCCCGGAGATGCATCGGCCGTTCAAGGTGGCGTTCGTCCCGCTCGTCCCGATTCTCGGTATTGTCTCGTGCGTGGGCCTCATGCTGAGCTTGCCGGGCGATACGTGGAAGCGGCTCATCATTTGGATGGTGATCGGCATGGTGATCTACTTCCTCTACAGCCGCTCGCACTCGAAGCTCGGAAACCCCGTCGCCGGTGGTCGGGCCGCGGGCGATTGACCTCATGCGGTTAGCTTGTAGGCGGCGCCCACGAGATCGGGGGCGCCGCTTCGCATCATAGGCTCCTCATCGACTCCCCGATGGCACCGCCACCGCCCCTCGCGGCTCCCGATCTGCTCGCCGTTCCCGCGCACCGGCTGAGCGCGATTCGGCACCTGCTTGCCGTCCTGACACCGGGGCGGCGAGTCGTATTGTCGACGCACATGAACTCGGATGGCGACGGGTGCGGGTCGGAGGTGGGACTCGCGCGAGTGTTGGTGGGCGCGGGGCTCGAGGCGCGCATCGTCAATCCGACCGCGTGGCCTGGCGTATTCGATTTTCTGCTGGGCGCCGGGGTGACCGACCAGACCGCGCGCGGTGCAGCGGCCCTGACGGATCTCGACGTGCTCGTGGTGCTCGACATCAGCGACGTGCGCCGGCTCGGCGGACTCGCGGACACCGTTCGCGCGCTCACCGTGCCCAAGCTGGTGATCGATCACCATGTTCCGAGCGACGATCCGCCGGGACCCATCATCTTCTGCGACACGACGGCATGCGCGACCGGCGAGTTGGTGTTCGACCTCGCGTGGACCGCGGGGTGGCCGATCTCCCGTGAGGCGGCGATGGCGCTGTACACGGCGCTCCTGACCGACACCGGCGGGTTCCGGTTCAGCAACACATCGCCCCGGTGTCACGCGATCGCCGGGTACCTGCTCTCGCTGGGGATCGATCCCGAGGAGATGTACCGCCAGGTGTACGCGTCGGTCTCGCTGGGCCGCCTGCATCTATTGCGAGACGCGCTGACGACGCTCGAAGTGGACGCCGAGCACGCGATCGCGTGGATCTCGGTGCCCGCGGGCGCGGTGGAGCGCTATGGGCTCAAATCGGAAGACCTCGACGGCATCGTCGAGCATCCGCGGTCGATCACCGGCACGCGGATGGCGATGTTCTTCCGCGACCTCGGGCACGGCAAAGTGAAAGTGTCGTTTCGAAGCACGGGGAGCGTGGACGTGAATCAGTTCGCGCGGCAGTTCGGCGGCGGTGGTCACGCGAAGGCTGCCGGGGCGCTCATGCCGGGGTCGCTCGAGAGCGTGCGGACGCAGGTGATTGCGTTGGCGCGCGCGTACGTGGGCCGCGCACCAGGGGGGTCCGCGCCCGGGGCGCGGGCGGATCGCCCGGACAGCAGTTCGGCGAGCTAGCCGGCTCGCGGCCGCGCAGTCCCTGCCACGGTCCATGCGCGGGGCCTAACTTTCCGATATGGGTGCGCCCAAGCAGTTGGTGCTCGAGAGTCGGATCCGCGAAGCGATCGTCGGGCTTCGGCCACTGTTGCGCGTGACTCAGCCGGAGTCGATCGAATTGGTCCGTTTCGACGTGCAGACCGGGGTCGCGGTGCTCCGGATGGACGGCGGGTGCCCGGACTGTGACATGCCCGTCTCGGCGCTCATGCAGGGTATCGAGGCCCATCTCAAGTTGCGCGTCCCCGAAATTCACATGGTGCGTACGGAGAGTGGTGGCCAGTAGCCGCCGGGCCCGTATGCGGGCGCCACACACCATCGTGGGATAGACATGACCGAGTCAACAAACGCTCCACGGCGCCCGCTTCCGGTGGTCGACAGCCGGCCAGCGGCGCCCCCGAGACCGTCAGCGCCGACGCCCGTGCACCGTCCGCATCTCGGGCGCGTGATCGCGGTCTCGAGCGGCAAGGGGGGTGTGGGCAAGTCCACCGTGGCCGTCAACCTGGCCGTCGCGCTCGCCCGGTCCGGCGCGCGGGTCGGGCTCATGGACGCCGACATCTACGGCCCAAACCTTCCATTGATGCTGGGCGTCAACTCACCGCCGCCGGTCGTCGATCAGAAGATCATCCCGCTCGAGGCGCACGGTGTGAAAGTGATCAGCCTCGGATTCCTGATCGACAAGGACCAGCCGGCGATCTGGCGGGGGCCGATCGTGATGAAGATCATCGGCCAATTCCTCGGCGACGTGCAATGGGGGACGCTCGACTACTTCATCGTGGACATGCCCCCGGGCACGGGTGACGCGCAGCTCTCGCTCGTGCAGTCCACATCGGTGCACGCCGCGATCATCGTGACGACACCGCAGCAGGTCTCGGTGGGTGACGCGCTCCGGGGCGTGAAGATGTTCCAGCGGGTCAGCGTGCCGGTGCTGGGCATCGTCGAGAACATGAGCTACTTCGAGTGTCCGCATTGCGGCAAGCCGGCGGCCATCTTCGGGTCCGGGGGCGGCGAGCGATTGGCGCGGGAAGTCAACCTGCCATTGCTGGCGCAGATTCCGCTCTATCCGCGGATCGTCGAGGGTGGCGACACCGGTCGCCCGCTCGTCGTCGCGGAGCCTGAGTCCGTCGCGGCGAAAGCAATGGTCGCGTTGGCCGATCGCGTGGTGGCGGCGATGTCGGTGGCGGCCGCGCCGGCGTGACTCGCGGGCGGGCGCGGGAGCCGAGCGTGACCGCGCGGCCGCTGGAGCACCCTCCGGCGGCCGCGTTGCCGTTCGATACCTACGACGGTGGCGTTTCCGTCGCGGTCACGGGGAGCCAGGCCATCTCGGGCGTCGTGCGGGACCCACTCACGCGCGTCATCTGGCGCGTCGGCGCCCCGGCCGTCGCGTCCAATTTGCTGATGATCGTGTTCGCATCGGCGGACGCGTTCTGGGTTGGTACGCGGCTTGGCTCGGCGGCGTTGGCGGCCGTGGCCACCTCACTGTTCTGGATCTGGCTCGCGGTGTCGATCGCGGAGATGGTGGGCATCGGACTCACCGCCGTCGCGGCCCGCCGGCATGGAGAGGGTCGACCGGAGGAAGCCGCGCGTGTGGTGGGCGAGGCGATCCTCTACGCCGTCGGGCTGGGGAGTGTGGTGGCCGTGAGCGGCGTGCTGCTCCTGCCCGCGCTCCTCAGCGCGCTCCACAATCCGCCCAACGTGCAAGCGCTCGGGGCGCGCTACCTCGGCACCTATCTCATGGGCATGCCGCTGATCTTCGGATTTTTCGCAGTCGATGCGGCGTTCCGTGCGTCGGGGGACACGCGGACCCCGATGTTGATCCTCGGGTCATCGGTCGTGCTGACACTGGTCCTGGATCCGGTCCTCATCCTCGGGCTGTTCGGGATGCCGGCGCTCGGCATCACCGGTGCCGCCGTCGCGACGATCGCCACGCGCGGGGGCGCGTTCGTGCTCGGGACCGTCCTGCTCGTGCGTCGCCGCATGGTGCGTCCCGCGCCCCTGCGGTGGGCCTCGCTCGGAGCCATCACGCGGGTCGGGCTGCCGACCGCCGTCACCGGCGTCCTCTTCAGCGCGATCTACGTCGCGGTCACTCGGACCGTGGCGCGGTTCGGAACACCGGCCCTCGCGGCGATGGGACTCGGATTCCGCGTCGAGAGCTGGATGTACATGGTGGGCGTCGGCTTCGGCGCAGCCGCGGCGGCCATTGTGGGGCAGAACCTCGGTGCGGGCCAATCGGCGCGCGCGGCGCGCGCGGGCTGGATCACCGTCGGCTACGGCACCCTTGTCTCGCTGGTCGCGGTGACGATCGAGCTCGTAATGCCCGCGCGCATGGCGGGGATCTTTACCTCCGACCCGGCCGTGATCCAGGAGACGGCGCATTATCTCCGCATCGCGGCGCTCGCGCAGCTGTTCACGGCCGCGGAGATCGTACTCGAAGGCGCGTTGGGCGGGGCCGGCGACACGGTGCCGCCGATGATCATGTCGACCACGATCAGCGCGTTGCGGATCCCGCTCGCGGCGTGGGCGGCCGCGCGGTGGGGAACCACGGGGATCTGGACGGTGATCTCCGTGACCGCGGCCGGCCGCGGGCTCGGCATGTTGGCGCTCTGGCGGGCGGGGTGGTGGAAACGGCGGTCGGTTTGACGGAGCGTGGATCGTGATTCGGGGAGAGGGATCGCCTCTGCGCCGATGCGTTATCGCGCGCGCGGTGCTGGCTCGAGTGGGGGCCGCCCGCGTAACTTCGTCCGCCATGCGTCCGCTCGCCCGTAGATTCGCGCGCCTGACGGTCCGGCGCTGGTCGGTCACCGTGATCGCGGCGACGGTGGTTCCGGTCATCGTGGTGGGACAGACGCCGTCGGACACCGTGCTTTCGGCGGCCACTCGCGCGGCGATCGATTCCGCGGCGCGGTCGATCCTGGCGGCGAACGGGGCGCCGAGCGCGTCGGTCGCGGTCGTGGCGGGGGGGCGGATCGTGTACCGCCAGGCGTATGGATCGGCGCGTCTCGCGCCGCCGGCGGCCGCGCAGCCCGACATGCGGTACGCGGTCGGCTCGGTGAGCAAGCAATTCACGGCGGCGGCCGTCTTGCTACTGGCGCAAGAGGGGAAGCTCTCGCTGAGCGATCCGGTCTCGCGGTACGTTCCCGGGTTGACGCGGGGGGACGAGGTGACAGTGCGCGAGCTCCTCTCCCACACGTCGGGCTACCAGGATTATTGGCCGCAAGATTACGTGATGCCGTCGATGCTGATACCGACGACCGCCGACCAGATCATAACCGGGTGGGCGAAGAAGCCGCTGGACTTCGATCCCGGCACGCAGTGGCAGTACAGCAACACGAACTACGTGATCGCGGGCCGGATCATCGAGAAACTCGCCGGGATGCCGTTGATGCAATTTCTGCAAACGCGGATCTTCGCGCCGCTGGGGATGCAGAGCATCGCGGATGTCAACGCGAGCCGGCTGGGCGAAACGGATGCGATCGGGTATTACCGTCACGCGATGGGTCCGCCCCGCCCGGCTCCCAAGGAGGCAGCGGGATGGCTATTCGCGGCCGGGGAGCTCGCGATGACGGCGACCGATCTCGCCCAGTGGGACATCAGCATCATCGACCGTCGGCTCCTGAGCCCTGCGTGGTACGACACGCTCACGGCCGAAGTCAAACTGAAGAACGGCGGCGACACGCAGTACGCGCTTGGCATCGTCGTCGGGCACGAGGGCGGCCATCGCGTGTGGGAGCACAGCGGAGAAGTCTCGGGGTTTACCTCCGAGAACATCGTCCTACCGGACGAGCGCGCGGCCGTGGTCGTGCTGACCAATCAGGATGCGAACAATGCCGCCAGCCAGATCGGCCAATTCGTGGCGCGTCGCCTCGCGCCGGCGGGGTCCACTCAAATGGTGCCAGGCGACGACCGGGTCGCGGCCAGCGCGCGCACCATCCTGACCGAGCTGCAACAGGGCCGCTTGCAGCGGGCGCTCTTCACCGACAATGCCAACGCCTACTTCACCGACGAAGCGATCCACGACTACGCGTCGAGCCTCGCGCCATTCGGCGCGCCGCGTCAGTTCTGCCAGGTCGCACGGGACGAGCGGGGCGGCATGGTCTTCCGGGGCTTCACGGCCGTCTTCGCGGGGCATGCAGTCACCGTGTCCACGTATCAGATGGCGGACGGGAAGTTGGAGCAGTATTTGGTCGTGCCGGCGAGGGCGGGGGCGAGTTGTCCGAGCTAAAACAAGTACAAGAAAAAGGCGAGAGGCGAGAGGCGACAACAGAAAAAAGCAAAGGGCGAGAGTAGAAAGTAGAAAGTAGACAACAGCGATTGGACGGACGAAGACGAGGAGAGTGGGGAGTAGCGAGGGGACGGGAGAGAGGCGGGTGGGCGGAATGTGGGACTCTCGATTGAGATCCTGGCTCGCGCGGGGGCGGGGGCGTAAATTCGTCGGGCATGCGAAACGTTTGCGGTACAGTCGCCACGCTGCTCGTCTGGGGGCTATCATCGGCCGCGTGGGCGCGGGTGGTTGTCGCGCAGGCTACGGATGTGCCGCCGCCCGGATTCTCGAAGACCGAGATCGAGATCCCGATGCGGGACGGGGTGCACCTCCACACCGCCGTCTACGTCCCGACCAGTCCCCATGCGGCCCTCCCCATCTTGTTCCTGCGCACGCCGTACGGCATCGTGGGCGCGGCTACCGCATTGCGGAGCTCGCTCGTCGAGCTGGAGGCCGACGGCTACATCTTCGCGTTTCAGGACATCCGTGGGCGGTACAAGTCCGAGGGGCAATTCGTGATGATGCGGCCCCCGCGCGACCGGGGCGACGCGCATGCGGTCGACGAGAGCACGGACGCGTACGACACGATCGACTGGCTGGTCAAGCACGTGCCCGGCAACAACAGCCGCGTCGGCATGTACGGCGTCTCGTACCCGGGATGGCTGACGGTAATGGCGATGTTGGATCCGCATCCGGCGCTCAAGGCCGTGTCCCCACAGGCGTCGCCGGCCGACATGTACCTGGGCGACGACTTCCATCACAATGGCGCGTTTCGGCTGAGTTACGGTCTCGAATACGCCACGCGGATGGAGACCAACAAAGAGCAAGCATCGTTTGCGTTCGACCGCTACGACACATTCCAGTGGTACCTCCGGCTCGGCGCACTGTCGAACGTCAACGCGCGGTACCTCCACGGCGCGATCCCGACGTGGAACGACTTCGTCGCCCACCCCAACTACGATCAGTTCTGGCAACGGCAGGCCGCGACGCCCTACATGGATCGCGTGACCATTCCGACGTTGTCCGTCGCGGGATGGTGGGATCAGGAGGACTTCTACGGTCCGGTCACGATCTACGAGGCGCTGGAACGGCACGATACCGACCACCACAACTACCTCGTCGTCGGACCGTGGAATCATGGCGGCTGGATGGCGCCCGAGGGGCAGAAGCTCGGGGCGATCGATTTCGGCAGTCCGACATCGCAGTACTTCCGCCAGCACGTGCTGGCGCCATGGTTCGCCTTCTTTCTCCACGACAAGGGGACACTCGACGAGCCCGAAGCGTTGACGTTCGAGGGCGGCGCCAACACATGGCGGAAGTGGGATAGTTGGCCGCCGAAATCGCGCGTCACGCCCCGGAAGCTCTACGTCCGTGCGGGACATCGCCTGTCGTTCGACCCACCCTCGGGCGCGGAGGGGGCGGGGGACAGCGCGTTCGACGCGTACGTGTCCGATCCCGCGCATCCCGTCCCCTACCGCCACCGCCCGATCCCGCCCACCTACCAGCCCGGCGGCTCCGGGTGGCCGACGTGGCTCGTCGAAGACCAGCGACTCGCCGACGGGCGCGCCGATGTCTTGAGCTGGGAGACGGAGCCACTGACGAAGGATGTCGTCGTCGCGGGCGGCATCGCGGCACACCTCTTCGCATCGACGTCGGGGACGGATAGCGACTGGATTGTGAAGCTGATCGACGTCTATCCCGAGCAGTACGACCCCGACCCGACACTCGGCGGATATGAGCTGATGGTGGCGAACGACGTCTTACGCGGCCGATTTCGGGAAGGGTATACGGAGCCGCGGGCCGCGGTGCCCAATCACGTGGATGAGTACACGGTGGACCTCCACACGCAGGACTACCGGTTTAAGGCCGGGCACCGGATCATGGTCCAGGTGCAGAGTACGTGGTTCCCGATCATCGACCGCAACCCGCAGAAGTTCGTATCGAACATCTTCGAAGCGACGGACGCCGACTTCCAGTCGGCGCGGCAACGGGTGTTCCGCTCACCGGCGTCCGCATCGTACGTGCAGCTGTCGGTCGAGAACGACCAGTAGCCTGCGACCGGTAGCCCGCGACCGGTAGCCTGCGACCGGCCGCCGTTACCGCCGTTCGGCGGCGGTGCCCGGTTGCGATTGGGAGCACCTCGATCTCTCGCACGAGCAGCTCGATCGACGGGATCAATAGATCGACGCGGTGTCGCCGGGGATCAGAATCCGACGCATGATCTTGATGGGGATCGCGCCCTGTTTGACGAACTGGTCGTGGAACTCGCGGAGCGAGTAATCCTTGCCCTTATAGCGCTGATAGTCATCGCGGAGCTTGTAGATCGCGAGCTTGCCGACCGTATAGTAGAGATACGTCGGATCATACGTGCCGCGGCGTGCCTCTTCGTAGCCATTCGCCGGCTGTTGAAAGCACTGATCCACGAAATACTGCTTGGCGCCCTGGGCGACGGAGAGGCCCTGCGTGTGTTCCTTCATGCCGACCACGAACCGGCAGTCGCGCAGCAACGCTTCCTCGAGTTGGGCGAGCCGGGTCTTGGGATCACCGTTCCCGAACCCTTGCTCGACCATCATCTGTTCGCCGTAGTGCGCCCAGCCCTCGGAATTCGACGCCGCGGAGAGCAGCTTCCGCGTCTTGGTCGGGAACTGCTTCGCGTACACGAACTGCAGGAAGTGGCCGGGGAACACCTCGTGGACCGTGATGATGTTCATCGCCGAGCGGTTGAACACCCGGAGATGCTGGTCCACATGCTGCGCGGTCCAGGTCTTCTCCGGGGGCGTCACGTAGTAAAACGCTTCCGTGGTCGTCGTATCGAACGCCCCGGGTGAATCCATCGATGCGAAGGACCCGACCCGCGCGTAGGGTGGCGTTTCCTCGACGTCCGGGAGGGCCGGCGAGGGGATATCGACGATCGCGTGATCGACCAGGAACTGCCGAGCGCCGGCGACCGTCGCGCGGGCCGACGCGACGAGCGTCTCGGCCGTTGGATGGTCCGTTTCGAGCGAGGACAGCGCGTCTCGTGCGGACTTGCCTGGCGCGACGAGCTTCGCGGTGGCGATGAACGCCGCGCGATCCTTGGCCAGATTCGCCTCCCCGATGGCGAGCAACCGATCCAGCGGAATGTCGATCATCTCGGTGAAGCGGAGCTCATCGCCGAAATTCTTGGCCCCGATCGCGAACGTGCCGTGAGAGCGTGGCGCGACGTCGTGCGTGAGCCAATCCGTGGCCGCTTGCATCGCGGTGGCAAGCGAATCATTGGCGACCCTGAACGCGCGCAGCGTCGCGGTGTCGCTCCCGGCGGCCGCCGTGGCCCAATCCGCGACCACGCCGCGGAAGAATCCGACCGAGCCGCCGGCGACACGAATCGCGAGCGCCGTGAATTCGGCGGGCGGGTTGTCCACGTTGGTGCGCATCGCGTCGAGCATCGCGGGCGCGGCGCGGAGCCGGGCAATCACCGCGCGCAGGCGGGTCGCAGGGGGCGCGAAGTTGCGCTTCATGAGCAAGTCCACGGAGTTGCCGGGCTGCGCCACGTAGAGAATCGGGTTCTTGCGCCAGTTCTGGACACGCTGTTTGTCGAGCAACTCGGCGCGGATCGCGCCGTTGAGCAACGCGGCATCGATGGAATCGTCGGGCGTGGACGGCTGCGCGCGCAGGGAATCGAGATGGCTCATCTGCGCCGTCAACGTCGCGATGCGCCGAGTGATGGCGGGGGCGGAGAAATCCTCGAAGAGCGTGTCATGCTGGTGGAAACCAGCGGCCGTGCCCTGGGTGGGATTGAATGCGTACAGCGAGTCGAAATACACGTTGGCGAACCGGGCGACGGGCGACATCTGACTCGTGTCGCCGGCCGCGGCGATCCCTACGCCCCCTGCGGCGTCCCCCGGCTGTGCGACGCGGCAGGCGAGGGGGCCAGCGGCCGCGAGGGCCGCGACAAGCAATACGCGATCGAGAGTTCGCACGAAGACCTGTGAAGGAGGGTGACCCAAGCGCCGCGAGTGGCCGCGCGGCCGCGCGAGCGGTAGAGTTTGGTGCTCAGGCGGGCGCAGGGCAAGCATTTGGTTGGCATTGGGCAGGCATTTGACGCTCTCAGCGCGCAGTGCGCGCGCGCACGCGCGAGGCATGATGGCGCCAGCGTGGCCGACGGGGATAGCTCGTGGTCGGATCCGCGGGTCGCCGCCTCGCGGCCACGTCGTGTAACGGAGGATCGATGCAGTCGGAGCGGAGACTCTACCCCATCGCGTTGTTATTCGTCGTGTTTTTGCTGGCGGCGGTCGTGCGGGCGAGTGACCATGGCGCACGAGCGGTGGATCTTGTGGGCACTAGCGGCGCGGCCGGCGGCATCGGCGTTGTGGTGGGCCTCATCGTGGCGCGGCGGCAGATCGGCGGCGGCGCCTAGGCCCGCTAGCCCGAGAACCGGCTGGGTCGTAGCTTGGGGCGTTGATGCGCCCGACGCCCAAACGGGCGCGCGCCCACACCTTCGAGAGGTCGGACAATGCGTGTTCGCGCGCCGTGGTACGTAGCGGGCATCATCGGCATCATCGCTAGCGCGCACGTCGGTGCGCAATCGCCGGCCGCACCACTCCTGCTGCAGCGGCCGACGGTGAGCCGGACGCTCGTGGCGTTCAGCTACGGCGGCGACATCTGGACCGTGCCGCGGGCGGGCGGATCAGCTACCCGTCTGACGGGCGGCGAAGGCAACGCGACCGACCCGGCATTTTCACCCGACGGTGGATTGATCGCCTTCACGGGGGACTATGACGGCAACGCTGACGTGTACGTCGTCGCCGCGAACGGCGGCCTCCCGCGGCGGCTGACGTACCACCCGGGGCGCGACGAGGCCGTTGGTTGGACGCCTGACGGCTCCAGGATCCTCTTCCGGTCTGGCCGGAGCAGTTTCAGCCGCTACTCACGTCTCTACACCGTCTCCAAAGACGGCGGGCCGGCGAGCGAAGTCGATCTCCCGCGCGGTTACGCGGGTTCGTACTCGCCCGATGGCAAGCGGCTCGCGTACATGCCGTCGGATCCCGCGAACGAGATCTGGAAGCGGTACCGCGGCGGCCAAGCGTCGGAGATTTGGCTGGCATCGCTCGGTGACGCCGCCATCGAGCGGGTGCCACGTGAAGGGTCGAACGACGCGCGTCCGATGTGGATGACGGGCGGCGTCTATTTCCTGTCCGACCGGAACGGCGCGACCACGCTGTTCAAATACGACACGCAGACGAAGCAAGTGACTCAGGTGGTCACGAATCACGGGCTTGACATCAAGTCCGCGTCGGCCGGCCCCGACGTGATCGTCTATGAGCAGGTCGGTTCCCTGCATCTGTTCGACCCCGCGACGCAGCAGTCCACGCCGATCCCGGTGACGATCAGCGCAGACCTGCCGAGGGTGCGTCCGCATTACGTACCGGCCGGCGACAAGATCGTCGAGGCGAACCTCTCGCCCACGGGCGTCCGGGCGGTGTTCGAGACGCGGGGCGAGATCATTACCGTGCCCGCGGACAAGGGCGATGCGCGGAACCTGACCAGCACCCCGGCGGTGATGGAGCGCGACCCGGCCTGGTCACCGGACGGCCGGTCGGTGGCGTATTTCTCCGATGCTTCCGGCGAGTATACCCTCCAGATCGTCGCGCAGTCCGGCGGCGTCGCCCGGTCGATCGCGCTTGGTGATGCGCCGTCGTTCTATTACTCGCCGCAGTGGTCGCCGGATGGCAAGAAGATCAGTTATCTCGACAAGCGACTGCAACTCTGGTACATGGACGTCGCTACCGGCAAGTCAGTCAAGGTCGATGCTGACACGTACGAGCTCCCGTGGCGTGCGCTTGACCCGTCGTGGTCGCCGGACAGTCGATGGATCGCCTACTCAAAGCTGCTGCCGAATCATTTCCGGGCCGTCGTCCTCTACTCGCTCGAATCGGGAAAGTCGTCTCAGGTGACCGACGGGCTGAGCGACGCGGGGTTTCCGGTGTTCGACCGTGGCGGTGAATTCCTCTACTTCGCGGCCAGTACCAACGCGGGGCCGACCGTGGGGTGGATCGACATGTCGAGCTTCGATCACCCCGTGACACGTAGCCTCTACCTCGTCATGCTGCGCAATGACCGTCCGTCACCGCTCATTTCGCTGTCTGATGAGGAGAAACCGGACACAACGGCGATCGTGGCCGGGAAGCGCGACACCACCAAGAAATCGCTCCCTGCATCGGGTGATTCGGTAAAACGGAGCGCCGCACGCGCCGCGCCGATCCGCGTCGATCTCGCGCACATCGATCAGCGCATCATCGCGCTGCCAACCGGTGACCGGCCGTGGTCGGGACTCGCGGCAGGCGCACCGGGCACGATCTTCTTCTTGGAAACGGTACCGCGGCTGCCTGATTCGGCGCAGGACAACGCGGGCACTCGGCAGACCGCGTACAAATGGGAGCTGGCGACCCGCAAGCTGACAAAGATGGTCGAGGGCGTCTCCGGGTTCGGGGTCGACGGCAACGTCGATGGCGACCGGTTGCCGGGCACATTCCGTGTGTCATCGAACGGGCTGCGGATGCTGTACCGCGCGCAGGGCCAGTGGACGATCGCGCCGACCGATGGATCGGGCAAACCGGGCGACGGGATTCTCCGCCTGGGTGGTATTCAGCTCGCGGTGGACCCGCGCGCCGAATGGCAGCAGATGTACCACGAAGCGTGGCGGATCGAGCGGGATTTCTTCTACGACTCGCACCATCATGGGCTTGACCTCAACGCCGCTGAGCGGAAGTATCAGCCCTATTTGGCGGCCGTGGCGAGCCACAATGATCTCCGGTATCTGCTGACCGAGGCGATGGGCGAGCTCACCGTCGGCCATCTGTTCATCTTTGGCGGCGGCGATGACGAGGGGCGGCATCCACCGCCGTCCGGACTGCTTGGCGCCGACTATACCATCGACCACGGACATTATCGGATCGCACGGATCTACACGGGCGAGAGTTGGAATCCGGAGTTGCGGGCGCCACTCGACCAGCCCGGCGTCAACATCGCGGTCGGCGACTACATCTTGGCGGTGAATGGCGTGGAGGTGCGTCCGACGGAAGACATCTACAAGTACTTCGAGGCGACCGCCGGAAATTCCGTCGTGCTTCGGGTATCCACCGATCCATCGGGGGCCGGCGCCCACGAGGTGACGGTGCGACCGATCGGAAGCGAGGGCGCCTTACGCAACTTCGCGTGGATCGAAGACAACCGACGCGCTGTGGACCGACTGAGCGGGGGCAAGCTCGGCTACGTCTACATCCCGAACACCGGCGGGGAGGGGTACGCGTATTTCAATCGCTACTATCTCGCGCAGACCGCCAAGCAGGGGATCGTGCTCGACGAGCGATTCAACGGCGGCGGCGCGATCGCCGACTACATGATCGGGGTGATGCAACGCCAGCCATTGTTCCGCATGATGACGCGGGACGGTGAGGACGTGACATCACCGACGGGCGCAATCTATGGTCCCAAGGTCATGCTCATCAACGAATACGCGGGGTCGGGCGGCGACGCACTGCCGTACATGTTCCACGAAACCAAGATTGGCACATTGGTCGGGCGTCGGACGTGGGGCGGCCTGGTCGGCATCTACGACTATCCGTCGCTCATGGATGGGATGGGGATCACCGCTCCACGGATCGCGATTTACACCATGCGGGGCCAGTGGGAGATCGAGAACCATGGTGTGGCGCCCGACGTGGAGGCCGATCTCGATCCGGCGGCGTGGCGTGCCGGCCACGATACGCAACTGGAGAAAGGGGTCAGTATCGCGCTCGACTCGCTGGCCAAGCATCCGCCGACGGTGGTGAAGCGACCCGCGTTCCCGAACTACCAGTCGGGCGACGGTGTGGCGGCGACCGGCGCGGCGGGGCGCGCTCCGTAACCACGCGCGAGGCGCACGCCCGAGCGGGAGCGGTGGGGACGGTACCCTTCGCGCCTAGCGGGCGGGTGGTTCGGCGGGCAACTCGTTACAAAACCCGAGGCCGGCTCAATGAATTGGGCCGGCCTCGGTGTTAGCCACAAAGTCATCGACTGCTAGCTACTGACCACTGACCGCTAGTTCGATGTTTGGCGATCGAACTCGATGGAGCCGAGGGTCGTGGTGCCGCGGGCGCGGAGGTGGTAGATCGGGCCGCCGGGCGATTGAGGGGCGCCTGCGCCAGCCGATCCGCCGGTGTTGTCCTCCATCGAGCCGATGACAATTTTGTCTTTGGCCTGCTCGACGATCACGCCGTGCGGAACGTGGATATGGACGGCGCCGAGGGCGGCGGTGATATCGAGATCGATGTCACTCGTCCAATGGCCGCCGAAGTCGAGCTCAACGTCGCCGACGCCCGCTTCGACGTTGATCGCCTTGGCATGTGCGTTGCCGAGGCCGATGGCTTTAAAGCCGGCCGCACCGATCTCCAATTTCATTCGCTCCATGGGGATCGGATTGGGCGCGTCGAAGCGCACTGTGGCGTCACTCGCGCCTGTACTGACTGTCAAGTCGCGGACACTCAGCCCGCCGAGTAGCAAATTGGCATCGCCTGCGCCGAATTCCACGCTGAGGTCGAGCGGCACGCCGCGCGCCAATGCGACATGCAGGTCACTGTCCTTGGAATCGTGTTTGCCCATCGTGACGGTCTTCGACCGCGAGTTTGATCCGATCTCGAGCGTGCGTGACGCGGTGTCGAAATGCATCTCCGTGCCCTTGGCCGGTGCGGTATACCCCAGTCGCACGTTGTAGAGCCACGGCGCGTCGGCAGCCGCGACGTTCAGCGTGCCGATGCCGTACGACACGTTGACGTGCATGAGCGCCGCCGTGTCGCGGGCCGCCCGGAATTGCCGAGCCAGGGTCAGCGTTCGGCTGCCCCCTTGTACGTGTGCTGGTGCGGACGGCTTGTTGTCGTCATCGTCGTCCGAGTCGTCGGCGTCCTTGTTGCTGTCGTCGTGGTCCGCCGTGTCCTGCAGGGCAGTCGTCACGCTGACGACCGGGACCTCGCGGACTGCTCGCGTCGCGTGGGCGGCCCGGGCCGAGCGTGTCATCGGGATGACCAGGGCGGGGCTCGTATGATGCCGCACGCGGCTGGCCGTCAACCCGACGATGAGGACGATTACAGCGATCCGAAAATATCCTCGGCGCATCATTCTAGTGTCCTCGAAGTTGCCGATGGCGGGGCCGGCATTGGAGTCGACGGCGTAGCGGCCGTGCCGGCGGGCGTGGGGCGCCGCGCGGCGGCAACGCCTGCCACCGGGGTAGGCGTCTGCCAGACCGCATCGCCAGCACGGACCGGGAGAGCGCCGCCGCCGGCCTTGGCGATCCGACCGGTGCGCCGCATTTCGAACCGCCACACGAGCACGGCGCCAAATCCGGCGGTGATCGCGACGATCGTAAGAATCAAGACAAGGGCGCGCAGGATCGTCCCCACCACGAACTCGGTGCCGACGATCGAGGTGAGGATCCACAGGCCGCCGAACATGCTCACGCCGGTGACGATGGCCCGGAGCTGTGCGCCGCGCGCGGTCAGCGAGGACTGCGACTGTGCGCGCAGAATCGAGGTGCCACCGGCCTCGGCGACCGCGACGAATCCCAGTATCGCGGCGCCCACGGCGAGTACGGCGAATCCAATAATCGCAAACGGGATCGCGAGGGCGCCGATCACGGTGATCGCGAGCGCGACGATCACGAGGAGGAGGGCCGGCAGGAAGGCAATCTGTCCGACGATGCCGTACCAGATCGAGCGCCCGAAGTGGTCGGCCAACGTCGAAGACACGTTGTCGAGCTGCTCTTCGCCGAAGGTGAGGACGCCCACCGCGAGCATCATCATGAGGCCGAACGCCGCGAGCGCGAGCCGTGTGTCGCGCCAGCGCGAGGCGTGGACGCCGGTCGCCGCGGCGGCGGTCATGCCGACGCCGGGTCCAATGACGCCTTCGAGGGACCGGATCTCGCCATCGACGATGCCACCGGCGCCGTCCATGCGCACCACGCCGTTGGCGGCGAACACGGAGCCGCGGACGTGCGAACCGGGGTGCAACACCACGTCGCCGTCCACGGCGATCGCGTCGCCATCGATCGTGCCTGAGATATCGAGCGGACCGTTGACCGTCGACACCGTGCCCGTGCGGTGTTCCGTCGCGCCGATGCTGAGACCGCCGGCGACGAAACTATCGGTGGGCGGCATCGAGATCGCCTCGGGATCATGGCGTACGCGATCGATGATCTCGGCGATCGATTCCTTCGAGCCAGCGACCTGTCCCGTCGCACCAGCCGAATGCTTGGCGACCCTGATCATCGCCGCGTTCGACGCTGCGGCAGGGGCTGCCTCATCGCTCGCTTGCGCGGCGATGCCGCTCGCGGCGAGCGCATCGTGCACCTGCGCGGCGATCGAGTTGTGCAGACTGTCGGAGAAGTGGCGCCCGTACTTCGCCTTGTAGTAGTCGCCGACCTGTCGTCCGATTCGTCCCTCCGACTGCCCAAGCGCGTGCAGCGAGTCAATCAACTTGCTAACGTCTGGCGCCTCGGGTGCAGTCGGCGCGGCGGGCGACGCGGGCTTGGCCGGTGGGAGCTGTTGCGCAAATCCGCGGGTGGTCGGCAGCGCGATCATGGCTGCCGCCGCGGCGAGTGCGAGGTAACGCGTTGTGATCATGAGCCACTCCGGCGTGTGCCGCGACCCGGGCTCGCGACCGCCGAGCGAACCGCCAGCCCGGCTGCCACGATGAGCACCGCCGCCGTCGCGATGATAACGAAGAGGAGCGCAGGACCGCCCGCGCGGAGCGCGCCGGCGGACTGCGGACCGAAGACCGTCGAGACTGCCGTGCCGAGCTGTTCGAACAACGTATCGCGAACTCGCGCACGCACGAGCGTGCCGAAGAAGAAGACCGCATCGAGATGGCCCACGAGCCACACGCACGCCACGGAGAGGGCGGCCGCGAGCGAGAGGCCAGCCCCGCCGGCCAACACGCGCATCGGCCGTGACCGCGGCACCAGCCGCGTGGCCCACTCGTCCGCGGTGTCACGCGCCGCGACGTACCACGGCTCGTAGACATTGACCTGCGCCATCACGTGGTCGCCGAACAGCGGCGTCGGGGCGAGGCGCGGCAATTGCTCGATCGCTTCGACCACCCGGCGGCCGGCTTCGAGGTCGGCGCGGCACGAGGCGCACTCCCGGAGATGCGCTTCGAGTGGCGCAACGCCGAATCCGACTTCGCTGTCGAGCAGCGCGTCGATTTCGTCAGGGAGGAGGTGGCGGTGTGTCATAAGGTGTCTGAAAACAGTACGGAAGGGGGGCGCTGAGGTTTCAGAATGGGGGAAAGACAAAAGACAAAAGACGAAAGTCGAGAGGAGAGAGTCGACCGGGCAATAGGAAACATGTGTTTGCCCAACGACAACTACCAAACTACAACTAACCGTCGTCTACGCCTTCCAGAGCGGTGCGGAGCTCGTTTCGGGCTCGGTGGATATAGGTCTTCACCGTGCCTAGGGGGAGGTCGAGGGTGGTGGCGATCTCTTCGTAGGAGCGGCCCTCGACGTGGCGCATGATGATGCAGGAGCGGTATTCGGGGCGGAGCTGGGCGATGGCGCGCTCGATCGCGGAGCCGATCTCGCGGGACTCCATGGCTTGGAGCGCGGAGGGCCCATGGTCGGCGACCTCGAACGACGTGGCCTCGATCTCCGCCGCGGTCGCGGCATCGGGGGCACCCGAGAGGCTGACTGTGGGGAGGCGGGCCTTCCGGAGCTGATCGATGGCGAGGTTGTTGGCGATCTTGAACAGCCAGCTCGAGAGTTTGAACTCCGGGGAGTAGCGATCGATGTTGTTGAGCGCTTTGACGAACGTGTCCTGCGCCAGCTCCTCGGCCGTCTCGCGGTCGCGGACCATCCGGTAGACAAGCGAGAACACGGGACGCTCGTACCGGCGGATCAGCTCGCGGTACGCCGCTTCGCGCCCCTGTTGCGCGAGGACGACGACATCCGCGTCCGGGAGGTTGGGGAGATCGAACAGAGGGTCGGGCACGCGCTCGGGTAGGGGTACGTGAGAGGGAGAAGCTAGCCCGAGACTGCCCGCGCGTGCCAGGCGCCGGGGTGATCGCCGTTCTGCCGCTTGCCGCGCCTCACCCGGGGGGTGAGCTTTCCACTCGTGGGCGCACTTGGCTCGGAGGCGGAGCTCGCCGATGCGGCGGCCGCTGGGGGGGCGGAGAAGCGGCGGTACGTGCGGCGGATCTTCTCCGAGATCGCGCCGCGGTACGATTTCCTCAACCACCTCCTCAGCGCAAACATCGATCGCGCCTGGCGCCGACGAGCGATCCGGGAGCTCGCGTGGGAGCGGCATCCCGATGGGATCTACCTCGATTTGTGCGCCGGCACGCTCGACGTTGCGGTCGAACTGTCGCGGCAGCCCGGGTTTGCCGGCACGGTGGTCGGCGCCGATTTCGCGGAGCCGATGCTGCGGGCGGGCGACGGGAAAGCGCCGCGCCGCACGGTGGTGCCCGTCGCGGCTGACGCGGTACAGCTCCCGCTTGCGGACGGGGCGATGCGTGGCGCGGTGGTCGCGTTCGGGATCCGCAACGTCGCCGACCTCGATGCCGGGTTGGCTGAGACCTTCCGCGTCCTCGCGCCCGGCGCCCGCTTTGTGATCCTCGAATTCTCGAGACCGCGATCGCCGGTCGTTCGCGCGCTCTATCACGCGTACTTCAATCACGTCTTGCCGTTCATCGGCGGACTCGTCAGCGGCCAGCGAACCGCGTACCGTTACCTCCCGCGGTCGGTCGCCCACTTTCCAACTGAGTCGGAGCTTGCCCGCCATATGGAGTGGGCCGGATTCCGCCGAGTCCGGTGGTACCCCCTCACGCAGGGCATTGCGGCCGTCCACGTTGGGGAGCGACCGTGAACCAGCGCGACAGTCACCCGGTGTTCGATCGATTGGGCGACTTCATCGACGCGCTCGACCGCGCGGGCGAGCTCACCCGGGTGACGCTCCCGGTGTCCGCCAAGCTCGAGCTCGCGGCGATCAGCGATCGCGTGATGAAACAGCCCGGGGGCGGCCGCGCGGTTCTATTCGAGCACGTCCTGCTCGATGATGGCACGCGGTCGCGGTATCCGGTCGCCATCAACCTGTTCGGCTCGATGCGCCGCATGGCGATGGCGTTAGGAGCCGAGGATCTCGACGCGATCGGCGGGCGGATTACCGAGTTGATGGAGCTCAAAGTGCCGGATGGGCTGGTGGCCAAGCTCGCGCTCCTCCCTCGGTTGCTCGAGGTGGCCAAGTTTCCACCGCGGGTGCGCGGGCCAGGTGCCCCGTCGCAGGAGATCGTGACGCGCGGCGAGGACGTGGACCTCCGGCGCTTGCCGATCCTGACCTGCTGGCCGGGCGATGGCGGCCCGTACATCACGCTGCCAATGGTGATCTCGCGCGATCCTGTGCGGGGCATCCGCAACGTTGGGATGTACCGCGTGCAAGTCCTCGGGCCGCGCACCCTGGCGATGCACTGGCAGCGCCACAAAGTGGGGGCGGCGCATTGGCGCACCATGGCGGACCGGGGTGAGACGAT
Organism: Gemmatimonadota bacterium; assembly: GCA_003152485.1. Taxonomy (GTDB): domain Bacteria; phylum Gemmatimonadota; class Gemmatimonadetes; order Gemmatimonadales; family Gemmatimonadaceae; genus Palsa-1248. The sequence goes on along the minus strand of PMAE01000055.1, from coordinate 131,059 downwards.
GCCCGTGTGCATCGCGGTCGGCGCGGACCCGGCGTCGATCTACGCCGCGACCGCGCCGCTGCCGCCGACCGTGGATGAGTTCCTCTTCGCCGGATTCCTCCGCCGCTCGCCGGTCTCGCTCACGCGCGCCGTGACGTGCGACCTCGAAGTGCCCGCCGAGGCGGAGTTCGTGATCGAAGGGTACATCGATCCGCGAGAACCGCTGGTCACCGAGGGGCCATTCGGCGACCACACCGGCTTCTACTCGGAGGCCGATCTGTATCCGGCGGTACACCTCACGGCCGTGACGTCGCGCCGCGACCCGGTGTACGCCACCACGATCGTTGGACGGCCGCCGATGGAGGATTTCTACCTCGGACATGCGACCGAGCGCATCTTCCTGCCGCTGCTGCGTCTCACCATCCCGGAGATCGTGGACTACCACATGCCGTCGGAAGGCATCTTCCACAACCTGGTCTTCGTCTCGATCGACAAGCAGTATCCCGGCCACGCGCAGAAAGTCATGAACGCGCTGTGGGGGCAGGGGCTCATGTCGCTCGCCAAATTACTCGTAGTCGTGGACAAGGACGTCAACGTCCGCGACCCCCACGAGGCCTGGTGGGTGGCGCTCAACCACATCGATCCTGAGCGCGACGCGCGATTCACCATGGGCCCCATCGACGTGTTGGACCACGCGAGCCGCGCGTTCACGTACGGGTCGAAAATGGGACTCGATGCCACGCGGAAGATGCCCGAAGAGGGGTATACCGGGCATTGGCCGGCGGTGATCGTCACGGACGCCGCGACTCGCGCGCAGGTGGATGCGCGGTGGTCGGCGCTGGGGCTCGATGCCGCGCCCGGGAGGGCGCCGTGAGCGCACGCGAAGGGCAGACCTTCGTCGGCGTTTCGCGATGGGTCACCTACGTCAACTTCGTGAAGCTCCCGCACACCGTGTTCCTGCTCCCGTTCGCGCTGGTGGGAGCCACGCTGGGCAGTTACGCGGCGACAGTGACCACGGCCAAGGTGTTGTGGATCATCCTGGCATTCACGAGCGCGCGGTTCGCGGCCATGGGGTTCAATCGGATCGTGGACCGAGAGTTCGACGCGCGGAACCCGCGGACGGCGCGCCGCGAGCTACCGACTGGTACGCTGGACCTACGATCCGCGCAGATCGCGGTCGTGCTCGCCGCCATCCTCTTCGCGTTCGCCGCGTGGCGACTGAGCCCCCTCTGTCTGCTGCTCTCGCCCTTCGCCCTCACCTGGATCCTATTCTACAGCTATACCAAGCGATTCACCCGATGGTCGCATCTCGTGCTCGGCGTCGGCCTGGCCATCGCTCCCGTGGGCGGCTACCTGGCGATCGCGGGACATTGGAGCACGCCCTGGTGGATGCTGGTGGCGCTCGCCGTCGGCGTGGCCGCCTGGTCCGGCGGATTCGACATCTTGTACGCGTTGCAGGACGTCGCATTCGATCGCGAGCAGGCACTGCACTCGCTGCCCGCGTCGGTGGGTGAATGGAACGCCGTCCGCGTGGCCCGCGCGTTGCACGTGGTGACGATCATCGCGCTCGCGGCGGTTGGCTACGCCACGGGCGCGGGCTGGCTCTACGACGCCGGCGTGGCGATCGCGGCGATCCTGCTCGGGTACGAACATTCGCTGATCCGGCCCGGCGACCTGTCGCGGCTGGATGCCGCGTTCTTCATGATGAACGGGATCATTAGCCTCATGTTCTTTGGATTCGTGATCGCGGAGCGTGTCGCCACCGGCTGGGTGCGGTGACCCCACCGATCGTGCTCGCGATCACGGGCGCGTCAGGCGCGCCGTACGCCGTCCGGCTCCTCCATCTACTCCTGGCGGCGGACCGTCCGGTATCGCTCATCATCTCGTCCCACGGGTTCCGACTGCTGCAGACGGAGATGGACATCGGGTCGTCGGCCGAGCTCCGGAGCGCGGTGGGGGCACCGGCGTGGGATGCGAACGTCACGGTCTTCGACGACGCGGACCGGGGCGCATCGCCGGCATCGGGATCGGCGGCGAGCGCGGGGATGGTCATCTGTCCCTGCTCGATGGGCACGATCGCGGCGATCGCGGCCGGCACATCACGATCTCTGATCGAGCGGGCGGCGGACGTGACCCTCAAAGAGCGCCGAACCCTCGTGCTCGTGCCGCGCGAGACGCCGCTCAGCGTCATCCATCTCCAGAACATGCTCCGGCTTTCGCGGGCGGGCGCGCTGATGCTCCCGGCCGCGCCGGGTTTCTATCACCGGCCGACCACGGTCGCGGCGCTCGTCGATTTCGTCGTCGCGCGAATCCTCGATCATCTCGGCGTGCCGCAAACGGTCGTCCCGAGATGGAGCGCGGGGCACGGCACGGCGTAGCGGTGAAGTCGATCCACGTCATCGGGCTCATCGCCGACACGCACGGCCAGGTGCAACCGGACGTCCACACCGCGCTGCAAGGCGTCGAGCTGATTCTGCACGCGGGAGACGTGGGCGGTGATGCGGTACTCGATGAGCTGAGTCTGATCGCACCGGTACGCGCGGTGTCCGGTAATACTGACCCGCCGGGCGATCCGCGGCTCTCTCCCGAAATTGTGTGCACTGTCGGTGGCGTATCGATCCACGTGAGTCACGGACACGAGGTCGGAACGCCCACTCCCGCCCGGCTGCTCGTTCGCTACCCGGAGTCCGTCCTCGTGTACGGCCATACGCACCGGCAACTCGAGACCCGCGTCGGGGATCGGCTGGTGATCAATCCCGGCGCGGCCGGACCACGGCGCTTCGATCTCGCGCCGAGTGTGGTGAGGCTGACGGTTCGGGACGGAGTGGTGGAGACGGAACTGATACGGCTATCCGCTAACGGCTGACGGCCCAGGTTTTTGCGCGTTCGAGCTCGTTGGGGTGACGGTGGAACCAGGAGGAAACGAGCATGAGCTCATCGACTTCGTGGGCGGGGACGGCGGTTTCGCGGCGGTCGGTGGTCGTGAAGATGTTGGTCGCGAGGTCGTGCAGGGCGTCGTGTTCGACGGTGGTCCGGGGAGACGCGCAGATGGCGCGGACGCAGCCGCGCCGGATCAGATAGACCCGATCCTCGCCCTTGTAGCCGGCCACGGTATAGAGAAACGACAGTGTCTCGACCGCGAACCGGAGCTGACTGAACTGCTCGCGCAGGGTCTCGAGTCGCTGGACTTTGTCGCGTAGCCGGGCGGCGCGTTCGAACTCGAGCCGCGTGCTGGCCTTCTGCATCTCGGCGGTCAACGATTGCAGTGGGCCATCGTCGGTGCCCTCGAAGAACGCGCGCGCGAGGCCGACCCGCGCGGCGTATTGGCTCTCCGAGCAGCCACCGATGCAGGGGCCGAGGCACTTCTGGATCTCGTGTCGGATACACCCGGGCGTACGAGGAGGGCCCGCGAAGAACTCGCCCTGATCGCTGAAACGGATCGTGGTATCGATCGCGCAATCGCGCAGCCCGAGGGCGTCATTGAGCTCGCGGAGCGACTCGCTGACGCGGAGTGCGCCGAGGAACGGGCCGTAGTACGCGCCGCCGTCGTCGCTTCCCGCGCTCCGCACGACCACCAGCTTCGGCGCGGGGCCGCGAGTCACCTTGATGAACGCGTAGTTGTGGGCGTCGCGTTTGAGGGCGACGTTGAATCGGGGGCGATACTGTTTGATGAGTCGAAGCTCCTGGACCAGCGCATCGAATTCGTTTGGCGTGTACTCCCACGCGATCTGCTCGGCTTGGCGCAGGATGCGAGCGCCTTTGTGTTCGGGATACGCGCCGCGGAAATAGCTGAGGAGCCGCGATCGGACCCGCTTGGACTTGCCGACGTAGATGATCTCGCCGCCCGGCGACATCATGCGATAGACGCCGGGCCGGTCGGCGGCGCCGGTCCGCACCGACTCCCGCATCACTCGGACCTGCTCGTCGGACGTCGGGGCGGGGCGGAGTGCATTGCGCCGAGCGGCGGCGGCCGAACGCGCCACGTGCGATCGTCCCGCTATCGCTGGCAGCGGGCGCAGAACACGGTGGCGCGTCCGTCCACCGCGTGCGTCCCGATGAGTCGAGCCCCGCACCGTCGGCAGGGAAGGCCAGCTCGACCGTAGGCATCGAGTTGGGCGGCAAACGTCCCCCGTTCGCCGTGGGCGTCGCGGTAGTCGCGAAAGCTCGTGCCCCGCGCCGCGATCGCTGCCGTGAGCACGCCGACGAGCGCGTCGTGGAGCGCGGCCGCTCGCTCGGGCGCCACCCGTCGGGCGCTGCGCGATGGGTCCACACCCGAGCGCCACAGCGATTCATTCGCGTAGATATTGCCCACACCCGCCATCTGCCGTTGGTCCATGAGCACCTTCTTCACCGCCTGCCGTGAGCCGCGCAGCACCTCCGAGAAGTTGTCGGCGGTGAACGCGGGGTCAAGTGGCTCGGGACCGATCGCGTCCGTGTACTGCGCGAACCGTGGGGGCGACATCAGCGTCACGGTGCCCAACCGGCGCACGTCGCGGTAGTGCAAGAGTCGGCCACCGCCCAGTGTGAACGCGACCGTCGAGTAGCGTCGCTCCTCGAGCGGCAGCTCGCCGCCATCGAGCAGCAGGGCGCCCGTGAATCGTGGTTGGACGACGATGCGATCGCCGGACGACAGGTCGAAGACCACGAGCTTCGCGCGGCGCCAGACGCGGACGACGGTGGTGCCGACCACCCGGGCGCGGAGCGTCCGGGGCGTCACGTCGCGCAGCACATCGGCATGGCTCACCGCGACGGCGACGATCGATTCGCCTGCGATCCCGCCGTCGAGGTCCCGCGCGATGGTCTCGGTCTCAGGAAGCTCGGGCACCGCGCGCCAGTTCCCGCCATGCGATATCCGTCCGGAACTGCTTGCCCGAGAACTCGACGGCCGCCGCATGTCGCGCACTCATGTGCTGCGCGGTCGCGAGGTCGGCGGCCACGGCGGTCACCGCGAGCACCCGCCCGGCGGCGGTGACTAGCTCGCCGGCGGCGTTGCGGGCGGTGCCGGCGTGGAAGACGTGGACGCCGGGCTCCGGTGGTGGCAAATGGATGACATCGCCCGTCCGCGGCGTGTCGGGGTAGCCCGCCGCGGCGACGACCGTCGATACGGCGTGCTCGGGCCGCCCATGGCCGATCCATTCGCTGGACTCGAGTCTGTCGCCGAGGGCGACTGCGTGCATGAGCGGCAGGAGTGCGTACCGCGTCAGCGGGAGAATCGCCTGGGTCTCCGGATCGCCAAGGCGGCAGTTGAACTCGACGACCTTCAGTCCGTCGCTCGTCACCATGAGTCCCGCGTACAGCGCGCCGGTGAATCGGCGTCCGCGACGGCGCATCGCGTCGAGCACCGGCTCAACTACCTGGGTCGCGGCCAGTCCCACGACGCTATGCCAATCCGCCCACCGCGCCCCGGTGACCGGCGCGCCTGGGGCTCCGCCGCCCGACGCCACCACGAGTGGATACACCGGCGCGTACGCGCCCATGCCGCCCGTGTTCGGCCCCTGATCGCCGTCGAGCAGTCGTTTGTGATCCTGTGCGGGAACGAAGGGGAGCCATCGCTCACCATCCGTGAGGAAGAGCAACGAGACCTCTTCGCCCTGCATGAATTCCTCGACCAGGATCTCGGAGCCGGCTGAGCCGAACATTCGATGGGACAGCATGGCATCGATCGCCATGTCCGCGTCGGCCAGTGACTGCGAGACGATCACACCTTTGCCAGCCGCCAACCCCGACGCCTTGATCACCACAGGCGCGCCAAATGCACGGGCGGCCCGTTTTGCGGAGGCCGGCTCCGTGTGGCGCTCAGCGCGCGCGGTCGGGACGCCGGCATCGGCCATGAGCTCCTTGGCGAACACCTTGGAGCTCTCGATCTCGGCCGCCGCCTGTGTCGGTCCGAATATCGGATGGCCGGCGGCGCGGAATCGGTCGACGATCCCCAACGCGAGCGGGGTTTCCGGGCCGACGACGGTGAGTGCGGGGCGCTCGTGGGCGGCGAGGGCCACGAGGCCATCGATATCCGTCGCGGCGACCGATACACAGCGCGCGAGCTCCGCGATGCCGGGGTTGCCCGGTGCCGCGATGATCTCTACGTGCGGATCTTCCTGAACGAACTTCCACGCCAACGCATGCTCCCGTCCACCGCCTCCGACGAGCAGCACCTTCACGAAGACGACCCGCCGTGTGGTGGGGCGCCGGACGCACCATCGGCTGGCTCTCCGCCCGGGCCGCCGCCGCCCTGTGTGCCGCCGGTTCGTCCGCGGAACGCCTGGCCAAAGGCGTCGCGTGCACGACCGACCGCACCTTCGAGCTCGCTCAACGCGGCGCGCGCACGGTCGCCGTAATAGCCGGCGGCGGCCGCGTAGTCCTGACTCAGGGGCTGGCCGCCCTCGTCGCCGCGACGCGGGTATTCACCGCGCAGGATCCGCGCGTAGTCCTCACTCGCGGCCCAGCGTTGCAGCTCCGCGGCCCGCACCGTGTTCAGCGGGTGATCGCGAAACACGGTATTGAAAAACTTGAGCGCGCTGTCCCACGGGCCGCCGGTCGTCTCGTATTCCCGGGCCTGGGTCAGGAACTCGTCCAGATCGATCGTGTCATCACCCGCCGCGCCGCCGGCCAGCTTGAGGTACGTGCCCAACGATGCCCGGGGGTCCTGGGTGCCGAGTAGGCCAGCGCGGTCGCACGAGAGCTCGGCTTTCCGATACCACTCGAGGAGCGCGACCTGGATCGGCAGCAACGCGATCCCCGCCAGAAAGGGCAAGTTCTTCAAGCCGAAGTTCAGCAGGATGACGGCGATGGTGCTGTATGTGACGTGTCCGCTCATGACGTGCCCCAGCTCGTGGGCGAGCACGTCGCGTTGTTCCTCGCGGTCCAGCAGCCGCAGCGTCCCCGAGTTGATAATGATGAACGGGTCTTCGAAACCCACGGCGCCCGCGTTCACGAATGGGGTCTGCGTCACATAGAGCTGCGGCCGGCGCGGCCAATCGAACGTCGCGATCACCTCGTCGTAGAGCGCGTCCAGCTTTGGCCGCTGGCGTGGCCCGACGCGGACGGCGTTGGCGAGGAACAGGTGTCGGAGACCGCGCTCACCAAAAAAGCCGGCGATCTTTCGCACCACGTCATCGAAGCCCGGAATGGCACGGAGCGTGTTGAGTGCCGCCCGGTCCGCGGGGTGTTCCCACGCGAGGGAGGAGATGGCGGTGAGAGGACGAGGAGGCATGGAAGGGAAAGTAGAGAGGAGAAGGTCGAAAGGAGACAGGGGGCAGGGGACCGCTTCTATCCTCTCCTATATACGGAACCAATCCCGAAGCGGTGTCAGACGGAGATTGGTGGTCGCCGGGAAACTGTCGGATCCGGGTCAGACGAATGCGGCGCCGCCTTACAGCCCTTGGAACGCCTGCTCGAGATCGGCAATCAAGTCTTCCCCGTCCTCGACGCCGCACGAGAATCGGATGAGACCGTCCGTGATACCGAGCGCGGCGCGCCGATCCGGTGGGATCGAGGCGTGAGTCATCGTGGCTGGGTAGTTGACCAAACTTTCTACCCCGCCCAACGACTCCGCCAGCGCGAAGAGCCGGACGCGTTCGAGGACGTGGGCGGCGCGATCACGGGTCCCCATCTCGACGCTCACCATCCCACCGAAACCGCTCATCTGTCGCGCGGCGAGTGCGTGCTGCGGGTGTGAGGGAAGTCCCGGATAATGCACACAGCGCTCGCCGACGCGGGCGGCGAGCCACGTGGCGGCCAATCGGCCATTGGCGTCGTGGCGGGGCATCCGGAGGTGCAGCGTCTTGGTGCCACGCAGCGCAAGCCACGCGTCGAAGGGGCCAGCAACGGCACCCGCCGCATTGTGAATGAATTGTAATCGGGCAGCCAGCGCATCGTCGCGGACGATGGCGACGCCGCCGATCATATCGCTGTGCCCGTTGAGGTACTTGGTCGTCGAGTGGAAGACGATGTCAGCCCCGAATTCAAACGGACGCTGAAAGAACGGGGTGGCAAACGTGTTGTCGACGATCAGCAGTGCGTCGGACCGCCGCGCGACCTCCGCCATCGCCCGCAGGTCCGTGATCCGCATGAGCGGGTTCGTCGGGGTCTCGACGATGATGGCGACGGTGCGGTCCATTCGCGCTTCGTCCACGCGTTGCGGATCTCGAGCATCAACGAACGTGAAGCGGAGACCGAAGTTCTGCAGGATCCGGTCGAATAGGCGAAACACTCCCCCGTAGGCGTCGTCTCCACAGATGATATGATCGCCAGCCCGGAAGAGCTTCATAATGCTGTCGAGGCAGGCCATGCCGCTCGCGAAAGCGAAGCCGTGTGTGCCGCCTTCGAGCACGGCCACGTTCCGCTCCAGCGCTTCGCGCGTCGGGTTGGTCCCTCGAGAGTACTCCCACCCCTTGTTCTTCCCCAACGCCTCCTGCACGTACGTCGAGGTGAGGTAGAGGGGCGTCATGACCGCACCTGAATACGGGTCCGGGCGTTGGCCGGCATGAACGGCACGCGTGCCGAAATGAGCGTTGGTCTCGTCGGGAAGGATTCTGGTCACGTCCAGGCCGGGTTGGATGGAGCCGGGAAGTTAACCTGCCTCGTCGTCGACGACGAACCCCATCTCCGCCACGCGGTACGCCGCTTGATGGAGAGCGAGGGGTTCGTTTGCGTGGAGGCCGCGTCCGGTGAGGCGGCGCTCGCGATCCTCGGCGAACGGCCCGTCACGGTGGTGTTGTCCGACGTGCGGATGCCGCGGATGGACGGCCTGAGTTTCCTTCGCGAAGTGCGCGCCCTGTACCCCGACATGGCGGTGGTGATGATCACCGCGGTCGCGGACGTCGATGTGGCGGTGAGCTGCCTGGCACTGGGCGCGATGGACTATTTGATGAAGCCATTCCATCTCGACGAAGTCAGGGCGCGCGTGGGGCAGGTGTTGGAGAAGCGGCGACTCGTGCTCGAGAATCGCGGGTACCAGATCCGACTCGAGGACCGGGTCCAAGCGCAGGCGCGGCGGCTCGAGGATCAATTCCTGGCCACCATGCAGTCGTTCGCGAACGCGCTCGAAGTCAAAGACCGGTACACGCGCGGCCACTCGATCCGTGTCAGCCAGTATTCCGTCGCGATCGCCAAAGCGATGGAGCTCGACACCGAGCTCGTACGCCAGATCGAGATTGGCGGTCACGTGCACGACATCGGGAAGATCGGCGTCCGCGAGTCCGTCCTCAACAAACCCGGTCCGCTGACTGATGAGGAGTACCAACACATCATGACGCACCCCATGGTGGGGTGGCGCATTCTCTCGCCGGTCCTGACCGACCGTCCGTTGGCGCTGGACATCGTGCGGTCGCACCACGAACGATTCGGTGGACGCGGGATCCCGGACGGACTCTCCGGCACCGGGATTCCGCTCGTGGCCCGGATCGCGGCCGTCGCCGACTCGTTCGACGCCATGACGAGTGGGCGTGCCTATCGACGGGGCGGCCGCCTGACACTGGAGGCCGCGGTTGCCGAGCTCGAGCGATGCAGCGGCACGCAGTTCGACCCTGATGTTGTCCGTGCCTTTCTCGCGGCGGTCGCCAATGGCGGGATCGCGAATACACACGGCACGCCAACCGGCGAGCTCGCTGCCTATGCCGAGCCGATGGCCGCTGGTTACGGGGCCTAGCCTCGCCCACGGGCTGACCTGACCCCACGATCGACATTAATTTCTGCACTATGACGACCGACAAGCTGATGGTGAGCGTGTCCGGGGTCCGCGGCCGTGTCGGTGAAGGACTGACGCCCGAAGTGATCACGGGATTTGCGTCGGGCTTCGGCGCATGGGCGGCGGCCCGCGCCACGGGCGGGCGCGCCACGATCGTGGTGGGCCGCGACAGCCGGGTGTCGGGCCCGATGTTTCATCGGGCGGCGATCGCGGGACTGCAGTCCGTGGGATGCGACGTCATCGACGTGGGTGTCGTGCCGACCCCGACAGTCCAACTGGCGGTCGAATTCCACCACGCGGCGGGGGGACTGGCGATTACGGCCAGCCACAACCCGATTGAATGGAACGCCCTCAAGTTCATCGCGCCGTCGGGTCTGTTCCTGTCCGCCGAGGAAGGGGCCGCGATGCGAGAGGCGACGAGCGCGGGCATTGCGCGCGCGACGTGGGACCGGCTGGGCCAAGTGACCGCCGACCCCGAGGCCGTGACCCGGCACCTCGACGCGATCCTGTCGCTCCCCTACCTGGACGTCGAGGCGATCCGGCAGCGGCGGCTGCATGTGGCACTCGACTGTGTCCGGGGGGCGGGGAGCGTCATCATGCCGGCCCTACTCGAGCGGCTCGGGTGCCGGGTCACCGCGATCAACCTCGAGCCGGACGGCCGATTCCCGCACGCGCCTGAGCCGATCGCTGCCAATCTGGCCGACCTGGAGGCACTCGTCCGCACGAGCCATGCAGATGTCGGGTTCGCGGTCGATCCGGACGTGGACCGGTTGGCGTTGATCGACGAGCGGGGGCGGGCGATTGGGGAGGATTACACCCTGGCGCTCGCCGCGTCGGTGGTGCTCCAGCGGCAGAAGGGCCCGGTAGTGACGAATCTCTCGACGAGCCGAATCGTCGATGACATAGCCGCCGAGGCGGGGGTGCCGGTCATTCGGGCTCCGGTCGGGGAGGTACACGTCGCCATCCGCATGCGCGCCGAGGGGGCGCCAGTGGGAGGCGAGGGGAACGGTGGGGTGATCGTGGCTGGGCTGCATTTGGGGCGGGACGCGCCGGCAGGTGCGGCACTGATTCTCCAATTATTGACCGACTCAGGTGGGGCTACCCTCTCAGCAGTGACGGGGCGGTGGCCACGTTACGCGATCGTCAAAGACAAGCTGGACCGTCCGGCAGGCAGTTTGGATCGCATCTACGACACGCTTCGGTCCGCCTTTCCGGGGGCAACAGTAGATTTGCAGGACGGCCTGCGCCTGACCTGGCCGGACAGTTGGCTGCATGTGCGGCCGAGCGGGACGGAGCCGATCGTCCGGGTAATTGCCGAGGCGCCCACCGATGCGCGAGCTAGAGAGCTAGTGGCGCGGGCACGGGCGCCATTGGACGCGATGCGGTAAGAACGGCAGGTCCACCACTCGTCCGCGGGCGTGCCCGTGACGGCGACAACGAAGGCAACCGAACATGTGTGGTATTGTCGGATATGTTGGGCCAAAGGCCGTCACCCCCCTCTTGCTGGAGGGGTTGAAACGCCTCGAGTATCGCGGCTACGACTCCGCGGGTGTGGCCGTGATGAACGGCAAAGGCGTCGAGACGCGCAAAGTGGCGGGGAAGATCTCGCGGCTCGAGTCACTGCTGGCGGCCCGTCCGGTCGCGGGGACGCTCGGGATCGGCCACACCCGGTGGGCGACGCACGGTGCGCCCAACGAGGTGAACGCGCATCCGCACGTGGACGAGAAGCACGAGTTCGCCGTCGTGCACAACGGCATCATCGAGAACGCCAGCGCGCTGCGCCGTAAGCTGGAGGACCTCGGCCATGTCTTCACCTCGGAGACGGACACCGAGGTGCTGGTGCATCTGATCGAAGCGGCGTTCGACGGATCGTTGGAGGATGCCGTGATCGAGGCGCTGCGCCAGGTCGAGGGCGCGTACGGGATCGCCGCGGTCTCGAGCCGCGACCCCAACAAGATCGTGGCGGCCCGCAAGGGCAGCCCGCTGCTCGTGGGGTTGGGCGAGGGCGAGTACTACGTGGCGAGCGACGCGTCGGCCATCCTCGCGCATACGCGCGAAGTCGTGTATCTCCAAGACGGCGACCTCGCGGTCCTCGATCGCAACGGCTATCGGATCATGGGCCTCGATTCGCTGACACAGGACCGGAAAGTCAGCAAGATCGATTGGGACCTGGCGCAGATGGAACGTGGCGGGTACGCGCACTTCATGCTCAAGGAGATCTTCGAGCAACCCCAAACGGTCGCGAGCACGCTCGCGGGCCGGCTCCTGCTCAATCCAGCGACCGCGAAGCTCGCGGGCACGAACCTGACCGACGAAGACCTGTTGTCGATCGACAACATCGTCATCACGGCGTGCGGCACGAGCTGGCATTCCGCGTTGATTGGCGAGCACATGATCGAGGAGTTGGCGCGGATCCCGGTCGAGGTGGAGTACGCGTCGGAGTTCCGGTACCGGAACCCCATCGTCAACGACCGCACGCTCTGCATCGTGATCTCGCAGTCCGGCGAGACCGCCGACACGTTGGCGGCGATGCGCGAAGCGCAGCGCCGCGGGGCCCGGACCCTGGGCATCGTCAACGTCGTCGGCTCGACCATCGCACGCGACGCGGCGGCGGGTATCTATCTGCACGCGGGTCCCGAGATCGGAGTAGCATCGACCAAGGCGTTCACCAGCCAGGTCGTCGCGCTGGCACTCCTCACGCTCAAGATCGGGCGGCTTCGGGACCTGTCGGTCGTTCGCGGCCGGGAGGTCATCGACGCGCTCCAGGCGCTGCCATCGCAGATTCAGCAGATCCTCGACCGCGCCTCGGAGATCGAGGACCTGGCCGAAGAATTCAAGCGGGCGCAGAACTTTCTGTACCTCGGTCGTGGCTACAACTTCCCGACCGCGCTCGAGGGAGCGCTCAAGCTCAAGGAGATCAGCTACATCCACGCCGAGGGCTATCCCGCGGCCGAGATGAAGCACGGGCCGATCGCCCTGATCGATGCGCTCATGCCGGTGGTGTTTATCGCGCCGCACGACTCGGTCTTCGACAAAGTCGCGTCCAACGTGCAAGAAGTGAAAGCGCGCAACGGCCGCGTGATCGCGATCACGAGCCGCGAGGAGCCGTCGCTCGCCGGGAAGATCGACTACGAGTTCAGAATCCCGGAAACGATCGACATGTTGACTCCGGTGCTGGCCGCGATCCCGTTGCAGTTGCTGGCGTACTACATCGCCGTCAAACGCGGCTCGAATGTCGATCAGCCGCGCAATCTGGCCAAGTCCGTCACGGTCGAGTAAGCGGCGCCTGCGCGTCCTTCTCCAGCGGGTCCGGCGGGCCGAAGTCCGGGTCCTCGCGGACGGGCAGCCGCGGACGACCGGCCAGATCGGTCAGGGGTATCTCCTCCTGGTGGGATTTCGCGCGGAGGACGCGGCGGCGTCGACCGAGATCTTGCCCTGGATGGCGGAGAAAGTGGTCGGGCTCCGACTGTTCGGCGACGCGGACGGCAAGATGAACCTCGGCCTGTCCGAGGTCGGTGGCGCGCTCCTCGTCGTGTCGCAATTCACGCTGTACGGCGACGCCCAGAAGGGGCGGCGTCCGAGCTTCATCGACGCCGCACGTCCCGAGATCGCGGAACCGCTGTACGACCGGTTCGTGGAGCTGCTGCGGACGCGCGGCGTGGCCGTGGAGACGGGCGAGTTCGGGGCGATGATGGACGTCGAGCTCGTGAACGATGGCCCGGTCACCCTATGGATCGAGCGGTGACGCAGGCCCCGCGGATCGTGCTCGCGTCGCAGTCGCCACGGCGCCGCGATCTGTTGACGCTGATCGGGATCGCGCACGCCGTGCGACCGGCGGATATCGACGAACGCGTCTTGCCGAACGAAGATCCCGTAGCGTGCGTCGAGCGGTTGGCCCGGGAGAAGGCGGCCGCGATCGCGGCCGTGGATCGTGACGCCCTCGTCATCGGCGCCGACACGATCGTCGTGATCGACGACCGAATCCTGAACAAGCCGCTCGATGCCGCGGATGCCGTGTCGATGCTCAGGACATTGCAGGGCCGATCGCACCACGTCTACTCGGCGGTGTGCGTCGCCTGGGGCGACCGCGTGGCCGCGGGCGTCGAAGCCGTGCGTGTGCACTTTCGCGTGATGACACCCGCCGAAGTGGACGCCTACGTCGCGACGGGTGAGCCGATGGACAAGGCGGGCGCGTACGGCATTCAAGGGTACGGCGCGACAATCGTGGACCGGATCGAGGGCGATTTCTTCGCGGTCATGGGACTGCCGCTCGTGCGGCTCGTGGGGTTGCTCCGCGAGGTCGGGGTGACGTACGAATTCGGCGTGTGCTTCGTTACCAAGGGCGAAATACAAAAGACGAGAGGCGAAAGTCGAAAGGCGACAAAAACAACAGGGCGAAAGTAGAAAGTGGAGAGGGGATAAGGGCGAATAACAAAAAGCGAGAGGCGACGAGCGGCAGTTCGCGAGTTTGGCGGACAGAGCGAATGCCTACCGGACCTCGTAGGTCTGCCGCCACCGGGCGACCTTCGCCAAGACGTCGTCCACTGTGATGCGCGGCATCCGGCCCCGCCGCGTCTCTATCGAGACCGGGTAGACCTCACCGGGATCGCCGTAGGCGTCGACGATCAGATCGTGGAAGCGGCGATACGGGCCGGTGCGTTTCGGATTCGTGTAGCCCATGAGACTGACCACCGGTCGGTCGAGCGCGACGGCCATGTGTAGTGGACCGGTGTCGGGGCTGAGCACGAGCGCGGAGCCGTCGAGAATGCCGACGAGCGGACGAAGCCCGGACCCCAACGCGGAGATCGCGATGGGCGCCCGCTCGCGGATCACTGCCGCCGCGTGTCGCTCGCGAGGCGAGGTGCCGCCCACGAGTACCGGTTGCAGTCCGAAGTCGGCATCGAGGGCCCGCGCGACCTGGCCCCACCGTTCGGGGAGCCAATCCTTCTCGGGCTTGCTCGTGGCCACGACGATCGTGGCCACCGGGCGGTCGATGCGCGCGAAGAACTCGCGTTGTGCCGCCCGCTCGCCGGGCCACGGACCGAGATCCCACGTCACCGGCTCATGTGGGACGCCGAGCGCGTCGAGAAACTCGAAGTACTGATCCTGGACGTGTTGGCCCGGGACGCGGGGCGGAATCCGGTCAGTCGTGAAGAGCCAGTTGCCGTCGCGCGCGCGGGCGCGATCGAACCCCAGCTTCACCGGGGCCCGCGTGAACGCCGTCACGATGCCGGCCTTGAGATAGACCTGGAGATCGAGGACCACATCGAAAGGATGGGTTCGCAGCTCGCGCCGCACATCGGTGAACGCGCGCCATCCGGCTGCCCGGTCGAAGAGCACGAGGTCATCGACCGCGGGGTGGCCCCGGACGAGCGTCGCGGGGCCCGGTTGCAACACCCAACCGACGCGTGTCGCGCGCGAGTGCCGCTTGAGCGCCGTAAGGACGGGGAGGACGTGCACCGCGTCGCCGACCGCGCTCATCATCACGATGCCGACGCGATCGAGCGGAGTTGAAACGGCGCTCGGGCGGCGCGCCGGATTCGCCGCGCCGCCGGGACCGGCCGACGTCGGAGCGGTACCTGCAGCCGTACTCGGAGCGGTACTCGGTCGCGCACCGGTGTTCACAGCAAGCCCCGTTTCCGCGCGGAGCGGTGCAAGCGATCCAAATTCGTGCGGACCAGCGCCCGGTCGCCGGGGTGGCCCCAGACGACGCGATCCACGTCGATGGCGTGCGCGGTGCGCCGTCCCGCGGCGTCGGGGGCGACGAGCACATTCGTGACATTGAGGTCGGCGTGGTACGCGCCGACCGTCGCCAACGCTTCGATGAGTTCCGTGACCATCGCCCAGAGGGCGGCGCGATCGTCGGCGGTCAGCGTCGCGGCACCGAGTAGCGTGCCGAGGTCCACGGCATCCGGAATCTCTCGGGTGACGACATCGGCACGCCGAAGAAATCGTGCGACCGGGTAGGTGACATAGGCCAGTACCTCGGGTGTCGGCACCCCGCCGTCGCGCAGCCGGTGCGACACCGCCAACTCATACGGTGCGCGCGTGGGGGCCAGGAACACGTCACGCGTGATCGCCGCCAGCGCACCGCCGTGTCGCACGTGGCGCACGACGACTCGGTCACGCCCGAGGGGAATCGCGTACGCTGGCCCACGCCCCGCGAGCTCCCGTCGTCCGGTGACCGTGGCGGCGTACGCGTAGAGACTCTGCGCCTCGACGATCGCGCGCAGCGGCGGCAGCAGCGAGGCGAGCGCGACGCCGCTAGCGATCGGCGTCTCGAGGAATTGGTATTCGGGGTGCGGAGGGCCAATCATCGGCGCACGGCGCGCCCGGCGCGGCAGGCGGTATGGGGACGCGCCGCTCCCTGGGTCATGGACCCGCCACGCGGAACACCGGGACCGGGTGGGCGCTGCCTTTCAACTCGAGTGGGGGACGCTCGTCGAGCGCCGGTGGCGATCGCAGCGCCCGCCGAATATCGTCGGACAACAGGATCTCGCCCGCGTCCGCGGCCGCGCACAGGTGACTCGCGAGGTTGACCGTGTCACCGATGACGGTGAATTCCAGCCGCCGTTCGGAGCCGATGTTGCCCGCGAACACTTCGCCGTAACTCAAGCCGATCCCGATCGCGAGCTCGGGGCGACCCGCGGCGCGCCAAGAGGCGTTGAGCGCTTCGAGCGCGCGCATCATCTCGATGGCGGCGCGCATCGCGCGGTCCGCGTCGTCGTCGGTCGCGATGGGCGCGCCCCATTGGGCCATGACCGCGTCGCCGATGAACTTGTCCAGCGTGCCCCCGTGTCGGAACACGCAATCCACCATCTCGGTGAAATATTCCGACAGCAAGCTGGCCATGTCATCGGGCGTCATCGACCGCGAGAGCTCGCTGAACCCTCGGATGTCGCTGAACAGCACGGCCACCAGCCGCTTGTCGCCGCCCAACTTCACGGAATCGGGCGAGCCCGCGATGCGAGCGGCGAGAGTGGGGGCGAAGTAGCGCTCGAAGTTGTTGCGCACAACCTGCTCGTGCCGGATGCGCTCGGAGAACTGTCCGTGTTCGATCGCGACGGCCGCGATGCCGGCGAACGCGGCCAGGAACTCGAGATCTTCCTCGTCCACGCGGTGCGTCGAGGTGACGTTGTCCACGTAGAGCACGCCCAGCACCTGGCCTTCGCCACCGACCAGCGGCGCGCACATCGTGGAGCGGACCCGCTGCATGAGGATCGACTCGCCGCCGAAGCGGATGTCCTCGGGGGCGTTGTCGGACAGGATCGCGACTTTGTCCTGCACGGCGGTCCGGACAATCGACTGGGGCACCGAGCGGTGGGGCGCCGCGCCCTGTCGATCCCGGGCCACCGTTGGGATCTGCGCGCCGCGTTCGTCGGCGAGGAGGACGGATACATAGTCCACGTCGAAGATCTGCAGACAGAAGCCGGCAATCTTCTCCAGTAGCACCCCGACATCGGCGACGCGCGTCAGGCCTTTGGAGACTTCGAGCAGGAGCGCGAGCTTCTGCTCGTTCTTGGCGCGGTCCGCCGCCGCGTCGGCGGCCTCGCCGCTGCGCCGCGGTCCGCTCGTGATGCGGGCGCCACCAGGCCCTTGCCGGAGCGCCGCCTCGAACGCGTTCGGGTCGCTGTCGGGGACGCGGAGTTGTCGCACGATCGTGCCCGCGTTGCGCGCGGGTGTGCCCGCCGAACCGGCCGTGCTCACGGGGCGGACGTCGCCGGCGGGCCGAGCGCCGATCGATTGGTTGCTGATCGGCGTCGGCATCCCGGCGAAGCCCGAGATGCCAGGAAGCGGTGTCGGTGCCCGTTCGACCAAGCGGAAGGAGACTTTGCCGAAGGCGATGATATCGCCCGTGCCGACCCGGGCGATGTCGATCTTGACACCGTTGAGAAACGTGCCATTGCTCGAGCCCAGATCCCGCACCTCGATCCCCGTCGCGTCCGCCGTGACCGACGCATGCCGCCGAGAGATCGTGGGATCGAATACCGGGATGTCGCTGGTGAGGGCGCGGCCGATCACCAATGCGACGCCGGTCTTGAGGTCGAAGGAGTGCCCACCCTCAACGCCGGTCAGGGAATACCGCATCGCGGTTAGAGGCGCGACGCCGGCGCGCGGGCGGCGGAGCCGCGGGCGGTGCCGCGGATGGTGGGTTCGATGGTGGGTTCGATGGTGACGTCGCTCGCGGCGTGCGACATCGTGGCGGCGGGCGCGGCACGGACTTGGCCGATCGCCGTCAAGAGGGCGCGCGCCTTGTTCTCCGTCTCTTCCCACTCGAGGTCGGGGACCGAGTCGGCGACAATGCCCGCCGCGGCCTGGACCGAGGCGACGCCGTGCGCTAGCACGCAGGTCCGAATCGTGATCGCGAGATCCATCCGCTGGTCGCCCGCCGCGATATAGCCGACTGCGCCACCGTAGGGCCCGCGGCGCTCGGGCTCGAGCTCATCGATGATCTCCATGGCACGCACCTTCGGAGCACCGGTGAGGGTCCCCGCGGGGAAGGTCGCGCGAAAGACATCGAGGGCCGACCGGCGCTCGGCGACCATCCCTTCGACCTGGCTCACGATGTGGAGCACATGTGAGTACTGCTCGACGACCATCAACTCCGTCACCTTCACGGTCCCGAATTCGGCCACCCGGCCGACATCATTCCGCCCGAGGTCCACGAGCATCACATGTTCGGCGCGCTCTTTCTCGTCGGCGAGGAGCTCCGCCCCCAACGCCGCGTCCTCGGCGGCCGAGGCGCCGCGGCGGCGGGTACCGGCGATAGGCCGTACCGTGACGCGACCGTCGGCGACCCGGACCAGTAGCTCGGGAGAACTGCCGACCAGCTCGACGCCGTCGAGCACGAGGTGGTACATGTATGGCGACGGATTGATCGCTCGGAGTGCGCGGTACAGCGCGTCGGACGGAAAATCGTGCGGCACATCGATGCGACGAGCGAGCTGGGCCTGAAAGCAGTCACCCGCCAGGATGTATTCACGGATCCGCGCCACGTCGGTGAGAAACCGGGACCGCTCATAGGTCGAGCGGCCCGTCGCCGGCGGCGCGGTGGGGTCGAGATCGAGCGCGGGCAGCGGGAGCGGTGCATGCAGCCGATCGAGCATCGCCGCCACGTCGCGCGCGGCCTCCTCGTACAACGCACGCAACGTCGCGTCGTCAGCTCCCGGAGCGACGGGCACGCCGACCACGACCCGGGCTTGGGCCCGGAGGTTGTCGATGATCACCACGCCCCTGGTGAAGACGAAGAGCGCGTCCGGGACATCGAGACCCGCCGGGGGCGGATGCGGCAACCGCTCGATATAGCGCACGACATCGTAGCCGAAGAATCCGACCGCGCCGGTCCAGAAGTCACCGAGCTCGGGGACGGCGACGGGCACGTCTCGCGCGATCAGCGCCTGCAGGTCGGCGAGCGGATCGGGTGGCCGGCGCGTTCCATGCCAGCCCCGCGCCGGCGTCCAGTCTTCGACCGATCCGTCGCGGGCCAGCCGCCATGCGCCCCGCGGCTCGGTGCCCATGTACGTATAGCGCGACCACGTATCGCTGCCCGCGGGCGCCGATTCGAGCAGAAACGCGAACGGGCCACGCCGCACTTTGGCGAACGCGGAGACCGGGGTATCGGTATCGAGCAGCATGTCCTTCCACACGGGGACGATGCCACGGCGTTCATGGACGGTCGCCGCGAGCTGGCGAAAGCGTTCGTAGGTCATTCGGTATATTTGGCGCTCATGCACGGCGGGCAGCGGCGGTGGTGGTGCATCGTGACGTACGCTCTCGGGTTGGCAGGGGCATTCGTCGGCATCGGCTCGCGTCCGGTCGCGGCCCAGGAAGGCCCCGACCGCTGGAACGACGCCCGTGCGCGCGCGCTCGTGGCGCTCGCGATCGCGCGGCGTAGCCGCCAACTGGCCGACACCGGACTGACGGACTACAAGGCGTCGGCGCACGGATATCTGACCTTTCTCGGGCAGGTCGGCCCTGGCTTTCCCGACCCGCCCAAGATCGTCCGGTCAGACGAGTTGGCCGTGGAAGTCTATTGGCGGACGCCCAACCTCAGCAAGCAGCGCATCATCGGCCAGCGGGATACCCTCCTCCTGCCGGGCGACATCGGCTACTACAGCGACCGGTACGGCATCATCCAAAACAACTTCCCCGATTCCATCCGCCTGGGCGACGGGCACGACGTGCACGACGTTCCGCACCCACTCGCCCCGCACGGGCCCGACGACTACGACTACCTCGTCACCGACTCGCTTCGTATCACGATCCCCGACCGGGTCGTAGAAGTTTACGCGATCCGGGTGCGCCCGCGGGACGCCGGTGCCCCGCGGGTCGTGGGCACCGTCTACGTGGAGCGTGAAAGCGGCGCCCTGGTCCGTATGGCGGTGACCTTCACCCGGGCCGCGATCCTCGATCACCGCATCGAGACCCTCGCAGTCACGCTCGACAACGCGCTGGTGGACCGCCGGTACTGGCTGCCCCGCCATCAGGAGCTGGACGTCGTCCGTTCCGCCACCTGGTTCGACTATCCAGTGCGTGGGATCATCCGCGCGCGCTGGCAGATCTGCTGCTACGAGATCAACCGCGGGCTCGACCCCCGCGGGTTCGCGGGGCCGGAAATCGCGTCCCTGCCACCGGCGGCGCTCGCCGCGTACCCATGGCACGGTCACATCCTGGACTCGCTCCCTCCGGACGTCGCCGTGGCGACGGTGGACGATGTGCGCCGGGTCGAGGATGCCGCACGCGCGATCGTCGAGCGCGGCGCATTGGCCCGGGTCCAGACCGCGGCGGTGTCCAGCGGGGGGATCTCGGAGTTCGTGCACATCAACCGCGTGGAGGGGCTCGCGCTCGGTGCGGGCGCCACGCTATCGCCCGGCGCGGCATGGAGCGTCTCAGGCCGGGGTCGTTACGGACTCGACGATCGGCAGGCGAAGGGTGAAGCGGCCATCGGGTGGCGATCGGCGGCTGGGCCGTCGCTCCGCGCGTTCGCGTTTCGCAGCTATCGCGACGCGGGCGACGTGGCCGAGGGTTCGCAGCTGGCCAATAGCCTCGCGGCCCAGGAGTTTGGCGCCGACCACACCGATCCGTACGACGTCCGAGGCGTCGGCGTCGGGGTGGACGCGGGCGAGCGGTTCGGCCTCCGGTGGGCGCTCGGCGTGACTCGCGAAACGCAGCGCGGACTCGCCGTCCACGCCGCGCCCGCCAATGGCAGCTATGGGGCGACGATCCCTGCACTCGCGCTGCAGGGGACACGTGTCACGCTGTCCATCGACCGTTCGCCGTCGGCGGGGCCATGGGGTATCGATTGGCGGGCCCACGCCGAGCTCCGCGGCGAGAGCTATACCGCGGCCGACACGGTCCTCTCGCGAGGCGCCGCGGCCGTGGGGCGGGCGTTTGTGTCGGCCGAGGCGGACCGCGTGTGGGGTGTCGATCGTGCGGTGGCGCGGGTCTCGCTCGGGGGCGTGTCGGCTACCTCACCGCAGCCGGCGCAGGAATACGTCTACGCGGGAGGCGACGTCAGCGGACCCGGGTACGCCTATCACGCGTTCGCGGGTCGGGCGGTCGGCAGTGCGCGATTCGAATGGCAGTTCCCAGTGCCGGCGCCGGCGCTGTCGTTGGGGCGGTTTGGGAGGACGCCGGCCCGCGCGATCCTGGCGCCATTTCTCTCCGTGGACTACGTCGATGGCGCCGCGCCGTTTCGTCCGCTCGCGGCGGGGTGGTACCCGGCCGCGGGACTCGGAGGGATCGCACTGTTCGATCTCGTGCGCATCGACGTCGCCCGCGGCCTACGGACAAACGGGCGGTGGACACTCTGGATCGACATCACGCGCGATCTGTGGGGCGTGTTGTAACCGCACCGCTCGCTCACCGCACATTAGGGACCTCCCATAAATCCACGCCCAGCGATGGAACCCCTGCTGCACGTCGGCGTCGCCCACCGCCGGCTACTAACCACGACCCACGGCCCGACGCAGATTCCTCCGGATGCGGGATCCGAAACGCAGTAGGAGCCGCCCCGGCCATCGATGACCCACGTCGTCCCCGGCGTCGTGGACGTCTACGTGATCCGGCCCTATCGTGCCGCGTGGCGCGTCTTGACACTTCAGCGCGCCTTCGACACCCGATGTCCGGGTGCGTGGGAATCGGTGCACGGGAAGATCGAGGCGAACGAAACGCCTGAAGCGGCCGCCGTTCGTGAGCTCGCGGAAGAGACGGGGCTACAAGCCGAGCGATTGTACAACGTGAGCGTACAGCCGTTCTACCTGCACCTGGCGAACACGATCGAACTCGCGGTCGTCTTCGCCGCGTTCGTGCGCGAGCCGGGTGTCGTCACCACCGGGATCGAGCACCAGGCGCACGAGTGGCTACCGGTGGAGCTCGCCCGCAAGCGGTTCATCTGGCCGCGGTCGCGGGCCGCGCTCGAGGACATCGTCACGCTGCTCAAGCGTGGCCACGCGGGTCCCGTCGAGGATGTGTTGCGCGTGCTGTAGATTGTGGCCATGGCCTACCTGCCGCTCCGGGCGCTGTCGGACGAACGCCCACACCGCGCGCTGGCCGACGCCTGGTTGGACCGGCTCGCCGGCGCACTCGCTGATCCGTCGACCGACCGATCCGTGTTGTGTCGCCGCACGCTCACGGAGATCGTGTATCCGGAGTACGCCGCGAATTGGGAGACGGCGGTCGCCGATCCCGCGCTGCCCGCCGGGCTGCGGCTCGCGCTCACGGCGCTCGATCCGCGTGAGGTAACGCTCGAGCCCGAGTATTACGCCGAGTGCGACGAGGCAAAATTCCAGCGCGTCAAGCCGCTCCTGTGGCTCTGGTACTCATTCGATCGGACACTCCTTGGCGGGCAAAACGTCGATCTGGGGGTCCGGTTCCGACGGGTGCTCGCGCCGCACATCTTCAAGCAGTGCGGTGAGAACTTCAAAGCGTTTCAGCACGTCGAGTTCTCATTCGGCTACAACATGGACGTTGGCGACGACTGCGTGGTCCATCGTCACGTGCTGCTCGACGACCGCGGTGGTATCGTGATGGGCAACAACGTCTCGGTCAGCGACTACGCCAACATCTACAGCCATACGCACAGCATCGTGGATCAAAGCGATGTGACCGACGCCACGACGATCCTCGAAGACAACGTGCGGATCACGTACCACGCGACGGTGCTGGCTGGCGTGCGAGTCGCATGCAACGGCATGGTGGGGGCGCTGGCGGTGGCCACCAAAGATGTGCGGCCCTATCACGTGTATGTCGGGATCCCCGCGAAGAGCATTCGGGTGAAGCCCAACGCGCCGCAGGGGGCACAGAATGTGTGCTTGCCGTTGGCGAAAGAGCGGGGATAAGGGTTAGCGCGGAGCCGGATCCGACAGCGGCGGGAGCGCCGGCGGCGCGGCGGCGGCTGCGATGAGGCCCGCGACGGCGGAGGCGAGGTCGTCGCGTCCTTCGCCGGTGACGGCGCTGAAGGGGATCAGCTGGCTCTCCTCGATGGCAAGGGTGTCCGCGAGGGCGTGGATCCGGTCGGTCGCGGCGCCGCGGCCGAGTTTGTCGATCTTGGTGACGGCGATGAGCGTCGGGGTTTCGAGCGCGGCGAGAAAGGCCAGCATGTCGCGGTCGTCGGGGGTGGGATCGCGCCGGATATCGAGGAGTTGGACGGCCCCGCGAAGGGTCGGGGTGTTACCGAGGTAGCCCTCGATGAGCGGACGCCAGGTGGCGTGTCGTTCCTTGGAGACGCGCGCGTATCCGTAGCCTGGTAGATCTACGAGCACGATGGCGTCGTTGAGACGGAAGAAATTGATCTCGCGCGTCCGGCCCGGCGTGCGGCTCACGCGCGCGACGGCGCGGTGCCGTACCAGTCGGTTGAGGAGCGACGACTTGCCGACATTCGACCGACCGAGGAACGCGACCTCGGGCAGCGCCATCGGCGGCCGCCATCCTCCGGGCTCCGCCATGCCGCCGAGAAACTCGACGGAGCGAATGGGGAGCGGGTCATCGCTCACTGGGTACTTCAGTGCGGCGCGACGTCGCCGTGGGGGTCGCCGCGGGGTGCGTTGGGGTGGGGGTGGCCGAGCGGGTGGCTGGCGCCCGTGCTGCCCAGACGGCGCCCGGATGACGGTGGTGCGGGCACGGCAGCGGGCGCCGTCGCGCGTCGCAATCCGAATTCGAGCACCTCTTCCATCGTCTTCACGGGATGAAACGTCACTGCGCTCAGAATCTCGGCCGGGAACTCGTCGAGCTCACGGACGTTGCCGGCCGGGATGATCACATGCCGGATGCCGTAACGGTGGGCGGCGACGGATTTCTCTTTGAGCCCACCGATCGGGAGCACGCGACCGCGCAGCGTCACCTCACCGGTCATCGCGACGTCGCCACGCACCGGGACGCCGGTCAGCGCGCTAATGATCGCCGTGGCGATCGCGATGCCGGCGCTCGGTCCGTCCTTCGGCGTGGCGCCTGCGGGGATGTGCACGTGAATGTCTCGTCCCACCCCTCGCGCGATCTCCTCATCGATCCCCAGATCCTTGGATCGGCGCCTCGCGTAGCTCAGTGCGGCGGACGCGGACTCCTTCATCACATCGCCGAGTGTGCCGGTCAGCTGGAGCTTGCCACGTCCCCGTACGACACTGACTTCGATATCGAGGATCTCGCCGCCGACCGCGGTGTACGCGAGGCCGCGAGCCACGCCGATCGAATCCTCGAGCGTCGTCTCATCGGGATCGAAGGGCGCGGGTCCAAGGTAGTCCGCCAGTTTGGCGGCGCTGATCGTCACCGGCTCGACCGGAGTGGTCGCAGGGGCCGGCGACTCGGCGTGCTTCCGCGCGATCTTGCGGGCGACTCGCGCGATCCGGCGCTCGAGCTCTCGCACGCCGGCCTCGCGCGTGTATTGGCGGAGCATCACGGGCAGCACATCGGGCTCCCACGTCACGTCGTCCAGCTGCAGGCCGTTGCGGAGGAGCTGCTTGGGCACGAGGAACTGCCGCGCGATGGCGACCTTCTCGTGGTCGAGATAGCCTGTGAGTCGCAGCACCTCCATCCGGTCGCGGAGCGCGTCAGGCACACTCGCCAGCGAGTTGGCGGTCGTGATGAAGAGAACCTGCGAGAGATTGTAGTCGATCTCGAGGTAGTGGTCGTTGAACGCACTGTTCTGCTCGGGGTCCAGCACCTCGAGTAGCGCGGCCGCGGGATCGCCGCGGTAGTCTTGGCCGAGTTTGTCCACCTCATCGAGGAGGATGACGGGGTTGACCACTTCGGTGCGTCGCATCGCTTGGAGGATCCGACCCGGGAGCGCGCCGATATACGTGCGCCGGTGGCCACGGATCTCGGCTTCGTCGCGAACACCGCCGAGCGCCATCCGCGCGAATCGTCGCCCGAGCGCCTTGGCGATCGACCGACCGAGCGATGTCTTGCCGACCCCCGGGGGGCCCACGAGGCAGAGGATGGGACCTTCGAGCCGTCCGACGAGCCCGAGCACCGCGATGTAGTCGAGGATGCGGTCCTTGACCTCGACGAGCCCGTAGTGATCCTCGTCGAGCACCTGCCGTGCGTGTGCGATGTCGAGGATATCGTCAGTGCGTTCCGTCCACGGTACGCCGAGGAGCCAGTCGAGATAGTTCCGACCGACCGTCGTTTCGGGGGACATAGGTGCCGTGCGGCGGAGCTTCCGCAACTCGCGCTGGGCACGGGCCTGGACCGCGTCGGGTAGTGCCCGCCGTTTGATCTCGGCTTCGATGTCGGCGAGCTCGTCGCCGTCGTCTTGTCCGAGCTCGCGCGTGATGGCGCGCAGCTGCTCCTGCAGGTAGAACTCGCGCTGGTTCTGGAAGAGTGAGCCGCGGACATCCTCATCGATCTTCCGTTCGAGGCGCAGCAATTCGATCTCAGCGCCGAGGACATCCGACAGCGCGTACCACAGATCGGCGAGCTCCGCCATCTCGAGTAGTTTCTGGCGGACGTCGTGCTTGACTGCGAGATGGGCCGCGATCGCGATCGCGCGACGCTCATCGGACTCGATCGACTGGACGAATGCGGCCGTCTCGTCGGGGATGCGGCGGTGCATGGACACGTACTCTTCGAACCGCGAGAGCACCCGGCGGCTGAGCGCCGTCCGCGCGCCGCTGGCCGCGTCGGCAGCGGGGTCCCCAGCGGGGCCGCCAGTTGGCTCGCCAGCGGGGTCGGGCCCGGGACGGGGTCCGGGGTGGCTTCCCGGGGCGCCGAGGGCTGCGGCGCCGGCGCCGGGCTTAGCCGGGGGGAGCGTGGGGGAGGCGCCGGGCGCGGGGCGGGGCGGTGGCTCGCGATCGGCGTCGAGCGTGTCGTCGAGCGTGTCGTCGAGCGTGTCGTCGAGGGGCGGGAGGGGGAGGAGCGCGGGCGTAAAGGGGTAGGGGACGACCGTTGCCCGGAGCCACCCGCCGGCGGGCGCGTAGCGGGTCACGCGGGCCCGCGCGATGCCTTCGACGAGCACCTTGGCCGTGCCGTTGGGGAGCCGCGAGCTCTGGAGCACACGGGCCACGACGCCGACGCGATAGAGGTCCGCGGCCGCGGGGTCCTGCACCTCGCCACTGCGTTGGGCGACGAGCAGGACGAATTTGTCCTTGCCGGCTCCGCCGACCGCTTCGGCGGCATCGAGGGCGGCCAGGGATGCCGACCGGCCGACCAGCAGCGGAATGACCACGTACGGAAAGACCACGACCTCGCGCAGCGGGAGGACGGGGAGTCGCTCGGTTGTAGCGAACTGCTCGGCGTCGCGGGCGAAGAGGGGCACGAGCGGCGGTCGTCGCGGTGGGTGTTCACCAGCAGAAAAAACAAAGGCGGGAGGCCACGAGTGGCTCCCGCCCCAATCTAACCGTCGGCGCCCAACGCCCGCCTTACGCTTCCTTCTTCTGGCGCTTGGGTGAGATCTCGAGGAGCGGGGCGGTGCGATTGAGGACCGTGCTCTCGATCACTCGGACCTCCGTCACGTCATCGCGACTGGGGAGGTCGAACATGATATCGGTGAGGATCTCCTCGAGGATCGCGCGGAGACCGCGGGCGCCGGTGCCGCGCTTGAGCGCTTTGCCCGCGATGGCCCGGAGCGCCAACTCCTCGAAGATGAGCTTCACCTCTTCGAGGTCGAAGAGCTTGGCGTACTGCTTGGTCAGCGCGTTCTTGGGCTCCTTGAGGATTCGCACCAGGGCGTCCTCGTCGAGGGCTTCCAAGGGGACTGAGACCGGCAGCCGGCCGACCAGCTCGGGGATGAGTCCGTAGCGGAGCAGGTCATCCGGCTCGACATCGGCGAACGCGTTCTTCTGCACCGTGGCGATCGACCCGGCGACCGCGCCCGCGTTGGCATCCGTCTTTGTGAACCCGATCTGTTTCCGACCGGTACGGGCCTCGATGATCTTCTCCAATCCGTCGAAGGCGCCGCCGCAGATGAACAGGATGTCCTTGGTGTTGATCTGGATGTATTCCTGCTGCGGGTGCTTCCGTCCGCCTTGCGGGGGGACGGATGCCACGGTTCCCTCGAGGATCTTCAGCAGCGCCTGTTGGACGCCTTCGCCTGATACATCACGCGTGATGCTCGGATTCTCCGACTTGCGCGCGATCTTGTCGATTTCGTCGATGTAGACGATCCCGCGCTCGCACTCGGCGACGTTGAAGTCCCCGGCTTGGAGCAAGCGGACCAGAATGTTCTCCACGTCCTCGCCGACGTATCCGGCTTCGGTGAGGGTGGTCGCATCGGCGATGGTGAATGGGACATCGAGGATGCGAGCCAGCGTTTGCGCCAGCAGCGTCTTGCCGACGCCGGTCGGGCCGATGAGCAGGATGTTCGACTTATCGAGCTCGACATCGTCATCGCGGAGCGATGCGGAGTTGATGCGCTTGTAGTGATTGTAGACGGCGACGGCGAGGGCCTTCTTGGCGCGCTCCTGGCCGATCACGTACTGATCGAGAACGTCCTTGATCTCCTGCGGCGAGGGGACCTGTGTGATGGCCTCCGCAACTTCGCGTTCTTCGTCCTCCGCCAGGATCTCATTGCAGAGCGCTATGCACTCGTTGCAGATGTAGACTGAGGGCCCGGAGATGAACTTCCTGACGGAGTCCTTTGACTTGCCACAAAACGAACAGCGCAAGTGTTTATCGTGGGACATGGGAGTCCGGACACCGGGCGACGGGGGAGCGGCGAGCCAATCGGGACGCGGTCATACAAGCGGNNCATACAATCAGTTCTGGTAGGTCTGGAAAAACCGCCACGGGAACGGGCGACTGCCGGAGAAGTAACAGGCGCTCAGAAGCGGGTCAAGCTGACTTGCGCCAACGCGTGCAGTAGCAACCAAGCTTGTGAAAAATTTCACGAGTGCGCCGGTCACCGGTGTCGTGTACTGACCCAATCGCTTGCCAATACACCGGTTACGGTGTCCATCCACCGGCCGCCCAACGACCTGACGGCCGGTGCCCATTATTTGACGACGCGGACAGCGCTCGGGTCAGGACTTGGCCAATTCGACGGCATCGCCTATGCGGATCGTGGCGACCGTGTCCTGCGACACGACCTTGTCGATGATCCCGTACGCCTTCGCTTCTTCCGCCGACATGTAGTAATCCCGATCGAAATCGCGCTCGATCTGCTCCACGGGTCGGCCGGTGTGCTTGGACATGAGGTCGTGCATCTTGCCGCGGAGATACAGGATCTCCTTGGCTTGGATCTGGATATCCGACGCCGTGCCCTGGGTACCCCCGGATGGCTGGTGCATCATGACGCGGGCGTGGGGTAGCGCGGCGCGTCGGCCCTTGCGGCCACCGGCCAGCAGGAAACACCCCATGCTCGCGGCCATCCCCATGCACGTGGTATTCACGGGCGCGCGCAGGAACTGCATCGTGTCGTAGATCGCGAGACCTGCCGACACACTCCCACCGGGGGAGTTCACATAGAGGTGGATATCGCGCTCTGGGTTATCGGCATCGAGAAACAACAACTGCGCGATGATGATATTGGCGACATCGTCGTTCACTGGCGTGCCCAGGAACACGATGCGGTCCATGAGGAGCCGCGAGAAGATGTCATACGTGCGCTCGCCGCGACTGGAGCGCTCGATGACGTAGGGCGGATAGATCGTGGACATGGGGTGCTCGTAGGTCGGTTTGCGGTCGTCGGTCATCGATCGTTTGGAAAAAGGTGCGTAGCGAATTCGGGGAACCTGCAATGCGATCAACGGGGGACGTGCGCGAGTGCCGCGCTCACTCCACCGTGTTCTTCTCGAGTAGCCATTTGAAGACTTTCTCCTCGGTCACGCTGCGCTCGATATCGCGCAGGCGGTCGGCCTTCTGCAGCGACGCGTACACCTCGGCGACCGGCGCGTTTCGTTTGGCCGCCACGTCAGCGACTCGGTCATCGACATCGGCTTCCGTGGCCGCGAGATGCTCGCGTTCCGCGAGGGTCTCGATGATGAGCTCGCGCCGCACCTGATTCTCGGCCACCGGCCGGAACTCGGTGGCAAACCGGGGACGATCGTCGTCGGGGATCTGATACGCCTCGCTGTACGCGTCCACCAGCCGCTGGACCCAACTGGGGGGAATCTCGAATGGGTTCGCGCTGCCGATGTCGTCGAGCAGCCGTTGCCGGACCTGGGCATCGGCCTCTCGTTCCGAGCTGGTCGTCAGATCCGCCCGCACGGCCGCGACCAGCGCATCCTTTGAGTCGAAGTCACCGACCTCCCGAGCGAACGCGTCGTCGAGGGCGGGGAGCGATTTCCGCTTCGCTTCACGGAGCGTGACCCGTACCAGCTTGGTCTTGCCGCGTTGGGCCTCATCCGGGAAGTCATCGGGCCATTTCACGGGCCGTTCGACCGTTTGCCCAGTCGCGGCCTCCATGATCAACTCTTCGATCCCGGCAATCGCCTGACCACCGCCGAGCACGAGCGGGTATTCCTTGCCGTCGGCGAGCTGGCCGGGCTCATCGCCCGTGGACAGGACGACGGTCACGCGGTCGCCGGGACCCGGACGTTCCTCAATGGGCGTCCACATCGCCCGCTGCTCGCGCAACGCGTCGAGTTGCGCCGTCAGTTGGTCTTGTGTCACGGCGAGCGTCGGCCGTTCCACGCGGAATCCGGCGACCCGCGCGAGCGCGACATCTGGCCGGACCTCGAGGTGCAGCTCGAAGGTCAGCGGCTTGCCGTCCTCGAACTTGAGATCGTGTACGTGTGGCTGGCCGATGAGCTTGAGCGGCTCGCGTTGGAGCGCCTCTTTGTACGCTTCTTGGACGAGCGCCTCGACCGTCTGCTGGCGGATCGCTTCCGCGAATCGCTTGCGCACCACGGCGGCGGGGGCCTTGCCGGGCCGGAACCCGGGGAGCCGAACCTTCGACGCGTAGCGTCGGGCCTCGCGCTCCTCAGCGTCGCGGACATCCTCTGCCGGCACCGTCACCACGAGCAATCGTTCGACGCCGGTGGTCTTCTTCGGCGTGATCTCAATGGGCATGTGGGAAATGTAATGGGGGCGTTACGCGCCGCCGATCAATTGGGCGGCGATCTTACTGGAGGACAGCACAGCGGGGAGGCCCGCCCCGGGGTGGGTCCCGGCGCCGACGAAAAACAAATTGCGGATGTCCGGGCTCTGATTGTGGGGGCGGAAGCACCCGGTTTGCGTCCGCGTGGGCTCGACGGAAAAGGCGCTGCCCAGGTGGCAGTTCAGCGTGTCACGAAAATATCGGGGATCGATACATCGTTCGGCGACGATGTGGTGGGACAGTCCAGGGAGATATCGCTGCTCGAGGTAGTGCACGATCGCGTCGCGGTAGGGACCGGCCGTGGCCGCCCAGTCCGTCCCCGCGCGCAGATTGGGAACGGTGGACATCACATACCATGAGTCGCAGCCATCCGGCGCGAGCGACCGGTCGGTCGCGGTCGGGCGGTGGAGGTAGAGCGAGAAATCGTGCGGATGCCGCTGACCGGTTGCGACGTCCGTCCCCAGCAGCTGATCGCGCCGCCCCATGAGGATCTCGTGGTGCGCGAGCTCGTCGTAGCGACGATCGGTGCCGAAACAGAGGATGAAGAGGGACGTCGAATACGTGCGGCTCTCGATCCGGCGATCCGTTTCGACTGGCCGTAGTGCCGCGGGCACCATTCGGAGATAGGTGGACGCCACGTCGGCGTTGCTCACCACGGCATCGGCGGCGAGGACCTCACCACTGGCGAGCCGCACGCCGGTCGCCCGTCGAGACGACTCGTCGATCACGATCGCGGCCACCTCCTCGCCGAGTCGCAGCGTTCCGCCCTGTTCCGCGAACAGGCGGACGAGCGCGCGGACGATGGCGCCCGTTCCTCCCATGGCGAACCACACGCCCCACCGCTGTTCCAGCGTCTGGAGCATGGTATACAGGGCAGGGGTGCGCAGGGGATCGCCGCCGATGAAGCGCGTGTGGGCGCTGAAGACGCGACGGAGGCGCTCGTCGCGGATGCACTCATTGACGAACCCGGCGACCGACTGATAGGCGCGAGGGCGTAGGAGCTCGGGGAGGATCCGCGCGGCGTCGCTGACCGTCGTGAGGGCGCGTTCAGTGAGCGGGAAGCTCGACTCGAACATTTTCCCGGTGGCGGTGCGCAGCCGGATATAGCCGTGGATATCGGACGGTTCGAATCGACGGATCTCGCGCGCGAAGCGCTCACCCAGCCCTGAATACCGGAAGATCGAGCCGTCCTCGAACCGAACGGTGTAGAACGGTTCGAGTGGGACGAGGGTGATGTAGTCGGCGGTGCGCTGGCCCGCGACATCGAACAGCTCTTGGATCAGCCAGGGCGCGGTGATGAACGACGGCCCGGCGTCGAAGGTGAAGCCGTCGTGGTGGTAGACCTGGGCGACGCCCCCGGGCTGCTCCTGCTGTTCCACGATCGTGACGTCGTGGCCGAGGGCGCGCAATCGGATGGCGGCGCCGAGTCCGCCGAATCCGCTTCCAATGACGACGATGCGCATGCGTCGCTAGCGAGTGATTCGATCGAGATGCCCGGGGCGGGACTCGAACCCGCACGTCTTACGACAAGGGCTCCTAAGACCCTCGCGGCTACCATTACGCCACCCGAGCGGGGACAAAAAGATAATAGAAAACAAACAAGAAAAAGGCGAGAGTAGAAAGTAGAGAGGAGACAGGAACAGAAAAGCCGAGAGTCGAGAGTCGAGAGTCGAGAGGGGGGACAGCGATAGGAGCTACAGCGAGAGGAGCTACAGCGAGGGCGAGAGTAGAAAGTAGAGAGGAGACAAGAACGAAAAAACCGTGAGTCGAAAGTCGAGAGTCGACAGGGCTACAACAAGGGGGCTACAACGAGCAGGGGCCCGCTGCGGTGAGTTGCGGCGGGCCCCTGATACTGCGTTCGCTTCTGTCTCCTTTCTACTCTCTCCTTTCTATATCTCTGCCGTTCACTACTCCCCGACGTGCAGGCTTACGACGCGGGTGTTGCCGGTTTGGCCTTGGGGACCGACGCTGTAGACCAGGAGGCTGATGTAGTCGCCAGTGTGCACCTTGGACACCGCGGCCTGTAGATCGGCCACGGAGCGCACGTCGTGACGCGGCTCTGGGTAGAGCACGGCCACGATAATGTCGTTCGGGATGAGTTTGCCGTGGGCTGGGCCCGCACCCGTGACATCGGACACGCGGACCCCGCGGTCGGCGTCAGGAATGCTTGCTTCGCGGGCCATGTCCACGCTTACGGGCTCGACGGAGATGCCGAGCTTCTCGGCACTGACGCCTTCGCTCGACTTCTCGGCGCCGGCATCGTTCGCGGCGATCTGTTCGTCGCTCGGTGCCTCGGTGAGTCTGACGCCGAACGATTTCCGCGTACCGTAGCGCATCACGTCCAGCTGCACGGTCTGCCCGGGCTGGTGCGTGCGTACGATCCGCTGCAGCGCGCTCACGCGGTCCACGGGCTTGCCGTCCGCGGCCACGATCACGTCACCGGCTTCGAGGCCCGCTTTCTCGCCGGGGCTCGTGCCGTCGCTGGGCTGGAAGCCGCCTACTTTGACGCCCTCGATGGTCTTGAGCCCGGCTGCGCCCGCGTCGTCCGGATCGACTTCGCTGATCTCGATCCCCAACACCGCGCGCCGAACCTTACCGTACTTGATGATGTCGTCCATCACGCTCTTGGCGAGCGTGATCGGAATCGCGAACCCGTAGCCCGAGTAGTACCCGGTCGGGCTCGCGATGGCGCTGTTGATGCCGATGACTTCACCGCGGATATTGACCAGCGGGCCGCCGGAATTTCCCGGATTGATCGCGGCGTCGGTCTGGATGAAATCCGAAATCGCGTATTGGTTGTGCATGAGGCCCGCGAGGTCGCGGCCGCTGCGCCCTTTGGCGCTCACGATGCCGGCGGTCACGGTGAAGTTGAGGCCCAGCGGGTTGCCGATCGCCAGCACCCACTCCCCGACGCGGGCCTGCGTGTCGTCGCCCAAGTTGACCGTCGGCAGGTCGTGCCCATCGATCTTGATCACGGCCACATCGGTCGTGGGATCGCGGCCGACGACCTTGGCCTTGAACACGCGTTGATCGGTCAGCATGACGGTCACGCGGTCAGCGTCCGCTACTACGTGGTTGTTGGTGAGGATATAGCCGTCAGCCGAGACAATGAAGCCTGAACCGCTGGCCTCTTGCGGCTGCGGTTGTTGCGGGCCGAATTGATTGAAGAAATCTTCGAGCCCCGGCGGGACACGACCACGCATCCGGGGGCTGGCATCGCTTTGACGCGGATCACGGGCCGTCTGAATCGACACGACGGCCGGGGTGACGTGCTCCGCGATCGAGACGAAGGCGTTGCTGGCGTCGGCGACCGGCTTGATCTGCGTCGTCGTCGGCTTGCCAGTGGTCTGGGTTGCGGTCGCCGACTGGGCGTAGCCGAAGTGGGTGAAGTCGAGCGATGAGGCGACGAGGATTCCGCCGACAAATGCCGCGACCACCGAGGCGCCGAATTTCGTGCGAAAGAAAGTGTGTGCCATGGGGCTGACCTGCCTGTTCAAAGAGTCGTGAATACTTCGGACACTAACCGATCCACACAACCGATATACACGCGGCAGGGCCGCAGAGTTTCCTTGAGGTGAGGTGCCGGTAGGCGACCGCGGGCATACGATCGCGGCTACCGGCTTCAGTCCGCTTACTTCTTCTCGTCCACGATCTCGTAATCGGCTTCGACGACATCGTCGGGCTTGGCGCCTGGTTGGCCGCCGGCGGTCGGGCCGCCAGGAGGTGGCTCCTGTGCGCCGTCGCCGGGGGTCGGGCCAGGGGTCGCGCCCGCGCCTTGTTGCTGATACAAAGACTGCCCAGCCTCACTGTAGGTACGGGTGAGCTCCTCTTGTGCGGCCCGGATCTCCCCCTGGTCGTCGGCACGCAGCGCCTTCCGCGCCCGGTCCACGGCCCCGTCGAGCTTCGACTTGAGGTCGGGGGTCAAGCGATCCGACCACTCCTTGGCGTTCTTCTCCACCTCGTACGTCATGCTGTCGAGGCGGTTTCGGGTGTCGATCTCTTCGCGCCGCTTCTTGTCTTCCGCGGCATTCTTGTCGGCGTCCTTGACCATCCGGTCGATCTCGGCTTCCGAGATACCGCTCGAGGCTTCGATCCGGATCTTCTGTTCCTTGCCCGTGGTCTTGTCCTTGGCCGACACGTGCAGAATGCCGTTGGCGTCGATGTCGAAGGTGACCTCGATCTGCGGCATCCCGCGCGGTGCGGGTGGAATCCCGGTGAGCTGGAACTTGCCGATCGTTTTGTTATAGACGGCCAGTTCGCGTTCGCCCTGCAGCACGTGGATCTCGACCGTCGTCTGGTTGTCGTCCGCCGTCGAGAACGTCTCGCTCTTCTTCGTCGGGATCGTCGTGTTCCGCGGGATAAGCACGGTGGTCACGCCACCCAGCGTCTCGATACCGAGTGACAGCGGCGTCACATCGAGGAGCAGCACGTCCTTCTGCTCGCCGGTGAGGACCGCGCCCTGTACCGCCGCGCCGATAGCGACGACCTCATCGGGATTGACGCCCTTGTTCGGCTCTTTCCCGAAGAACTTCTTCACGATGTCCTGCACCTTCGGGATGCGCGTCGATCCGCCGACGAGCAACACTTCATCGATCTCCGTTGGCTTGAGCCCCGCATCCTTGAGCGCTTGCTCCATGGGCGGCAGGGTCCGCTGAATCAGATCGTCCACCAACTGCTCGAACTTCGCCCGGGTGAGCGAATAGTTGAGATGCTTGGGACCGGACTGATCGGCCGTGATGAAGGGCAGGTTGACGTCGGTGGATTGCGTCGTGGACAGCTCCATCTTCGCCTTCTCGGCGGCTTCCTTGAGCCGCTGGATCGCCATCGGGTCCTTCGAGAGGTCGATCGCCTGGTCGCGCTTGAACTCGGCCACGAGCCAATCGATCACCCGTTGGTCGAAGTCGTCGCCGCCCAAATGCGTGTCGCCATTCGTGGACTTGACCTCGAACTGGCGGGAGCCTTCGACGTCGTAGAGCTCGAGCACCGAGATGTCATAGGTGCCGCCCCCCAAGTCGAAGACCGCGACCTTCTCATCCTTTTTCTTGTCCAGACCGTAGGCCAGCGCGGCCGCGGTCGGCTCATTGATGATGCGGAGGACGTCGAGGCCCGCGATCTTGCCGGCGTCTTTCGTCGCCTGCCGCTGCGAGTCGTTGAAGTAGGCGGGGACCGTCACCACCGCCTTCTCGACCTTCATCCCGAGATAGTCCTCGGCCGTCTGCTTCATCTTCTGCAGAATCATGGCCGAGATCTCGGGGGGGGTGAAGCGCTTGCCCTGGACCTCGACGATCGCCTGCCCAGTGCTGCCGTCGATGACCTTGTAGGGCACCCGCTTCAACTCGCCCTCGACCTCGCTCAGCTTGCGACCCATGAAGCGCTTGATCGAGAAGATCGTGTTCTGCGGGTTGGTCACCGCTTGCCGCTTCGCGATCTGCCCGACGAGCCGCTCGCCATCCTTGGTAAAGCCCACGACCGATGGGGTCGTCCGCCCGCCTTCCGCGTTGGGAATGACGACCGGATCGCCGCCTTCCATTACGGCGACGACCGAATTGGTCGTCCCCAAGTCGATACCAATAACCTTGTCAGCCATGCAACCCTCGTGAATGTTCCGGTGGGCTCGCTGGACCACACCCCAAGCCACCGCATCTCATGAGCCCGACCCGTTGGATCGTGGATCGTCCCTCGCGGCAGCGCGAGTCAATACCCTACCGATCCCCCTAGCAATCGCGATACCGTCCTAACCAGTCAAAATGGCATGGAGACGACCGTGACGCCACAGGAAACGGCAGCGTGATCCCGTTAGGGGACGACAGCCCCGTCATCCGCACGCCGGTCACGGCCGATTTAGGTAGCGAATTCCACGACCTCACGTAACGAGCTGATGTAACAAATGTGTGCCACCGTTCGGATTGCCCCGTTTCTGGATCATACCCTGCTTGCTGCCGAGGCAACGGCATCCGACATTGACCACCTCTGTGACGAGGCCGTGCGTCACCGCATGGCCGCGGTGTGCGTCAATGCAGCGTGGGTCACGCGGTGTGCCGAGCGGCTGTCCGGGTCCGGGGTGGTCGTAGCGGCGGTCGTGGGGTTCCCGTTCGGTGCGAGCACGAGTGCCACAAAGGCGTACGAAGCGAGCCGGGCGGTCGCTGACGGAGCGCGCGAGCTGGACATGGTCGCTCCATTGTGGGCATTGCGGACGGGTGATTGGGGCTATGCAGTGCAGGATATCGGAGAGACCGTGCGCGCCGCTCATGGCGCGCTCGTGAAGGTGATCATCGAATCAGCGCTGCTCTCGCCGCCGGAGATCGTCCGGGCGTGCGAGATCGCGCGAGACGCAGGCGCGGGGTTTGTGAAAACGAGTACTGGATATCATGCGCGCGGGGGCGCGACCACGGCCGCGGTACGGCTCATGCGCCGTACCGTGCGTGACGAGATCGGCGTGAAAGCCTCAGGTGGCATCCGCGACTGCGAGACAGCGGCCGCGATGTTCGCCGCTGGGGCCACGCGTATTGGCACATCTCGCGGAGCGGAGCTGGCCGAGTGCCGAGATCCGGGGCCGCGGACGTGGCTCGAACTGGACGCGATCCCCGAGGAACTCGCGGCGGTTGACGGCGCCGGCGGAGCGACACCATGACCGCGGGGACGCTGACCGCCGTGCCGCAGTTCCTCAATCGAGAGTTGAGCTGGCTCGCGTTCAACGCGCGCGTGCTGCACGAAGCGTTCGACGAGCGGAACCGGCTCCTCGAGCGGCTCAAGTTCATTGCGATCCACAGCACCAACCTGGATGAGTTCTACATGGTCCGCATCGCCGGACTGCGGCGCCAAGTGCGGGCCGGCGTGGTGCAAGCATCGCCGGACGGGCTCATGCCCTCCGAGCAACTGACGGCGATCGCTCGACAGGTCACCGAGCAGTTGGCGGCCGTCCAGATCTGCCTCTACCAGCAGGTGCTTCCGGCGCTGGCCGCGCGCGGCGTGCGCCTCGTGTCGATGGCCGACCTGACGCCCGCAGAGTGGCTGACCGTGGACAGCTTCTTCGAGTCGCAGGTCTTCCCCATCCTGAC
Source organism: Gemmatimonadota bacterium (assembly GCA_003152485.1). GTDB lineage: Bacteria > Gemmatimonadota > Gemmatimonadetes > Gemmatimonadales > Gemmatimonadaceae > Palsa-1248. Next base: position 93,867 of record PMAE01000055.1, on the reverse strand, counting down.
GCCGCTGGCGGTCGATCCCGGGCATCCGTTCCCGTACATCTCCAACCTGTCGCTGTCATTGGCGGTGGAGATTCGCGATCCGGTCAAGGGCGTCGAGCATTTCGCGCGCGTCAAAGTGCCGAAGAGCCTCCCGCGATGGGTGCCGTTCGGCCGATCGAGCGAGTTCGTGCCGTTGGAGCAGTTGATTGGCGCCAATCTCGGGGCGCTGTTCCCGGGGATGGAGATCATGGGGTGGCACGCCTTCCGCGTGACCCGCTACTCGGACCTCGATCTGGCTGCGACCGACGAGTCCGAGGACCTGCTCGAGATGGTCGAGCAGCAGGTGTTCGAGCGCCGGTTCAGCGAAGTCGTGCGGCTCGAAGTGCAGAACACCATGCCGGCGCACCTGCGGTCGCTGCTCCTGGAAGAGCTGCGCGACGAGCAGACGGCGGAACTGCCGTCATTGACGGAGCACGACGTGCAGGACGCGGGCTCGTTGCTCGACCTCGGCGATCTGATGTCCGTCGCCACGCTCGACATCCCGGATCTCCGCGATACGCCGTTCACGGCATCAGTGGCGACCGAGCTGCGGGATCCCCATCGATCGATCTTCGATGTCATTCGGGAGCGCGACCTCCTCGTCCATCATCCGTTCGACTCGTTCACGGCGTCGATCGAGCACTTCCTGGATGCGGCGGCCGAAGACCCGAACGTGCTCGCGATCAAGTTGACCCTGTACCGGACCTCGGGTGACACCGCGATCGTCCGGGCACTGACCGACGCCGCGCAGCGCGGTAAGCAAGTCGCGGTTCTCGTGGAGCTCCAGGCGCGTGGCGACGAGGCCAACAACATCAGTTGGGCGAGAACGCTGGAAAGCGCCGGTGTCCACGTGGCCTACGGGCTGGCGGGTCTCAAGACGCACACCAAAGTCGCACTCGTCGTGCGCCGGGAGACCGATGCGATCCGCCGATACGTGCATATCGGCACCGGGAACTACAACTCGAAGACCGCGCGACTCTATACCGACTTCGGTCTTTTCACGTGTAGCCCGTCGGTCGGCGCGGACGTCAGCGATCTCTTCAACTCCTTGACCGGCTACTCGCGGCAGCGGTTGTACCGGAAGCTGCTCGTCGCTCCGTCGAACATGCGGCAGCGGGTGATCGAGCTCATCGATCGTGAAGCGGCATTCGCGCGCGCCGGTCGCGGCGGCCGGATCGTCGCCAAGATGAACGCGGTGGCGGATACGGAGACCATCGAAGCGTTGTACCGGGCATCGCAAGCGGGCGTGTCGATCGATCTCATCGTCCGCGGGATCTGCTGCCTCCGGCCGGGCGTACCGAACATCAGCGACAACGTGCGCGTGATCAGCATCATCGGCCGCTTCCTCGAACATTCGCGGCTCTGGCGGTTCGGCAACTGCGGCGTGCCGGAGTACTACATCGGGTCCGCCGACTGGATGGCGCGCAACTTCGACCGCCGCGTGGAAGCGGTCGTGCCCGTCGAAGACCCGGCGCTGCATCCACGACTCGATGCGTTACTCGAGACGTGTCTCTCGGACAACATCGGCGCCTGGGAGCTGCGGGAGAACGGGACCTATCGCCAGCGGCATCCGGGGACGGATCCCGAGCGCTCGACGCATATCGTCTGTCAGCGCGACAGCTGGGGACGGATACTGCCGGAACCCCCGCCGGTGCGGACCGTGGAGCTACGGGAGCAGGCAGCGGACTAGGAGGGGCGGGCATCGGTGACACCACCGGCCAGCAGCGGCGGCGTCGAGCGCCCGAGGTAGCGGCCTGGGTGCGATTCCCGGAGGCGCCGTTCGCGAACGGCGCCTGCTGCGTNNCTTTGCGGCTCGCGCCCCAGAGCTCGAGGCGGACGGGGACGCGGGCGCCGGCGGCGACGGCGGTCAGACGCATGGCGCGGCCAAGCCAGCGGACTTTGATCCGCGCCACGGCGCCGGCGTGTCCGCGGTCGAAGCCGTCGGCGACGCGGAGGATTGCCGCCAGCCGTTTGACGCGGCGGCGGAGGGCGCGGTCGAGCCGCCCGTAATCCTCATGCGATTTCTTGGGTGCGGTGCCCCGGTGGTAGCGGGCCACGGTGGCGACGGCGACTTGCTCCTCGGGGGTCATTCCGAGCAGGTCGGCGTGGAGGATCAAGTGGTACGAGTGCTTGTGGTGCTTGTTGTAGTTGATGTGGTAGCCGATGTCGTGGAGCAGCGCGGCGTCGGACAGCACCTCCCGGTCGCCCGGCTCGCAGCCAATGCGGTCGCCAATGGCGTCGAAGAGCTGCAGCGCCAGGCGCTGCACGTGGTGGGCATGTGGCGACTCGTAGTGCGACCGCTCGGCCAGCTCGCGAACCGACCGCGCCCGTGCCTCGCCGGGGTCGGCGACCGTGGGGGCGACGCGCGCGGTTTCCAGCAACAGCCCTTCGCGAATCCCGTACGCTGACACGGCAACCTCGCGCGCCTCGACGCGCGCGATGACCTCCGCGATCACCGCCAAGCCCGCCACCACGATGTCGGCGCGCGCGGGGTTCAGTCCCGGCACGGCGGCGCGCTCGGCCAGGGGCATGTCTTGCAGCGCGTCGAGGATGTGCTCGATCTCGACCCGCGGGACGCGAGCGGCGTGTACCGTCCGCGCATTCTCCACGCGTTGCCGGGAGAGATACATGCCTGCGAGGTTGGTGAACGTACCGCCCGAGCCGATGACCTGCGCGCCGCGCCAGTCGCGGACCGGCAGATGCGTGCGCAGCGTCTCACGGACATCGCGGCGGAGCCGGCGTACGCCGCGCCGGAGGGAGCGGCCGCCGGATTCGATGGCCGATCCCAGGAACTGCTCGCTGAGGCGGATCGCGCCGAGGGGAAGGGAGATCAGCCGATCGAGCAACCCGTCGGCGCTGAGCGCGAGCTCGATCGAGCCACCGCCGATGTCCATGACGACCCATCGTCCGACGCCCAGGTCGAAGTGTGCGAGCGCGCTGCGGAAGGTGAGGCGGGCCTCATCCTCGCCGCCCAGCGCGCGCACGCGGAGCCCGGTCTCGGCGCGGACCCGGTCGATAAAGGCGCGGCCGTTGGTGGCGTCTCGGACCGCGCTCGTGGCGACGGCTTCGATGCGGCCCGCACCGAGCTGACGGGCGAGCGTGGCCATCCGGCTCAGCGCCGCGATCGCGGCCAGCATCGGCTCGGCGCCTAGCTCCCCGGTCGCACTCACTCCGGTACCGAGCCGCGGCTGGGCCTTCAACTGATCCACGACCCGGATCGTCCCGTTGGCGGAGACATCGGCCACCATCTGTCGGATGGAGTTGGAGCCGATGTCGATCGCGGCGACGCGCACCGTGTCCTTGCTCGCGCGTGGCGCCGCGCCGGCTCCCGTCGCGGGAGTCCCTCCGTTCCGAACGAGAGCCGTCGTCGCCACGAAACGCGATCCCTACCGCGGGTCGCCGGAGCCGGTCGTGCCGCCGCCCATCGTCAACGCCACCGAGGATCCCGCGGGTCGCCGAGCCGGGTCATCGAAGTGATGCTTGATCTGCTTGCCCTCGGCGAGGAAGACCGCATCCTCGCCGATGTTGGTCGCCAGATCCGCGACGCGCTCCAGGTTGCGGCCCACGAGGATGAGCTCGAGCGACGGCGTGATATTGCGCGCGTCCGCCATCATGTGCGTGAGCAGGATCCGGAAGAGGGAGTTCAGCAGCGCATCCACCGCGTCGTCGGACTTGCAGACATCGCGTCCCAGCGTGCCGTCGGCCCGAATGAAGGCGTCGAGCGCGTCGCCCAGCATCCCGCGCGCGCGGCGGGCCATGTCCTCGATCTCGGGCTCGGGCGTGATCGACGAGCGGATGGCGATGAGGCGTTGGGCGCACTGCGCGATGTTGACCGCATGGTCGCCGACGCGTTCAAGGTCGCTCGAGATCTTGATCGCGCTGACAATGAACCGGAGGTCGCGGGCCATCGGCTGTTGGAGCGCCAGCAGCGCCACGGCGAGCCCTTCGATCTCGACCTCCAGGGCATCGATCTCGCGGTCGCCGGTGATCACGGCCTCGGCGCGGTCCTGGTCCTGCTTGAGCAGAGCATCGACGGCGAGATCGACCAATCCTTCGGCGAGATCCGACATGGTCAGGAGGCGCTCCTTGAGCGTCTCGAGCTGGTCGTGAAAATGACGGAACCCGACGGGTGTCTCGGGCGTGGTGGCGGACAGCGGGGCGGGAGGCATCATCCAAACCTACCTGTGATGTACGAGTTCGTACGCTCTTCCTGGGGCGCCGTGAACATCCGGTCCGTGGGCCCCACTTCGATGAGACGACCCATGTAGAAGAACGCAGTATAGTCCGACGCGCGGGCGGCTTGTTGAAGGTTGTGCGTGACGATGACCACGGTCAGCTCGCGCTTGAGCTCGTACAGCAGCTCCTCGATCTTTTGCGTGGCGATCGGGTCGAGCGCACTCGCCGGCTCGTCGAGGAGCAGCACCTCGGGATCATTGGCGAGCGTCCGAGCGATACAGAGCCGCTGCTGCTGGCCGCCGGAGAGACCGAGCGCTGTCTGCCGCAGGCGGTCCTTGACCTCGTCCCAGAGCGCGGCCCGTCGGAGCGACGACTCCACGATCCAATCGAGCTCGTGGCGCGGGAGCGAGGCGTTGATGCGGGGGCCGTAGGCGACGTTGTCGTAGATGGATTTGGGAAAACAGTTCCAGCGTTGGAACACCATCCCGACGCGTCGCCGGAGCGCCGTGGCATCGACCTCCGGCCGGTACACATCCGCGTCGTCGAGGAGAATCTGCCCCTCGTGGCGCGTTCCGGGAAGGAGATCGTGCATGCGATTGATCGACCGCAGAAAGGTCGATTTCCCGCACCCCGACGGCCCGATGAGGGCGGTGATCGCACTCGACCGCATGTCGAGGTCGATGTCGAACAGCGCCTGCTTCTCCCCGTACCAGAAGGAGAACTGCCGAGCGGCCAGCGCGCCGCGGTTGGTGACGGGGGCGCCCGATCCCGACGGCTGGCCGCGCGCAGTGACCTCGACCGTCGCGGCGGTCATCCGAACCGTCCGGTGATGTACGCTTCTGTCCGTGGGTCATGGGGCGTCGTGAACAGGGTGGTCGTCGGCGCCACCTCGACCAACTCGCCGCCCAGCATGAAGGCCGTCCGGTCCGACACGCGGGCCGCCTGCTGCATGTTGTGGGTCACGATCACCACCGTCATGTCGCGGCGCAGCTCGTAGACCAGCTCCTCGACCTTCTGCGTGCTGAGGGGGTCGAGGGATGCCGTCGGCTCGTCGAGCAGCAGCACCTCAGGCTCAATGGCGAGCGCCCGAGCGATGCAGAGCCGCTGCTGCTGGCCGCCGGACAACCCCACGGCGCTGTCCCGGAGCCGGTCCTTGACCTCATCCCAGAGCGCCGTGCGGCGGAGCGCGCGCTCCACGATCTCGTCCGTGCGGGCGCGTGAGGGGCGCGGCGAAGCAGTCAGCAGGGCAGCCGCGACGTTGTCCCGGATCGACATCGTGGGGAAGGGCGTCGGCCGCTGGAAGACCATGCCCACGTGTTGGCGGAGCGCTGTGACGTTCACGGCGCGTCCGTAGATGTCCTGCCCATCGAGCATCACCTGCCCCTCGACCCTGGCGAGCGGCAGCGTCTCGTGCATGCGATTGAGACATCGGAGGAGCGTTGACTTCCCGCACCCCGACGGACCGATGATCGCCGTCACGAATCGATCGGGAAGCACCACCGACACATCGCGGACCGCGCAGGAGCCGCCGAAGAAAGCGCTGAGTCCATGCACGGACAGCCGCGGCGTGCCAGTCGGCTCGGCGCTCGGCTTGGCAGGAGTATTGATCGTGACGGTGGTGGGGGCGACGCGGCGGAGCGCCTCCGTCGGCGGGGCAGGCGCCGGCGTCGAGCGCGACCCGGTGGACGATATCACCGGCGGCGTCTCCAAGGGCATCTCTGGGGGCATCGACAACGACGCTGGCGGCGGCGAGTCGCGGAGCGGCGTCAGGGCTGACGGCTGCGCGGTCGGGGACGCGATGGAGGGGCCGGGGGGCACGTCAGTCGCTCGCGGTGGCAAATCGGCCGCGCGTCGCGACTCGAGCGACGAGACTGATGATGAGGATCAGCGCGATGAGGACGAGCGCACCGGCCCACGCCTGCGCATGCCAATCGTCGTAGGGGCTGACCGCGTAGGTGAAGATCTGCAGCGGGAGCGCGGCGATCGGTTGATTCAGCGACGTGGACCAGAACTGGTTACCGAACGCGGTGAAGAGCAGCGGTGCCGTTTCGCCGGCGATGCGGGCGATCGCGACGAGCGCCCCGGTCACCACGCCGGCGGTGGCGGTCCGGAGGACCACGGTGAGCGACGTGCGCCATCGCGTGTAGCCCAGGGCGAGCGCGGCCTCGCGGAGCGAGACGGGGACTGTGCGGACGATCTCCTCGGTGGTGCGGGCCACCTGCGGGATCATCATAGCGGCCAGCGCGACCCCGCCCGCCCAGGCCGAGAAATGGCCGAAGGGGCGGACCAGGAACTGCCACGCGAAGATCCCCATCACGATCGACGGCAGTCCGTTCAGCACGTCGGCCAGAAACCGGGTGGTGTTGGCGAGCCGGCTGCCGCGACGCTCCGCCAGGTAGAGACCCCCACCGATGCCGACCGGCAAGCCGATCAGGCTGGCGGTGCCGATCAGGATGAGCGTGCCGACGATCGCGTTGGCCATGCCGCCGCCCGATTCGCCGACTGGCTTGGGCATGTTGGTGAAGAAGTGCCATTGGACCGATGACGCGCCCTGCTTGAGCAGATAGAACAGGACGACGACCAATGGCAGCGTGGCCAGCACTGCGGCGAGTCCGACCAGGCCGGCCATCAACGCGTTCACGGCGTGGCGGCGGCGGAGCTTGCCCGCGCGCGCGGCCGCGGGGTAGACACCGCTCCGGCGCGTAGGCGGCTTGGCGGCGGTGGTCATGCGGTCTTCTCGCCGCCCGCGCGCGACACCTGCCACACGAGCCAGCGGGCGATGGCGTTGACGATCAGCGTGATCACGAAGAGCACGAATCCGACAGCCATCAGGGCCGACAGGTGGAGGTCGCCGGAGGCCTCGGCGAACTCATTGGCGATCAGCGACGCCATCGTGTAGCCGGGCGCGAACAGCGAGGCGGAGATCTGCGGGCGATTGCCGATGAGCATAGTGACAGCCATGGTCTCGCCCAATGCACGTCCGAGGCCGAGGATGACACCACCGATGATGCCCGACTTGGCGTAGGGGAGGACCGCGCCCCAGATCGTCTCCCACTTCGTGGCGCCGAGCGCGAGGGCAGCTTCGCGCTGCGAGCGAGGCACGGCCAGGAGCACCTCGCGCGACACCGACGAGATATACGGGAGGACCATGATCGACAGGATGAGGCCTGCGGCGAGCATGCTGGGCCCGTACGCGGGACCGGAGAAGAACGGCAGCACGCCCAGATGGAGCGTGTCGCGCAGGAACGGCATCACGGTGATGCGTAGGACCGGCAACAGCACGAACACGCCCCACAGTCCATAGACCACGCTGGGGACGGCCGCCAGCAGATCGACGAGGAACGCCACGGGCTGGCGGAGCCACTGGGGCGCGAATTCCGAGAGGAAGAGCGCGACGCCGATCGCGAGGGGCGTCGCGATAGCCAGGGCGATCGCGGACGAGACCAGCGTGCCGTAGATGGCGGGCGCGGCCCCGAAGACGCCGTTGACCGGATCCCACGCGCTCGACGTGAGGAATGAGAATCCAAACCGTCGGAGCGCTGGCCAGCCACCGAGGAAGATCTCGACCGCGACGAGGATGAGCAGGGCGGGGACACAGAGCGCGAACAGTGTGATCGCGGCGCTGTAGATCCGATCCCCGATGACCGCGCCCTGAATCCGTGCCCCGAGTCGCTTGGGACCGAGGGCATCGGCGCCGGATGGCGTGGTCGGCCGTTCGCGCGGGCTGCCCGCTTGTTCGCTCGAAACGGCCGCTCCGGTCACGACGTGGCGCCGACCGAAAGCGAGTCGAGACGCGCGTTGATCCGAGACACGATGGCGGGCGGCAACGGGGCGTAGTCCAGTGCGGCCGCGGACTGCTCACCGTCGCTGAGCGCCCATTTGACGAAATCGAGCAGCTTCTTACCCTTGGCGGCGTCGGTGGGAGTCTTGTTGAGGAGCAGGTACGTAAACGAAGAGATCGGGTAGGCGCCGGCACCGGGCGCGTTGACGATCGACACGCGGAAATCGGTATTCGGTGGCAGCGTCGCGGCGGCGCCCGCACCGGCGGCGGTCACCGATTCGATCGTCGGGACGACGAACTCGCCGTTCGCGTTCTTCACCGTCGCGTAGGCGAGGTGGTTCTGCTTGGCGTACGCCAACTCGACATAACCGATCGCCCCCGGCGTCTGCTTGACCTGCCCGGCCACCCCTTCATTACCTTTTCCACCCATCCCGCCCGGCCATTGCAACTCCTTCCCACGTCCCGGCGCCTTGGCCCAGGCAGGACTGACGGCCGTCAGATAGTCGGAGAAAATGTACGTCGTCCCGCTGCCATCGGAACGGTGGACCACGAGGACATCCGTGAGGGGCAGCGTGACGCCGGGGTTCAGCGCCGCGATCCGCGGGTCATTCCATTTGGTGATCTTCCCGAGGAAGGCATTGGCGATCACATCGCCCGTGAGCCGGAGCGGCTGGGTGACACCCGGGACATTGTAGGTGACGACGACTGCACCCATGACGGTTGGCACGTGGAGGACCGGTCCCTTGGTCTTTGCGAGCTCGGCGTCGCTCATCGGTGCATCCGAGGCACCGAAATCAACCGTCCCTTCGGTGAGCTGGCGGATCCCACCGCCGGAGCCGATCGACTGGTAGTTGATCTTGACGCCCGTCTTGGCGGCGTAGTCGGAGAACCATTTCGAATAGATCGGATACGGGAAGGTCGCCCCCGCTCCGGTGAGATCGGCACCCGCGGTCGAGCTCCCGCCGTTCGGCGCGCCGGCCCCTGATTTCTGGTCGCCGCCTCCTCCGCTACAGGCAGCGAGGACGAGCGCGATCGGTAGTGCTGAGCCGATCGCGGAGGCGACGACCAACCGGTGCCGACGGTGCATGCCGTGCTCCATTCAGAGTTGAGAATTCATCCAGACCCTGACCGCTCGCCAGGCGGGGTCGCGAGTTCCGCGATCGCCGAGGGCGAGCCGGCGCGAGGGGCGCAATCCGAGAGTCGATGCGAAACGTAGGACGGCTCGGTTGGCTTTTGATTCCGTCTGCGTAACGAAGGTGTCACAGGGCATTGTGAGTGGTTGGCGGATCGTGTTTCGCGCGGAGGGCCAGCTGCACTGTGCCGCAGCTGGCCCTTCGTGACTGTCACCATCCATCCCCGCGAACTGCTGACCGCTGGCGGCAATCCGCCAACGGTCAGTCGTGCACTGGGATCAGGGCAGGTAGTAGCGGAACGACGTGAAGACCATTTGATCGAGCGCCCGAGGGTCCAGGCCTTTGGCGCCGGACCAGGTGGCGCGCTGCGTGTAGGAGTACTGGACGCCCCACGCGACCGCGCCGGCCGGTCCCTGATAGAAGCGGTACCACCAGCCGAGGTTGCCCTGCGCAATCGCGCGCGTGTCGGCGTTACAGCCGGGGTTAGTGACTCCCGTCACATTGCTCGCTCCGCCTGCCGCACCCGGCAAAAAGGCGCCGGTCGGTGGGAACTCGACGGTGCAGGCGGAGACGGACAGGAGCGGCGATCCGTATCCCTCGCCCTTCGTGCCGTTGAGGAACGCCGTGCGGTACGCGTATTCGGCGCCCGCATAGCCGTAGATGTCGAGCTTCCGCGTGGGGTGCGTCTCGAGCGACACCAATCCCTGTGCGGCACGAATGGGTGCCAGCTCGCCATTCGGGCGCACGGTCGCGTCGGACAACTGCGACGTGCCGTACCGGCCGATGCCATTGCCCCAGAGACCGGAGATCCCGAAATCCACGACACTGCGCTTCTTCCCGTTCTCCTCCGTCATATTCGCCGTCCAGACGGCGCCGACGCCGACACCGCCGACGTAATTCTGCGAGTTGTGCGTGCCGCCATAGATCCCGGTCACGTCCACGACGCGGTCGCGGAGCTCGCGGCCGATGACCTTGATCTCGTAGTGGCCGAATCCCGGCTCGAAGACCAGCTTCCCGATCAGATCCGGGAGCGGGTCGGTCGAATAGTTGACCGTCGAGTTGAGGAGCGATCCGCCGGTCTGGCCCAGGACGAAGTTGTTGTTACTGCCGTGCGCGGTGAACGTCGTCTGCGCCTCTTCGGCTGACGCGACGAACCAGACGCCGTGCGTCAGTTCCTTGCCGATGCGAACGCCGAACTGACGGGCCCAGTTGAAGCCGGCCGCGTACTGTGCGTCGATTGTGAGGGGGACGAACTCTTGACGCGTCGCGATGCCGGATTTGTTCGTGGTCAGCAGACTCCACATCTGACCCGCGGTGAACTGCCAGCCGTCGCCGAGCGTCGCGCGGCCCCAGAACTGGCGAATGCGGAGCGTGTAGCTGTTGCTCTCGTTGGAATTCGAGCTGATCCCGCTCGACAGGAAGTCGGACTCCCAGAACCCGGCGAGCTTGGTGTCGTCCACCTTGCCTTCCGCCAACAGCCCGATTCGTGACTGGCGCGCCGACCCGCGGAACTCATTCATCGCGGCGTTGGTCGTGCCCTCGAACGGGATCGCGTTGAAGCTCGATCCGATATCCGCCGTTTCATTCTTCTCGCGCCACACCGCTTCGGCGGCGAAGTAGCCGACGGGTGACAGGGTGAGCCCTTTGTAATGGATTTGCGCCGGTGGCTGGCTGTCACCCGGCATCTGTTGCGCGTGGGCAGCGTGGGCGACGAGCGAGACGGCGGCCGCACACGCGACGCCGCGCATCGCCAAGTGGGACGAGCGGCGCCAGGTAGCCAGGTAACGGCACACGCTACCGGTGATCGTTTGGGTGTCGACCCAAAAAGACATTCGTGCTCCGGAGGAGGAGGTTCATTCGTACAGCACCAAACTCTCTCCGTCCGTGTAAAGTCCCGACCGGCCTCTCGTATCGGATGTGTCACGATCGATGGGACGCACAAAAAAGCGAAAGTCGAAAGTCGAAAACAGCCGGACGGGGTCCGGTCGGCCAACCGCTACTACGTGGCGCTTACCGGCTGGCGATCACTACCCCGTTCCCGCGGGGCGTCTCACGTGGCGGCGCCAGGGCTGCGCGGGCGGCCACGAGTTGAACCCGCAACGCGTCCGGACCCGTTCCGCCTTCGATGTTGCGACGCTCCACCGACCGCCGGGGCGACAACGACTCGAAGACGTCGATCGCGAAATCGGGGTGCACCGTGGCGTACTCCGCGAACGGCAGCTCGTGCAGCTCCACGCCCTGCGCATCCGCCATGCGAATCAGTACGCCGACCGCTCGGTGCGCATCTCGGAACGCCACCCCTCGGGCCACCAAGTAGTCCGCCACATCCGTCGCCATCATCGCGCTACTGACCGCGCCCTGCATCCGGTCCCTGCGGAACGTCAACTCGCCCAGCGCACCGGCCGCCGCCGGCAGCACCAGCATCAAGGTGTCCACCGCGTCGAACAGCGCGCGTTTGTCCTCCTGCATGTCCTTGCTGTACCCACTCGGCAGACCCTTGAGCGTCGTGAGCAGCGCGACCAAGTCGCCGAGCGCCCGGCCACCAGACGCCCGCACCAATTCCAGTGCGTCGGGGTTGCGTTTCTGCGGCATCATGCTGGAACCGGTCGTGAACGCTTCGCCGAACTGCACGAAGCCGAACTCACTCGAGCCGAACACGATCAAGTCTTCCGCGAGGCGCGAGAGATGCGTCGCCATCAGCGCGGTCGCGAACAGCACCTCGGCGACGAAATCGCGATCGCCCACCGCATCGACACTGTTCGGCGAGACAGCGGCAAACCCCAGACTCTCTTTGAGCAGCACGCGGGAGATCGGGTACGCGGATCCGGCGATCGCGCCCGATCCGAGCGGCAGCATGGCCATCGCCGACCGCCCGGCCGCGGCCAGCCGCGCGCGGTCGCGCTCGAGCGGCCAGAAATGCCCGAGCATCCAGTGGGCGGCCGCGACGGGCTGCGCCCGCTGCAGATGCGTGTACGCCGGCATCAGCGCATCGCCCAACGCCGTGGCCTGATCGACCAGAGTGTCTTGGAGCGCGCGCACCGCGGCGTCCAACGCGGTCACGGCGTCCGCGCACCAGAGCCGGGCCGCGGTTGCGACCTGATCGTTCCGGCTCCGCCCCGTGTGCAGTCGTCCCGACAGCTCTCCGACTTCGGCGTGCAGCATCCGATCGATCATCGTGTGCACATCCTCGTCGCTCGCGTCGGGACCCGCGCCATCGACCAGTTGTTGGTGCACCGCCGCGAGGCCCATTTCGAGCCGTTGGCTCTCCTCCAGCGTCAACACGCCCGCGTCCCAGAGCGCCACTGCCCACGCCATCGAGGATCGTACGTCGAACGGCCACAGCCGGAAGTCGGTGCCGACGGATCGATTGAGCGCTTCGAGCGCGGGCGCACTCTCCGTCGCGAACCGACCGCCCCACAGTCGATGCGCCCGCGCGCGGGCGGGCGACGGCCGGATGTCGCTCACCCGGGCACCCGACTCCACGTCAGGGGGCTCAACCGTCGGCGGCGTCATACGGCCGCCACCATCGCGCCCGAGGTGCGGGCGTCGTCGAGCGCGGGCTCGTCGGGCTGCTCTCCCTCGTCGCGACTGTCGAGCCCCGCCGCGTGAGGCACCGCGTGAGGCACCGCGTGATGCACCGTGGTGTCGGCCAGCGCCGCCTCCGCTCGCTCGCGCGCCTGCAATGCGGCCACTCGCTGCGGGAGCGCGAAGAGGCGGATAAACCCCGCGGCGTCGGCCTGCTGGTACACCTCGTCGGCGCCAAACGTCACGAACCGCTCGTCGTAGAGCGCGAATGGGCTCGTGCGGCCGACGATCGTCACGCCCCCCTTGTAGAGGCTCATTGTCACCGCGCCCGTCACCTGCTGCTGGGTCACGGCCACCAACGCATCGTATGCCTCACGCTCGGTCGTCCACCACCGTCCCTCGTAGACGAGGTCCGCGTATCGACTGGCAATGAGATCTTTCGTCGCGAGGGTGCGCCGGTCCAGCGTCAGCTGCTCGAGCTCACTGTGCGCGGTGTAGAGGAGCGTGCCGCCCGGCGTCTCGTAAATGCCGCGCGATTTCATGCCGACGAGCCGGTCCTCGACGAGATCGACTCGGCCGACGCCGTGCCGCGCGCCGATGGCGTTCAAGGTGCGGACGAGGGCAACGGCATCCAGCGGCGTCCCATTCACGGCGACCGGTAGCCCATGCTCGAACGCGATGGTCACCGACTCCGGGGTATCCGGCGCCTTGGCCGGCGCCACGGTGAGCTGGAAGACATCCGCCGGCGGGGGCTGATTCGGATCCTCCAGCACGCCACCTTCGTGCGAGAGATGCCACAGATTGCGATCCCGCGAGTAGATCTTCTCCGTCGTCGCGGTCACGGGGATCCGCCGCGCCGCGGCGTATGCCAGCGCGTCGTCCCGGCTGCGGATCTCCCACTCGCGCCACGGGGCAATCACCGTGAGATCAGGAGCGAACGCCGCGTAGGTGAGCTCGAATCGGACCTGGTCGTTCCCTTTGCCGGTGCAGCCATGGGCGAGGGCGTCGGCGCCAAGCCGGCGCGCGACCTCGACCTGCCGCCGCGCGATGAGGGGCCGCGCCATCGCCGTGCCAAGCAGATACTTCCGGCCGTACACGGCACCCGAGAGCACCGTCGGCCAGATGAAATCCTCGACGAACTCTCGCTTGAGATCCTCGACCATGCAGTCGTCGGCGCCGGAGGCGAGCGCCTTCGCCCGCACCCCCTGGAGCTCGTCGCCCTGTCCGATATCGGCCGCGACGCACACCACGCGTGCGCCGGGATAATGCTCCTTCAGCCAGGGGACGATCACCGACGTGTCCAGGCCGCCCGAGTAGGCGAGCACGATCGTCGAAACCGGACGGTGTGTTCCGGCAGGGGACATGGCAACTCCGAGATGTGTATTTATGCGTCGATTATGCATAAATAAACACTCTCTTCCGAATGCCGTCAACTCTGACTGAGGCCCAACCCTGTGCCGGTCGCCGGTCTACCTTTTTCTGCTGTCCGCAGCCAAGCGGCGTTCGAGACGCTCCCGGGCCGCCAGCGATCGGCACACGATGAGGATCGTGTCGTCACCGGCGATGGTCCCGATGACGTCGGAGAGGTGCGTCGTGTCCATCGCCTTTGCCACGGCCTGCGCGCTCCCCGGAGAGGTCCGCACGACCAGCAGCTCGGACACGCCCTCGACCGCGGTCACGAGCTGGGGGAGCAAGCTCTCCAGGCTCAGGCGCCCGTCGTCGCTCGAGGCCGCGGCGTCAGCCCGCGCGTATTGCACCCCGTCGCCGGTCGGCACGCGCGCTAGGCGGAGCTCATGCACGTCTCGAGACAGTGTCGATTGGGTGACATCCCATCCGCGTTGCCGGAGCAGGCGCCGCAACTCCTCCTGGCTGGCCACGGGTTGGGACTCGATCAACTCCAGGATCACGGCCTGGCGATCGCGTTTTGAAGGCATCCCAGAAGCTACAGAAGACTCGGCCGACGAATTAGGGGGCCAGTCGAACGACCCGGACGGGCCGCGACGGTACCGGGTCTCCGATCACCGTCACCGGCCGGCACGGCGGGGCACCCCAGGGGTGTTGGTATGAAGACCTACCACGGGTCCCGTAATCTGATACGGTGGCCGCGCCATAGATTGACCCACGACATGTCTGATTCGCCCCGCGGCCGCCGTCCGACGAATTCCGCGTCGCGGGGCGTGGCATCCGCGTTCGATGCCGTCCGCTTCGGCCCGGAGCGCACGCTGAACTTGCGCGCGTCGCTCCCGAGCGGTGCCGACGCCGCCCATCGCGCCGATGCGTGGCTCCGCGAGCGGCAAGCCGCGGACGCCGGCGAGGTGCTGATCATCACGGGCCGGGGGCGCGGGAGTCCCGACGGGATCCCTGTGGTGCGCGAGGCCGTGGCGCGGCTCTTCCCATCGCTCAGGCGCGCCGGCGTGATCGCGGCATTCGCGGAGCACGACCCCGGCTCGTTCGTCGTGCGCCTCGCGTCGCTGCAAGCGCTCGTCAACGCCCCGCGCCGGCGACTGCACCCGACGCCGGTGCCCCCCCGCGACCCGGATGGCTTGCGGGGACTCGATCCCGCGACGCTCGCGATGTTGCGCCGGCTCGCCGTGGCCGCGCTCGCCGCGCACGGCGTCCGCGATCCCAGCGATGCATTCGTTACCGACGAGATGGCGCGCCACTTCTCGTATTTCGCCGTGTCGGCGGAACCGGGTCAGGACCCCGAATCCGTGCTCCGCCCGCTCCTCGCGCGCGCGCTCGAGGAATACGACGCCTGACGCCGGGCGCGCGTATCCCAAATTGACCGCGCCGTCGTCAGCATGACTCGTCATTGCGTCCGACCGCGCGCACCGCGTTCTCGCACCGAGTTGTCGTAGCGCAGACACCGGCTGGACATCGTCTGTTGAGGCAGCTTGCTTTGACATGAGAGTCAACAACATGTCCCCTCCGCGCACGTGCGTGGATGGCCGGTGTGTCTGGCGCGCGTGCGCGCGAACTCGGGACATGATCTGAGCCGCATTGGGAGGTCGCATCGCTCCTGCATCGCGCGCCGAGAATGCGCCGCCGTCATCCGCTGGGCCGACTCCGTTCGTCATCATCGGCGCCGATGGATATCTGGCGGCTCGACCGGCCACCCCGGTGCAGGTGGCCCACGCCTGTCGCTCGGCGGGCTACGCAGCCGCCATCCCCGCGACCTGGGGTGATGAGCTGATCGCCGAGGCGTGTGCGCGTCGCCTCGCGACGCGCACACTGCCCAGCGCCATTTTCTGTTCCTGCCGTCGGGTGCGGGATCGATTGCTCGGACCGGGACCGGATTTGCTTCCCTTCCTGGTGTCGTTCGTTGCCCCGCCGGTCGCGACCGCGCGGTACCTGCGCCAGCTCTACGGCGACACGCCGATCGACATCACCTACGTCGGCGCCTGCCCATCCGCGAGCAACGAGCCCTCGATCGACCGCCAGATCCGACCCGAGGAGTTCTACGCGTCGCTCGTCAGCCGCGGAATCGTGGCCGCCCAGGAACCGTTGGTCTTCAATTCGTTCTTCGCGCCCGATCGCCGACGCTGCCACTCGCTGCCCGGTGGGCTCCCCATCGACCGCCTGTTGCAGGGACCGGACACGGCCGCGGTGACCGCCGCGTCCGACGCGGAGCCCGACACGTCGCTCCCGATCGTTCCGCGGTCCGTGGTCGAGGTCCGCGAAGTCGAGTACGCCGCAGAACTCGCGCAGTACCTCATCACGGCCGCGCCCGTGCTCCTCGATCTCGCGCCCCGCCTGGGCTGTGCATGCACGGGTGCGGTGGGCGGCGTTGCCGTCGCGCAGGCGCGGGCCGCTGTCGTCGCGCTCGAGCCGCCCCGGTCACCGACGCCGGTGGTCGAGCCGGGTGTGCGGGTCGATGTCGATCTCGACCCCGCCGCCGATGACTCGCGTGGCGTACTCATCGCCGACCGAGTGTCGCTTGCCGCTACCGGCCGCCCGACTCCCGCGCCGCCCGCGCCCCGAGAGCCGCCCGCCGCCTCACTCGTGGCGGCCGGTCGCCCGCACCGCGACAGCGGCATCGCGCAGCGCGGCTGACGCGTCGCCAAATCGGGCCGCGAGATCCGCGATCTCGCGCGCCGTCAACGCCGCATCGCCGGACCGTACCGCCTCCGTCACCGACGGAAACACCACGTCGGAATACCCGTTGTCCTCGTCGGACGCGTAGATCAGGCTCCGATACCAGGGCCGCGTCCGCAGCCCTGCTGGCCGGGTGAGCGCGCGCTCGACGCGGAGGAGCGCCGCGTTCGCCGCACGGAGCGTCGTCGCGTTTGGCCTGATCGATCGAGCCGCGCTCTTGATCGCTGCCGGATGTCCGAGCGGCCCGGCCGCTGTCCCACCCAGTACGGAATCACGGACCGCGGCCCACTCGACCGCGGCGCGCTCCATGCCGTCGATCGCGGTCCCCAGCGCCGCGGTCGATGCCGCCCACCCCCGGGCCGCGATCGACTGATCGATGGCCGGGAGATACCGGTGCATCGTGCGCGCGTATTCGACGTAGTCGTACGGGAGCACGTCCGCATTCGCCACCCGCAGTACGAGCGCCGCTCCCACACGCGCTGACGCGGCGTGCCGAAGATATCCGGGATCCCCGAACCGTGATTCCCAGTTGTAGTCGTCGTACGCCGAGTGGTAGACCCCACCCAGGCCACCGAATCCCCACGCCAGGATCGGCACGCCGAGATGGTTCGCGAACCCTGCGAAATCCGATCCGCCGCCGGGGTTGCCGAACTCCGGACCCGCCGAGTCCGTCCGCGTCCCGGTGGCCGGCGCCGTGACCCGCCACGCGTCATAGATGCTCTGCCCCGCGGCGGCATCTGGGTCAGGTACGATCCGTGTGACATCGCGCGCGAGCTCGCGGAGCGATGGCGACCCCGTGACCCCGAACATCGGGCCATCGGCCGACACGTCCTGATTGAAATACGCGACGGCGCCGCGGAGCAACCGGAGCGAATCGTCCTCCACGTATTCCGTGGAGCCGATCAATCCCCACTCTTCCGCGTCCCACGTGGCGAGCACGATCGTCCGCTTCGGCCGGTGACCAGCCGCTACCTCGGCCGCCAGCGCGTGCGCCATCTCCAGCACGCTCACCACACCGCTCACGTTGTCCGCGGCGCCTGGGCCCCACGCATCACGATGGCCACCAACGATCACCATCTCGTCCGGGAATTCGGTTCCGCGGATCACGCCGAACGTGTCCCAGATCGTGTGATACGCGGCGTGTCCCGTATCGGCCGCGAACGCGACCCGGGCCCGCATCGGGCCTGGCCCGACGTGGTAGCGGAACGGCAATCCACCCTGCCATGGCTGGGGGAGATGCGCCTCGCTGCGCGCCGCGCTCCCCGCGGTTCCGGCCACCGCATGACCGTCGCCGCGCAGGTCGCGCATGAGCTGCGTCGCGTTGCCGTACGAGATCGGCACGACCGGGATGTGCGGGACCGTCATGTCGGCCGGATCCACCCGACGCGCGCCGGCCGTGCTCGGATATCCTGGCGTACTCGGGTCGCCGTTCGTGTTCATGATGCTGCCGCGCTGGACGCCCTGCGCCGGCCGCATCGGGCCCTCGGGGTAGACATCCCCGCGTGTGTAGCCGTCGTCGCCGGGGTCGCTGTAGATGAGCAGCGCGACCGCGCCATGGCGTTCGGCCTCGCGCGCCTTGATCCCGCGAAACGACCGGCCGTACCGCGCGATCACAATCTTGCCGGCGACCGACACGCCGACCGAATCCAGATGGGCGTAGTCCGCGATCAGACCATAGTTGGCGTAGACGAGATCGCCCGCGACGTTGCCCGTCCCACTGTATGCATTGAAGGTGGGTAGCTGGGGAAACGCCGCCGACGTCGTGTCGCCAGCCACCGGCCCCTCGACGAGTGGCAGCTCCTCCGAGTCGGTGGCTGCCGTCGTCCCGAGGCGCCACACGCGGATCGACGTCGGCTGCGGCATGTACACATCGTACGACCGCACCTCCGTCGCCAACCCCCATTTTCGCATCAGTCCCAGCACGTAATCGCGCGTGCGAGCCTGTGCCGGCGTGCCGGCCATGTGCGGCTCGCGGGACAGCGCCCGGGACATCGTGTCCGCCGCCGCCGGCTCCGGGCGCGCGATCACGCGCGCCTCCAGCGCGCTCTCGGTCGCGGCCTCGGCCGCCGTATAGCCGACGAGCGGTTGACCCGACGACTGTCCCGCCACCGACACGGGAGGATGCGTCACGGACGGCGCCGGCGTCTGCGCCGCCCCCTGCGTGGCACCCTGCGCCGCCAACGGCGCCCGCGCCACTGCAAGGCCGATCAGCGCGAGGACCGCCGCGATGCCGACTCGGCGATGTCCACCCACCCGGCGCCCACCAGTTGTCACGGCCATCCCCCGGCCGCACTCCGCACGGTCACTTGCCCATCGCATCCCGCACTCCTGTAATGACGAACTGGACGGCCAACGCCGCCAGTAACAGCCCCATCATGCGTGTCATGATCTGAATGCCCGTGCGTCCGAGGCGCACGATCAGCCGATCGCTCACCCGCAGGACAACCCAGCAGACGAACGCCGCGAGCACGATCGCCCCGTAGACCGCGGCCGCCCGCGCCGGCGAGTGCGCCTGCCCGGCCAGCACCATGACCGTCGTGATCGCTCCCGGGCCAGCCAGCATGGGTACGGCGAGCGGCGTGATCGCGACGTCCTCCTTCTCCTGCCCCTCCACGATCTCGGCCGGCGTCTCCTGGGTCGTCCGCTGCGATCGCAACATGTCCATCGCGATCAACCACAAGATGCCCCCGCCCGCGATGCGAAACGCGGCGAGGGTGATGCCGACGAGATCGAAGATCACCCGTCCGGCGAACCCGAAGGCGCTCAACAGCACTGCGGCCGCAATACATGCCCGTCGCGCCGTCCTCGCCCGCTGCTCCGGCGTCTCCCCCCGTGTGATCACCAAGTAGGTCGGGATCACCGCGATCGGATCCACGATGAACAGGATCGACGTGAAGGTGATGAGCGCGAACTGCAGATAGCTGTACACGGGGGGTCCGAACGACGCGACGCCGGCCGTGGGCCACGACCTACTTGACCACCACCGGCGTCACCACCACGTGGAGGTTGTGATTGATCCGCAGCCCCGCGATCCCGACCGTCGGCATATCGGCCGTCGGGACCGTTGCCACCGCCTGGTCATTCACGAAGAACCGGGCGCGGTCGCCGGTGATCTGCACCCGCAGCGCGTACGACGCTTTGCCCGACGCGTCCGCTTTGGGCACGTTCGGACTGGCGGTGAACGGGACCACCGTGCGGGCGTCCGCGCCGTCACGGATCTTGATCGCGTACTTGCCATCGCCGCGGACCAGGAAATACGCGTATTTCTGGGCCGCCCCGTCGAGGGACTGGCCGCCGATGAACACCCCGTATGCCTCCGGATGGTGCGGGGCTTCGACCTGGTCGATTTCGGCCTGCGCCGTGTAGTGGCCGTGGCCCGTGGCCGACGGCGAGTACAGGATGTGCGCCGGCCCGGTCCGGACGTCCCAGGTGCCCGCCGCGGCCGGCGTGTATTTCACGCCGGTGATCGACGTCCCAGAGTCATCCGTCCGACCGACGAAGCCGGTCGGGACCCCGCTCCCGCCGACCGAACGGTCCGAGTCGGCATTGGCCGCCGTGGGCGCAGGGGCCGCGGCAGCGGGGGTGGCCGCCGCACTGTCTCCGGCCGTCGCGGGGTGCGCGGCGGGAGAGCCACTGCAAGCGAGCGCGACGGCGGCAAACGGTGCGCTGACGAGCGCGTGATGAAGGCGCATGTTCCTAGCCCGTGGATTACGGTGGGTGCTGGGTCGTGTAGCCGGCCCCGCACCTGACGTGAACGGTGGTGAGACCGACGTACGGGAGTCGGGACGGGTGAAGCGGGTGTGGCGGACCGGTATGGCGGACCGGTATGGCGGACCGGTNNCGGACCGGTATGGCGGACCGGTGTGGATCGGGTAGTCGGATTGGACAGAATGACGGGTCGCCGGTGGTCCCCGCCGGCCGCCCCCGACGGACGAATATATCGAATGCCGATGGACCCGGGGCGGACCGCCTCCTGCCACCCTCCGGGCGCGGGTGACGGTCGTGCGACGATGGGGCCGTCTTGCTCTATCGCCCTCCGGTGCGGATCTTTTTTGACGACTTCGCAATTACCCCACCTCCCGGGAGCTGTACCAATGGCATCGAAGCGCAAATCTTCCCGTTCGGCCGCGAAGCGGTCCAAGACGCGCCGGAAGTCGGCCAAAAAGGGAACGCGCAGGCGCCCAGCAGCGAAGCGCGCTGGGAAGCGCCCCGCGAAGCGTGCAGTGAAGCGCGCGGTTAAACGCGTCAAACGCGCAGTGAAGCGCGTCAGCGCGAAGCCATCACGCGCGAAGACGGCGCGCAAAGCGGTGCGCAAAGCCGGTCGGGCGATCACGAAAGCCGTGCACAAGATCGAGCGGAAGGCGCCCCAGCAGAAAGCCGCGGTCCAAAAAGCGGTGACCCATGCCGCGCAGTCCGCGGGCGCGAGTGTCGCGCGCGTCGCCACGAGCGTCGTGCAAGAAGCGCGGGACGGCGTGTCGAAGCTCGGAGAGATGGCGACGGGACTCGTCGAGCGCGTCACGCACCCGACGTCTTCGCCCGCCGTCCCGCCACGGCCAGTGTTCGGCCCCGGGTCGTCCGGCTTCAGCGGGGGCGGGAGTTAGCGATTGGCGATTGGCGAACNNAATTCACCGCAGCCGGCCCTCGACGTTTATGACCACGCGTCACCCGCGCGCGCGTTCTCCTCTCCTGCAACCGGTCTCGTCTCCGCGCTTATACCGCCTTCACTTCCGCGATGAGCTTCGTGAGCGACGCCTTCGCGTCCCCGAACAGCATGCTGGTCGCATTGCCGTAAAACAGCTGGTTCTCGATTCCCGCGAATCCCGGGTTCATGCTGCGCTTGAGCACGATCACCGACCGTGCGTGATCCGCGTTGAGGATCGGCATTCCATAGATGGGACTCGACGGGTCCGAGCGGGCCGCCGGATTGACCACGTCGTTGGCGCCGATCACCAGCGCGACGTCGGCGCGATCGAACTCGGAGTTGATCTCGTCCATGTCGTAGAGCCGGTCGTAGGGGACGTTCGCTTCCGCGAGTAACACATTCATGTGCCCCGGCATCCGCCCCGCCACCGGGTGGATCGCGTATTTCACGGTCCCGCCGCGCGACTCGATGTGCTCCGCGAGCTCGCGTACTTGATGCTGCGATTGCGCGACCGCCATCCCGTATCCCGGTACGATGATCACGAGCTTGGCGTACGCCAATTGCATCGCCGCGTCCTCGGCCGAGATCGACCGCGCGGTCAATCCCGTGGCCGCCTTGCTGACCGCCGTCGGCGGAGTGCCGAACGCGCCGAACAGCACGTTCGAGAACGACCGGTTCATCGCTTTGCTCATCAAGACGGACAGCAGGAACCCCGACCCGCCGTCCAGCGCCCCCGCGATGATCAACACATTGTTCCCGATCGCGAATCCGGTCGCGACCGACGCCAGCCCCGCGTAGGAGTTGAGTAGCGAGACGACGACCGGCATGTCCGCCGCCCCGATCGGGAGCACCATCGACACGCCGATCGCGAGGCTGAGCGTGAGCATCACGTAGAACAGCACGGTGTTCTCCGGGTGCCCGATCAGATACACGAAAATGCCGACGGTGAGCGCGAACAGCGCGATGTTGACGATGTTCTGCCCGCGAAACGTCATCGGCTTGCCGGGCAAGATTTCCTGGAGCTTGCCGGCCGCCATGAGACTGCCCGTGATCGTCAACGACCCGAACATGGTCTCGAACCCCAACGCCATCATCCGGCCCGGACCGACGGATCCGGCCGCCGTGTAGTACTCTGCGACCCCGACCAGCGTCGCGGCCAACGCACCGAACATGTGGGAGATCGCGACCTGCTGGGGCATGGCGGTCATCGGTACCCACATGCCCAGCGGATAGCCGATCACCGTACCCACGGCGAGCGCCGCCACGATCCAGCGATAGTCCACGATCTCGTGGTTGACCAAGGTGCCGACGATCGCGAATACCATTCCCATCGCGGCGAGCTGCATCCCGCGTCGTGCGCGGTCGGGACGCGTCAGGCTGCGCAGTCCCAGGATGAACAGGACCGACGCGACCAGATATGTGGTCTCGATGAAGAGGATGCGGGCCATCGCCTATCGCGCCGCGGACGACGATCCGCCGGCAGGGGGCGCGGATCCCGTCTGCGTCGCCCCCGCCGGGGTCCCACTCCCGGGTCCACTGCCGGGTCCACTACCGGGTGCCGCACCCGTCGTGTCCGTGGGGTCGGACTTCTCGGTGCGGCCGGCGCGGAACATTCGGAGCATTCGATCGGTGATGAGAAAACCGCCCACGACGTTGACCGTCGCCGACGCCACCGCGATGAAGCCCAGGATCGTGCTCACGCGGTTGTAGTGCGCGCCGGCGATCACCATCGCGCCGACCACCGAGATCGCCGAGATCGCGTTCGTGGCCGACATGAGCGGCGTATGCAACAGCGGTGGCACTCGTGTGATCACCTGGTATCCCACGAACCCCGCCAGCACAAAGACGTAGAGCTCAGTGATAGTCGTTATTTCCATTCCCTTCCCCCCTCCCGTTGCATTGATCCCCGCCCGTCACCAATCAGCGCTCGCTCTGCGCGGTCCACAGCGTTCTACTCCCTACGTCTCACATTCCACTTCCTACTCTCTAGTTCTTCCCGGTCACGGCCATTGCTTTCGTGATCTCATCCGTCAGATCCACCGTGAGCACGCCGTCTTTGATCAGATGCTGCAGCAGCGTCACGACGTTCTTGCTGAACATCTGGCTGGCGTGGAACGGCAGCATGCTCGGAACGTTGAGCGGACCGAGTACCCGTACGCCTCCGACCTCCACCGTCTCTCCGGGCCGTGTGAGCTCGCAGTTCCCGCCCGCCTCGGCCGCGAGATCGACGATGACCGACCCCGGTCGCATCCGATGCACCATATCGGCCGTGATGAGACGGGGCGCCGGCCGGCCGGGGATCTGGGCTGTCGAGATCACGAGGTCCATGTCGGCGATATGTCCACCGATCGCCGCCGCCGTGCGCCGCTGCTGGTCCTCCGACTGCTCGCGCGCGTAGCCGCCCGCCGTCTCGGCGTCCGCACTGACCGACTCCGCCGCGACGAACGTCGCGCCCAAGCTCAGCACCTGTTCGCGGACCGCGGCCCGGACGTCGAAGGCGCTGACCACCGCGCCCAGACGACGGGCCGTGGCGATCGCCTGCAGTCCCGCGACGCCAGCTCCCAGCACGAACGCCTTGGCTGGCGCTAACGATCCCGCCGCCGTCGTCATCATCGGCAGGAGTCTCGGTAGCTCGTTCGCCGCGATCAGTACCGCTTTGTATCCCGCCACCGTGCTCTGCGATGAGAGCACGTCCATCGACTGCGCCCGCGAGATCCGAGGCACGAGCTCGAGTGCCAGCGCCGTCACTCCGGCCCCGTCGAGGGCGTGCACCGCGTCGGCGTTCGTCGTGGGCGCCAACAGCGAGATGAGCAGCGTCCCCCGCCGGAGTCGCGCGATCTCGTCGGACGCGGGCCGCTGCACCTTGACCACGACATCGTTGCCGCCGTAGACCGCGGTCGCGTCATCCACGAGCGTCGCGCCCGCCGCCTCGTATAGCGGGTCGGCATAGAATGCGCGCGCACCGGCGCCGCGCTCGACGGAGACCGCCGCGCCCGCGCGCACCAACGCCCGCACTCCGTCCGGCACCACGGCGACCCGCTGCTCGCGCGCGTCCGTTTCCCTGGGCACACCAATCCGTACCGCCACCCTCATCTCCTCCCCGACAGAATGTCGCGCTCACCCATCGCTGCCCTCGCCACCTATCCTCTCACCGCCAGATGTCCATCGAGCCAATCGCCCACGCACGCGGCGACTTCCTCACGGCCACGGTCCACCGTGATGACATGGCCACCCCGATCGATCCACACGAGCCGCTTGTCGGCCGAGCCGAGTCTCGCGAACGCCCATTCCGCGACTGCCGGCGGGATGCGGTTGTCATGGCGAGACTGCACCAGCAACGCTGGCACGCCGACCGATGGCAGCGCGGCCCGAGCCGCACGCACGACGTGCGCGAGCTCGTTGACGAGCCGCGGGGTCGTCACCCCGTACGCCAGGTTGCGCGAGCGCGCATCGGGATCCAGAATCGACGGCCGGTCGCCGCCCGTCGCGTAGGGCACGATCGGCGCGATCACGTGGTGCAGTCCGGCGAGCGCGCGGATCCACCAGGCCATCGCCAGGTACGGGGCCACCAGCGCCAGCGCGACGATGCGCGCGGAGTGGCCATCGCGTTCCGGACCCGACGCCCCCGGCGACGGCTCGCGCGCGGCCAGCACGGTCGCCAGCGCGCCACCCATCGACAACCCGACCAACGCCACCGCGTCGTGCTGCCGCCGGAGCGCGGCCAACTCTTCGTGTGCGGCACTCAGCCAGTCGGCCGCTCGTGTTCGCGCCCACTCGCGCAGCGTCCGCCCATGCCCGGGCAGTAGCGGGACGCGCACCGCCCACCCGCGGTCGTGGAGATGCGCGGCGAGATGGGCCAGCGTCTGCGGGGTGTCGCCAAATCCATGGAGCAGCAGTGCGGCGGGCCGGCGTGTGCCTGGCGCGCCGGGCAGGTCGATGGCGCCCGCTCCCACGATGATCCCGTCCGGGCCGACCTCGAGACGCGGTGACCGGGCGCGTGCGTACCGACGCGCGGTGAGCGCGCGGAGGAAGAGTCCCGCTGCGATGGCCACGACTGCGGCGGCCCAGGGCATCACGGGAATGCTCACGCCGGCCAATATACCACCCGCGATATCGATCAGAGAACGCGAGTCTCGCCGTGCGCAGGGAGCCAGAGCCGGTCGGCGGGAATCCCCGCCGCGCTCCACGCTCGCCGGGTCCGGGCGGGGGGCTCCTCCACCGGTTCGTCGGTCAGCTTGAATGTGCCCCAGTGCATTCCGACCATCATCGGCACCTGTCCATCGGGACGAGGCGCGGCCGCGATCGCTTCGGAAAAGCCCGCTACCGCGTCCTCGGGCGCCACGTGCACCGGCGCCATGAACCACTGCGGATTATACGCGCCGATCGGCATCAGCACGGCATCGAGGGGGCCCAACCGTTTTCCGATGTCCGCGAACATCGGGTGTCGGCCGGTATCGCCAACGAACCAGACCGCCCGAGTCCCCGCGCGGATGCCCCACCCACACCAGAGCGTCTGGTTGCGGTTCGTCACCCCCCGGCCCGAGAAGTGCTGCGCGGGCGTCGCGGTGAGGGTCATCGGCGACGCGAACCGCGGATCGGCCCACTCGCTCTCGTCCCACCAGTCGAGCTCCGTCACGCCGCGCGCCCCGCGACGCTCGAGCCACGCGCCGACGCCCAGCGGGGCGTACCACCGCGGTGCGGGTGTCAGCCGTGCCAGCCGGCGGACGGTGGTGTCGTCGAGGTGATCGTAGTGGTCGTGCGAGATCAGCACCGCGTCGATCGGTGGCAACGTGTCGAACGGGATGCCCGGCGGCGTCCACCGCTGCGGGCCCAACCACTGGAACGGCGATGCCCGATCACTCCACACCGGATCGAGGAGCAGGTTGCGACCGCCGATCTGCATCAGGAAGCTCGAATGTCCGATCCACGTGATCACGACATCGGATGCCGACGCGCGCGGTGCGGGGAAGCTCGGCACCGACGCGGGGAACCGGTCCGCGAACGCGCGTCGGCTCAACGACGCTGTGCGTCGCGACCGCGGACGCTCGAGCAGCACCCACTTGAGGAACGCACCGAACCGCGCTTCCTGACTCGCGGGGCCCCACGGGTTCTGGAATCCCCCGCCCGCACGGTGAGCGGTCTGAACGGGTGACATGCCCGGCAACTTAACCCCGCCGAGCATTGTCTATATTCTCTCTCAATGGCCGTTCACGAAGTCCTTGCGCCGCCGCCCGTTCGCGCGCCGACATTCCCCGCGAATCTGGATTGGATCAACACTGGCGGAGAGAGTCTGTCGCTCGAGTCCCTGCGCGGCAAAGTCGTCCTCATCGACTTTTGGTCGTACGGGTGCATCAATTGCCAGCACGTGATTCCCGAATTGCGGGAGCTCGAGCGGCGCTTCGCCACCGAAGTCGTGGTCATCGGCGTCCACAGCGGCAAGTACGTCGCGGAACGCGAGACCGGGCGGATCCGCGCCGCCGCGCGACGCCTCGGGGTCACGCATCCGATCGTCAACGACCGCCAGTATCGGATCTGGCGCAGCTTCGCGGTCCGCGCGTGGCCGACGCTCGTCTTCATCGACCCCCTCGGCGCCGTGCTCGGGGCGCACGCCGGTGAGTTCACGGCCGAGATGCTGGCCCCCTTGGTTGAACGGCTGATCGCGACCCACGATCCAGCTGGCGAGATCGACCGAACGCCGCACGAGTTCCCGCTCGATGCCGACCCCGAGCCGTCCGGCGTGCTACGCTATCCGGCCAAAGTCGCCGTCCACGGCGACCTGATCGCGGTGACCGATACCGGTCACCACCGCGTGCTCGTCGGCTCGCTCGCTGGCATCTACGGTGCGGGGCGCCATGGCGGCGGCCGTCGCATGGTGGTGACCCATGTCGCTGGTGACGGAGTCCCGGGATTCGTCGACGGATTGGAGCCCCGGTTCAATGGCCCCACCGGCGTCGCGTTCCATGGTGAGACGCTGTACATCACGGACACCGACAACCATGCCGTGCGGGCGCTCAACCTCACGAGCGGCGCCGTGCGAACGATCGCGGGCACCGGCCGCCAGCTTCGGACCCGCCGCGAGCGGACGGCGGGCGCGCTCTCCTCGCCGTGGGACGTGGCGATCCTCGGTGACACCGCGTACATCGCCATGGCTGGCACACACCAGCTGTGGACGCTGCGCGGGAGCGGGACGCACGCGGGCGCCGACGTCGTCGCGGGGAGTGGCGGGGAAGACATCACCGACGCGGCCGCCGGTGACGCGTTGCTCGCGCAGCCCATGGGTCTCACACCGTCGGTCGATGGCCGCCGATTGTATTTCGTCGACACGGAGTCGAGCGCCGTCCGGTCTCTCGCTCTCGACGACAGCGCATCGGGCCGGCTGGTCGGTGACGTGCGCACCATCGTCGGCACCGGACTGTTCGATTTCGGCGATCGCGACGGCGTCGGAGACGCCGTGCGGCTGCAGCATCCCCAGGGCATCGCGATCCACCCGAACGGCCGGCTCCTGGTGGCGGATTCGTACAACGATGCCGTGAAATGGGTCGATCCCATCGGTCGCACGGTCGAGACTCTCGCCCGCGGATTCCACGAGCCGGGCGGCCTCGCCTATCACGCCGGGCGCGAGTTGCTCTATATCGCCGACACCAACGCGCACCGCATCGCGGTTGTAGACGAGCGGGACGGCGCGGTGTCCGCTCTCGACATCGTTGGCGCGCCGTCGGCGTGACCGACGGTCTGCCCTCCACCCTCTGACCGCGGATCACGTCATGCCTCCACGCCTGAACTGGTCTCATCTGCTTGCCGTGCTCGGCGCGGCCGCTGCCGCCGTCACGGGTTCAGCGCGGGCGCAGTCGGCCGCGACCGCACCGCCGGGGGCGCCGCCCGTGTATCGGGAGGAGCGAAATGATCCGTTCTATACCACCGACCGGATCGACTGGCCGGGACCCAATCAGTACCGCGACGCCTCCGGCGGGCCGGGGCCCGCATACTGGCAGCAACGGGCCGATTACGCGATCGCGGCGACGCTGGATACCGCCACGCGGTCGCTCAGCGGCACCGTCACCGTGCATTACACGAACAATTCGCCCGACACGCTGCGTTACATCTGGATGCAGCTCGACCAGAATCTCTTCCGACCTGGCAGCAAGGGCTCGGCCGTCTTCGCAGCTGATTCGCGGTGGGGCGCGCGCAATTTCGCCGGCGGCTACCGACTGACCGACGTCACTGCCGACGGGGCCGCGGTGACCCCCAAGGTCGATGACACGATGATGCGGCTCGACCTCACGCAGCCGCTGGCCCCGCACGGCGGGAAAGTCACCGTCGTCGTGCGCTACGCGTTCGAGGTGCCGGATCACGGCGCGGACCGAATGGGTCGCGACAGCGCCTTGTACGAGATCGCCCAGTGGTATCCGCGCATGGCGGTGTACGACGACGTCCGTGGCTGGAACACGGACCCGTATATCGGGCAAGGTGAGTTCTACCTTGAATACGGCGACATCGACTACGCCGTGACCGTGCCCTCCGGGTACACCGTCGCCGGCAGCGGCGTGCTGCAAAACCCGGCCGAAGTGTTGACCCCGACCGAACGCCAGCGGCTCGCGCGCGCGGCACACGATACGGCGGTCGTCGCGATCATTACCGCCGACGAAGCGGCGGCCGCCGCGACCACCCGGACGCGAGGGATGAAGACGTGGCGCTTCCGCGCGGTCAACGTCCGGGATGTTGCGTGGGGCGCGGCGCCGAACTTCCGGTGGGACGCCACCTCGACGGGCGCCATCGCCGGTAACCCGGCCGGCGTGCTCTGTCAGGCGTACTACCAGGAGCCACGGTCCGGCAGCGCATGGGAGCAGGGCGCGGAACAGACGCAATGGACCATTCGCCACTACTCCCGGCTCGTGTGGCCGTTCCCCTACCCCCAGGCCACGTCAGTCGCCGGTCCCGTCGGGGGGATGGAGTATCCGATGTTCGTCATGGTGCACTACGGCACCGACGATCCGAAATCCATCTTCGGGACCGTCAACCACGAACATGGGCACGAATGGTTCCCCATGATCGTGGGGTCGAACGAGCGGCGCTACGCGTGGATGGATGAAGGCGTCAACACCTACATCAACGCCTTCGCCAACGAGTCCCGGGTGCCCGGCACCAGCGCGTGGGGCGCGTACATGGCCGCGTGGAAAACGGTCGTCGAGCGCGGCATCCAAGCCCCCATCATGGCCGCGCCCGACCACATCGACGGAGCCGCCCTCGGCGCGATCGGCTATCGCAAGCCCGGCGCGGTGCTGCTGACGCTCCGCGACAACGTCGTCGGCCGCGAAACCATGGATCAGGCGCTCCACGAGTACGTGCGACGGTGGGCGTTCAAACACCCGACGCCCGGCGACTTCTTCCGCACCGTGGAGAACGTGTCGGGGCAGGACCTGTCGTGGTTCTGGCGCGGCTTCTTCTACTCCAACGACGTGCTGGATATCGGCATCGACAGCGTCGCCAACCATAGCGTCTCGAGCCCAGCGACCACCGCGATGGGGGGGCCGCCGCCGGCCGTCGACGCCTCGGTCGCGCCGGTGGCGTCCGGTGGGGCGGGTGGAGCGCCGGCCGACCCTTCGGAGCGCACCGTGACGATCTACCTGCGGCGGCACACGACGATCGTCTTCCCTGTGACCCTCCGCCTCCGCTTCGGCGATGGGTCCACGCAGGACGTCTCGCTGCCCGTCGATATCTGGGGCCTCGGCAGTCAGTTCGCCGCGACCGTCCAGGTGCGGGCGCCGGTCACCGGAGTGCGGCTGTGGACCGACCCATTCGTTCCCGATTGGGATCCGTCAAACGATACATGGGGCACCGCTCCCCCGGGCGGCGACCCGGCCGGTCCCGCGACCACTGGCGGACTCAGCGGCTTGTCTGCCAAACTAGCGACACAATAGAGCCTGACACCCCGTAGGGTGTACATGACCGTCCGGTTGGATATAAGTTAAAAAGCTGTTTCGAATGGCCCGTTGGCGGGGTCAGGTTAATGGTCCGGTCCAAGAGGAGTGCTGCGAGGCGGTCGGTGTTTCGGGCCGCTGCGCGGGGCCGGTTCTGCGCCTCAGTCGGGAGTGCACGCAATGCATGCGTTACCAGGATTTAAGATTTTGGCGTCCCATTGGTGGATACCCGTCCTTTTCGTCGTCGTCGCGGGCCACTTCACCAACGTCTGTGTGACCCTGTTTCTCCATCGAGCCCAGACGCACCGGAGCGTGACGTTCCACTCGATCGCCGCCGTGCCGATGCGGATCTGGCTGTGGCTGTCGACGTCGATCGTGACCAAGGAATGGGTCGCCTGTCACCGGAAGCACCACGCATTCGCGGACCGCGAGGGCGACCCGCATAGCCCGCTCATCGAGGGGCTGCGCAACATCATCCTCAAAGGCGCGTTCTACTACCGGAACGCGATTCGCCAGCCTGGCGTGCTCGAGAAGTACGGCAAGGGCACTCCCAACGACTGGCTCGAGCGGCACATCCTAGACCGGCGGAACGTCTTCGGCATCATACTGATGCTTTTCATCGACCTCTACCTGTTTGGCTTCTTCGTCGGGGCCCTCGTGTGGGGTGCCCAGATGATCTGGATTCCCTTCTGGGCAGCGGGCATCCTCAACGGGGTCGGCCACGCGCTGGGCTATCGCAACTTCGAGGTCAAGGACGAGAGCCGGAACATCTCGCCCATCGCGATCTGGTTGGGGGGGGAAGAGCTCCACAACAACCACCATCACGACCCGCACTCGGCGAAGTTCAACGCCAAGTGGTACGAGTTCGACATCGGCTGGGTCTACATCAAGATGCTGTCGTGGGTGAAGCTCGCGACCGTGAAGTACGCACGGGCGTAGCTGCTGCGCGAGGTCCCCTGACGACGAAAAGCCGGCTCCGAGAGGGGCCGGCTTTTTTTCAGGCGGTTTTGGTGGCAGCCGGTGGTGGGGGCCGTTCTCGAACGGCCCCCGCTGCGTATTGCCGCGGGGTATTGCGGCGGGAACTTGGATGGTGGCGGCGCGAACGGTGGCATGAGATGGGGCGGTGTTGCCGGCGCCCAGCGCAGGGATTCGTGAGACGGGCGGGCGGTTTGGCGGCGGGCGGTGGACTGACACACCTCGGCGCTATCCGTGTTGCGTCCGGATTCACGACGTACTCGCGCCACCCTACCAGGGACGTCTGCGAATGCCATCAATTGGCTGGCAACCTTAGATTGCAGGTATGGACATCACTTGCACCCGCTGCGGCCAGACCCGGGCGGGATTTGCGCGGCCACCCTTCCCCGGTGCGCTCGGCGCCCGTGCCGTGCGCGAGATCTGCCAGGACTGCTGGGGGCAATGGCTCAAGCAGCAGACCATGCTGATCAACCACTACGGCCTCAACGTGATGGACCCGCAGGCGCGGAGCTTCCTCACCAAGAACCTCGAGGCGTTTCTCTTCAAAGCCGGGCAGGGCGAGGACGTGGACACCACCAAGCAGGGCACGATCAACTGGTGACCCAGTCGCCACGCGTGGAAACGGCACCCCGCCGCTACTAGTCGGTAGTCGGTGACTACCCATCGGCTGCCCATCCCCGCGCCCGCCCCGCGCCGCGCCCGGCCGCTCGCCGCGAGGCCCTCCGCACTGATCGCCGCGGCGATGCTCGCGGCCGCCTGCGGTCACCATCCCGCGCCCCAGACCACCGCGGCTCCGCGGCTCCCGACCGTCGGCCACCCGGCGCCAGCGAGTGACCGGTGGGCCGACTCTGTGCTCGCCACACTGACGCTCCGTCAGAAGGCGGCGCAGATGGTGTGGCCGAACCTCCTCGGCGACTACGTGCCGACCGATGCGCCCGCGTGGCGAAAGCTGGTGCACGCCGTCGCCGATGAGGGCGTCGGCGGACTGCTGATCTCCATTGGCTCCCCGGAGGAGATCGCCGTCAAGCTGAACGCCCTCCAGCGCGTGGCGGCGCTCCCGCTCCTCGTCGGCAGTGACCTCGAGTACGGGGCCGGCCAACGCGCACGCGGCGGCTATTTCCTGCCGAACGCGATCGACCTGGGCGGCGCGACGATCTTCCCGCCGCAGATGGCGTTCGGTGCGACCCGTGATACCGCGCTCGCGTATGAGGAAGGCCGAGTCACGGCCATCGAGGGACGGGCGCTCGGCGTGCACATCGACTTCGCTCCCGTCCTCGACGTCAACAACAACGCGGCCAATCCGGTCATCAACACCCGCTCCTACGGCGAAGACCCGCGGCTGGTCGCGGCTCTGGGGCGGGCATTCATCCGCGGCGTGCAAGAGCATGGCATGATCGCCACCGGCAAGCATTTCCCGGGGCATGGCGATACGGAAACCAATTCGCACCTCGCGCTTCCCATCGTGTCGGCATCCCGCGCGCGGCTCGACACCGTGGAGCTCGTACCCTTTCGGGCCGCCATCGACGCCGGCGTGGACGCCATCATGACGTTCCACGGCTCGATGCCGGCGCTCGACTCCTCCGGCGCGCCCGCTACGCTCTCACCCGCCGTGCTGACCGGCCTGTTGCGCGGCGACATGGGCTTTCATGGGGTGATCGTTTCGGACGCCATGGATATGCGCGGCGTGCTCGATCGCTACGGCTCGGCGGAAGCCATCAAACGCGCGGTCGCGGCGGGCGCCGATGTGCTCATCGAGCCGACCGATGTCACGACCGCCATCGACGCCCTCGTGGCCGGGGAGCACGAAGGGCGCTACACCGAGGCCCGGATCGATACGTCGGTGCGACGGCTCCTCGCGCTCAAGCATGACGCAGGACTCGACACCCATCGATTCGTCGACGTCGACTCCCTACGCCAGATCGTCGGTGATTCGGCGCACCAGGCGGTCGCGCGCCAGGTCGCTGAACGGTCCATCACCGTGGTGAAGGATTCGCTGCACGCCCTCCCGCTTGGACGCCTCACGCATGCCGCACGCGTGCTGTCGGTGACGATCGCGCATCGCGCGGACCTCGGCGCGGGACTCACCTTCGCCGCAACATTACGTCAGACATTTCCGAATACCCGCACGGAATTCGTGGACGCGGACGACGCGCGCGACGATTCGTGGCGCCTGCTGGGTGAGGCGGATTCCGCCGATGTCACGATTGTCAGCTCCTACGTCGGCCAGTTCTGGGACGTCACGACTGTGAGCGCAGCCGCCCCGATCGTGTCGTTCATCCAGCAGCTCGCGCAGCGCGGCGCGCGGCCGATCGTCGTCTCGTTTGGGAATCCCTACTTCCTGCAACAAGTGCCGTCGGTGCCCGCGTATGTCGTGGCGTGGGGTGCATTCCCGGTCTCGCAACAGGCCGCGGCCCGGGCCCTCCTCGGCAGCATCCCGATCACCGGACGGCTGCCCATCTCGATCCCGCCGTACGCACCGTTCGGCGGCGGGCTCGCCATACCGTAACTGCATCCGACAGCGGGTGCGGCACGAGTGGGTTGTGGTGGCCGGTGGTCCGTGAGCGCCGTTCGCGAACGGCGCCCGCTGCGTCGGCCACAGGCGATGGGGGGCAATCGTGGGCTTGGGGATGTGAAGCTGCGTCCGCGACCGGCGAGGGGGCAGTCGCGGGGTGCGGGTCGCGCATCGTTAGTCGCCAATTGGGGGACACTCGCCGGTTCCCGGTTGCCTACTGGGCGCTCAGTCGTCATCTCCCGATGCCATCCATCACGCACCGTATCGCTTGGGTCGTGGCGCTCGCCGGGTCGTTGACGGCGGGGGCGACGTCGGCGTGGGCGCAGAGCCGGACCGTGCAGGGCGACGGACCAACCGTTCCGCCCGCGCCGCCTGCGGGCCGCTCGTTGGTGGCCGTCCGCGCGACCGTCGGGGGCGACGAAGTCGTCCGGACCGCCCGCCGTTTCATCGGCGTCCCGTATCGCCTTGGTGGCACGACGCCCCGGGCGTTCGACTGTTCCGGGTTCGTCCGCTACGTGTTCGCGCTCCACGGGATCGCCATGCCGCGGACCGCGCACGAGCAGGCTGCGCTGGGTGAAGCCCCCGCGCCCGGCGACTCACTGGCGCCAGGCGACCTGCTCTTTTTTTGGGGTGGCCATGGCGTCCAACACATTGCCATCTACATTGGGGGCGACTCGATTATTCACGCATCGAGCTCGGCCCACGTGGTGCGCCTCGACCGGCTCACGGGTGCCCGGGTCCGGCGTACCTGGTTCAACCAGCGGTTGATCGCAGTGCGTCGCATGCTGCCCCAAGAGGGTGTCTGGTACGTGCCGGCCGAATCGCCTGAGTACTCCTTTATTACGCGGGTGCANNGATGACGACCGCGTGTATCGCAGACCGTTGCCTGGCGGCGGGTATGTCGCGATCGAATCGACGCCCGACGCGTCGGGCGATGCGACCGTCCGCGCCCACGTCTTAGTCGAGCGCCGGTCCGACCCGGGTCGCCGAGTGGGGCATGTCCCGCCGGTGGTCGCGGAGACAGTGGCTCCGGACGTCAAGCACGCGCTTGATGCGCTCTCCGAGATCGCCGCCAACAACGTGGAAGTCGCACGTGCGCTGCAGCGGTGGCAAGCCCGCCGCGCCGAGGAGGGCGAGCACGGCCCCGATGCTGGAGCCGAGTCGGGCGGGGAGTCCAAGCCTGCGGCCGCACCGGACCCGACGCCCGAGGGCGACCAGGCCGACGGCGCGCAGTAGTCGCGCGGGGGGGGTCGCGCGCGCCATACCGCGGCCCTTGACTTAGTATCCACTCGGTACTAAATCGGGGAGTGCGAGATCGTTCTACTCCGTCTGCCCGGCGTGCCGCGTATTCCGTCGATGTCGTGCTCGTGACGCCGCTCGACCGGCATCTCGCGGTGTTGCTCGTGCGTGCGCCCGACGGTGCCCTGGAGCGGTGGGCACTTCCGTGGAGCCTGTCGGAGCGCTCGGATGCGACGTTGGAAGATACGGCGGTGCGGGTGGCCCGGAGCGCGTTGCCGTCGGCCCCTGTGTGGCTCGAGCAGACTGGCGCGTTCGCCGATGGGCGGCGACACCCGGGTGACGTGGACCTCTCCGTCGCGTTCGTGGGCGCGGTTCCAGTGGGAACGCTTTCAGCGCCCGGCGAAGACGCGGCGTGGTTCCCCGTGTCGGAGCTGCAGCCACTCGCGCCACGCCAGCGCGCGATCGTGAGCGCGGCGGTCGAGAGCGTGCGGCTTCGACTCGACTATGCGCCCGTCGCGTTTCGGTTACTGCCGCCGACATTCACATTGAGCGATTTACAGCGGGTGTACGAGATCCTGATTGGACACCGGTTGCACAAGGCGAGCTTCCGCCGCGCGCTGCATGGCGCATCGCTGGTGGAGGCGACCGATGAGTGGCGAAGCGAGGGTCGCGGGCGCCCGGCGCAGCTCTTTCGTCACGCCCCCAAACGTCGCCGGGCGCGCCGTCGCGGCGTCCGGTTCGATCTGCTCCCCTGACCGGGTTCGCAGTTACCGCGACGCCCGTTGTAACGTCAC
Source organism: Gemmatimonadota bacterium (assembly GCA_003152485.1). GTDB lineage: Bacteria > Gemmatimonadota > Gemmatimonadetes > Gemmatimonadales > Gemmatimonadaceae > Palsa-1248. The sequence goes on along the minus strand of PMAE01000055.1, from coordinate 58,059 downwards.
TGTCTCGCCTGGCCCTCGCACTTGCGTGCACTCGCACAATAGTTGCAAAGTGTATCTAAGCCCAGGGTAGAGAGGTGGTATGTTGGCGTACCTCGAGGATCTGTGCGGGGCGTTGATCGCCCATGATTCGGTCGCGATTCAGCGATTGCTGGCGCACCCGCTCGCGCGCTCCCTCCCGCGGCAGGTACGCGAAGAAGCCATCGCCATCAGTCGCGCGAACGTTACGAGTCTCCGGGCACCGATCCAGACGCTCCGCTTCTACCATCAGACGTTGCAGCTCGGTGCCCCCGATCAGGGGGCCCAGCCCGGCGAGTTGGCGTCGAACGATTCCACCGCCGATCCTGCTCAGGGCGCGCCGCCGGTCGTGATTTCGCCTGCGCCGTCCGTTCGCGACGGCCTTCGTGGCGGCATCCGTGACGGCATCCGCGACGGCATCCGCGACGGCGTCCGCCACGTGACCACGAGCACCGTCCACGCCACCGGCCGCGAGCAGATAGAGCTTCCCCTCGATCCCCCGCGGCAAGCCCACGCCGTCGCCGCGTAGGAGCTGCTACTCGCCGCTCGGGATGAGCCGTTCGCGGCGAGCCCTCTCAACGAACAAAAGCACCCCGAGGCGGCTGCCGCCCAGCATCGCTCCCGGGGTGAGTTTCCTCTGTGGCCCGTGCGTGGCCATCGAACCATCGTTCGCGACTAAGCGCTCTTCACGACCTCGGACGCCTGTGGTCCTTTCTGGCCCTCCACGATCTCGAATTCAACGCGATCGCCCTCGGCAAGGGACTTGAATCCCGTCCCCTGAATTGAACTGAAATGCACGAAGACATCGGGGCCGGCCTCGCGCGAAATGAAGCCGTAGCCCTTCGCGTCGTTGAACCATTTTACCGTTCCTTGGAGCCGTTCCATTTGCCGACCCCTCTCCCCCTATCGGGACTAACTGTGATGCCACTCACCGGTAAACAGATCGCGCAGATTCAGTAAACGGATGTGCGCGTTGATACAGTCCTAAGAGAGCAAGTATTGTGCGCGCCATACCCTCGAGGCTGGATGAATCGCGTTCTTGACGCCCCGCCGGCGGGTCGGATTCCCCGAGTACAAAAGGCCGGCTGCAGCACGCTGCACCCGGCCTCCGCGACCATCCTGCCAACCCGGCCATTCCGATCCGGGAGGTCCCGCTAGGCCGCCCCCGCGATGTACCTGGCGAAGCGCCCGCACCGCGTGCACTTCAGCGTCACGTGAGATTTCGGGGGGGGTGGCATCCGAGTGGGATCGCGTTCGATCGGGCCGGAACACGACGGACAACTGAGAGGCGAGCCGCTCCGATCGCTGGCGATCAGGTGCAGAGCTTGCGCCGGGTTGTAGGTGTTCGGGCGTGGTTTGCGCATGAAAGCCTCCAAAGAATACTTCCGGGCGCGCCCAGATCTTCCCGCGCACCGGCTGAGCCTGAAATCTAACCGGCCCGAGGCACTTATCGGTCAGGCCGGCCCCTTGGCGCGAACGGCCGCGCCCATCCTAAAGACTGGACAGGCACGGCTCACGCTCCTGAATACCGGCGGGTGTGGAAAACGTTCCGCCCCCCGCCCCCAGCCCCCAGCCCCCGCCCCCGCCCCCGCTGTCCCCTCCCTGCTACCCTTTGACCCTTTTTTCTCCTTTCCCGTTTCCCCCGATTCTGTTCCCCTCTCTCGCCGCGGCGTCGCCTACGTCACGTAGACCACGTCCCCTTGAGACGAGATCCCCATCTCGTGCTCTAGTCCGCACACCCCGCAGGTTTTATTGACACGCCACACCTCCCCGAGCTCGGACCGTTTGCTCGGGGCCACCCCCTCCACGACCATCCGCTTGTAGTTGTACTCTCCGCAGTTCTCGCAGGCGTGGCCCCTCGCGATGCGCTCCGCGCGCTCCATGGTGATCGGACCAGACGGCGATCGCAATGCCAGCGTCTCCTCGATGAGAAACACGATGCTGTGTGATTCCGCACGTTTGTGCTGCGATGCGGAACGATTGGGCGCTATTTGTTACCGCTCGGTGGCTTTCCAGCTGCCGTTCCCGACCCATCCGTCGTCCCGGATCCCAATCCCGGCCCGAGCAGCCCCGGAATGGGGGGCCACGCAGAGCCCGGTGCCGGGATCCCGCCAGCGCCAGGCGGAGCGCCTCCAGGGTTTCCTCGACCACCGCTGGGCCGGCCACCTGGAGCGCCGCCAGGCGAGGTCGTCAGCAACGTGCGCAAGCTTCCCAGCGCCGCGAGCACCCCCGACGCCTCGGCCGGCAGAAACATTGTCGTGGCCGCGCCCTGGGCGACCGCCGGCAGGGCTTCGAAATACCGGAGCGCCAATAGATAAGTCGCGGCCTCCAGAGTCTCGGTGCCCGGCATCGCGCTGGCGATCTTGGTGATCGTCTCCGCCTCCGCCTCCGCCATCGCGATTCGTGCCGCCGCCATACCCTGGGCCCGGAGCACCGCGGACTCGCGCACGCCTTCCGCTTCCAGAATCGCCGCGCGCTTCCCGGCCTCGGCGTTTGTGACCGCCGCCCGCCGCTCCCGCTCCGCGCGCATCTGCAACTCCATCGACTGCTGGATGTCGCGCGGCGGCTCGATCGCCTGGAGCTCCACCCGCGTCACGTCCACGCCCCAGCCGATCGACGCTTCCTCGATCACGTCACGCATCCGCTTGTTGATCGTATCGCGCGATCCCAGCGTCTGATCGAGCTCCATTTCTCCGACGATGTTCCGGAGCGTCGTGCGCGTCAGCGTCTCGAGCGCAAACGGCAGGTTCTGCACGGCGTACGTCGCCTTCTGCGGATCCGCCACGCGATAGTAGATCACGGCGTCGATGTCGATGGTCACGTTGTCCTTCGTGATCACCGGCTGGCTCGGAAAATTCAACACCTGCTCGCGCAAGTCGATGCGCGACGTCGAACCGGCCGTCACCCGTTTGACGCCGTTGACGTCGGTATCGAATACGCGTACGTCGATCGTCCGTGGTCGATCGATGAACGGCACCAGGAAATTGAACCCGGAGCGCGCGACGCGATTGAACCGTCCCAACCGCTCGATCACCATCACTTCCGCTTGCCCGACGATTCTGAACGCGCTGCTGCCGATCGCGAGCACGGCCCCGATCAGGATGAGGAGGACGATCAGGCCAGCCATAGGTCGGAGGGATTTGAGGGTTGGGAGTGACACACTGCGGTCGGTCCCGCCACGACCGATCGGGCGCCGGCTCCGATCCGGCAATCCGTGAAAGCTAGGCGATTCGCCCACCCCCTGCAGCAGAGGGGCCGCCGACGGCCGCAACTCGGCCGTATGTAACGAACGAGGGGCCAGCCCCGGTTCACCCGGGCTGGCCCCCAATTCTCCGACGACGCGACGACTACTTCTTCGGCGGCACCGCCGCGAGCTGCTGCGCCTCATCGAACAGGTCCTTCTGGGTCTGACTGCGCTGGAGGAGCTCGACGGCTTTCTTGAGCTGCACGTCCACATCCAGGTCGCGCCGCTTTTGCGCGGAATCACCAAACGCCGCGAGCGTCACTCGGCCGCCGATCACCCGATCGACGTAGCTCGACATGGAATCGTATTGCGCCCGGTTGATCGCGACACCGGCCTTCTGCAGTCTGCCGTAAAAATCATCTCGCCACGCGGGTGGCACCGTAAACGACGGTGATTTCACCGTGGACTTGACATCGAGGGCCAGACTCGCGAGCGCTTGCAACACCGGCTGGATCTTCGGGGCGATCAACTTGTTGAACGCTTGCTGCTGCGTGGTCAACGTATCGGGCTTGATCACCACGTCCGGTGTGATCGCGCCGCCACCGTACACCGTGCGACCAGCGTCCGACTTGAACGCGGGGCGCGCCTTGCGCGACGAATCCGTCTCCAGCGAGTCCGGGTGCACTTCAATGAATTCACCATCCGGCAGCAGCTTCCGCTCCTTCTGGATCGAGCGACCGCTCGGCGTATACCACTTCGCGGTCGTCATCTTGAGCGCGTAGCCGGCATCGAGCGGGAACACCGTCTGCACGAGTCCCTTGCCGAACGATGTCGTGCCCATAATCAATCCGCGGTCGTGATCCTGCAGTGCGCCCGCGACGATCTCCGACGCGCTGGCGGTGCCACCGTCCACGAGTACGATCAACGGTACCGTGGGGAACAGCGGTTTTTCCTTCGCCGTGTAGATCTGGGTCGATGCGTTTCGCCCGCGCACGCTCACGAGCTGCTGCCCCTCACTGAGAAACGCGTTGCTGACTTCCAGGGATTGATCGAGGATGCCGCCCGGGTCGTCACGCAGATCCAGCACGACGCCCTTTGCCCCTTCGGCCGTCACCAAGCGCTTGAGCGCGGCGTCGAGGTCCTCGGATGCGTCCTCGTTGAATTGCTGGAGCGGCACATACGCGATCTTCCCTTCGAGCATGATCGCATAGGGAACCGCCGGCACATGGATCAGCGCCCGCGTAAATCGGAGCACGATCGGCTCGGCGACGCCCGGCCGGGCAAAGTGCACCGACACCTTCGTCCCCACGGTGCCGATCAGCGAATCGGACACGTTCGCCAGCGTCCATCCCTGCGTGGTCGCGGTCTCGACCTGCGTAATGTGGTCGCCTTCGGCGACCCCGGCCTCTTCGGCCGGCGTATGCGGGAAGACCTTGCTCACGACGATGCTGCCGCCAATGTCTTCGATCGCCATGCCGACCCCGCCGTACCGGCCGCCGGTGCGCCGCGAGAATTCCGTGAGGCGCTTCGGTGGGAGCAGCTCGGAGTAGGGGTCGTTCAGCTCGTGCACCAATCCTTGCGCGGCCTTCTCGTAGAGCGCCGCCGCATCGAGCGTATCGACGAATCGATCGGACACCAGCGTCAACACCTGATCGAACACGCGGGCGCCGTCGGTACTGACTCGAGTCTGCATCGCGAATCCGCCCGCGATCAACGGGACGAATACGAGAGAGGCCAACGCGATGGTACGGGGCCGGGGACTGCGAAATCGTGGCATGCGGCGGCTGATCAAAGTGGGAAATCCATCGCCGGAGGAATGCGTACCGCCGACGGGCCGGAAACGGGCCGAGCCCGGCCAATGAGGCTAGCCGGGCACCGCGACTTGCGTCGCGTCCGCGCCGTCTCGACCGACTCGAAGCGGTTAGCTACATACTCGGCGCCGATGGGGGAGTTCCCCCGCCGGCCGCGCCTTCCTCCTGCCCCCCAGCCCAGAGCCCGCGCCAGGTCATCTCCCGACCTTTGCGGTAGCCCTTCTGGGTGATCTTGATCCCCGAGGGGGAGATCGCGACGGTATATGCTTGACCGTCCATGTCCAACTCACGCTTGATCGTCTTGTCGAGTTTGGTTGCCATGACCTGGTAGCCGGTTATCGGTGAGCAGTGTGGCGCGCCTACAGTGTGGCGCGCCTACAGTAGTTCATAGTGGACGACCCACTCTCGCCTTTGTTGCCGTACCGCCGCGGTCCGGAGGACACCGGCCGCCTTTAGCAATGTGTGGGCCGGCTCCAATACTCGCTGGAGGTGCGAGGGGTACCGCTGCGAAAGGGGAAGCTGTTCCGCCAACGCCTCCAGCGCAACGTCCCACTCGCTGGGCCCGGTTGCCGGGACCCCCGAGCCGGAGCGGATTGCGGTCAACAGCCGGTACAGGCGGCGGGCGGTCGGGGAGGGGAGCGCAAAGTATCGAGTCGCGGACAGAACGACCGCATGGCCCGCCGCGAGGTTCGCTCGAGGCAGCGGACCGAGGGTCACCCGCGCCTCGCCCGGCTCACCCGATGCTGCCGCCGGGAAGAGCCCCAACTGGTCCCGCTCCGCCAATCGCCGCCTGTCGATCGACACCGCGGTGAGGACCGTCAATCGCTCGTCGACGTAGTGTCCCGCGATGGTGCGGTCGGCGACGAAATATGATCCGGTCGATTCGAGCACCGTGCGCTCCAGACGGGTCAGCGCGCCCCGCAGCTGCTCGTAGGTCCGACCGTCGACGCGGCGGCCCATCGCCCGGAGGAATGCGTGCAGCGTAAAGGCGATCGTTCCGTCCCCAGGCGCTCCCGCCTCGTGATATCGGCGGAAGAGTTCCACGTAGACGTCCTGGTCGAATGTGCCCGGCAAACGATCCGCCGGAGCGGGCAACACTCGCCAGCGGGCGCCGGGCGGGTTCGGCGGACCCGGCGTGAACGAGACCGCCCCGTCCTCCGATGAATCGCTCAATCGGAACAGCGGGAGTAACTCGAGCGATCGGTCGAGTTGGACGAGCCGGGGCGACCGGGGATCGCGACGCGGAGGGAGGATGTCGATCAGTCGGTGAGTCGAAGGACCTGACCGGTGATGGATCGCGCGGCACGCGAGCAGAGGAAGACGACCGCGTCGGCCACCGCCTCGCGCTCGACGTAGCGGGTCGTCGATCCCATCGCGCGCAGATTGTCGCCAGTCCGGATCGAGATGGGCGCCACCGCGTTCGCCCGCAGCCCACGCGAGCGTCCCTCGTCCGCCACCGACCGCATGAGACCCACGACGGCCGTCTTCGCCGCGATGTAGCCGCTCATGCGGGCGCTCGACGCACCGGGCAGGACGTTGGCCGAGGCGAAGTACACGACGCTCCCCCCGTCGCGCACCAGCGGCACGAAGGCGCGGGAGGCGAGATACGCGGTCGTGAGGTTCAACTCGATCATGCGATGCAGGGTGTCGGGATCGCTCTCCCCGATCGCGTTGCTCATCGCGAATCCACCCGCGATGTGCACCACCGCGTCGACTCGGCCCGCGGGGCGATCGCCCGACGCCGGCGCCGCTGCCGCCACCCGAGCCGCGGCCTGCGCCACCTGGTTCGCATCCGTCAGGTCGCACGCGATCGCGGTCACCGTCGTGCCCCCCGCGGCGAGCGTCGCCGCCCGCGCCCCTACCGAGGTCTCATCACGGTCCACCAGCGCGAGCGCCGCACCCTCCGCGGCGAATGCTCTGGCAATCGCCTCGCCAACCTGACCCTCGCGCCCCACCCCGGTCAGCACGACCACGGCGCCGTCAAAGCGGGCCATGCCCATCCTCTCGTTGGTCCGTCGCCCTCACCATACCTCCGCCGATGACACCCGTGATTCGTCCACACGAGCTTCTGTCTATCTGTTCGTGCCAGCGCCGCCGCCCCTCGCCAACGCCGCACGAACTGCTTCGCGCATGGCGATCAGGGCCTCGTCGCGCGCGGCCGGCGAGTCATCGCGTACGTGGAGCTCGATCCCCTCGCTGACCGGCACACGCCGCCACCGGACCGGGCTATCGGTATCGTGCGCGACGGCTGCCATCATGCCGGCACCCAGTGCCGGAGCCAATGCCTGCGCAATTCGGCGCTCGAGGGCGTCGCCCGTAATGGAGGTCATCTCCCGCTTGATCACGTCGAGGGTCTGCCCCTCGCGCTGGCGGATCTTGATCTCCAAGAGTTGGAGCAGGTGCCGATAATGGTAGGTGGCGGCGGTGCCCGTCCCCTCCGGCCGATCGAGCAATCCGCTGGCGACATAGAACCGGACGGCCCGTGCACTGGGCGCCGCGCGGGCAGACGAGTTGGTCGGCCGCATCCCCGCCGCATCTACCAGAGCCGTCGCATGCGAGGCCAACCCACGCGCGTTCCACGGGGCGTTGTTGGCGTGCACGCGGAGCAGTGCTACCGGCGATTCAGCCATGCCCCCACTATAACAGTGTGCGCTTGCCGTCGCGATAGTGGCAGAAAGGGGGGATCGGCCGAATGCTGGCCCGATCCCAGTCCCGCACTAGGGGCTACCGCACGTCGACAGCGGGGAGGGCGTGTCGAACGGTGGCGGGTGGTGCGGTCTGCATCTCCGGCGGTGCGGCGTTCCGAGCTAGCGCCGTCCCTTCTTGGCGGGGCCGCCCTTTCGCGCGGTGCTCTTGACCTTACCCCGAGCGGGAGCCTTGGGGGCTGCCTTTTTCGGCGCGGGTTTCTTGGCGACCGGCTTTTTTGGGGCCGATTTCTTTGCCGCCGCCACGGGGTTCTTCTTCACTGCGTTGGGCTTTGCCGTGTTCGGCTTGGCCACGCTCGGCTTGGCTGCGCCATGGGCAACTCCTTTCTTACCAGCCGCCGCCGGCGCCGCCGGTGCCGGCTTGACGGGAGCCTTCACGGGCGCCGGCTTGGCGGCCGCTGGCGTCGCCGCGTGCTCGGGCGCGTTCGCGGCCGGCTTCGCGGGCTCCGCCGGCCGTTGGGCAGCTGCGCCGCCCCCCGACTTCGACCCCGCTGGTCGGCCGCGACGACCACGCGGCGCCCCGCCGAACAGATCGCCCTCCTCGTCCTCGTCCTCCTCGACGACCTCGACGACGATTACCCCTTCCTCTTCATCGTCGTCGTCGCCCTCCTCCGCGCTATCCCACAACTCTTCGCTATCGTCCTTCGTGATCGCCCACCCGCCATCCTCTTCGTCGTCGTCATCGTAGGACGCACCGCCGCCGCCAACCCCGCTACCGTAGCCGAGGTCTTCACTGTCGTCGTCGCGTTCGGAGAACTTGAGCTCTTCCTGCAGCCCATCCCGCAGCTCATCACCGCGCGGCATGACCGCCTCCCATTAAAGTTTGTGTCGCCAGCATGCGTGCCATCCGCGTTGCACGCCTTGTGCCTCAGGACGCCCCAGTCCCACGCACGGCGATCGCACGAGCCCCACTTGTCGAGACACCGAATACACTGATCGGCGCGTCGAGTCAAGCGCAAAGAAGATAGTGGGTGGTAGTCCGTGAATGGGTAGCAAGTTTTTGCGGTCCCGCGCCCGCGTGTTGGTGAGCAGCCGCCGGTCGCCGGTCGCCACACGAAGTCGCCGCCCACAATCCATCCGCACCGACCGTCCGGCGCTCGCGAACGGGTCTGGTTGGCCGCCATTGGCGGTTGTGGCCGCCGGCGCACCGTGGGGCCGTTCGCGAACGGCCCCTGCTGCGTAGGCCACCGGCCATTGTGGACGGGCGACAACAACAAACCGCAAACAACAAACCGCTCACTACGAACTGCTCACCACAAACCGCTTACCGCAGTCCGCTCACGACAAAACACAAACCGCTAACGGCGGACTGGCAATCGCTTGCCGCTAGTCCTCGATGAACGAGAACACGAGCGACTTCTGTCGCAGGATCACATTCGCGAGCGCCTGGTAGACATCGGGATCCAGGAGGCCAGCGCCGTGGAGGGCTAGGTATTCCACAGTCTGCTTGGGGGTGATCGGATCGCGGTACGCCCGCTTCGACGTCAGCGCGTCGAACGCGTCGGCGGCGGCGAGGATCCGGCCTCCGATTGAGATGCTGGGCCCGGACTTCGCATTGGGGTAACCGCGGCCATCCCAATGCTCGTGGTGGTCTTGGACGAAGGGGAGGGCAGGGCCTAGGTGCTTGAGCGGCGCCAGGATCGCCATCCCGACCCGGACATGCTCTTTGACATGGTCGTATTCGTCCTTCGTGAGGGGTCCCGGTTTATTGAGGACCGATTCGCGAATCCCGATCTTGCCGACATCGTGGACCCGCGCGGCCATGCGCACGTGCTCGACGACATCCTCGTCCAATCCGAGCTCGGCCGCGATCGAGGCTGAGAGCTCGGCCACGCGCTGAGAATGGCCACGGAGATACACATCCTTGGCCTCCATCGCGTTGATCAATGCCTCGACCGTACTGATGGAGAGCGTGCGAAGCGCCTGCTTCTCGAGCTCCAGCTCTTCGGTCCTGGCAATGACCTCCTCGCGAATGACCCGCTCGATCGCCCGCCGGTCGATCTCGAGTCCGCGCCGGTGCAACGCCCGCTCGATTGCTTGGTGCAGATCGGCGAGCTCGATCGGCTTGAGCAGGTAGTCCAGCGCTCCCGCGAACAGCGTATTCGTCGCCGTCGGCGCGTCGTTCATACCGGTCAGCATCAGGATCGCCAGGTCCGGGTCGACGCGTAGCGCGCGAGGCACCGTCTCCACGCCTGACATTCCCGGCATCCGCACATCACAGAGCATTGCCACGAACCGCCCGTCAGCGAGCGCGCTCAGCGCAGCCTCTCCCGAGCTCGCCGTCTCGACGTCATACCCTCGTGATCGGAGAAAGCGGGCGAGGGCGTCCGTGACCGATGCCTCGTCGTCAACGACCAGGAGCCGTTTCGATGTGCTCTCCGACGTCGCCTGAAACGATCGTGTGCCGAGCGGTTGGCGCGACCGGGGCGGGGTCGCCGTGTTCGCGTGCGTGTCAGTCGGCATCGGGCACAGAAGAGGAAGGTGATGGGGCCGCGACCAGCGTGGACACCGCTGGCTCGGCTGCGGTAGGCGACGGAGCGGAACGGGACCGACGGCCGGTCGCAGCCGGGACTGGTAAGTGTTGCGTCCGGAGGGGAAGCGAGATCACGAACGTGGATCCCGTCCCCGGTGCACTGCGCACGGTGATGGTGCCGCCGTGGGCTTGCACGATCCCGTAGCTGACGCTCAGCCCCAGTCCGGTTCCAACGCCCGCGGGTTTGGTGGTGAAGAAGGGCTCGAAGATGTGCTTCACGAGTTCCGGCGCCATGCCGGTTCCCGTATCCGTGATTTCGACGATCGTGCGCCCGGAGCCCGCGCCACCCTCCCACATCGTGCGCACCGTGAGCTCCCGAGTGCCTTGCCGGTGCATCGCGTATTCGGCGTTCACGATCAAGTTGAGCAACACCTGCTGCAGCTTGCGGTCGTCCCCCGCAATTGCCGGGAGCGCCGGGTCGAGGGTCGCCGTGACCTGCACTCCAGCCGTCTGCAGTGAGTACGCGCGCAATCGGAGCGTCTGGTTGATCAGGGCGTTCAGATCGACCGCCACCATTCTCGGACCGCTCTTCCGGGAGAACGCGAGCAGGTCGCGGATCACGCCCACCGCGCGGTCGGCCTCGCGCTTGATCGTGCGCACGGACTCCCGCTGGTCCTCATCGAGCGCGTCATCGAGCAGCAACTGCGCAAACATCGAGATGCCGGTCAGCGGGTTGTTCAGTTCGTGCGCGACGCCCGCGACAAGCTCTCCCAGCGCGGCCAGCTTCTCGGTCTGGTGCATGGTGTCAGCGAGGGCACGTTCCCGCTCCCGCGCCTGCTGCGCTCCGTCCCGGACCTGCTTGATCAGTTCGCCGTGCCGAAGAGCGATCGCGCCGTAGTCGGCGATCCGCTGCAGGGTCAAGCCATCGCCGACCGTGAAGGCGCCGCGCCCGCTGTTCAGTGCGAGGACGAATCCTCGTCCCTCCCGCTCCGCCATCATCGGGGCGACGACCAGTTGTCGGGGGTCGAACGCCGCGAGGAACAGCCGCTCGAGGCGTGGATCGCTGGCCGCATCATTGAGCGTGACAGCGTGGCCGCGGCCCATGACCGCGGCCGCGAACGAGTCCGCCAACGGCGCGCGAAATCCGATCATCGGGACCAGAGACCCGGCCGCGGCGGAGACGTGGAAGACGTCACCCTCGATCTGCGCGACGATCGCACCGGCCGCGGCCAGGAGTGTGACCGCGCCAGTCGCCAACAGGTCGAACGACGCTCCGAGGTCGTTCGCCGCGCCCGCGAGTCCGCGCGCGATCTCCGCGAGCGCCTCGCTCTCCGCGATGGGGTCCGTGACGGCCGCTACATCATTGGAGCCCATCGCGGATGGGGCCCCGGCACGCGTGACGCGACGAGACTGGGGGGCGGACCGGCTCACAGCAACAAGACGCCCCGTCGGAAATGCCTGTAACGCAGCCTGACCGACACTCGACCTCCGTCGAACATGATTAGCGTTTCTTCATGAACCACGAGCTGCTTCCTCGGAACCGCTAATCCGCGAATTCGATCGTGACGGGGCCGGGAATCATCCCGCTCGACACGCCGCGTCCGATCAGCTCGCGGACGGCTGCGCGGCCGCGATCGCCGTAGTCGAGCGTCCATTCGTTCACGTACATCCCCACGAAGGTGTCCGCCTTCCGCCGCGCGAGGCCGCGCGCGTATTGCATGGCGTGGTCGAGCGCGGCCTCGCGATGTGCGAGGCCGTAGGCGATGCTCTCCTTCAACTGCCGCGAGACTTTCGCGATCAGCGCAGGACCCAGGTCTTTGCGAATCACATTACCACCCAACGGCAGCGGCAATCCGGTCTCCTCGTACCACCACGCACCCATGTCGGCCACGAGGTGCAACCCTTCGTCCGCGTAGGTGAGCTGTCCCTCGTGAATTAAGAGGCCGAGCTCTGCATCACCGGCTAGCACCGCGGCTTCGATCTGATCGAACGGCGTCGGCACCGCAATGAAATCGGGCTCGTACAGCCGCAGCGCGAGATAGGCGGTCGTGAGTGGCCCGGGGATCGCGATCCGGCGCCCGCGAACGTCCGCGCGCGACAACGGCTCCCGCGCCACGAGTCGCGGCCCATATCGATCGCCGATCGACGCCCCGTGAGGAAGCAGCGCGTAGCGATCCGTGAGATACGCGTACGCGTGGATGGACACGGCCGTGACTTCCAGCTCAGCGCGTCGCGCCCGCTGATTCAACGTCTCGATGTCCTGCAACTCATGGATGTACCGGAGACCCTCGGTGTCCACCTTCCCCTGAGCCAACCCGTAGAACATGAACGCGTCGTCCGAATCCGGGCTGTGCGCCAGATGGATCACCTGGCCCGTCGCCGTCCCCGTATCCGTCCCGCGCGAAGCAGTCGCGATCATCGTATGCGTCGTTGTGTTTCGTTTGAGTATTCCCACCCGCTCACCACCACGTGGGTCGTTCGCGAACAGCCCCTACTGCGGGGACCACGTGCCCTCGCCGCCAACGCCAAATCGCTATCTGCTAACCACCAACCACCAACCACTAAGTGCCTCCCGCCAGCTTCTTCCCTTCCGCAATGGCCGCGTCGATATCATTTCGATGCCGCGCGTACTCCGGAAGCCCTTTTGCGGTCTCTCCCGGGGCCGCGACGAGAAGGCGCCGATAATAGCCGCGCGCTGCCGGCGTCCGGTTGGCCGCCGTCGCGGCGTGCGCCGCGAGCGCGAGCCCCAAGAGATGCGTTGGATTGGCCCGCAAGATGGTGTCCGCCTCTGCCCGCGCCAGATCGGTGACCCCCGTAACCTCGCCAATCCGACCGAGGTCGTAGTGTTGATCCGCGTTCAGCGGGCCCATCATCTGATAGGCGGACATGACCATCGGTGCGAAGAACTCGACGCTGTCCTGCTTGCCCTCTTCCTTGAGTCGCATCACACGATCGAACAATCGATCGGCCCGCTCGCCCGGAGACATCGCGGAGATGTCCGGGGCACGGACAACCTCGGCGCCAGACCCGGCGCCGTTCGCGAACGGGGCGTCGCCCGTGACCGGTTGGTCCGCGGCACTCGGGTCCGTCTGCGCCACCGGGCCCGATCGACCCAGCCCCATGCCGAAGTTGCGGCCGGCGACGACCGCGATCATCGCGATGAGCGCGATCGCGGTCACCGCCCACGGCAGCAAGGTCGCGCTCCGTCCGTCCATGGGTGACGCGGCCCCCACGGCCGTACCACATCGATGGCAGAATTTGGCGCCCGCGGTCAGCGATGAGCGACACGCCGCGCAGAGCGCTCCCTCGAACGGCGCGCCGCAGTCGGCGCAAAACCGCCCGCCGGTCGATGCGGCCCCACAGTTCCCGCACCGGCGCCCGGCCGCTGGGCCTCCATCCGAAGCGACGGCCGGCGTAGTGCTCGCGTGGCCGCTCGGCGTGGACGCCGACGGACGATCGGATGAGGGGGCGGTCATGCGCGTAAGCTAGGTACTGTGGCGACCGTGAGACAACCAAATGGGCCGCGGCTGGAATCCCTGCGCCACGTCGCCCAGACCTTACCCGTTCGCCGTCGCCCGCAATTTGCACGGCCTTTGCTGCAGACTATACATTCGCAGAGAATGAATCCGCCGGCCCCCACTCATTCGTACTCTCCCAGGACGGTCTCTTCGCCGTCCGGGAGCGACGACCGTGAACTGGTGGCGCGGATGAGTGCTGGAGACGACGCAGCCCTGGCACAACTCTACGACCGCTGGTCGCGGCCCGTGTTCTCGCTTGTGCTCCGCCTGGTCAGAGATGGGGACGACGCCGAGGATGTCGTGGAGGAGGCGTTCTGGCAGGTGTGGCGCCAAGCCTCTCGCTACGATGGATCGCGCGGAGAGGTCGGCACCTGGCTGCTCACCATCGCGCGGACCCGAGCCCTCGACCGGTTGCGGTCACGGCGGCGACTGCGCGAAGAGCCACTCACGCCCGTCTCGCTCGATGACTCCGGCGCCGGGGGTGCGACGTCCGCCGCGGACGATCCTTCCGTTCGAGCCGAAGCCTCCGAACGCCGGACGATTGTCGCCCAGGCGCTGCAGACGCTGCCGCGCGAACAACGAGAGGTCCTCGAGCTCGCGTACTTCGCCGGCTTGAGTCAGGCCGAGATCGCCGACCGCACGGGCCAACCGCTTGGCACGGTGAAGACGCGCACCCGGCTCGCTGCCCAGAAGCTGCGCGACTGCCTCGCCACCTATCGAAACGAGGGGGAGGGACGCTCGTGAGCCGGGACGTGAGTCATTCGGAGGCGGCTGAACTGCTGCCGGAGGCGGCGCTCGACGCATTGTCGCCCGATGACCAGGCCGGGGTCGTAGCCCACGCCACGGGATGTCCCGAGTGCGGGCCGACGCTCATCGCGCTCCGCGACGCCCTTGCCCAACTGGCATTCGCGGCCCCACCGGTCACCGTCGATGCGGTGAGCCGCGCGCGCGTCCGCACCCGCCTCCTGGCCCGAGCCCGAGCCGATCTGTCGGTCGCCGATGGCTCCCAACCGGCGGCCGCGTCCGACGGGCCGCCCGCGTCGGGCAGCCCGTGGCCACCCCCTCGCGCGATCGCCGGCGGGGCGGGGCAGACGCGTCGCTCGTGGGCGGCATCGCCGGTCCTCGGCTGGGGCCTCGCGATCGCGGCGGGAATCATTGGCGTGATCGCCGTGCAACATCGTGCGACGCTCGACGGCGAGCAGTTCACCGCCGAGCGCACGACTCTGCTGGCACGCGTCCAGGCATTGCGCGACTCGGTGGAGGCCCGCGACGCGTTCGTGCGCGCGGTCACCGGCAAGCAAGTCTCCACGATGCAACTCACATCGAGCGCCGTGCGGGCGCCGTGGGCGTGGATGTTCTGGGATCACGCGGCCAACCGATGGACGCTCGTCGCGCGCGATCTGCCGGCACCGGCGGCCGGCAAGACGTATCAGTTGTGGCTCGTCACCCCCCACGCGAAGATCAGCGCGGGGACGTTCAACCCGCAGCCGGACGGCGGTGCCGAGGTCCAGGCCACATACCCACTCGCCGCGGATTCCCTCCGCGCCATCGCGGTGACCGAAGAGCCGGCCGGCGGCGTCCCGCAGCCCACCGGCGCGCTCATCATCGCCGCCACCGCCAATCGCCCAGGCAAGTAGCGCGTGGTGCAATGACGACGACGCCCGTCGTGGCGCCGCCGATCGTCGGCGGGGAGTCAGTCGGCTCCCTCCAGGAGCGGTTCGCCGCCGGACGTTCCCTCACTGAATTCCTGGCCGCGGCGGTCGCGAATGCGGATCTCTGGCGCGCCGTGTACTCGCGCGCCCGCATAGAGGATGCGGCCCTCGCCCGCGCCGAGACGCTTGGCGGCCCCTGGCATCTGCTCGTCTTGGTCGAAGACTGGTGCGGCGACGCCGTGAACACCTTGCCTGTCCTCGGTCGTCTCACGGAACATGCCCCGAACATCGACCTGCGGGTGCTCGGGCGCGACGCCAACCTCGACCTCATGGACGCGCATTTGACCAACGGCTCGCGATCGATCCCGGTGGTCATGATTCTCGACCCGACCTACCGCGAGTGTGCGTGGTGGGGCCCGCGCCCTGCCGCGCTGCAGGCCTGGGTCGTGGGCGAAGGGCGCACGCTGACCAAGGAGGACCGGTATCGCGAGGTGCGGCGGTGGTACGCGCGCGATCATGGTGCGACGACGGTCGATGAGGTCCTCACGCGCATCGAGCATGCGCTGACCGGTTCGGGTCGTGACGCCGTCGGGTTCCGCGACGCGGGAGACTCGGCGCCCGATGCCCCGGCGGCTCCGTCCCGGACCGTGGGGTGAAACGGAGGGGAATCCCATTCGTCGAGTAATGAGGATTCCGTAAGCGTTTGCTCATTTTCGACCCGGCGATGCAGGTGCTTCCGTCGGATCGCGGACGGCGAGCGCGCAACTCAACTCCGCGTCATGTCACCAGCTCCGGCGGCCGCGCTCTCCGCGCGTTCCGCGCCCGCAACACCCGCGATCATCATCCTCGGCGCCGACGCGCTGCTAGCGGTGCGCCCTGCGACACCCGCGCAGCTCACGAATGCCTGCTACGCGGCGGGGTATAGCGCGGTCATCCCGGCGAGTTGGGGTGATGAGCTCGTCGCCGCGGGGTGCCTCAACGAGATCGCCGCCCGCGGCCAAGACTCGGTCGTACTCTGTTCCTGTCCCCGCGTCGCCGAGCGGTTGCGGCGAGTGGGGAACCTCGTGCCGCATCTGCTCCCGATGGCATCGCCTCCGGTGCTCGCGGCGCGGTATCTCCGCGCGCGGGCTGGTGCGACCGGCGTCCACATCACGTATGTCGGCGAATGCCCGGGTGCATCGGACCCCGCGATCGATCGCCACGCCACGCCGAACGCGCTGCTGCGCAGCCTCACCAAGCGCGGCATCGTGCCGGCGGACCAATCATCTGATGTTGACGAGCGGCTGACTCGCGATGCCCGGCGGTTCTATTCATTGCCGGGCGGCGCACCCGCACCCAATTGGCTGTACGCCGAGAAACGCGGATACATGCTGATCGAGCCCTCGGCGCGCGACTTCCTCGCCGAGGTGGCGTTCCGCATCTCGGAGAAAGAGCGCCGGGTCATCGATCTCGCGCCCCGGCTGGGCTGCGCGTGCAGCGGCGCCGTCGTCGGCGAGCCGTGGACCGACGCTCGCGACGCGGTCGCCGCGATGGAACCGCCGCGTGCGGTCCACGAGGTGCTCGACCACGACGTCCCGCTCGAACTCGGCATCCCACTCGAACCGTGGGCCGGGTCCGCCGCCGAGGGCGAGCCGACGTTGGCCCTTCCGCTCGCCGAGCTGGCTGCGCTGCACGACCCAAAGGCCAAGGCGCCGGCCGTACGACTCTCGCCGCCCCCCCGCGTCTCGCGTCCGAGCCGGCCGGCCGTCCGTCCCGTTGGTGACCCGTTGAGCGGTGCGAGTCGAACACCCGCCGCTTCATCGACCGTGACAGCTCCCGGCGTTACAGCACCGGGCGTCAATCGCCAGCGTCCGCCCTTTGATCGGCCTCGCCCGCCAGAGCCTCGGACCGCACCCTCGGCCGACCCGCGAACCAGTCCGCGCCAGCGGTCGGCCACGCCACCGCCGATGGCCGTGCCCATGTCGATGCTCCCGCCAGTGCCGCCCATGCCGGCCCATATGGCGGCACTGGCATCGGCGCGGTGGACACCACCGAAGTCGGCGACTCCCGCGGCGTCCGCGCCACCACCGGCCGAGCCGATTGCGCCCGCGTCCGTTGCCGCGGTACCGGTTGCCTCCGCATCGGTGGCTCCCGCATCGGCCGCTCCCATCGCGGTGATCCCTGCCGCGGTGGCTCCCGCCGAGGTGACTCCCGGATCGGTCGCCGCGCCAGTTGTGGCGCCACCAGCGGCATCGGAAGAATCGTCGGCGTCATTGGCGCCGGTTGCGTCAATTGCATCGGCTGCGACAGCTGCCTTCGCAACACCCGTATCGCCCGTGCCCGACGCGTCGGTTGTACCGGTCCAAAGTGATTCGTCGCCGTCGGTTGCGCCCACCTCAGCGGCGGGAGCGAGTGCTGAGGCGCCGCGCCGGGATCGGCGTGCGAAAGGGCGCGCGGATAGACGTGCGGCGCGCCGTGCGGCGTCGCTCGCGGAGGCATCCGCGGAATCGCATCCCGAATCGCATCCGGAATCGCCTGCGGAATTGCGGGCCGACGCAGCCGCGGATGGGTCAGCCGAAGTCGCGGACGCCCCGGTGGCGCTGCCGCAGCCGTCTCGCTCGCCATTCGCTCCGCCTCTCCCAGGGCAGGGAGTGCCTGTCGCGTCACCACGCGTCTCCGCAGCGCTTGCGCCGCATTTGGATCTCCTGCCGTCTGAACCCGCAGTCGTTGCGGCAGTCGCGATGTCGGTCGAGGCCAACCAACTCCGCGCGAACGCTGAGAGTGCGTCAGCGGCGAGTGCGCTGAATGTCGAGCCGCGAAACAGCACCGCGATGCGTGAGCCGCCGACCCGGCCGCGACTCCATCGCACACGCACGCGGCTGTACACGATGGCGGTGGCCTGCGGAGTCATTGCCGTCGCGGCGGCGAGCATCGTGATATTCCGCGTGGTGACGACGGCGAGTGCACCAACGAATGCGCCGCGGCGGGAATCGAACACGAATCCTGCTCCGTCACCCGCGACGACCACCGCCGAGACCCCGACGACAGCGGCCCCCGCTGCGGCGTCGACGATCGATTCGCTCGCGGCGTCCGCCACGAACTTGCCGCCCGACACGGTGGCGATGCCTGGCGCATCCGCAACGCCACGGCTGCCAATCGGACCCGCCGCAACCCCTGCCTCGTATGCCGGCACTCGCGCGGGATTGGCGCGCGCCGGTGACACGGCGCTGGTCACGCACCCGTTGCGCGCCAATCCTGCCGCGGTCTACTCACCGGGAGCAGCCCCGATCCCCCGCACCGAAGCGGCGATCGCGGCCTCGCGTCCCAAGCCGCCCAAGACCGCGGCCGAACTCCGGGCGAGCGCCGCGTTCAGCGACGCACTCACACCAGAGGCAGCCGCCGAGATGGCGGCCGTTCGCCGCGCCGTGTCGTTACGTCGGCACCGCGCAGACTCACTCAAACACGTCGCTGACTCGACGGGGAGCCGGTAGCCGGACTTCAGAGCTGCCGTTCGGGACATCAACGCTCCACGACACGGGCGGCCCGCGCACGCGGCGCCGGCCGTCGTGTTTCCGCGCCGGCCTTAGGTCTCGCAACTGCCGCGGACCGCTCCATATTGGTGCGCGTGTCCACTCGTTCTCACATCGCGCGCGTCGTGATCGCGGTCCTCGTGCTGAGTGCATGCATCGCGATCGGGTCGATCCGGTTCGGACCGGCACCGCCGCTTGGCCCCGCGCTCGATCCGGTCCATGGCATCTGGGCGGTGGCGCGGAGCGCGGAACTGCCGCGTACCGCGGCCGGACACATTCCGGGACTCAGCGCGCGTGTCGACGTGCGATACGACGGCCGGAACGTCCCCCATATCTTCGCGACCTCGGAGGCCGACGCCTATCGCGCCCTGGGGTATGTCGTCGCGCGGGATCGGCTCTTCCAGATCGAGGTCCAGGTCCGGGCCGGCGCCGGGACGTTGACCGAATTGGTCGGCGCGCCCGCGTTGTCGGAGGATCGCGATACGCGGAGACTTGGCATGCCACGGGCTGCGGAACGTATGCTCGCCGCGCTCGACACCACGTCAGCGGACGCGATCGAGATGCGTGCGTACGCCGACGGTGTCAACGCGTGG
This sequence comes from Gemmatimonadota bacterium, assembly GCA_003152485.1. Classification (GTDB taxonomy): domain Bacteria; phylum Gemmatimonadota; class Gemmatimonadetes; order Gemmatimonadales; family Gemmatimonadaceae; genus Palsa-1248. Next base: position 38,599 of record PMAE01000055.1, on the reverse strand, counting down.
ATCGACCAGATGGGCCCGGCAGATCTGCCGATCGAGTACCAACTGCTCGGCCGCCGGCCGCGCCGCTGGGCGCCGATCGACGCGCTCCATCTGCTCAATCGCATGTCGCGCACGCTCTCGTACGATCGCGTGGAGAGCGCACGAGAGGTTGTCGCCAGAGTAGTCGGGGATTCAGCTGCGCGCGCACTGCTCCCGCTCCACTCGCCGTTGCAGCAGCCGATCGTCCCATCGGCGTCCGCGGTGCTCCGCCTCCGGACTGATCGGCTGCCCCCTCCCGGACCGCCAGACGCCGACGGATCGACGATGGGCGTCGCCGCGCTCCGCGATGGATCGAGCCGCGCGTTCGGCGCGACCGGTGGCGCCCCACCCGACCCAACAGCTGACCCAGCACCAGACGCAACTCATGGCGCGACGCATCCTGGCGCGGGCGTGGAGGCCACGCTCGGTAGCAACAACTGGGCGGTGTCGCCGCGGCGAACACAGGCGGGGTATGCCTTGCTCGCCGGTGATCCGCATCTCGAGATGACGCTCCCGTCGCTCTGGTATGAGGTCCATCTCGTGGTACCGGGCCAGCTTGATGTCGCGGGCGTCACGATCCCGGGTGGTCCCGGCGTCATCCTCGGTTTCACTCGGGACGTCGCGTGGACCTTCACCAACACCGGGTCCGACGTGATGGACTACTACGCGGAGACCGTGGACGATCGGCGGGACCCGACGCAGTATCGGCTCGACGGCGTGTGGCACCCACTCGAGCGTCGCCTCGAGACCTATCGGGGGCCTGCCGGCGAGATCCTGGCGAGGGAGGTGGTGCTCTACACGCATCGCGGCCCCCTGCGACCAGGGGGCGGCGGATGGCAGTCGATGCGCTGGACCGCGTTGGAAGGCGGCGGCGCGTTCGGTGCACTCCGCGCCGCGCCGCACGCGCACTCGACGGCGGAATGGCTGCGCGCGACCGCGGGATACGATGTGCCCGCGCAAAACATGCTCGTGGCTGACCGTTCCGGCAGCATCGCCATTCGATCGACGGGACGATATCCGCTGCGTCCCGGTGATGGGCGAGGCGACGTGGTTCGCGACGGATCGACGTCGGCGAGCGATTGGACGGGTGCGCTGTCGCTCGATCGCTATCCGGCGGCCATCGATCCGCCCCAGGGTTATTTGGCCTCGAATAATCAGGAGCCGGTCGATCCCGATGCGCCTAGCGCCGCGCGCGGGGTGTACCTAGGCGCCGATTGGCCATCGCCATGGCGCGCCGCCCACATCAATGCACTCCTGCGGGCCGACTCGCTCGTCACCCCCGACGACATGCGCCGGTGGCAGACCGATCCCGGCAGTGCACGGGCCGACTATTTCGTTCCGTATTTTCTCAATGCCCTCCGGCGCGCCGACAGTGGCGGGCACGCCGGACCGCGCGGGCGGGACGCCGCGCGGTTGCTCGGTGAGTGGGATCGCCGGTATACGCGAGAAAACGATCGTGCCGTGTTATTCGAAGCCGCGATGCGCGCGCTTAGAAATCGCGCATGGATTCGCCTTATCCCACCCCGACAACCGCATGGGCCCCGCGTTGCCACTCCATCGGACGCCGTGCTCGCGGAACTGCTCGCCGACCCGAAGAGTCTATGGTGGGATGACCCACGCACTCCGGCGATCGAGACACGCGATGACGGACTCACCGCTAGTTTGACCGTCGCGCTCGACTCGGTGACCGCGCGTTACGGACCGCCGGACGGCGGCGGGTGGGAGTGGGCCCGCATCCGGCACGCGAACTTCAACCATCTCCTCTACATGCGGCCGTTCTCCCGCCTGGGATTGCCGGTGCAGGGTGGCATTGAGACCTTGAGCCCATCGAGCGGCGGGGGTACTGAGGGACCGAGCTGGCGGATGGTCGTGCAACTCGGCCCGGAGGTACACGCCTGGGCGACATACCCGGGAGGCCAGTCAGGCAATCCGGTCAGCACGCGGTACGCGGACCGTCTCCCGCAGTGGCTCGCCGGCACGCTCGACTCAGTTCGGATGCCACATGCCGTGAGCGGGCTCGCGCCCTCAGATATTCGCGCGACGCTGACGCTGGACCCAGCCCGATGACACGCATTGCGGCGTACCTCGGCCAACTGATCCTGGTCACCGTCGCCCTGATCGCCGCCACGGCCGCGATCGGATGGTGGGGGATCGCGATCGCCGCATTCGTGTGGGGAATGTGGGCCGCCCACTCGACGCAGCAGGATGCACACGGCACTCGCGCGGCGACCTGCGCATCGATTGCCGCCGCCCTCGCGTGGACGAGCCTCCTCCTCTGGACTGCGGCCCGCGGGCCCCTCCCAGCCCTGATCACTGCATTAGGCCAAATCGCAGGCGCTCCTGGCTCGGTCCTGGTCGTCGCGACAGTCCTGTTCCCCGCTCTCCTCGCCTGGAGTGCCGCGACCGTCGGAAGCGCGCTCAGCGCGTATCTCGTTCGGCAATCGCTGCCTACCTCTCACTAACCACCCACCACGAACCACCTCGCCACTACCGCACGTGTTTGTACATCAGCTCCATCAGCTCATCATACATCACGTCGCTGTCCCGACCGCCGGCCCGAATCGCCGCTGTCGCGCAATGCTCGAGGTGATGCCGCATGAGCTCACGTCCCACGGCGCGAAGCGCCTCGTGGACCGACGCGATCTGGGTGAGCACATCGGCGCAGTATCGGTCGGCGTCCACCATCCCGTGTAGGCCACGGACCTGGCCCTCGATGCGCCGGAGCCGGAGCAGATTGCGCGATTTGGCGGCCGAGTCCACCGCGACTGACTTGCGTCCGTCACCGCTTGGTGTGACCACCGGCTGAGCGGCGGGCGATGCCGCTGCCCGTCCCGTGGGGCGCTTGCGACGCGCGCTCATGCGATCGGGGCGCGGCCGAGCCGTAAGCTGTTGCTGACGACACTGACCGAGCTCACCGCCATTGCCGCGCTGGCCAGGATGGGGGATAGCATCACCCCCCACACCGGGTACAACACGCCGGCGGCGATCGGGATGCCGATCACGTTGTACGCGAACGCCCAGAACAAATTCTGCTTGATGATCCGCATCGTGCGGCGGGCGAGCGTCACCGCTCGCGCAACGCCCTGCAGGTCGCCGCGCAACAGTGTCACGTCCGCCGCCTCGATCGCGACGTCTGCGCCCGTACCGATTGCCACGCCGACATCAGCCGCCGACAGCGCCGGCGCATCATTGATCCCGTCGCCGACCATCGCGACCACGTGTCCGCCGCGCTGGAGTCGCTGGATCTCCGCGACCTTGCCCGCCGGCAACACGCCGGCCACCACTCGCGTGATGCCGGCCTGGCGCGCGATCGACTCGGCTGCTCGCTGCGCATCGCCGGTCAGCATGACGACCTCGAGGCCCAATGCGGAAAGCCGCGCGACCGCATCTCGCGAGGTCGGACGGATCGGATCGGCCAGCGCTAGCAATCCGACGAGCCGCGTATCGGCCGACACATACATGACGGTCTTGCCATCGGCCCACACGCGGTCGCTGCCGGCTGCCATCGGCGTGACATCCACACCGAGATCCGCCATGAGTGCCGCGTTGCCGACCGCGACCGACACGCCGTCAACGACCCCGGTGGCGCCCTGGCCGGCGATTGCGCGAAAATCGCGCGCGCGTCCGAGAGCTACGCCGTCCGCGACCGCCCGGTTCACGACAGCGCGGCCGAGCGGGTGTTCGGAGGAATGCTCGATCGACCCCGCGAGCCGGAGGAGATCACGGTTCGTCTGATCCGAGGCGGGCGCCCGCGCGACGATGTCGGTGACTGCCGGCTGGCCCGCGGTAATGGTGCCTGTCTTGTCGAGCACGATCGTGTCCACGGCCCGCAGGCGCTGGAGCGCCTCGCCGCCTTTGATCAAAATGCCGAGCTGCGCTCCCTTGCCGCTGGCGACCATGATCGCAGTTGGTACGGCGAGGCCCATGGCACATGGACACGCGATGATGAGCACCGACAGCGCGGCCGCGAGCGCACGGACCCATGCCGTGCTCGGCCCACCAGGCGCCACGAGGAGCCATACCACGAATGTCACGGCGGAGATCACCATGACGGAGGGGACGAAGACTGCGCTCACGCGGTCCGCCACGTGCTGGATCGGCGCCCGCGTGCCCTGCGCGGACCGCATGAGCGCAACGATGCGTGCCAGCGTAGTATCCCGCCCCACGGCGGTCACCCGATAGGTGAACGCCCCCGCACTGTTCAACGCGCCGCCGATGACGTGGTCGCCCGGACCCTTGTCGATCGGGAGTGACTCCCCCGTGACCAGCGACTCATCCACCGCGCTCGTTCCCCGGACGATCACACCGTCCACGGGAATCCGCTCTCCGGGACGCACGACAACCGCATCACCGACGCGGACCGCTTCGAGCGGAATCTCGACCTCTACCCCATCGCGCTCTACCCGGGCCCGCGCCGGGCGCAACGCGATGAGCGCGCGGAGCGCCGCCGCCGTCCGACGCGTGGCCCGTGATTCGAGCGCGTTCCCGACGAGGACGAGGCCGATGATGAAGACCACCGCCTCGTAGTAGACGTCGGGAGTCACCCCGCGCCGGACGAACATGCCCGGCGCGAGAGTCGCCAGTACGGAGAAGAGGAATGCCGCGCCCGTCCCGACCGCGATCAGTGTATTCATGTCTGCCGTGCGATGCCGGGCGGCGGACCACGCGCGAACATAGAAATGACGTCCCGGCCATACCATGACCGCGGCAGTGATGGCGAGCAGGGCGATTCGAGGAATCGGCGCGACCGCGACCACCACGCCTGCCGTGATCGCGATCGCCGCCCCGCGCGATAACTGCCGGAACTCGGCCGCTCGCTCCCGGTCGAGCGCCTCCTGCTCCTCGATCGCCGACGCGTCGTCCGTCGGGGCCGCGGCGTCGTATCCCGTCGAGCGCACCCGATCCACGAGTGCGTCTGCGGTGAGGCGTCCGGGATCGTAGGTCACCGTCGCGCTCTGCGTCATCAGATTGACCGTCGCGTCCGTGACGCCGGGCAACGTCTGTAGCGCGCCCTGGACCCGCGACTGGCAGGCGGCGCAATGCATGCCACTGACGGCAAAGGTCTCGGTCCGGGACGCCCCGAGGGGCGGAGTGAGTGTCGCTGTCATTCTCGCAATGTAACATACCCCCTAGGGGTATGACAACCTATACATTGCTCTCGTCTATGGCGATGACCCCCCTGGAGAGCTTCCACCCGATCGTCCGCCGGTGGTTCACGGAGACACTGGGCGCGCCGAGTCCGCCGCAGGAGCGCGGATGGCCGGCCATCGCCGAGGGGACGCACACCCTCATCCTGGCGCCGACCGGCACGGGGAAGACGCTTGCCGCATTCCTGTGGGAGCTCAACGAGCTGATCACCGAGGGCCAGCGGGCGCCGCTCCCCAACGCGGTGCAGATCCTCTACGTCTCGCCCCTCAAAGCGCTCGGCAACGACATCCACCGGAACCTCGAGCTGCCACTGGCGGAGCTCGCGCGGCGATTCGAGGAGGCGGGCGAGCCGTTTCCCGAGATTCGCGTTGCCGTACGGAGCGGCGACACCAAGCCTGCCGCGCGCGCGCGAATGCTGCGCGTCACGCCGCACATCCTGATCACCACGCCGGAATCGCTCAACATCCTCCTCACAACGGAACGCGGACGGACACTCTTCCCGGGTGTTCGGGCGGTCATCGTTGATGAAATCCACGCCGTCGCGGGCACGAAGCGCGGTGTTCACCTGGCGCTGACCCTCGAGCGGCTTGATGCACTCTGCGTCTCCCAGGGACGCGATGCCCCGCAACGTATCGGCCTCTCCGCAACGCAACGTCCACTCGACGAGATCGCCCGCTTCCTCGGCGGGTGCGAGCAGCGGCCGCCCGACGACGACCCACCGCCAGGCACCATCGCGTTTCGTCCCGTCAGCGTGATCGACTGCGGTCTCGTCAAGCCGATGGATCTCACTGTCCGGGCGCCGGTCCCGGACTTGACCCAAGTCGGGGGCAGCGTGTGGCCCGCGGTCGCGGCACTCGCGCTCGACGCGATTCGTAGTCACCGGACGACGTTGGTCTTCGTGAACAACCGCGCGCAGGCGGAGCGCATCGCGGCACGCCTCAACGAGCTCGCGGGTACCGAGCTCGCGCGGGCATATCATGGCTCGATGTCGCGCGAGCGACGGCTCGAGCTCGAGCGCGCGCTCAAGGCCGGTGAGTTGCCTGCGCTGGTCACCACCAGCTCACTCGAGCTCGGGATCGACATCGGTGCGGTCGACCTCGTCCTGCAGCTTCAGAGTCCGAAGCGTGTATCGGCCGGATTACAGCGGGTTGGGCGCGCCGGGCACCGGTTGGGCGACGTCAGTCACGGGATCATTGTGCCAACGCACCGCGATGACCTCGCGGAGTGTGCCGCGCTCGCCGCGGCCATGATTGCGGGCGAGGTCGAAGCCACCCGCGTGCCTCAGAACGCGCTCGACGTGTTGGCGCAGAGCCTGGTCGCCATCGCGTCGGCCGAAGAGACGACGGCCGATGCGATGTACGCACTCGTCCGTCGGTCTTATCCATACCACCGGCTCACCCGGTCGGCGTTCGACGAGACCCTCGCCATGTTGGCGGGCAAGTATCCGTCGGACCTGGCGACGGAGCTGGAGCCGCGTCTGACCTGGGACCGCGCCACCGGACGAGTCGCCGGGTCGCGGGGAAGTCGGATGATGGCCATCATCTCGGGCGGTACGATCCCCGATCGCGGCTTGTACACGGTGAATCTTCCGGATCGCACGCGGCTCGGTGAGCTGGACGAAGAGTTCGTGCACGAGTCCCGGGTCGGCGATGTGTTTCAGCTCGGGTCCGCCACCTGGCGGATCGCCACCGTCGAGCACGACCGCGTGGTAGTCGTGCCCGCGCCGGGCGCGCCGGCCCGCATGCCCTTCTGGCACGGCGAGTTCTCGACCCGCAGCGTGGATCTCTCGCGGCGTGTCGGCCGACTGCGCCGCGAGCTGGCGTCTGGCGATCTCGACGACACGGCACTCGCGGCGGCCTATCACTGCGACGAAGCCAGCATTCGAAACCTGCGGGCGTATGTTGGTGACCAGCGCGCGTCCACGGGCGTGGTCCCGGACGATCAGACGGTCGTCGTCGAGCACTTTCGCGATGAGACGGGGGCCGTCCGGATCGTCGTCCATTCGATCTTTGGCGGCCGAGTGAATGCGCCGTGGGGGATGGCGCTCGCCCAACGGATGCGCGAGGCCCTCGGCGATCACGTCGATGTCCAGGTCCAGACGAGCGATGATGGCATCATGCTCCGTTTGCCCGACCTGGGCGACGCGCCCCCCGTCCAGCTGCTCCTCGACCTGACGCCGGCCGACGCCGAGCGGCGTGTGATCGACGAGGTCGGCAGCTCGCCGCTCTTCGGCGCACGGTTCCGGATGAATGCGGGTCGCGCGCTGCTCTTGCCCCGAGGTTCGCCACGCCGGCGGATGCCGCTCTGGCTCCAGCGACTGAAGGCGCTCGACCTGCTCGAGACGGTCCGGCAGTTCCCGACGTTTCCCATCCTGGTGGAGACATATCGCGAAGTATTGCAGGATGCGTTCGATGTGAGCGCATTAGTCCAGGTGCTGCAGTCCATCGCCGACCGCCAGATCAATATCCGCGTGGTGGAAACCGATCGGGCATCGCCCTTCGCCGCGGGTCTGCAGTTCGCGTTCGTGATGGATTGGTTGTACGTGGACGACACGCCGCGGGCTGAGCGGGCCGCGTCGTGGCTGGCGGTCGATCGCTCGATGCTGGATGAATTGATGGGCGCTGACGGTGCCGGCGTGGACGAGGCGACGGAACGTGCGCTGGCCGCGGTGGTGGCGGAGCGGCGCGGGACTGCGCCGCGCCGGCAGGCGCGGGACGCCGATGCGTTGGCCCATCTGCTCGATCGGGCCGGCGATCTGACGCTCGATGAGCTTCGCGCGCGTGTGGCACCGGTCGAGGTGCGGCGGTCGGTGGACGATCCCGTCGCGGTGTTGGTGGCCGCGGGGCGCGCGGTCGAATTTCCGGTCAATGGGCCGGATGCTCCCACGCGGATCATCCCGGCGGACGAGCGTGCGCGATACGCCGCAGCGGCCAGCGGCGAACGCGCGGCCCGTCGCGAAATCCTGGCCCGATACCTCGCGTTGGCGGGACCGGTGACGGTCGCGGAGGTACGCGAGCGGTACGCGTGGCCCGGGCGTTGGATCGAGACGCGGCTCACGGATTGGCAGCGGGCTGGACGGCTGGTGCGCGGCGCGTTTCGCCAGGGCGTGGCGGGACCCGAGTGGTGCTCCCGGTCGCTGTTGGAGCGTGCCCGCCGCCGCGCGCTCGCGGCGCTGCGCGCCGAGATCAGTCCGACGGACATGCCGACCTTCGCGGCCTTTCTGCAGCGGTGGCAACACGTGGATCGGCGCGATCGTCTCGACGGGGAGGCGGGCGTGGCGACTGCGGTGCAGCAGCTCGCGGGGCTGGCGCGGCCGGCTGCGGGGTGGGAACGGGACGTGTTGCCAGCCCGCGTAGATCACTACGAGCCGACGTGGCTCTCACGCGTCGCGGGTACCGGCGGCGTCGTCTGGGCCGGCGGCCAGCGACAGGATGCCGCGCGCGCCCCGTCCGTCGCGGCGGGCGTTCCGCCCGCGTTGGTCACCGTGCGGTTCTTCGAGCGTGGTACCGGCGCGCTCTGGCTCGATTCGCAGGCGGCGCCGCAGCTGAGCGATGGGGCGGCGGCGGTGCGCGATGTACTGGCGCGGCAGGGCGCGTCGTTTCTCGCCGATCTCCAGGCGGCAACGGGGTTGGGCCTCTTTGCGACACGTGACGCGTTACGGGAACTCGTTGCGGTGGGCCTTGTGACGAACGACACAGCGGAAGCGTTGCGCGAGGTCGTCCGGGCGAGGGCGTTGCCGCTGCGTCCGCGGCGAGATGCGCCCGACCCGACGCGATGGCTTCCCGCCGATTTCACACCGAGTACCGGCCGCGTCGTGCAACGCCGGGTCAACGTCCCGCGGTTGCCGCGCTGGCGTCGCCCCGATCTGCCGGGTCCTGCCGGCGCATCCGGGTGGGTCGGCCGATGGTCGTTGATCGCGAGCGCCGGCACGCTCGGCCCCGTGTTACCGGAGGATGCGCACGCGGCCGCGATCGCGCAGCAGTGGCTCATTCGGTACGGCATCGTCGCGCGTGACTGGTGGCGGCGTGAGCGACCGCCGGTTGGCTGGCGCGCGATCTATCGCGAGCTCAAGCGGATGGAATACCGTGGTGAGGTACGACGCGGTTATTTCGTGGATGGATTGGGGGGCGCCCAGTTTGCGCTGCCCGACGCGGTGGAGCGGCTCCGTGCCGCGCGCGACGACGCCGACGCGCCGGTGATCGCATTTGCGGCGAGTGATCCTGCGAACCCGTATTCGTTGCCGCGCTCGCCGTTCGCTCCCAAAGCCGACCGAGATCCGCTGTCTCGGCCTCGCGGCGCCGGGGCCGTGCTCGTGACTCGCCGCGGCGTCGTGATGCTCGCGGCCGAGGGGCGCGGCCGTCGGGTCGTGGTAGCTCCGGGCTTGTCGGACTCCGATCTCACGGCGGCTAGCCGAGCACTCGCCGAATATTTGTCGCGCGGCGACGCCGGGCATCGTCGGCATCGCGCCAGCACCCTCGAAACGATCGATGGCCTCCCCGCGATTTCCAGTCCCAGGGCCGCCGTATTTCGTCAACTCGGGTTCCGTCACGGCGGCCTGGGTCTGGACTATCCATAGACCTTACAGATGCGTCGAGGGCTGCGGTGCTTTCGCAGCCTTCGGTTTCGGTCGTGGTTTGCTGTCGGTCTCCGACGCAGTCGAGAGTTCGACCTCGCGGTCCGCATCAATGTTGATGGATTGCGTCGCTAATTTGGTGAGCAATTCGTCCGCTTTGCGCTCCTCGTCGAGTGTCTCCTGCAACAGGCGCGCGTCCTGTTCGCGCCCCAGCTTGTCGGCCCACGTGCGCACAGTGCCGTAGCCCGCCATCTCGTAGTGCTCGACGTGTTGTGCCGCCGAGATCAGGCCGGCATCGAGGACGTCGGCCGCCGGTCGTTCCTTGATAAGCTCCGCTCCTTCTTCGAGCACTCCTTCCATCCCGTGGCACTTCTTGCCTTTGGGGCTCTCGTCGAGGTCCGCGAAGATGTGTTCGAGTCGCTTGACCTGGTTTTCCGTCTGCTTCATGTGGTCGGTGAACGCGTTTTTGAGTTCGGGATGGGTGGTCGCGCGGATCATCTTGGGTAACGCTTTGAGTATTTGGTTCTCTGCGCTGTAGAGGTCCTTGAGTTCATCGACGTACAGCTCGTGTAGTGTGTTCAGTTCCATGGCTCAGCTCCGGTAGCGATTCGACAGTGTGGGTGCAGTCCTCCCTGCGCCTAGTGGCAAGAGCCGTACGCGGGCGCGACGGCTCACCTCGGTTGCGATCCGCACGTACGGCGACCGCCTTGCCCAACCCCCAGGTGAGCGCAACACCGTCCCCGACCATGCCCGCGCTGGCGCGTAACGAATCAGCCACGGCATCGACTCGGCTCGAACATCGTTTGCAACAACACGGTCGCGCTGTTGCAAACGGCGGTCGCCGGACGCGCGCGTCTCGCGCAAGTCGCCTAAGCTGCGGTGAAGCAATCTGGCGCGCCGCTGACATCGACCGCGCCGGCGAGCGAGAGGCCGACCGAGCACTTGCGGTGCCGCGCGCTCCCCTCAACGAGCTGGAGGTTGGGTGTCACAGTCGAGGGGACGTCGAATTCCTAGCGCCAACGCGCGCGGCAGTTGATGACGCGTGCAGGGCTGCAGTTGGGCGTTCACCAGGTGCGGGCGGTCGTGCTGACCCAGTGGCCGCGGCGGCGTGCTCAGGCGTTCGAGGTGCCATTTGATCCGGAGCGACCCGACGAGGCGGTCGATACCCTGCGCGCACTCATTGGAACGCCACGCCGGATTGCGGTCGCCATCGACTTACAGTTGCTGCGAACGAAGCGAGTCACCCTGCCCGCGCTTTCCGCCGCCGACCGCCGCAATATCCTGCTGCTCGAACCCGAACGATTCTTCGCCGTCCGCGGGGACGAGATCGTCCCCGCGGTCCGAGCCGACGACGAGCTCGTCTTTGCAGTCGCCGCTTCGTCGCTCGCCCGCTGGATTGAGGCGATCGAACGCATTGGTCCGGTTGACCTGGTCGAACCGGCCCCGGGCGCGCTTGCGCGGGCGCTGGCCACGGCATCGATCGGCGACGCGTTGGTTGTGTTCGATGGCCAGGATGCGGGCATCGCGATCGCCGAGATCAGTCGCCAGCGCGTGACGCGTGCCCGACGACCGTACGACACCCTGCCGCGGGTAGCCGCCGTCCTGGAGGCCGACGGCTTTCCCACGCCCGGCTGCACGACGGCGTACCTCGATCCGTGGACCGACGCCCGCCACGTCGCCCTCGCCGGTCTGTTCCCTAATGTGTCGCTCGAACCGCTGCCCGCACTCGGTCCAGCGCACCACGGTGTCGGCGTCGCCGGCACCTTTGCCGTGGCCTACGGTACGGCACTTGCCCTGGACGACGCGCCACCGCTCGCCGAAACGCTCGTGTCGCCCGCGCACGCTGTGAAGATCCGGCGCCGGCGTGTCCGCGCACTCGGTGCTGCCGCGGCGGCGTGCGCGGCCGCGTTCCTGTTCGCGTTGTCGTCGCTCGACAGCCGCCGAGAGCGTGAAGCAATCGATCTCGATGCAGCAAGCGTTGCACTGACCGCGCACGCCGCCCCGGCTCTCGCGATGCAGGCCGAGCTGGCCAGTCTCACCCAGCGGTCAGAGGCAATGCGTGCGATCGGTGTCGAACGTCCCGATCCGCTGCACGTACTGCATGCGCTATCGATTGCGCTCCCGCCCGGCGCGTTCGTCCGCGAGATCCGGGGAGAAGGCCTCGACTGGCAGGTCGATGGATACGCCCCCAACGCGTCAGCGACCCTCGCGGCACTGGGCGCCGGTACCGCATTCCGCGACGTCCACTTTCTCTCCGCCACCAATCGGGCCCAGATCGCCAACCGCGCCTATGAAAGCTTCGCCCTCGCCTTTCGATTTGCGTCGACGCCTTGAGCCCCGCGAACGTCGCGTGGTAGCCGGAGGCGCGATCGTGAGCGCGATACTGCTGGCGACCGTCTGGCTGGTGCTGCCGTTCGCGCACCACTGGTCGAGCCGGGAAGCGAGACTGACGGCCGCGCGTGAGCATTGGGACCGCCTGGCGACGATGGTCGCCAACACTGGCCGGCTACGTCAGACGCTGGAGGCCGCGCGCCGAGCGTCAGCCGCAGACAACGACCGAGTGGTCGCGGGCGCGACGCCCGCGCTCGCGGCCTCGGCGCTCCAGGAACTCGTGCAACGTGACGCGGGCCAGAGCGCCGTCCAGCTGGAACGGGTCGACGCAGCCGGCGAACCGCACGCCGAGCGGCCGGGCCTCCTCGCCATTCCGGTGCAGTTGCAAGCGCGCGGTGATCTGTACGGGTTGGTGGACTTCCTCGCCCGTCTCGACCATGGAAGTCCGTTGCTGGTTGTCGATGAGTTGACCGTCAACGCTGGGTTAGATGCGGACGACGGCGACGGCGTGGTGGCGACCGCGGTCGCTGGGCCGCGTCAGGTACTCACTTGGACGCTCCGTCTTCATGGCCTGTACGACGGCTCGGTGAAGGACAGTCCGTGAATGCCACTCGCTCGCTCTATCTAACCGCCGCCGCGTTGGCCGTGAGCGGCGTTGTGCTTCGGTGGGTGCCGCTCGGACGACCAGCTGCCGCAGCGCTCGAAGCACCCACAACTCGCGTGGGCGACCTGGCCGTCCCACGGCTAGCGCAGCCAGCGGCCGGTGAGATCGACTCCGCCGCGTCCGATCCGATCGTCGCCGCCAACATCTTCGCGCGGTCGCGAGTTGCGCCGCCTCGAGCCGTCGTCACGGACGCCCGCATCACCCGCCATCCGGCTGTGCCGTCACCGCGCACGGCGGCGTTCACTCTCTACGGCACGACCATCGGGCCCCACGGCGCCGTCGCACTGATCGATGACAACACACCGCCTCGAGGCGCACATGCGCATTACATGGGAGACGTGATCGCCGGCGCTCGTCTCGTGGCGATCACTGATTCGACCGTCACGCTGGATCGCCAGTCGGGGCCGCTCGTGCTGCACTTGCCGCCGACTCTGCGGCAATCGCCGTGACCACGATCCGATTCCGCGAACGGCATCCGGTGCGCTCGGTGGCGTCACGCATGGCGTCAATGGCGGCCGTCGCGCTGCTCGCCGCGCCAATGCATGCTCAGGCGCCGGCACCGTCCGTGGCCGGACCTCCGGCGACGGTGCGCATCAACTTCGTGAACGCCGATCTCGCCGATGTGATCCGATCTCTGGCCATGGCACTCGGCGTCAACGTCGTGCTGACCGATGTTCCGGCGCGCCGGATCACCTTCCAGACCCCGCAGCCCGTCCCGGCGTCGCAGGCCGGGGCCGTACTCGAAGGCATTCTCGCTGCGCAGGGACTGGTACTCGTTCAGAATGGGCCAGTCACTCAGGTACTCCCCGACGACAAGCGACCCGCCACCGGACCGTTGCGGACGGGCAAGAATTTCCCCGATCCAGCACCGCTCGGCTTGGTCACGCAGATCGTCCCCCTCGATTTCATGCGGGCCGACGAAGCCGTGTCGCTGTTGCGGGACGTCGCCGACAAGCAGGCGCGGATCGAAGTTGTACCGCGCTCCAACGCCATCCTGGTGACTGACCGCGGCATCAACGTCGCCCGCTATCTCGATCTTCTCCGTCAAATCGACGTCAAGACAGGCGGAGAGTCCGGACTCAGCACGTACGTCTATCCGCTCAAGCATGCGAGTGCCGCCGAACTGGCCGCGACATTGGGACAGGTGTTCGGAGCGACGGTCGCCGCGCCGCCGCCGCGGGCACGCGTGCAAGCGCTGGAAGGGAAGGGACTCTCGTCATCGCTTCAGGGGTTGGAGACGCGCGAGCTGGAATCCGTTCAGCAGCGGACACAGATCCCGTTGGAAGCGCCGGCGATGTCTGCACCGGGGTCGGGGGACAGTGTGCAGGCAGGGGGACGAGTCAGCCGCGGCGGTCTCGTCGGCGGAACGACGATCGTGCCCGACCAGGCCACCAATTCGCTGGTCATCCGCACGGCGCCGCCCAACTTTTCAGTGCTGCAGGGCACGATCGAGCAATTGGACGTTCGCCCTGCCCAGGTGCTGCTCGAGGTCTTGATCGCTGAGGTGACGCTCGACAAGGCGAGCCAGTGGGGGGTCAACTGGAATCTGTTCTCGCAGAAGGGATTCGGGGGGAGCGATAGCACTCGCGGCATTTTGGGTGGTGTCGGACCGCTGGTCCCTGATTCGCTGATCAGCGCGATCGCAGGCGCCGGTATCCGGGTCGTCACGATGGGCACGATCAACGTGCGCGCCGTTCTCCAGGCGCTCACTGCCCGCACGAACGTCCGGGTCCTGTCGGCGCCCCGCGTGCTCGCGCTCAACAATGAGAAGGCCCGCATCCTCGTCGGTAGCCAGGTTCCCTTTACCTCGGCGAGTCTCACCAGTCTGAACGCGGTCGTCGATCAAGTCGTGCAGTATCAGAACGTCGGCACGCAGCTCACGGTGCTCCCGACGGTCAACAACGATGGCTATGTGACATTTCGCATCCTCCAAGAGGTCAGCGAGCTCTCCAGCACAACAGTCGCGGCGGCCCAGAACTCACCGATCATCACGACGCGCGAAGCGGAGACGAGCGCCATCGTGAAGTCCGGCCACAGCGTCGTGATCGGCGGATTGATCGGGGAAACGCGGAGCAACATGGAGAGCGGCGTTCCGCTCCTCCAGGACATTCCCGTGCTCGGCAACCTCTTCAAGACCAAGAGCGTCGATCACCAGCGGACCGAGCTGGCGATCTTTCTCACGCCGTACGTCGTGACCACCGACGAGCAGTCGGATTCGCTGCTGCACGCCGAGCGCGACAAGCTGCAGATCCTGGGTCCGCAGATCGACAGCGTCCTCTCGCACACGCCCCCTCACCCGCCACCACCCTCGCACCCGTGACGCATGCGGCGCCCACCACGCCGTGGGCTCCTCCGGCCTCGTCAGCGTCGTCCGCCACGCGCAGCGCCACCGACCTTCGCGCCGGGGCAGCCGGTTCGCTCGCGCGCCGCTTGTCGCCAAAATATCTCGACGAGTACTGCTTGATCCCGCTTTCGATCACCGAGACCGGCGAGTTGGTGATTGCGGCCGGCGGCCCACTCGATCCAACGGTCCTCGACGAGCTCTCGTGGCTGTACGAGCGACCGGTCCGCGTAATCGACGCGGCGGCGGCCGAAATTCATGCCGCCGTCATGTCGGCTCAGTCGGACGAGCCAATCGACGCTGCGGTCGCCGACCCCCGTGATGGCGACATGGTACTCTTGGCAGAGGACGACGCGACGATCGACGATTTGCGCGCTCTGGCCAACCAGACGCCGGTCATCAAGCTCGTCAATCTGCTGATACTGGAAGCGCTTCGGTCCCGCGCGAGCGACATCCACCTCGAGGCCGGCGCCGACGGCCTGCGTGTGCGCTATCGCATCGACGGCGTGCTCCAGGAGATGTCGAACCCCCCGCGCCAGTACCAGGCGGCGGTGATCAGCCGTGTGAAGATCATGGCGGCGCTCAATATCGCGGAGCGACGCCTGCCGCAGGACGGACGCATCCGTCTCCGGCTGTCCGATCGTGACCTCGACCTACGCGTGTCGATCACCCCGACGCTGCACGGGGAGAGCGTCGTCCTGCGTATCCTCGACCGCGGGGTTGGTGTGCGCGACCTGCGTGAGCTTGGGTTGCCACCGCAGCTGCTGGAGGAGTTCGAAGAACTGGTGCACCAGCCGCATGGGATCGTACTCGTCACCGGCCCTACAGGATCGGGCAAGACGACGACGCTCTATGGCGCTATCGACCGGGTGAATCGGGCCGGCGTCAAGATCGTGACGGTCGAGGATCCGGTCGAGTATCAGATCGCGGGCATCACCCAGATCCCCATCAACCCGAAGATCGGCTTCACGTTCGCGGCGGCGCTGCGGTCGATCCTGCGCCACGATCCGGATGTGATCATGGTCGGTGAGATGCGCGACCGCGAAGCGGCCGAGATCGCGATTCAAGCGGCGCTGACCGGGCATTTGGTGTTCTCGACCCTGCACACCAACGACGCACCGTCCGGCGTGACTCGCATGGTCGACATGGGGATCGAACCCTATCTCGTCGCCGCGACGGTGCTGGGCATCGTCGCTCAGCGACTCGTGCGCGTCGTCTGTGACGCGTGCGCCGAGGACGTGTGCCCGGCCGAGGACGTGCTCGCGCGCGTCGCCGTGGGGCAGAGCGCGGTGTCGTCCCCGCGATTCCGCCGGGGCCGCGGTTGCGAGAATTGCGCCGGGACAGGCTACCGGGGTCGCACCGGGTTGTACGAGCTGATGCCGATGACGCCCGACATGCGGAACGCGGTCGTCCGCCAGGCGCCCCTGGCTGAGCTCCGGTCCCTCGCCGGTAGGTCCGGGACGGCGTCGCTCCGAGCCGCTGGGTGGGCGAAAGCCTGCGACGGCGTCACCACGCTCGAGGAGGTGCTACGGGCGACGCGCGATGAGGTACTGGAATGAGTTCGGCCGCCGCCGGACAATTCCGCTACCGCGCCGCGACACCAGACGGACAGCTCGTGGAAGGCGTGATGCAGGCGCCATCCCGTCAGTCGGCACTCGATGGCCTGCGACGGCAGCATCTCTATCCCGTACGCGTCGATGAAGCACCGACCGCGACCGCGGTGTCGGCCGGCCGGCGACTCGGGCGACGAGCGGCGGTCGTGCTCTGGGCGCGCAACGCGGCCACACTGCTAGCCGCCGGCGTCCCGCTCGACCGGATGCTGGCGTTCACGGCGCAGCACGCGGGACATGACGGCTTGGCTGCGGCGGTGCGCGACGTGAGAGGCGCCGTGCAGGGGGGCGCGACGCTGGCCGACGCGCTCGCCCGGCAGCCCCGCTATTTCGACTCGCTATTCATCGTGATGGTATCGGCCGGGGAATCGAGTGGCGCGCTCGACGTCGTGTTCGCGCAGCTGTCGCAACAGTTGGAGGAGGGCGCCGAGCTCACCTCGCAGGTCCGTTCGACATTGCTCTACCCCGCGCTCATGGCCGTCGTTGCCGTGGTCGGCGTGGGCGTGCTGCTGGGATTCGTCATCCCGCGGTTCGCGACGGTATTGGCCGACATGGGCGGAACCCTTCCGCTCAGCACGCGCTTCCTGCTAGCCGTGAGCCACGTGTTGACTGTGTGGTGGTGGCTCTGGCTCCTGCTGGTGATCGCCGCCGGTGTCGGCGTGCGACAGGCGCTGATCCAGCCGGGCATGCGCCGGCGCTGGCATACGGCGCGCCTCGGCTGGCCGTTCATTGGCGATATCGAGCGCAAGTACTCCACCGCGCGCGTGACGCGCACGCTGGGCCTGCTGCTCAAGAGCGGCGTCCCCCTATTGCCAGCGCTCAAGATCGCCCGCGCATCCGCCACCAATCTGGTCGTGCGCGACGGGCTCGATCACGCGGTCGCAGCGCTGGCCGAAGGAAGCGCCCTGGCCCCCGCTCTGGCCAACACCTTGCCGCCGTTGGCCGTTCAGATGATGGCCGTCGGTGAGGAAGGCGGCCGGCTCGACGATCTTTGCCTCCGCGTCGCGGACAGCTACGACAGCGAGGTCCATCGCGCGCTGCGCACGGCCGTCACGCTGATAGAGCCGGCATTGATCCTGACGTTTGGCACGCTGGTCGGCTTCATCGCGCTCGCCATGCTGCAGGCGATCTACGGGATCGATCTCAAGGCCAACTAAACGGAGCGGAACGAACCACCTCTAGCGGTCTCGCTCCTCCCAACTCTGCAAGGTGAGCGTCCCCGCGAGCACGAGGTAGACGGCCTGAATCTCATGCGTGAGCGGCGCGCCCCGCTGCCAGCCGCGGCTGACGATCATGAGACGGGTTGGTGCGATCGTCAGCACGCTTCCGTCGACTGGCACGGCGCCCCGGGATGCCGACGTGGGTCGGAACGCGTCCACGGACGTAAACAGCTCTCCCGCGCCGCGCCGTGCGACGAGGGCGCGGGCTCGCGCTGGTCCGATCCCCGGTAGCGCCGCGAGCACCGCCTCCGGCGCCGAGTTCACGTTCACGAACCCGTCGCTCCACACGGTGACGTAGGGAGCGACCGCGAGCGCCAGCGCGTCGTCGGCCCCGGGGACGCGAGCCAGCTCGGCAAAGCGGGTGACCGGCGCCTGCCGTAGCTCGGCGACCACGGCGCCTGCCCGTTCGGCTGGAATGAACTGGGTGAACAGTGCGCTGAGTGTGGCCGAGTCGGCGCGGGCGAGGTCGAGCCGGGCATTGAGGTCGATCACTGAGACGGCGAACTGCGCCCCGCCCGCCGCCAGATCAGTTGACGCGCGCCCGACCGTATCCAGCCGCCGGGTGCGGGCCGCAAGCTCGACCGGGTCGTCTGCCGAGTCGAGTATAGTCCGCAGTGCTATCGTCGTCGCCAGAACGCCGCTCTCGGCCGCGTATTGAGCGACCGCGCGCGACTTCAGCGTCGCCACCATGCGTGCTTCCGATCGCGCGCGCGCGGCAAGCTCGCCGACGGCGAGGCCGAGCAACACGAGGATCCAGAGCACGAAGATCAACGCCATCCCACGCCGGTCCGGGCACCCTCGGTCGCGGATGGGCGTTCCACGATCGTGCCACCCCCGATCGGGCGCTACCATTGCGCCGTCCCGTCATCAGCGATACGCGCCAGCCGATCGAGACTGAATTGTCCTCCGCCGGGGAGAAAGACCGTGACGGTCAGTTGCTCGAACGAGGGTCCCATCGCTGACGGCCGGCGAGTGATCTGTCGCCGGAAGCCCCCCGGGAGTGCGTCGCCGGGTGGGCCGTGCAGGGCAACGCTCCCCAACTTGACCAGTTCCATCCCGTCTTTCGCATACGCGACCGCGTCCGACCACAGACGAGCGTCAGCGACCACCTCGTGGCTCTGATGCACGAGCTGTAGCGCGCCGACGCCGACGAGACTCAGGATGACCAGCGCAACCATGACTTCCAGGAGCACGAGCCCCGCCCGCCGCCGAACTCGGTTCACGGTGACGCCCCCTGCAGCCCGGCTGCCGCTGTTCCCGGGCTCCGCATCGGATCGCCGGCGGCCGGTGCGGGACCGGGCCACAGCACGACGTGCAACGGCAGCCCCGACAGGCGGTCACCATTCCAGAACGCGATCACCACCGCGCGCGGCATGAGCTTGGGTTCGTTCCATGCGGACCGCCAGGTCAGTCCGTCGGGCGCGAGGAGTCGGACATCCCACCGCGTGACCTCGGGGACGGCAAAGTGGACCACTGCGGGCGCTGCGTGGCCTCTGGCGACGGCCGAAACCATGAGCCCGTGTGGTCCGGGGGCGATCGTGAAGATCCAATCGTAGTCCGGGTCGAGCGGCGTGGCACCGCCGGCGGCGACGAATGAGAGCGTGTCGTTCGATAGCGTCACGCCGCCGCGTCCGGAATCCCCTGGATCCTGGGCGCGCGCGTTGCGGAGCGCATCACGGAGGATCTCGCGTGCGGCGCGCGTGCTCTGCACATCGCGCAGCTGCGTCGTGAGATGTGTTCGCGCGTCGATGCCCGCCTGCGCCATCGCGTACGCGACGACGACGACGATACTGGTGAGCACGATCGCCACCAAGACCTCGAGCAGCGTAAACCCAACCACTCGCCTTCGCGCGGGCAACTCACTCGGCATACACTCCCAATGTGGTGCATCGCGACAGTGACAATCTGTAACGGTTCCGCGACGCGACACTGGTGCAATACGTACTGCAGTACGCACCGCGTGACGCAGCGGCATCGTGCGGACCGTGACACGGTTCTTGCCGATCCGACGACATGTTGTGACATAGCCAGGCCTTTGTGAGGACGATGGCAACAATCGTTGCACTCCTCCGTTCGGTCGGCGCGTGCGCCTGCCTCGCTGTGTTCGCTAGTGGCAGTGCCTGGACCAGCGACCGCCATGCAGTGGCGTGGCGGCCGCTTATTTCGGCGATCAGGGGGCGTTCGCACACGCCGTTGCCGGCCGCACAGCGTGTGTTCGAAGCGCAGCTCGATTCATTAGTTGCGGCGTTCGACACGCTGACGGCTGGGATCGACGGCGGGAGGACGATCGACGCGCAGCGGGCATTCCGCCGAACGCGGACGGCGTACAAGCGCGTCGAGGGGTTGCTCGCGTACTACGCACCCGACGTCGTCACCTTGCTCGAGGGACCGCTCGAAACCGAGGGAGAGGACGACCTCCAACCGCGTCCCTACAACACGCCGGGCGCATTTCCGATGATCGAGAGCGCGATCTTTCCCCGGGTCGTCGATTCCACCAGGGCGACGCTGCGCGCTCGGATTCACGCGATGCGCGAACGAGTTGCGGTCCTCCGCTCGCTGACGGGGACGCTCGAGGTCGAGGAGGCGGCGGTATTCGACGCCGCGCGCGCCGAGATCGCCCGCGTGAGCACGCTGGATATCGCGGGGTTCGATTCCGACCGGCAGGACGACGCCCTCCTCGACGCCGCCGCCGCGCTCGACGGCGTGCGCGCTACCCTTGTTCCTCCAGACACACCGGAGAGCGACCGCGCCGCCGCCGAGTTCCGGGGGGCCGACAGCGCGCTACGCGAAGCCGCGCGCTACCTGCGCCGGCATGCCACCTTCGAGCGGATGGACCGGCTCACCTTCCTCGCCCGATATAGCGTGCCCGCGTCGCATGCCCTGGCGTCGCTTCGCTCGGCGCGGTCGATTGTCGGTCCGCCACGCGTGCACCTGTGGCGCGCCGATGCGGCATCAGTGTACGACAGCGGCGCGTTCGACGCGGCGGCCTACGCAGCCCGCTACCCCTTTCCGGTGAATACTGGTGCTGCGGTCGTTGCGCTAGGCGCCCGGTTGTTCGCCGACCCGCGGCTCTCCGGGCCGGGCACCCGCTCCTGTGCCGGGTGCCACCTTCCGACTCGGGCCTTTACCGATGGCCTGCCGAAACGGACCCCACTTGTCCCAGGGGTGCCGCGTCCGGCAGGCGCACCGCCGGCCCGGCGCACACCGACCCTCCTCAACGCCGCGCTCCAACCCGCGTATTTCGCCGACGAGCGAGCGCGGACGCTCGAGCAGCAGGTGGCGGTCGTGCTGAGCGACCCCGACGAAATGCAGAGCGCGCTCGATACCGTGGTCCGCCGCGTGGCGGCCGATTCGAGCTACCGCGCGGCGTTCGCCGGTACGTTCGGTGCGGCGCCGGACCGTGCGGTCACGCCGACATCGCTGCGCGTCGCTCTCGCCAGTTACGTGCGGTCGCTGACCAGGCTCGACTCGCCCTTCGATCGCGCGGTGCGCGGCGACAGCGGCGCGATGAGCTCGGCCGCGCGACGCGGGTTCACGGTTTTCATGGGAAAGGGGCGCTGTGGCACCTGCCATTTCGCGCCGCTGTTCAACGGGACGCAGCCACCGACGTTTCTGAGCTCGGACCCCGAGATCATCGGCATTCCCGATCGGCCGGCGCTGCACCATGCCCGGCTCGACCCCGACCCCGGGCGTGCGGGCATCGACCACGTCGATTCGCACCGGTTTGCGTTCAAAGTGCCGACGGTCCGGAACGCCGCGGTGACCGCGCCATACATGCACAACGGGGCCTTTTCTTCGCTCGCCGACGTCGTGGCGTTCTATGATGCTGGCGGCGGGACAGGGATCGGGATCGAGCTTCCCTACCAAACGCTGTTCGACCATCCGCTCCGACTGACGCGGTGCGAGCGGACCGATCTCATCGCGTTTCTGCGAGCGCTGACCGATACGAGCGGCACCATGCTGCCGGCGAGCCGCGTTGCGATTCGCTGATGGCGGCCCTGTGGTATATCACCCGATTCTAGGATGCACACCATGCAGGTGATGAGCGCCATCGCGCCGCGTACCGGACCGGGTACCGGACCGCGTACCGGACCGCGTGCCGGGCGTCGGCCGACCGGTTTCACGCTAATCGAGTTGCTGGTCGTGATCATCGTGCTCGGGCTTCTCGCGGCATTGGTTGGCCCCCGGATACTGGGGCGCGTCTCCGAAGCGAAGAGCGCCACCGCGAAGACCCAGCTCGAGCTCCTCGGCACGGCCCTCGATACCTATCGTCTCGACAACGGGTCGTATCCGACCACCGATCAGGGACTCGGCGCGTTGCAGTCGAAGCCGACGCGCGATCCGGTGCCGCTCGATTGGCGCGGGCCGTACCTCAAGCGCGACGTACCGTCCGATCCGTGGGGACGACCCTACCTCTACACGAGCCCGGGTGACCACAACCGGAGCGGCTACGATCTTTCGACGCTGGGGCGGGACGGACAGATTGGCGGGACCGACGAAGACGCCGACATCACGAACTGGAAGTCTTGACCGGCGCCGCGAGGGTGCAGGTCAGCGGGTCGATCGCGAGCAGTCGAGCGGCGGAGGCACTCCGCACGTCGAAGGCGCAGCTGCCGGAGGGGGAGATGCGGAGTGTGAGGGGAACGGCGGCGACCGGCGCGATCCGGCCGCCGGCGCTGTCGCCTTCGAGCGGCGACCCGCCTCCCTCCATGTGCCACGCTCCATTCGTCTCGATCCGCAGATACACGACCTCGCCGCGATGCGCCGCGGCGTCCCGCGCGCTTTCGATCACGGATTGCATCGGCTGGATCCTCGCTCGCGGGCGGACGAGTGCCGGCAGCACGATCGCCGATGCCAGCGCCATGATCGCCAGTACGACGAGCAGCTCGATCAGCGTGAAACCGCGGCGGTCGTGGATGCCCATCGCGATCCAACGTATTCCGTCGCGCTCCCTGTCGCAACGGTCGGCGGTCACACCGATGCGTGTATGGCCGAGCTGTGTCACAGCTTCAAGACCGATGCGTGCCATCATGCGGTCGCTTCCGTGACCGCGTCGATATCTGCCGTGCCTACTGTGTGCATCAGCCCCGCAGTCGGAGGGGCATTCGTCACAACGCGCGCGCTGCACACACTCAGCGGAGGACAGCAGACATGAAAGGAGCAGGCCTACGAATGACGGTCGCGGGTTGCGTGATCGGGGCCGGATGCATGGTTGGCATCCCGGCGCTGGTTCGCGCCCAGGCGACGGCGGCGGCGGCCGCACAGGGTACTGAGAAGCAGGATGATCACAGCAATGACCACCGCGACGACCACCGCGACGACCACAGCAACGACCACAATACGCGGACGCCGATCAAGCACGTGATCTACATCATCGGCGAGAACCGCACGTTCGACCACCTCTTCGCCGCCTACGTGCCGCGCGACGGGCAGACGGTGTGGAATCTCCTCTCTGAGGGGATCATCAATGCCGATGGCACACCCGGCCCGCATTGGAAGAGGGCGCAGCAGTGGAAGGCGACCGACACCAAAGAATACTCGCCGCATCCCGAGAAGACCGGACCCTACAGCACGCTGCCGCCCATCAACACCGACGGCGCGCCCACGAAGGCACCGTTCCAGACGGTCGCGGAGGCACGAGACACCGAGCCCGCGCTCTTGCGGCGGAACGACGTGCTGCTGACGACCGGCGGGACGGGTCAGGCGGCGGATGTCGATGACGCACGATTCCCATTGACGCTGCCCGACCGTCCGTTCCAGGTCAGCCGCTACACGTCATACGATTCGTATACCAGCAGCCCGGTGCACCGCTTCTACCAGATGTGGCAGCAGACCGACTGCGACATCACCAAAGCGACGAAGCGGAACCCGAGCGGGTGCCAGTCCGACTTGTTCCCGTGGGTCGAGGTACAGACCGGTACCGGCGGCAACGGCACCCCGCTACCCGCGGGCTTCAACGACGAGACCACCGGCGAAGGCGCGACGTCGATGGGCTTCTTCAACGTCCAGGCCGGCGACGTGCCGTACTTCACGAAGCTCGCGCGAGAGTTCGCGATGAGCGACAACTTTCACCAGGCGGTCGAGGGTGGCACGGGCGCCAACCACATCGCGCTCGGGTTCGGCACGCTGATCTATTACGCCGACTCGACCGGAGCGCCGGTGACTCCGCCCAGCAACCAGATCGAGAACCCGAACCCTCAGACGGGGACGAACAACTGGTACACCGAGGACGGCTACGGTGGTGGGTCATACGTCGGCTGCGCCGACGCGGCTCTGCCGGGGATCGGACCCGTACGCGAGTACCTGAAGTCGCTGCCTTACGAGACGATTCGCAACGATTGCCGCAAAGGCGCCTACTATCTGGTTAACAACTACAACCCTGGCTACCTCGGAACCGGTGCCCCGGCTCCCTTGGGCGCCAATGTCTTCACGATTCCGCCGACGACGCAGAACAATCTCGGGCTGTTGCTGGCCGACCACCATATCTCGTGGAAGTATTACGGCGAAGGCTGGGCGAACGGGACCGAAACGGGCGAGGCCAGCACGTACTGCAACATCTGCAACCCGTTTCTGTACTCGAAGCAGATCATGACGAACCCCAACCTGCGCAAGAACCTGCAGGACATCACCAACCTGTACGACGATATCGAGCACGGCACGCTGCCCGCCGTTTCGATCGTCAAGCCGGACGGATACCTCGACGGCCACCCAGCGTCGTCCAAGTGGGACCTGTTCGAAGGGTTCACGAAGAAGATCGTGGAGATGGTCAAGAAGAACCCTGAGCTCTTCAAGGAGACGGCGATCATGATCACGGCCGATGAGGGCGGTGGCTACTATGACTCCGGCTACATCCAGCCGCTCGACTTCTTCGGCGATGGCACACGCATTCCGTTGCTCGTCGTGTCACCCTACTCGAAGGGTGTGGGCCTCGTGCACTCGTACGGCGACCACATATCGTTCGACAAGTTCGTGGAGGCCAATTGGGGACTGGAGACGCTCGCGCACAACTCGCGCGACAACCTGCCGAATCCCGTGACGGCGCGTGACAACCCGTACGCTCCGGTCAACGCACCGGCGATCAGCGACTTGATGGACATGTTCGACTTCTCGCACCACGACCACGACGGGCACCGCTAGCCCGATCGGTTCACGTATACGGACGGCCNNTACGCTGACGCCGCCGGGAGCCAGAGAAAGAACGCCGACCCCACACCCGCTTCGCAGCGCGCCGTCAGGTCGCCGCCCATGAGCCGAGCGAGCCGGCGACTGATCGAGAGCCCGAGCCCGACGCCNNGGTCCCGCGTCCTGCACGCACACGTACACCCACGGCCCATCGCCGGAGACCCGGCGTTCCGGTGGCGGCGACGCCGCCGTCCCGGCGCTCACCGTGATCGATCCGGGCTCGCCATCGACGGTGAACTTGATGGCGTTCGTGAGCAGATTCAGGAGGATCTGGCGCACGCACGTCCCGTCGCCCCAGGCGTGGAGTCCCGCCGCCTGGCCGCTCCCCACCTCGTCCGTGAGCGCTACGCCGCGCGCTCGGGCGTCGGGCGCGATGAGGTCCAAGGCGGCGGCGATGACCTCCGCGACATGGACACGCGCACGCTCGATCTTTGTGCGGCCGGCTTCGATGCGCGAGAAGTCGAGCACGTCGGTAATGATCGCCAGCAGGTGCCGGCCGCTCACACTTGCCCGCGTCAGATAATCTCGCTGCGCAGTCGTCAGCGGGCCCTCGACCTGCATGCCCAGCAAGTCGAGATACCCCAGGATTCCATTCACGGGCGTGCGAATCTCATGGCTCATCGTCGCCAGGAATTCACTCTTGGCGCGACTAGCCTCGTCCGCTGCCGCAGCAGCCGATTTCAGGAGCGCCTCGGCCGCCCGGCGCGCCGTGAGATCGCGCGTCGTTTTCGCGAAGCCGATGTGCACACCGTCCTCATCTCGAAGCGCGGTGAGGGACACGCCGAACCAGGACGTCGAGCCATCGGCTTTTACGCGCTGCCCCGCCCCGACATACTCCCCGATCGCGGCCGCTTCACGAAGATGCGCGTCTGCCGTCCCGTCATCCGAGCCGCCCGGTGGGTACAGCAGGCGCAGATGGGCGCCTTCTGCTTGATCCTTGGTCCACCCTTTGAGGAGACGTGCCCCCTCGCCCCAGAAGGTGATGATCCCATCGGTGTCCATCAGGAAGATGGCGTAGTCGCGTACGTTATCGGCGAGCGAGGCAAAAGCATGCGAGGCGACACCGACCGGCGCACAGCCTGAATAGGGGTCGCGCGCCGGCTCCTGTCCCGCGACGCGCTCCCGTTCGCGCGCCGCTCCTCGGCGCCACGCCGCCTCCCGCTCTCGGTCCTCCGGAGCAGCGGACACCACGGGCTCACCGGTTGTTGGATTCACATGCCGCTCACCTGAGTGAGAACTCACTCTTCAGTGTATAGACGCTGGAAGCATGGGATGGATGCAGCGATATCGGGGCTCACGCGCCTACTGGCCGACCGCCGCAGTGGCGTCCGGCGTGCTATAGCGCTTGTACCAGCTCATCATATAGAGCTGCGTGCGCAGGACGTTGGTCGGCTTCTGGCCGCCAGTCCCGTGATACTCGCCGTCGAACCGCAGCAACGTCGTCGGGACGTGCCGCATCTTGAGGGCGACGTAAAACTCTTCGCTCTGCGGCATCGGGGTGCGTCGGTCGAGCTCCCCGGTCATGATCAGCGTCGGCGTCGTGACGTGGCCGACGTACATGAGCGGCGACTCCTTGAGCCACGCCTCGGGCTTCTCCCAGTACGGCGCGTCGAACCATCCGAAGGTGAACAGCGGGATGTCGGTCTCGCCCGCCATACTGATCCAATCGATCACGGGACAGCGCACGGCCGCGGCGGCGAATCGCGTGGTGTGACCGATCACCCAACTCGAGAGCACGCCGCCGCCGCTGCACCCGCCGACGAACATGCGCTTGGAGTCGATGTACCCGCGCGCGACTACGGTATCGACGCCGGCCATGAGGTCGTCGTAGTCCACGCCCGGGTAGGCTTTACTGATCGCGGCGCCGAATGCTGAGCCGTAGCCGGTGCTCCCACGCGGGTTGACATAGAGCACGACGAAATTGTTGGCCGCGAAGTTCTGGAGCATGTAACTGAACCCGACATTGTACATCGCGTGCGGGCCGCCGTGGATCTCCATGATCAACGGGTATTTCTTCGACGGGTCGAATCCCGGCGGCTTGACCACCCATCCTTGGATGTGCGCCCCACCGCTCGAGACGTAGTTGATCTCCTCCAGCGTGCCCAGGTGGATCCGAGATAACGCTGCTTCATTGACGTGCGTGAGCTGGAGCACGTCGGTGGCTTTCCCGTGCAAGTCGACCCGGGCGACTTCCGCCGGGCGCTGGCTCGTGGACCGCGTGATCGCGGCGACACCGGTATGCGACACCGAGCCCAGGACCACGACGATCGGTCCCGTGGTCAGCGGACGTACGGGCCCTCCGGCGAGCGGTGCGAAGAGCAGGTTGCGCGCGCCGTGGTCTTCGGCCGTGAAGTACACGCCGCTCGCATCGGCCGCCCAGTGCAGGTCCGATGCATCGCGGTCGAACGCCTCAGTCAACGCGTGTGCATGTGTCCCGTCGATGTCCATGACGTACATGCCACTGGCCCGGTACGTCTGATCGGTGGTCGCGAAGCCGACATAGGCGATGTGGCGCCCATCCGGTGAGACGGTCGGCGAGTGCCAGTACCCGTGCTCGGTCGTGAGCGCCCGGGTCGTTCCGGTCGCGACGTCCACGGCGTACAGGTCTGCGTCCCGGTAGTGATAGTCACCGTCCGGGGCGGTCCATCCTTCGACGATGATCGTTCGTCCGCCCGGCACCCAGTCCCAGCCCACGGGGCCGCTCGCCAGCCCGTCGAACCGTGCACCGACATTCCAGTCGCCGCTCGTGATCTGCCGCGCGGGCCCGCCGTCGGTACTGATGACGAACAGATGCCGGAATCCCTGCTCCTGGAACCCGTGTTGGTCCTCGCGGAAATGCAGTGTCTCGACGATGCGCGGGGCCTTGGTCCATTTCGCCGAGTCCGGGGGCTTGGGCATATCGATCGCCCAGACAGCGGGCTTGGCCACGAACGACGTAAAGCCGATCGACTTCCCGTCCGGCGACCAGCGAATGTCGGCGGGCGGGTCCGTCAGGTGTGTGAGCTGCGTGGCGCCCGGGTCGCCATCGACCCACCGGACGTAGATCTGCGCGCCTTTGGGGTCACCATCGGCGAGGTAGGCGATTCGTGTCCCGTCGGGCGACCACTCCGGATTGGCGCCTTTGGTGAGCATGCGATTGTGGGAGCCGTCGGCCCGCATGATCCAAAGCGTGGACTCGTACTTGTCTTCGAGCTTGTTGACCCATCGTCGCGCGTAGACGATCTGGGACCCATCGGGTGAGATCTGCGGGTTGCTGACGGTCTCGAGGTCGAAGTAGTGGCCGACGGTCATCAGCGAGTCCGACGGGGTTTCCTGCGCAGCGGCCCGTCCCGCGCCGACAGCAAGTGCGGCGACCAGGGCTTGGACGGCAACGCGGTGTACGCGAATCACGGGGTCTCCAGAGATCCAGGGTGTCCGTGATGCTACGCGGCGGCTGGGCCGGCGTCCACCCGACGACCGACCCCCCCCCTCAGCCGGTACCCGAAATGCGGCATCGCCGAGCTCGATCCGCGGTCCGCGGCCGCCGGCGACCAATCCCCGCGGCTGATCCCGCCCGTCCAGGGACTCGGCTACCTACCTGCTTTGACCGGGAATTCAACTCGTCGTTCAGGGCTCGAACAGGAGCGAATCTGCCGGTCGGTCTATAATCAAGACGCTATGACATCAATATCGTTTTTTGGATATGACGTTCGGAGTGTAACTCTGGAACGGCGCGTCCCCCGGTCAGCGCCGGTCGACTACGACGCGACCCCCTTTCATTACCCACCGCACGCGATGCGTCAGGGCTGTGATGTCGGAGAGCGGATCACCCTCGACGGCGATGATGTCGGCGTAGTAACCGGGAGCGACCGCGCCCAGCTCTTTCTCCTTGCCAAGCAGCCCGGCCGCGGTCGTCGTGGCAGTGGCGATCGCCTGCGCCGGTGTCATGCCGTTCTCGACGAACCGGTCCAGCTCACGCGTATTCTCCCCGAATCCCGTGAAGACCGCGTCCGACCCCATGGCGATCTTCACACCCGCGCGCAGCGCTCGGCGAAACGTCGCCACATTGCGGCGCATATACGCGTCGAGCCCGGCGGAATCGGCAGCCGTATATCCGTACTCGTCCCGGTGCGCGATGTAGTAGCGATTGTGGTCGATCGTGGGCACGTAGACGGTGCCCCGTCGGGCCATTTGCGCGAGCGTCGAGTCATCGAGATCGACCGCATGCTCGACGGACTCCGCGCCCGCAAGCATGGCGGCACGACCACCGGCGGCCCCGTATGAATGGATCGCGATGCGCTTGCCTGCCTGGTGTGCGACATCGGCGGCGGCCCGCATCTCCTC
Organism: Gemmatimonadota bacterium; assembly: GCA_003152485.1. Taxonomy (GTDB): domain Bacteria; phylum Gemmatimonadota; class Gemmatimonadetes; order Gemmatimonadales; family Gemmatimonadaceae; genus Palsa-1248. The sequence goes on along the minus strand of PMAE01000055.1, from coordinate 9,189 downwards.
CAACGTGAACGTCTGATAGCCGGAGGTATCCTTGTCGCTTCCGGTAGACCCGTAGACTTTGATCCAGTCCGCTCCGGCCGCGATCTGTTGGCGCGCCACGCGTTGCACTTCCGCGATGCCGTCGGCGGTGCCAGGGTCCGGCGTCGCGCTCACCCCCGGCCGAATCGGACTGGCATTCACATGGAGCCCCCACCCTGCCACGAACATGCGGGGACCGACCATGGCGCCGCGATTGATGAGATCCCGCATCGCGATGTCGGTGTAGTCGGACGAGCCGAGGTCGCGAACGGTGGTCACGCCGGTCTCGAGCGTCTTGCGCGCGTTCTCCTGCGCGAGAAACACCGTGACCGCGTCACCGAGCGTCCCGAGTTGCGCCCACGGCCGAGTGCCGGGGGCGCGGTCCCAATAGAAGGTCATGTGCGTGTGGACGTCGATGAGACCGGGAAGGCCGGTGTACCGCCTCAGGTCCACCACCGTCGCCCCGGCCGGCACGGCCCCATCTCCCGTCCCGACGGTCGAGATCCGCTCACCCTCGACGACGACGACGGCATCTTGATGGGCCTGCCCACGTGCGTCGATGAGCCGTCCAAACCGGATCGCGGTCACCTGCCCATACGCACTGGGCACTGGAGCAGTCAGCAGTCCGGCGCACACGAGGAGCGTCACCACTCGCTGCACCGCCGGCCGACACGTACCCGACACGCTGGAGCGTCTCACCGGTCACCTCTCGAGTTTCGACGAAGGATTGTCCGCCATTACCGATTGTCGCGCTCGCCACCGCTTCCGTTCGCGGCGCGGCGCGCAGGTGGAATTGACTCGGCTGCTGGCCACATTACCGTGGTGATTATACACGCCCTAGTTTTCATGCGGAACGGTCATCTGTGTGGGAACGATGGATCGGGGGGCGGATGCGACATCGTGTCCAGACACGGACTGGCGTGATACGTATCGACCGCGAGACTCGGTGCGGGGCGCGGGTCCCGACCGGCGCGCGGGTTCATGCTGCGTCTAGATCATCGTGAGACTCCGCGCCGGCACCAGTGGCTACGCGTTCAAGGAATGGAAGGGATCGTTCTATCCGGATGATCTCAAAGACGACGCCATGCTTGGCTTCTACGCCAGCAACTTTCCGACGGTCGAGATCAACAACACGTTCTACCGTCTGCCCAAGGAGCATGTGCTGGTCGAGTGGGCGGCGCGGGTACCGGCGTCGTTCACCTTTTCCATCAAGGCGAGCCAGCGGATCACGCACCACGCGCGGCTCAAGGCGGAATGCGCGGGGCCACTGGAGTTTTTGCTCAAGACCACCGCCGCGTTGGGCAGCCAGCTCGGGCCGATCCTGTTTCAGCTCCCACCGAACCTAAAAAAGGACATCGATCGGCTGCGCGCCTTTCTCGCGATGCTGCCGTCCGACCGGAAGTTCACGGTCGAGTTTCGCCACGCCACCTGGTTCGACGACGACGTGCTGGACGCGCTCCGCGCCCGCGACATCGCGCTGTGCGTGAGCGAGCAGCCGGAGTTCGCCTCCCCCGTGGTCGCGACGGCGTCGTGGGGGTACGCGCGTCTCCACCGACTCGACTACGATGAAGCGGGGCTAGTCGCGTGGTCCGCGCGGATCGCCGCCCAACCATGGAGCGAGGCGTACGTGTACTTCAAGCACGATGAGGGGGCCGGCTCCGGCCCGCCAGCGGTGGGACTGTTTACCCGGGCATTCGATCGACCCACGCCCGGCTGACCGTCGCGATCTCGGTCATGACGTCGGGGTCCGTCCGTCCCGATGACTTGAGCACGTGGAAGCTGTGATCGGCACCCTCGATCCATTGCATTTGCCACGGCGCCCGCACCGTCGTCAGCGCGCGCTCCATCAACGATGGGGTGCACAGCGGGTCGCGGGTTCCGTTGAAGCACAATACCGGCATCCGGATGCGCGGCAGATGTGCGTCGCGCAGTTGCTGTGGCTTGCCGGCTGGATGCAGCGGGTAGGCCAGCAGCAATAACCCGTCGGCCGCGAATCCGTCGGCGGCCAGCATCGAGGCTGCCCGTCCGCCCATCGACCGTCCGCCGATGATAAGGGGACGCGTGCGCGTGCCACCGGTCGAGCGCAGCTCGTGTCGCGCGCGGTCCACGACCGCGGCGACCGTCTCCATCAGCAACGGCATCGGGTCGGGTCGGCGACCCTCCTTCTCCGTATACACGAAGTTGAACCGGATCACGCCAACGCCGGCCGCTCGGAGTGCGCGGTCGACCGCGAGCATGCCCCGGTCGGACATGTTCCCACCCGCGCCGTGCGCGCAGACGAATAGCGCGACCTCAGTGCCGCCAAGGCTCGGGTCATAGACGGCTGTTACCTGGTCCGCGCCGACCGGTACCGTCCATTCGACGGCGCTCAAATCGGAGCCCCGCGGCTCAGCCGCGGTTGGCGACCGATGCACTGGTCGAATTCGATGGCGTCGCACCAGAGGACGGCGCGGTTGATCGCGATCTCATCCGCCGAGCGAGCGGAAAATATGTCGTCGCCTGTCTCGCGACGCAAATGATAGAGGGTCTGTCGGAGCGCCTGCCGAGCCGATTCGGCGTCGGCGTCCGGCCAAAACAACGCCAGGAGTGTCTCGCGACGCACGAACCCGTGAGACCCTTCGGTCGCTATGTACGCGAGCACCGCTAGTCGCTTGGGCTGAGCCAGGACCGAGCGGATCTCCGCGCCCGCACCATCCGTAAGCGCCGGGCTCCCAGGCGTGATCAGCCGAAACACTGAGACGCAATCTGCCCGGCCACCAAAAAAAATGCCAGGTGACGGTCAGGTGACGGCCGTACGCACCGGCAAGTGACAGCGGATGCGCATCTTCGCGGCGTTCGATGCCTGGCGCGACGTCCGACCGACGCCGGGCGAACGGCAACGCATCTCGCGAGGGGTCAGCAATGAGACGCAGTCGACGGAGTGCCCGCACCGATCCGGCGTGGAGCGCGATGGCTTTGACGGTTCTGGCGATGTGGGCCTGCAACGGGAAGAAAGGCGCTCCCGACGCCGCCGGGGCAGCCGGGGCCGCCGCGACGGACACGGCGACGACGACGTACAAAGTCGCATCCGCCGACGGTGACGTCAGCTGCCCCGTCGCGAGCACCTGGACCAACGGATACAAGCAGCTCAACACGCGCGCCGCCGTCACGATCGTGATTGGCAACGCGGACTACGACAAGGCGAAGGCGCTCCTCGCCGCCGCGTGCGAGCAACTGTGATGCGAGTCTCCAGACGTGGGATCGCGCGCACCGCTCTCCTGCACACGGCGGTCGCCGCCATGCTCCCCGCCGTACTCCCTACCGTGCTCGCCGGCGTACTCTTGCAAGCGTCGACCCTGAGCGGCACGCTCCAGGCACAAACGCCGGCCGCGACTCCGCCCGCGCCAAAGCTCACCCTCGTTAAGGGCATGCGAGTCGGCTGGGCATGGCACGGCGATTCGACGGAAGGCGATTACACGCCGGACATGTTCGTCACCGATGTCACGCCGGCGGGGGTCAGCATCCTCAGTAATTCGACCAAGGGCAAGGAAGGGGGCGGCAAGGAGGAGGTCATCATCGATACCCGGATGCTCCCGACGGCGATGGCCGACGGTCGGATCTACCGCCAGATCTGGATCACGATTGACCCGATGGTGATGAAAGGGACGACGTCGATGATCCTGTCCGCCGCGATCATGCGTGATGTCGGCGCGAAGGGATCCACGGCGCTGACAATCGTGGACGGCACCAACCTGGCCGGCAGAAGTCTCTCGCCGATGCTGGCGCTCATGCACGCGCTCACGAGCGATAGCGAAGCGACTGGAACGGCGTACTCCGGCACGATGACGCGCGTGGAGCCGGGCATCGTGCCCTTTGCGGTGCTGGTCAATGATCACCGCGTAACGGTTCCGTCGATCCACATTCACGGCGTGCTGTCCCACGACGGAGAGAAGTACCCGAGCGACATGCAGGTGCTCGCGGATCCGACGTTCCCGCTGGTCCTGTCGCACATCGTGCCACCCGGCGCCAATGGTGGGCGAGGGGGCGGGGGCCGCGTGATATCGATCACGTATCCGGATACCGACGCGGCAAAGCAGCTCGAGAAAGACCTCGAAGCCAAGCACCCGGTCGAGGTCTATGACATCTACTTCGCCTACAACAGCGCCGCGATCAAGCCGCAATCCGACTCCGCACTCCGAGAGCTCGGCGCGATCATGAAACGACACCCCGACTGGAAGCTGCGCGTCACCGGACACACGGACAGCATCGGCGGAAGCGGCGCCGGCAACCGGATCCTGTCGGCACACCGCGCGGAAGCGGTGAAGGAAGCACTCACGTCCCGCTACGGCATCCCGGCGGCGCGCCTGACGACCGGCGGCGCAGGGGACAGTGCACCGCTCGAAACGAATTCGACATTCGAAGGGCGCGCGCGGAACCGCCGCGTCGAGCTCGTACGGGAATAGAAGACGCCTCCATGACTCGCCGCCTCCACGCCATCTCACTCGCCGCCCTCCTCGCAGCCCTGTCGCCAACTTCATCACCCGCGACCGACATCCCTCCGGAGGTATGGTGAATTCGCTGGCGTCGCCGACCGGCTTCTTCACCTTGACGCCCGGGAATTACGCGCTCCTATGCTTCGATAGTGACGACGGCGACGGAAAGCCGCACATCGCACACGGCATGATCAAGGAGTTCGCGATTTCGTGACGTAGCGCCGGCACGGCCGCCGCGCACAGCGGCCCGCCATTCGAGGGGTCGATCGTCGCCGCCATGGCCTCCGTGGCAATAGTAGCGCACTCCAATGAGGCGCGTGAGCGGTGGGCGATCCGACAGGCGGAGGTTCGCCATGTCCTGGGGTTGGTCGTGGGCGACATCGACCTCAAGGCCGGTGTGATCCGGCTCCGCGAGAATCACCATCGGGGTCTCCAGACCAAGGCGGCGACCCGCGACGTGCCGATCTGGCCGGGGCTGCGGCCGACGTTAGCGGAGGTGGTGGCCGGTCAGCGGGTGGACGCGTTGCTGTTCACCACCGAGGGCGGGACCCTCCGCACCAACGTGCCGCTGACGGCGTGGGCGCGAGCCCTGAAGCGGGCCGGACTGAAGATCAGTTCCCACGGTGCGAGGCACTCGTATATTTCCCAGGGGCTGCAGTGCATGGACGCTGGGAAGCCGGTCAGCCCGTTCACGGTGATCAAGGAGGTTGGGCACGCCGACCTCAAGCTCATCGAGCAGCGGTATGGCCATGTGGCCACGCGACGTGTTAGGATCGAGGGCTTCGGATACGACGATTCAGCTGAATGATTCAGATCCGCTACAAGTGCCGGACGGTCGGCACGGGCTGGAGCGGGGGTAAGTGATGGGTAGGTAGTACCCTAGGCGTGGTAGCCAAGTGGTAAGGCAGCGGTCTGCAAAACCGCTATTCGCCGGTTCGATTTCGGCCCGCGCCTCGGTAGGACAACAACTTAGCGTGGTCGCGACATGGGACGTGCTAGCAGGACAGAGCGCCAAAGTGCGCAACGCGTCGCCATTCTTTCTTTCAGGGAGCTCAACATGCAGGGATTCAATCTGTCGTCGCGTAGCCGAGTCGTTCGTCCCGCGGCCACACTCGTGGCGGTGGTCGCGATACTCGCCGCGTGCAGCATCGCCAAGAAAAGCGTCACGGGTCCCACGAACGTGGCCGGCACGTACTCGCTTGTGACGGTCGATGGCAGTGCGCTGCCGTACACCGTTCCCAACAACCCGAATCACACGGTCGTCATCCAGTCCGCCACGGTGACGCTTGGCTCCGACCAATCGTACACCATTGGCGGCACGGGTACGTCGGACGGCGGAAGTCCGGAGCAGGTCATCGCGGATGCCGGAACGTACACGTTCTCCGGATCCACGGTGACTTTTACGAGTAGCACCTACTCGGGGTTGATCTACGCCGGCAGGGCGACCACCAGCACGATCACCGAAACGGTGCCGGGCGCATTCGCGGGATCCACGAACGCGACGTTCACTTTGGTCCTCGACAAGACGGCCTGACAACTCAGCCCTGAGTTGGGGTTCGCGATTCGTCTCTGTCGTAGCCTCCTTTCCTAAGAAGGCCTGCGAGGGAGCGTCCATGCGCGAAAGTCCGACGACCCAACCAAGCGTGATCCACGTTGATCCCGAAATTCAGAGGGAGACGTCGGTATTCGTCGGTACTCGCGTTCCCGCTGCCTCCCTGTTCGATTGGCTGGAGGGTGGTGTTACGCTCGAAGAGTTCTTAGACAATTTTCCGAGCGTGACGCGCGATCGGCGGCAGCACTGGTTATTGGGGCATTGCACGGGGACACCGTGCGTGTCCAAATAATTGTCGCTCTCTCGGCCGGGTATCCGGCCTTCCTACGATACCGGCTTGCCGTCAAGAGGTCGGTGAAGCGCCCACGCACATCACGTCGGCGACGGCCGCCAACGTAGGGGTTGTCGCAACGCGACATGATTGCCGGTACCCGCCACCTGGGCTGACGTCTGCTGCCTGACGTAGCACCGTCGTGGCATGACCGTCGAGCAGCTGATCATGGTGCTGTCGCAGTTCCCATCGGATCGTCGCGTGCTGGTGCTGGGGCAGGAGTTCGGGCTGTCGGACGTGGGCGGCGTGGCGTCGTGTCGGCTGTCGTTCACGTGGTGCGACGACCCAGCGATGGGGAATTGGATTTCCCAACCTCCTGCGTCGAGCAGACGGGCATCGGGACCGGTGCGTCGTGATGGAGGCGCGATCGAGTGCAGCCCGTCGTCGGCCATATTACGATGCGAGGCCCACGTCACCGAAACCGTAGGGGATATGACGAGTCGCTTTCGCAATACGCTGGTGCTGGCAGATGGGCGACGACTTCCCGTTACTGGTGAGGTCTCGCACACAAACGTGGAGATTCTGACTGCGTTCCGCCATCAAGCGGGGAGGTTGATCGAAAGTCCTCTCGTCGCCCGGTTTTGGGACCGTAAGCCATCCATTGCGATGGTCATCAATCTTCCGACTGGTCAGGCGATCACGACAGTCGACGCGACAGAGATGGAACTCAATGATTTGTTGACACGTCTTCGGCCATTTATCCTGCAGAAGGAGCCTACGCACTTCGGCACCGCGAAGAACATTGTTGCCAGGCTGATTGACCAGCCTGAGTTCAAGGCGTGGCTCAAGCAGTTGAGCACGTACTTTTTCGGCAGGCAAGAGCCGCAGATGTCGATCAAATATGATGGCACGACGATCACTACCGAGGAATTTCTATTCCGGTGGCTCAATTCAACCGTGTTTCACGTCAACTTTGCCGAGCAGAAGGAGGTCGGCGCCGTACTTGGCAGCATGGCGCCTGCGCTATGGAAGACCGCCTTCTTTCAGATGCTGTTCACCAAGACCGTGTGCATCGCTCGCCTTGGTGGCGTCATAGGAGACCTCTCGAACGGCCGTGACATTGAAGTCGACCCGTCGCCCCCGGTCGTCATGCGGCACGGACCCATGGATGATTTGGCACGACAACTCATGACTACCAGGCCATGATCACGACCACGCCCGTGCCACCGGCCCCGCCGACATCGGAGGCCAGACCCGCCCGGCTGGACCCACCGCCGCCACCACCGTAACTGCCGCCCACACCACCGCCACCAGCCGCAGCGGTCTGATTTCCCGCACCGCCGCCACCACCCGCACCGCCCTGCGCGACGCCGGTCGGTGCGCTTGCACCCACACCACCTGCCTGACCAGCACCGACCGGTGTGATCCGGCTCCGCGAGAATCGGCATCGGGGTCTCAAGACCAAGACGGCGACCCGGGACGTGCCGATCTGGCCGGGATTGCGCCCAACCATTGGAGGGATTGGTAGTTGGTTAGCGGGCGAACGCGTTGCTGTTCACCACCGAGAGTGGGACCCTGCGCACCAACGTGCCCTTGAAGGCGTGGGCCAGAGCCCTGAAGCGGGCCGGAGTGAAGATCAGTTCCCACGGTGCGAGGCACTCGTATATTTCCCAGCGGTTGCAGTGCATGGACGCCGGAAAGCCGGTCAGCCCGTTCACGGTGATCAAGGAGGTTGGGCACGCGGACCTCAAGCTCATCGAGCAGCGGTATGGCCATGTGGCCACGAGGCGTGTTAGGATCGAGGGCGTCGGATACGATGATTCAGCTGAATGATTCAGATCCGCTACGAGTGCCGGCGGGTCGGCACCTGCTAAGCATGGCTAAGTGATGGGTAGGTAGTACCTTAGGCGCGGTAGCCAAGTGGTAAGGCAGCGGTCTGCAAAACCGCTATTCGCCGGTTCGATTCCGGCCCGCGCCTCTCTGAACAAGTTGTTGTGCCGTACCGGCATCGCGTTGTGCTCTATGCTCGGCAGCAACTCGGGGGGCGAGAAAAAAGACCCGAGAAAAGCCCCAACCAGCTCCCGACGGCCGGATGATGCTACCGGCGACCCGCTTTTCGCCCGGTCCATTTCGCCGTGGCCGTCCGCTGACGCCATCGCTGGGGCGACCGACAAACCGGCAAATCGGGATCCATGCGGACGGGCCTGGGTGTCGCTTTGTGCTGTGCGCCGAGCGGTTTGCGTGCATGAGGATGGTCAGCCCCGGGCCAGTGTGGGGCTGTCCTGCGCCGATGCGTGGAGGGTACTGCGACACGCAGCGCTCTGACGGGGTCTGGCTATGCATCGGCAACGATGTTCATGATCACCGTGGCGCGAACGGCGATCATCACGTTGAGCGGCGCCGGCCGGGCCTCGGTGATGAGTCGGCGCTCCATCTCGGTAACGCCGTCGCGCAAGGCCGGAATCACCTCGTCGATCTTCTGATCGTACGTCGACGCCGCTGCACACGCGGCGATCCAGGCCCTTGACTGCTGAATCGGATCCGTCGCGGCACTAGTCCGGTCTCGCTCTTCGAGAAACTGCCGACGCATCTCTCGAAGCATCCAACATCCATTCTCAGCATTCAAAACTCTGACAATGTCGTCGACGTTCGACGGCTGATCTTGTCGTCGGTCCGCCATGATTCACTCCCCGTGATAGCATACTACTCCGGCGTCACGCCGATCGCGCGGCCGGTCAGATAGCCCGTGATCCCGGAGTCGTGTAGCGGGGACAGGCGATCGCGATCCGGCGTCGCCCACCGCCGTCCCGGCGCAGATGCAGATCATTGCGCGAAATATGGGACAGCGGATCCGTGCGCAAATTGTGGGACACAGG
>PMAE01000059.1 GCA_003152485.1 Gemmatimonadota bacterium | reverse complement strand
CGTCCTCGCCGGAGTCGTCGCCGTCCAATTCGTCGGCACCGGATTCCTCCCCGAAATGGACGAGGGCGCCTTCGTGCTCGACTACCTCAGCCCCGGCGGCACGGCGTTGGCAGAGACGGATCGACAGGTCCACGTAATGGAGCGGATCCTTGCCCGGACCCCGGAGATCATCAGCACGTCGCGGCGCACCGGGGCGGAGCTAGGATTGTATGCGACGCAGCAGAACAAGGGCGACANNGGTCGACGAGGTCATCGCGGACGTCCGCGTCCAGGTCGAGCGCGCCGTGCCGCGTCTTCACGTCGAGTTCGTGCAGATCTTGTCCGATGTCATCAACGACATGGCAGGCGCTGCCCGACCCGTTGAGATCAAACTGTTCGGGGAGCGGCTCGATCAACTGGAGAGCTATGCCACGATGCTCGCCCCCGATCTCCGGCACGTCGCGGGCCTGGCCGACCTGTATCCGGGGGTGAGCGAGCCGTCGGTAGAGATGCTCCTGCACATCGATGCCGCGGAAGCAGCGCGCATCGGCATGACGCCGCAACAGGTTGGCGCCGATGTCAGCGGCTCGATGCTCGGCGTGGCGGCCGGCGAGATCCGGCGGGACGACCGGTCGGTCGGCGTGCGGGTCCGGGCCCCGGACTCGATCCGCTACGACCCCCTCCGGCTGGAGGCGCTCCCCATCATGGGGCAGGGACGCCGCGCCACGCCGCTCGGCGCTCTGGCGACCGTCAAGACCGTGGACTCGCGCGCCGAACTGACGCGCGAGAACCGACAGCAGATGATCGCGATGACCGCCGACGTGGATCAGCGGGCGCTGGGCGACGTGATGCACGACGTACTCCATGTACTCGCCACGCATCCGGCACCCGCGGGAGTCAGAGTCGAGATCGGCGGACAGTACGCAGGGCAGCAGGCGGCCTTTCGCACGCTGCTCATCGTGCTCGGACTGGCCGCGGTGAGCGTCGTGGCGGTCATGGTCGTCCAGTTCGAGTCCTTCGTCGAACCCCTAGTCGTGGTCCTCGTCGCGCCCCTGTCGTTCGTCGGCGCGATCGTGCTGTTGTTGATCACGAAGACGCCACTCAACGTCTCGTCGTTCATGGGTCTGATCCTACTGGTGGGGCTCATCGTGAAGAATGGGATCATCTTGCTCGATTTTACACGACTCCGTATGCGGGCTGGCAATGTCCTGTTGGAAACCGCCATTCGGGACGCGGCGCGCACGCGATTGCGCCCGATCCTGATGACGACGCNNTCGCCGTCATCGGCGGCCTCGCGCTCTCCACGCCGATCACGCTCTTCGTAGTGCCGACGTTCGTCCTCGCCCTTCACGGCGGGCGCCGTCACCCCGTGCCGAAGCTCGTGGTGACCAACTAGCGATCGTCGGCGCCCGGGCGTAACACTCGGGTAACGCGGGCTCGAAGGCCACACAGCGCGGGGGATCATGACCCATTTTCATTCGCATGCATCGCGAAATGAGCCGCCGGGAGTTGCTCAGCGCCGCGACGCGCGCCGCCGGTGGCGTCACCTTCCTTGCCCTCGTGCCCACGGGCTGGCGGCGCTTTCCCTTTGCGCTGCCCCGGCCGTCGCCGGGGACCGTACACGGCCGAGAACGGCCGCTCCTCTTCACCGCGTTGCCCTATATCCAGCCCGGCGCCGCGGGAACCCTCGCGCCGGACCAGGAGTCCGTCGTGGTCGCCTGGCAAACGGAAGACCGCGCGGCAGAATTCACGGTCGACTACGGTCCCACGACCGCCTACGGGCGGGACACGCCGGTGACGGTCACGACCCGCGATGGTGGCTCGGGGCCAGCGGGCGGCGGCCGTCGCAACTATGCGGCGACGATTCCGGCGCTCGCGCTCGGCACGAGATACCACTATCGAGTCCGTGAATCGCACCGCTCGATCGTCGAAGGGCATCTGACGACACGCAAGCCGCGCGGCTCGGCGATTCGGTTCGTCTCCTTTGGAGACAACGCGTATGGATCGGCCGGCCAACGGGCGATTGCGTGGTACGCCCACGAGATGCGCCCGGATTTCGTGATGAACACAGGTGACAACGTCTACGAAGGGGGCTTGGACACCGAGTACGCGCGATACTTCTTCCCGATCTACAATGCGGATCTCGGCGGCCCGCGAACGGGTGCGCCGTTGCTGCGGTCGGTGCCGTTCTACACGGTCCTCGGCAACCATGACGTGCACACGCCAGACGCCAACGGACAGCCGGCCGCCGATTTCGATCGATCCCCGGACGCACTGGCCTACTACACCAGTCTGTACCTGCCACTCACCGGGCCCGAATCGCCGCCCCAAGCAACACCCGTGATCGCCGCCGGGAATGGCGCGACCGCCTACGCCCGTTTTCGCGACTGCGCGGGCGCGCGGTTCCCTCGCATGGGCAACTACTCATTCGATTACGGAGACGCCCACNNTTCTCTGTCTCGATTCCAACGTGTACGTCGATCCGACCGACCCGGGATGGCACGACTACGTCGAACACGACCTCGCGGGCACCGACGCGCGCTGGAAAATTGTCGTGTACCATCATCCGGCGTTCAATGCCGGGGACAAGCACTACAAGCATCAACATATGCGGGTACTGACCCCGCTGTTCGAGCAGCACGGCGTGGACCTCGTCCTGTCGGGCCACGAGCACACGTATCAGAGAACGCGGCCGCTGAGGTTCGCGCCGGCAGGTCCAGGGCGCGCGGCCGCGCGCGGATCCGGGAATCGACTGGTGCCTGGCACATTTACCGTGGACCACGCGTTCGACGGCCACTCGGTCACGGTACCGCAGGGCATCATCTACGTGACGACCGGTGCCGGAGGGAAAGAGCTGTACGATCCCGGCTTTACGACAGATCCCTCGCGCTGGCTTCACGACGAGGATGATCGTGTCGCCTATGTCGGCCGCATGGTCACCAACCGCCATTCGTTCACGGTCATCGACTTGGATGCGGGCGAGTTGCGACTTCGCCAGATCGACGAAGCCGGCCATGAGGTCGATCGTATTTGCGTGACGAAGGCGACCTCGTAACGACGCCGACCTACGTTACCGGGCGCGCCGCCTCCCACAGCCCTGGCGTATCGCCATGTAGGCACGGCCCGTTGGACATTCGACGGGCACGTCGACCGCGGCGGCAACTGGGGCTGCCGAACTAGCCGTTGTACCACTCACCATTCACCGCCGATCGCTAGCCTCTACGACGCATACCGCACCCACCGGACCACTTCCCGGAAGGTCGGTCGCTTGCCGTACATGAGGAGTCCCACCCGATAGAGCCGCGCCGCGAGCCAGACCGAGAGCGCGCACCCGATGGCCACGCCCAGCAGCGTGGCCGACACCTCGTACCACGAGACCTGTGTCACACTCATCCGCACCGGCATGAGGATCGGCGCCGTGAACGGGAACCACGACGCGACCCGGGCCAGCGTTCCGTTTGGCTCGATGAGGGCCGGCACCACGAGGACCACGGCAAGCACGACGATCATGGTCACCGGAAGCGCGGCCTGCGTCGCGTCTTCCTGGTTCGTCACGATGGCGCCCATCCCCGCGAAGAGGGCGGCGTAGCACAGAAAGCCCAGCATCCAGAACAGCACCAACGCCACCACCGACGCGGCGCTAATGGTGGGGAAGGGGATCGCGGGGATGTCGAGGTGAAAGAGATGCAGGAGCGAGCCGCGCGTCTTGTAGACGATGGTGGACATCGCGACCCAGAGCAGCACTTGTGTCACCGCGACGCTGCTCACCCCGAACACTTTGCCGGCCAAGAGGGTGTCCGGCGAGACGCTCGCGACCACCACCTCGGCGACCCGCGACGACTTCTCCTCCACGACGGCCCGGAGAATCACGTTCCCGTACAACACGATCATCGTGTACAACGTGAACGCGACGAGGTACGCGAAGAGGGTACTCAACTCCGCGGANNCCTCCCCGCCCCTGGTCCGTGATCCGATCGGCGTTGATCTCGTTCCGTACATCGGTGAGCGAGCGAATGCGCTGCGGATCGAGCCCGACCCGCTCCAGTCGCAGCGCCAGCACATTGCGACGTACGGCCGCCGTCAGCCGATTCATGTCCTGGATGCTCGATGCGTTTCGGCCCGCGTAATACACGTCCGCGCCAGCCATCACCGCGCTGTCGATCACCAGGTAGCCGATCCACTTGTGCTGCACGACTTCCGCGGTCGCCTGGTTCTGGGCCGTCGGCAGCGCGCCGGACGCCACCGGGCGAACGATCGCGGCCAAGGTGTCACCCAGCGGCCCGCCGCGCAGCGAGTTTGCGATTCGCGCGCCGAGGTCCGTGTTGGTCGCGTCGAGGATGATGATGTGGGCGACGTCGGCGGAGGGGCGCGCTTGCCGCGTCAGCACCTGCGGAATGGTAATGACCGACCCGAAAAAGACCGGGCCCGCCACGGTCGCGAAGATGTACCATCGCGATTGGATGCGTTCGAGATATTCGCGGCGGAAGACGGCCCAGAATTTCTTCATCGTTCGATGCTCCTACTCATCGCCCACCACGCTGGCTTCCACTCCGTTCCCGCCGACCGCCTCGAGGAAGATTTGGTGCAGCGATGAGCGGACCAATTCGAATCGTTCGAGCCGAGCGCCGGCATCGATCAAGCGCCGTAGCAGTTGCTGCGGATCGGCGTCCGCCGCCAACTCGACTTCGGCGGACCGATTCGAGTCGTCGGCTCGGCTGACGAGGGCGCGGTCCCGCAACACCGTACCGACGGCGGCCGGCGGGGTCTCGGAAAAGGTGATCGCGACCGATCGTCCGCTGTGCGCCTCCCGCACGGCCGTCACCTCGCCGTCGAGCACTTTCGCGCCCTTGGCGATGATGCAGACGGAATCGCAGAGTCGCTCTGCGTTGTCCATCAAATGGGTGCTGAAGATGACCGTTCGGCCCCGCTGCCGGAGCTCGAGCACGGTGTCCTTGAGCGCTTGCGCGTTGATCGGGTCGAGGCCGCTGAAGGGC
>PMAE01000104.1 GCA_003152485.1 Gemmatimonadota bacterium | reverse complement strand
GTCGTCACCAAGATCTTGAAATGATGCCGGTGATCGCTCGTTGGTAGCCGATCGCCGGCCCCCACGATCGATCCCCGACTACCTCCACCGACTACCGCCGTAACCGATGCCCAGAGAAAAAATCATTCTCGCCTGCGAGCAGTGTAAAAATCGCAATTACTTCACCACCAAGAACAAGCGCACGCACCCTGAGCGCGTGGAGTGGAAGAAGTACTGCCCGCGCTGCAACGTGCACCGAGTCCACAAGGAAACGAAGTAGGATGGCCGTGGACGTCGTACGCTCGGGGGTCGCCGGGTGGGGGGCGCGGATCAGTGCCTTGGTGCATGGACTGCCATCGGGATATCGGAACGTCATGGCCGAACTGCGGCGCGTGACGTGGCCGGATCGCGATCAGATCAAGCAGATGTCGATTGCGGTCATCCTGCTATCGTTGGCGATCGGGGCGATCATCGCCTTGATGGATGTCATCCTTCAGCAGGTCTTGGTGCGGTGGATTCCACAAATCTTCTCGGGGCGCTGAACGTGGAGCACCGCTGGTACGCCATTCAGACGACCGCGGGCCACGAGAACAAGGTGCGCTTGCTGATCGAGCGTCGCATCGAGCAGGACTCACGTCCGGCCGAGGCACGCGGGATCCGTCAGGCATTGGTGCCGACGCAGGAAGTCGTCGAGATCAAGAACGGCAAGAAGGTGACGGTCGAGCGCAAGATGTACCCGGGCTACGTGCTCGTGGAGATGGTCATGGACCAGGACACCATCCACACGGTCAACGGCATCCAGGGCGTCATCAAGTTCGTCGGGCAGGAGCGTATGCCGCAGCCGTTGCGTCCGGAGGAAGTCAATCGACTCCTCGGCATCGCGACGGAAGCGGAGCCGGAAGCGCCAAAGGAAGAGATTCCGTTCCTCGTCGGCCAGGCGGTCGCGATCACCGAGGGCCCGTTCACCGATTTCAACGGGACGGTGGAAGACGTGATGCCCGACAAGGGGAAAGTCCGGGTGTCGGTCTCGCTGTTCGGCCGTCCGACGAGCGTGGAGTTGGATTATCTGCAGCTGAAGGCGTACTGAGCCGGCGCTTCGCGCGGCTAGAAAGTAGAGAGTAGAAAGGAGAGGGCCGGCGCATGGCGCCGGCGAGAGAGTAGAAAATCGAAAGTAGACGAACAGATACAGAATGCAGAGAGGAGAAAGCAGAGAAGAGAGAACGAGGAGGGCGCGAGGGCGCGGGCATCGAGCTGGGTACGGCTCCGCTCCTTTCTACTCTCTACTTTCTGCTCTCTTGGGCCGCGCAGCAGTCCGTCGCCGACCACAGCGACGTGAAACAATGGTGGGAGCGTTCACGCGAGTGAGGATGACGATGGCGAAAAAAGTTGTGGGGTTTGTCAAGCTACAGATCCCCGCAGGTCGTGCGACCCCGGCGCCCCCGGTGGGTACCGCACTCGGCCCGCAGGGCATCAACATCATGGCGTTCTGCAAGGAGTACAACGCCAGGACGCAGTCGCAAGACGGGGTGATCTTGCCGGTGGAAGTCACCATCTTCAGCGACAAGTCGTTCACGTTCATCACGAAGACACCACCCGCGGCCGTGCTGTTGAAAATGGAAGCCGGGGTTGAGAAGGGCTCGGGGACCCCGAACAAGCTAAAAGTCGGGAGCGTCACACGGGCCCAGGTACGCAAGATCGCGGAGCTCAAAATGCCCGATCTCAACTGTGACACGGTCGAGGCGGCCGAGGCGATGGTCGCAGGTGCCGCGCGCTCGATGGGCATTGAGGTCACGGGCTGATGCACACGCACGGGAAGAAATACGAGGAGGCGGCGAAGCGTCGGGAGTTCACGACGCAGTATCAGCCGCGCCGGGCCCTCGAGATCGTCAAGGAGGCTGCCTTCGCGAAGTTCGATGAGACGGTCGAAGTCGCCGTGCACCTGGGCGTCGATCCACGACACGCGGACCAGCTCGTTCGTGGCACCGTGGTGCTACCCGCCGGAACTGGAAAATCAGTGCGGGTACTTGTCATCGCGGCTGGTGAGAAGGCGCGGGAGGCGCAGGCTGCGGGCGCCGATTTCGTGGGTCTCGAATTCATTCCGCGAATCAAAGAGAACTGGCTCGACTTCGACGTCATGATCGCGACGCCTGACCAGATGGGTCAGGTCGGACAGCTGGGGCGGATCCTCGGCCCTCGCGGCCTGATGCCGAATCCGAAGGCGGGCACCGTGACGTTCGACGTCACTCGTGCGGTCCGCGAGGTCAAAGCTGGAAAGATCGAGTTCCGCGTGGACAAGGGCGGCAACATCCACGCCCCGATCGGCAAGGTTTCCTTCGCGGTTGACGCGTTGGAAACCAATTTTACGGCGCTCATGGACCAGGTCGTGCGCGCCCGTCCGGCGGCCTCGAAGGGGGTCTACATCCGCAACGTCGCGATCTCGAGCACGATGGGGCCCGGGATCACGATCGACACGACCCCATACCGCGCGTAGAGGCCACGACCTATGAATCGCGTCGAGAAGCAAGGGCTCGTCGATGAGCTCAGCAGCAAGATCAAGGGCTCCAAGGTGCTCTACTATACTGACTTCACGGGTCTCAACGTGAAGGGGATGACCGAGTTGCGCCGTCGGCTNNGCGGCTGCGCAAGGCGGACGTCGAGTATGTGGTCATCAAGAACACACTCGCCGTGCGCGCGGTCAACGAGAGCGGGCTGGTGGGCACGCGCTTGCGCGGTCCAACGGGGATGGTGATCGGACGGGATCCGATCGCCGCCGCCAAGGTGCTGACGGACTTCGCCAAGGAGTTCGACCAGAAGCCGGAGGTCAAGGGAGGGCTGCTCGACGGACGCGCCATCGACACGGCCCAGGTGAAGCGCCTGGCCTCGATGCCGCCTCGCGAACAGATGCTCGCGCAGCTTGGCGCAGGGCTGCAGTCGCCGTTGGCCGCCTTTGTCGGCGCGCTCAACGGTCTGTTGTACACGTTTGTTGGCGCGCTAACCGCGCTCCACGCGCAACGTGAGACTCCGGGTCAGGGGTAAGCCGACCGGCTCACCGTTCGGCTCACCGTGTTTGGGTAACGATATCTTCCTCGAGGGGTACACCACACCATGGCTAACGCGACGCTGTCCAAGGACGAGATCCTCGACGCGATCGGCAACATGTCGGTCTTCGATCTCGCTGACCTGATTGACGCATTCAAGAGCAAGTTCAACGTGACCATCGCGGCTGCGCCGGTCGGCGGGGCACCTGCTGCCGGCGCGGGCGCGGGTGCCNNGAGCTTCAGCTTGCCGGCGCGGGCGCGGGTGCCGGCGCACCGGTCGTCGAGGAGCAGACGGAGTTCGCCGTCGTCCTCAAAGAGGCTGGCGCGAAGAAGATCCAGGTCATCAAGGTCGTCCGTGAGATCACGGCCCTTGGGCTCAAGGAAGCCAAGGACTTGGTGGATGGCGCGCCGCAGACCGTGAAGGGCGGCGTGTCGAAGGACGAAGCGGCGGCCATCAGGGCGAAGCTCGAGGAACAGGGGGCTACGGTCGAGGTGAAGTAACTGCGAGGGTCCCGTTTCCAGCATCAGGATCATGAGCGTGGGGTGCAGGGGATCGCAAATAGCGATTGCCCTTGCACCCGCGCTCGCGCTTTCCCTGATGTCGGTCTCCGGGCCTTGTCAGACGCTGGAGCACGGCCGATCGCCGGCCGCGACCAGAGCGAGGTATTAAGACGACCGGCCGCACAGGCCGTGCAGGTGCCACGAGCATCAAGATGGGTCCGCCGGCAACGACGCGGCGCCGCAAGGCGCCGGCCGGAGACCGCCCGGGCGCGCGGAATGCGCCCCTACTCAGTTAGGTGACTATGGCCGACACACTGAAGCAGATCTCGTTCGCGAAGTTGTCCGGCGGGATGCAGATGCCGCATCTCCTCGACATCCAGACGCGAGCGTTCGAAGCGCTGTTGCAATTGGATGCCGCCTCGCAGGACCGCGAGGACATCGGGCTCGAGCGCGTCTTCAAAGACCTCTTTCCGATCACGGATGTCCACGAGAATTTCTCGTTGGAGTTCGTGAAGTATTCGCTCGGTGAGCCCAAGTACTCCGTCGAGGAGTGCATCGAGCGCGACATGACGTATTCGGCGCCCCTCAAGGCGACGCTGCAACTCGTCATCAACGAGGAAGTCAACGGCGTCAAACGGCCGCGGAACATCATCGAGAAGGAAGTCTATCTCGGCGAGCTCCCGCTGCTCACGCCGCTCGGTACCTTCGTCATCAACGGCGCGGAGCGCGTCGTCGTCAGCCAGCTCCACCGGTCGCCGGGCGCGGTGTTCGAGGAGTCCACGCATCCGAATGGCCAGCGCCTGATCTCGGCCCGCATCATCCCGTTCCGCGGCTCGTGGGTCGAGTTCACCGTCGATATCCACGACGTCATCTACGTCCATATCGACAAGAAGAAGAAATTCCCGGCCACCGCGCTCCTGCGCGCGTTCGGCTATGGCAGTGATAGCGACGTGTACCACCTGTTCTTCGGCGTGCGCGAGTTGGATCTGACCAAGATTCGTCAGAACCGGCAGGAGCAGCGCGAGATGACGGGGGCGATCGTCGCCGAGGAAATCGTCCTCCCCGGACGCGAGCACGATCCCGAAGCGCCGAAGCCCAAGACCAAGAAAGCGAAGGCGGACCAGGCGGCGGCGGAGGCCGAGCGGACGGTGGCGGTCGGCACGGAGCTCACGGAGGAGCTCGCCGAGCGCCTGCGCGAGCTGAAGTACAAGAAGATCAAGGTGTTCGCGTCGTATATGACGGCCGACATCCGGGATGAGCAGGACGCGCACGAGCGCGGCGAGCGCGACGAGCCACATGTGCTCGCGCGCGACGTCGTCGATGCGGCGTCCGGCGAGGTGCTCGCGGAGGCCGATCAGGCGTTGACGCCGACCTTGATCCGGAAGCTGCGCAAATCCGACGTCACGAAGGTGCAAGTGTTCTCGCCGTCGGGGCGCGTGGAATCAGGACTCATCAAGAACACGCTGGGCAAGGACCCGACGCATTCCGAAGAGGAAGCGCTCAAGCAGATCTATTCGCTGCTGCGTCCGGGCGATGCCCCGAATAAGGAGACGGCGCGTCAGGCCCTCGACCGGCTGTTCTTCTCTCCCAAGCGGTATGACTTGGGGCGCGTTGGCCGCTACAAAATCAACCAGCGGCTGGGGCTCAACCGCCCGGCGAACGAAACCGTGCTCACGCGCGAAGACTTCGTGGCCATCATCCGCTATCTCGTCGAGCTGCACGAGAACCGGGGACACACGGACGACATCGACCACTTGGGGAATCGCCGGATCCGGTCGGTGGGCGAACTGATCGCGAATCAATTCTCGGTGGGATTGAGTCGGATGGCGCGCCTGGTCAAGGAGCGCATGTCGATCAATACCGACCCCGAGAAGATCTCGCTCGACGATCTCGTGAATGCGCGGACCGTGTCGGCGGTGATCCAGGCGTTCTTCGGGTCGTCGCAGCTCTCGCAGTTCATGGATCAGACGAACCCGCTCGCCGAGTTGACGCACAAGCGCCGGCTCTCGGCGTTGGGCCCGGGCGGTCTGACGCGCGAACGCGCGGGATTCGAAGTGCGTGATGTGCACTACTCGCAGTACGGGCGCATGTGCCCGATCGAGACGCCGGAAGGGCCGAACATTGGGCTCATTACGTCGCTCGCCTGCTACGCGCAGGTGAACGATCTCGGGTTCATCGAGACTCCCTACCGTATCGTCAAGAACGGCCATGTCACGGCCGAGATCGCGTGGCTCGATGCGAACAAGGAGGAGGACGCGACCATTGCTCAGGCCAATACGGCGCTCAATCCCGACGGGACATTCGTCGATGAGCTCGTGTTGTGCCGGCACCAAGGCGATGCCCCGCTCACCTCACCGGACCGCATCGACTATATGGATGTGGCTCCCGAGCAACTCGTCTCGATCGCCGCAGCGCTGATCCCGTTCCTCGAGCACGACGACGCAAACCGTGCGCTCATGGGCTCCAACATGCAGCGCCAGAGTGTCCCGCTCCTCAATCCGCAGACGCCGCTCGTGGGCACGGGGTTGGAGGAGAAGGTGGCCGTCGATTCCGGTGCCGTCGTGATCGCGCGACGAGCCGGTGTGATCACCCGCGTGACGGCGGATGAGATCATCGTGGACGCCGGCGAGGTTGGCGGCCGCGTGGCGGACCGCCGCGGCGGGGACCGGCCGTTGGCACGGCTCACGCAGAACGACCGCTATCGGCTCAAGAAATACTGGCGGACCAATCAGGACACGGCGATCAACCAGCGCCCGCTGGTCCGGCACGGACAACGCGTGAAGGCGGGCGACGTGCTCGCCGACGGCGCGGCCACGGAACAGGGACAGCTGGCGCTGGGCGCCAACGTCACGGTGGCGTTCATGCCGTGGTACGGCCACAATTTTGAAGACGCGATCATCCTATCCGAGCGCCTGGTGAAGGACGACGTCTACTCGTCGATCCATATCCAGGAACTCGAGCTCCACGTCCGCGATACGAAGCGCGGCCAAGAAGAGATCACGCGGGAGATCCCGAACGTCGCCGAGGAGTCACTGACCGACCTCGACGAACGGGGCATTGTGCGCATCGGTGCCCACGTCAAGCCGGGTGATATCCTCGTCGGCAAGATCACGCCGAAGGGTGAGACCGAGCTCTCACCCGAAGAAAAACTGCTCACGGCCATCTTCGGTGAGAAGGCGAAGGACGTGAAGGATTCCTCACTCAAGGTCCCGCCCGGAATGGAGGGCGTGGTCATCGATGTGAAGATCTTCTCCCGGATCGAGGACCAGGTCGTGGAGAAGGACCGTGGCGAGCGAATCGGTGAGGTGCGGCGGCTCGAGGGCGAGGAAAAAATTCGCGTCAACGAGGTTCGGGACAGTGAGTTGCTCGAGGCGCTGGCCGGCCAGAAGGTCGCGTTGGCGCTCAAGAGCGGTACGGTCGAAGAGGCCATCCCGCAGGGCACGGTGCTGGAGCGCGAGTTTCTGCTCGGATTCAAGATGGCGACACTCGATCTCAAGACGTTCCGCGTTGACGCCAAGGCGGCCAATGAGCGTGTCCGGGCGATTATCGATGCCGCCAACGAAGAGAAGGCGCGCATCGAGGAGAAGGCCGAGGAACGCATCGACCGGATCTTGCAGCCGGACGAGTTGCCGCCGGGCGTCATCCAACTGGTGAAGGTGTACCTCGCGGAGAAGCGAAAGATCTCCGTCGGCGACAAGATGGCGGGACGTCACGGGAACAAGGGCATCGTCGCCCGAATCGTCCCCGAGGAAGACATGCCGTTCCTGCCGGATGGACGGCCGGTGGACATCGTGCTCAACCCGCTCGGCGTGCCGAGCCGTATGAACGTCGGCCAGATCCTGGAGACGCATCTTGGCTGGGCCGCGCACATCCTCGGCTTCTATGCCAAGACTCCGGTCTTCCAGGGCGCCAACGAACGAGAGATCGGCCTGCTGCTCAAGCTGGCAGGACTGACGTGGTCGCGAGCCGCACTCGAGCTCACGGCGACACCGGCACTGCGCATTTCGGACGACGAGGTCCGTGTGATCCTCAGTGATATCGCACCCGCCGAGCCGAGTGAAGAGCGGGTCGAGCTGCTGGCCGATGCCACGCTCAATGACCTGGGCGTCCGCGGACGATCAGCGGCCACCAAGGCTGTATTTGCCCGAGTTCGCGACTACGTCACCTCTGCGGCGGCCGAAGTCGCGGCGCGTGAGGCGGCGGAAGCCGCGCATCGCGTCGAGTTCCATCGGGTTCGCGGGGAGGACGAAGGTGAGACCGAGCACGCGCGCGCGTCATACAAGGCGGCGTTGCCGGAGCTCGAGCGGGAGCGCGGGCGCGACGCGGGCGCCATGCTGGGAGCGGAAGAGCTCCCGGCGCTGGCTGGGGTGCTCCGAAAGCAGGCCGACGCCGACATCGATCGCGCGGCGACGGAGTTGCTGCACCTCGCCGGAATCACGACGGGCGGAAAGGTCCGGCTGTGTGACGGGCGCACGGGCCAGACGTTCGCGAGTCCGGTGACCGTTGGCGAGATCTACATGCTCAAGCTCTCGCACTTGGTGGACGACAAGATCCACGCCCGGAGCATCGGGCCGTACTCGCTCGTCACGCAGCAGCCGCTGGCCGGGAAGGCGCAGTTCGGCGGCCAGCGCTTCGGGGAAATGGAGGTGTGGGCGCTCGAGGCGTACGGGGCCGCGCACACACTCCAGGAGATCCTCACCGTCAAGTCCGACGACGTCAACGGCCGGAGCCGGGTGTACGAGGCAATCGTGAAGGGACAAAACCTGCCGGAGCCGGGAATCCCGGAATCCTTCAACGTGCTGGTGAAGGAACTGCAGGCGTTGGGAATCAAGGTCACGTTGGGCGCGACCGAGGACGGGTACGGCGCATCGAACGGGGTCGGCAATAGCAATGGGGAGGGGTAAGGCATGATCGATTTCCGCAGCGCGCGCGAGACTCGCGCGTCCGCGTTCGACTACATCCAGGTCCGGATCGCTTCGCCAGAAGAGATTCGCGGACCCAAAGATCCCAAGGAGCGGGAACGGCTCGAGATGGCCGGTCTCCGCACGTGGTGGTCGTGGGGTGAAGTCCTGAAGCCCGAGACCATCAATTACCGGTCGTTCAAACCCGAAAAGGACGGTCTGTTCTGTGAGCGCATCTTCGGTCCCGTCAAGGACTGGGAGTGCCACTGCGGGAAGTACAAGCGGATCCGCTACCGCGGGGTGATCT
The DNA here is from genome assembly GCA_003152485.1 of Gemmatimonadota bacterium. Taxonomy (GTDB): domain Bacteria; phylum Gemmatimonadota; class Gemmatimonadetes; order Gemmatimonadales; family Gemmatimonadaceae; genus Palsa-1248. The sequence continues at coordinate 16,668 of PMAE01000104.1, read as the reverse complement.
GCGATCGCTGTGGCGTCGAGGTGACGCTGAGCAAGGTGCGTCGCGAGCGCATGGGACACATCGAGCTCGCCGTCCCCGTGGCGCACATCTGGTTCTTCAAGACGTTGCCCAGTCCGATGGGGAACCTCCTCGACGTCACGCTGCGTGACCTCGAGAAGGTGATCTACTATTCCAATTACATCGTCATCGACGCCGGCAATCAGGAAGTCCGGGCCAATCAGCTCCTCGATGAAGAGGAGTACCTGACGCTTCGCCAGAAGGCGAAGGATGAGAGCGACGGGGCGTTCCATGCGGACATCGGTGCGCCCGCTGTGCGGGACCTGCTCCGCCGACTCGACGTAGACAAGACGGCGGAGGAGCTGCGAGCCTCCGTGGCGGTCGAGGGGTCGCAGCACCGCAAGAAGCAGATGCTGAAGCGGCTCAAGATCGTCGATGCGTTCCGCAACTCAGGGGCGACCGGCGACGTCCGGAACAAGCCGGAATGGATGATTCTCGATGTCATNNCGTCATCAACCGCAACAACCGGTTGCAGAAGCTCATTCTGCATCGCGCGCCTGAAGTCATCCTCCGCAACGAAAAGCGGATGCTGCAGGAAGCGGTGGATGCGCTGTTCGACAATGGTCGTCGGTCCAAGGCGATTCGTGGGCGTGGCAAGCGGCCGCTCAAGTCGCTGTCGGACATGCTCAAGGGCAAACAGGGACGCTTCCGGCAGAACCTGCTCGGCAAGCGCGTGGATTATTCGGGCCGGTCCGTCATTGTCGTCGGTCCCGAGCTCAAGCTGCATCAATGTGGCTTGCCCAAGGCCATGGCCCTGGAGCTGTTCAAGCCGTTCATCATCCACAAGCTGGTCGAGAAGGGGATTGCCGAGACGGTCAAGCGCGCGAAGAAGATCGTGGAACGAGAAAGCCCCGAGGTGTACGAGATCCTCGAGGAGATCATTCGCGATCACCCGGTGTTGCTCAACCGGGCACCGACACTCCATCGGCTTGGCATCCAGGCGTTCGAGCCAGTGCTCGTGGAGGGCAAGGCTATCCGAATTCACCCCCTCGTGTGTGCCGCGTTCAACGCGGACTTCGACGGTGACCAGATGGCTGTGCACGTACCGCTGTCGTTCGAGGCGCAGTTGGAGAGCCGGTTGCTCATGCTGTCCTCGAACAACATTCTCAAGCCGTCCGACGGCCGCCCCGTCGCGGAGCCCAGCCAGGACATCGTTCTGGGCTGCTATTTCGCGACCCGGTCACGTCCGGATTTCGATACGGCCATCGCCACCGCGCCGCACTTCACGACGTCGGACGAAGTTGACGTCGCGCTCGCGCAGGGACGGGTCGAGTACCATTCCGCCATCCATTTGTTGGTGACGGACGCCGGCGGACCGAAGTGGATCGCGACCACGGCCGGCCGGGCGCTGTTCAACGCGATTGTCCCGCCCGAGATCGGCTATCAGAACCGCGAGATGAAGAAGAAGGCGCTCGGTGAGCTCGTTTTCGAGTCCTACCGCAGGGCGGGGCTGGCGACGACGGTCGAGTTCCTCGATCGGCTCAAGGATTTCGGCTTTAACAACGCGACGCGCGGCGGTATTTCGATCGGGATCGAGGATCTGCACATCCCGGCCGAGAAGGAGCCCCTGCTTCGCGAGGCGGAGTCCCGTGTGGAGCGGTTCCAGCGCGCGTATCAGACCGGCAACATCACGAACGGCGAGCGCTACAACAAGGTGATCGATACCTGGACGCACGCCAACAACGACATCGCCGATGCCATGGTGAAGGCGATGCGGGAATCGAAAGAAGGGTTCAACCCGGTGTTCATGATGTTCGACTCCGGGTCCCGTGGATCGCGCGACCAGATCCGGCAGCTCGCCGGGATGCGCGGACTCATGGCCAAGCCGCAGAAGAAGCTGACGGGCGGCATCGGCGAAATCATCGAGAGCCCGATCAAGTCGAACTTCCGGGAAGGGCTGTCGGTGCTGGAGTACTTCATTTCCACGCACGGCGCGCGAAAGGGATTGGCCGATACGGCGTTGAAGACGGCCGACGCGGGATACCTGACACGCCGATTGGTGGACGTGGCGCAGGACGTCGTAGTGACCGAAGACGATTGTGGCACGATCCTCGGGCTCGAGGTCTCGGCGCTCAAGGAAGGGGAGGACGTGATCGAGCCGCTCGGCGAGCGTATCGTCGGGAACGTGGCGGCCGAGGACGTCGAGGATCCCCATGAGACGGACGACAGCGGGCGCCGCACGCTGCTGGTCGAGGCGGGCAAGCTGATCGACGAAGACACCGCGCGTGCGATCGAGGAGTCGGGGATCGAGTCGGTGAAGATTCGGTCAGTGCTGACGTGCGAGGCCAAGCGGGGGCTGTGCCGGATGTGTTACGGGCGCAACCTGGCGACCATGTCGATGGTCGATTTGGGTGAGGCTGTGGGCATCATTGCCGCGCAGTCGATCGGCGAGCCGGGGACGCAGCTCACGCTGCGAACCTTCCACATCGGTGGAACGGCGGCTCGTATCGCCGAGCAGACGTCGCGGAAATCGAAAGTTGCGGGGAAGATCGAATACGGCGACCGGCTGGCAGTGGTCACCGGGCCGGACGGCCAGCAGATCGTGACGTCCTATGAAGGCGATGTCGGTATCCGTGGGGCGGGCGACCGCGTATCCGCCAGCGGCGGTGCGCGCCTGCTCGTCCCGCTGGGGGCGATCCTGATGGTCAAGGACGGCGAAGAGGTGAAGCGCGACCAGGTCATCTTCAGCTGGGACCCGTACTCCAACCCGATCATCTCCGACGTGGGCGGTATGATCCGCTTCGTCGATCTCGTGGAAGACGAGTCGGTGTCCGAGGAACTCGACGAGCTCACGGGCTTGCGTCAGCGCGTGGTCATCGAGGATCGTGACAAGAAGCTCCACCCGCACATCGAGATCTGGGACGAGAAGGGCGACCGGAAGATTCGTGATTTCGTCATTCCGGTAGGCGCTCAACTCACGGTGGGTGATGGAGTGAAGGTCTCAGCGGGTACGATCATCTCCAAGGTCAACCGCGAAGCGTATAAGACCCGGGACATCACGGGTGGGCTCCCGCGTGTTGCCGAGCTGTTCGAAGCCCGGCGGCCCAAGGATCCGGCGACGATTTCCGAGATCGATGGCGTGGTTCGGTTCGGCGAGATCAAGCGCGGCAAGCGCGAGATCTTCGTTCAGCCGACACGGGCCGATGCGCCCGGGGTGGCGATCGACGATTCGCAGGAACCGCAGCTGTACGAGGTGCCTGCGGGCAAGCATTTACGCGTGCACGAAGGTGATCGGGTCCGGGCCGGCGACCGCTTGTCCGAGGGGCCGGTCAATCCACACGACATTCTCCGGATCAAGGGCCCGCGGGCGGTCCAGGAGTACCTGCTCAACGAGGTCCAAGAGGTCTACCGACTGCAAGGCGTGAAGATCAACGACAAGCACATTGGCGTGATCGTGCGTCAGATGCTGCAGAAGGTGCGGGTGATCGAGCCGGGTGAGACGGAGTTCCTCGAGGGCGAGAACGTGGACAAGCAGGTGTTCCGCGACTCGAACGAGCGGGCCAAGAAGAAGAAGCACGGCCCCGCGACGTCCGAGCCGTTGCTCCTCGGTATCACGAAGGCGAGCTTGACGACCCAATCGTTCGTATCGGCAGCGTCGTTCCAGGAAACCACGCGTGTGCTGACCGATGCGTCGATCCGGGGCGCGCAAGACGACCTCTTGGGGTTGAAGGAGAACATCATCATCGGCCATTTGATTCCGGCCGGCACTGGTATGTATCGATACCAGGAAGTCGAGATCGAGGGGATGGAAATCCCGCCCACGCCGTCGGTGGCCGACGACCCGTTTGGTATGGGTCTGTCGCCCTTTGCGCCACTGCCGCCGCTCACCGCGATACCGGCGGGGGCTGAAAGCGAGTAACCGGCGATTCGGTTGCATGAGCAAGGGCCAGTTCGGCGTTCGCTGAACTGGCCCTTGTCGTTTCCGTCGGCCTGCCCCTGCTCCGGCTCTCGGGTCCTGGCTAGCGTGTCTTCGCGGGCTCGGCGGAGTCGACCTCGATGATGCGCACGCCGCTGCCCCCCGGGGTCACCACGATATCGGAGACGACATGACCGGGGACGATCCGCGCGATCGAGTCGGCGTTGCCGCCGAACGTGCCGGACCGGTAATCCAATACGAGCCACGTGCGTTTCCCGGCGGCGGGGACGAGCGCGCCCAGGAGTGGCGCGCCGGCGGTCAACCCGGCGATCGGAACGGGATGCGCACGCATGTAATACGAGAGTGGGACCCCCATTTCCGGCGGCTGAATCACGATCGCATCGCCGGTTCGGAGTGCGTCGGTCAGGCGGTGCGCGACGGGTCGGTAGTCGGAGTCGCGGGCCCCGACTCCGTGGTAGGTGACCACGCCGACGCCCATGGTCGCCAGCAGCACGACGAGAAGCGCCGTCCGCAACCAGCCCGCCATGCGCGCCAGGCCGGCGCCGATCAGCACGTACAGGCAGGGTGTCGTGAACAGGAAATACCGGGGAAGCGACAGCTCATGCCCGACTGAGATCGCCACGCCGGCCCCCAGCGGAATACCGAGCACCAGGTACAGCACGCGTGCCGTGCCCGCGCGCGCATTGCGAGGGGGATAACTGAGCGCCGTCAGGACCGCGAGGAGCGTCAGCGGATACGCCAACGTTCGCTCGAGCACCGCGCCCGCGCCCCATCGGTCGACGATCGCGTGATACAGATCCCAGGGATAGAGGTAGCCTCCATGAATCGTCGACGCGAAGAAATCCATGAGGCCGCGCATCGCATCGGGCACGCCGAGTGCGCGCCGCCATGCTTGCGAGCTGGCCGCCGTCTTGAAGTCCACCGCGATTGCTAGGGGCAGGCACGCGACCCCGATCGTGATCTGCGCTGCCACCCAATCCCGGGCCGTCTGCCAGAGCCCGTTCCCAGCCGTTAACGCGTGTGAGCCGCCGCTCTGGTACCCGCTCTCATACCCGCTCTGGTGCGCGCTCTGATACGCGGGACTTCTGGAACTCACGGTGCCGTACGCCGCCCGTCGTGCGCGAACGATTCGGAGGCCCGCCAATCCGGCGTCGATGTTCAGCGCGAGCAGCGCGAGCACGGCGAGATCGAGCGTGTAAATCGCGAGCACTGCGCAGACGACATACGCCGCTAGCAGGCCGTGGGGCCGACTGCGCGATGTTGAGCTGGAGGGCGCCTCCGCGTCCGATCCACACACCGCTTGCCGCCACGCGACGTAGGTGAGCACCGTGCAGGTCGTCAACAGCGTGACCAGCATATACACACGTGCTTCTTGGGCGTAGTACAGCTGTACGGGCGAGAGCGCGAGCAGCAACGCGCCGAGGAACGCGGCCCGGCGCGAGACCGTTCGCGCGCCCAGCGTGTAGGTCACCGGGATGAGCGCCAGACTCACCACGAGCGAGAGAGCCCGCAGGGTAGACTCGGACTCGCCGAACAGCTGCACCCACCCCTTGAGCAGAACGAAGTACAACGGGCTGCTCGGGCTGGCCCGGATATTGGCCAGGAGCGCAGGGAGCGAATACTTTGCGAGCAGCCACGAATTGGCCTCGTCCAACCACAGGTTGGTCGCCCCGAGCCCGGGCACCCGCACCGCGAGCGCCACCAGGATGAGTCCACCCACCAGCCATGCCGTGCGTCGGCGCACGTCCCGACCGGTTCGCGCCGCCCTCACGCGCGCCGATGCGGCGAGGCTGGTGGTCGTGCCAGCACTCACGGCGGGCATTGTGTACGTCCTGTGCATCGGACCGGCGCGGCATCCCGCCGTGGCGGACGGGGGCATCGGCCGGGTCGCGCTCGTCCAGAAGGACGCGTCCTGGCGTCCACTACCGGTCCACCCTGGGGCGCCGGCAGGCGGCGTGTGGTACAGCACCCGGGGGCAGCGCTTCCGATTCGGATTGCGCGCCGTCGGACTGCAACCGGGCGCCCACTACGTCATTGAGCTGAACGTCGATGACACGCCATTCGAGGTGGCCGACCGCCCCGCGACGGTCCGCGGTGAGGTCACCTTGGATACGGCGCTGACCGGATTCGTCGACGGCGCGTGCGCAGGATCGCATCGTCAAGCCGCGCAGTCGCTTGTCGGGACGCATCGAGTCAAATTCCTGCTCAAGCGAAACGGGAATCCACCTGGAGGTAGGGCGCCATCGGCGGCGACGGAGATCGGCGGGCGGCCGTGCGCCGGCAATGGAGACAGTGACTTTTCGTATGTTCTCTTTGAAGAAAAGTTAGCGATCTACGATGGCGACCGGTAAGTCCGACGCGGCGACCGCGGTCGCGTGGTGCATCGCGTGCATTGCGGTTGGCGCGGCGGTCGTGCACGCCTTTCCAGGCGCGTACGTTCAGGATCCCGCCCTCCATTTCCTCCGGGCTCGCTGGATGTGGTCGCATCCGTGGATGCTCGTTGACGTCTGGGACCGGCCCTTGTTCACGCTCGTCTATGCCATCCCCGCCGCGTTACCGGGGACCGGCGCGCCCTACCTCGCGGCCAAGATCAGCACTATTGGGATCACCGCCGTCGCGGCGTGGCTGACCTGGGAGCTCGCGCGCGGGTACCGTCTCGAGCGGCCGGCACTGGTCATTCCGCTCATGTGGCTGCAGCCATGTGTGTTTCTCTTGTGCGCGGAAACGACGCCTGAGCCGCTGTTCGCGCTCATGTTTGCGCTGGCCCTCGTCCTGTACCAGCGAGGGCGGCTCGTGCAGAGTGCCCTGTCGGCGTCACTCCTCATCCTGATTCGGCCGGAGGGGATCGCACTGGCGGCGCTCTGGGCTTGGTGCACGATCCGCGATGCGCGCGCGGGACAGACAGTTGGCAAGCGAGTGGCCACGGCGTCGGCGCTCGCGGTTGCGCCCGTCGTGTGGTGGTATCTGGCCGCGCAAATCACGCAGGACCCGTGGTTTATCGCGCACAACTGGCCCCCGCTGTCAGCGTCATGGCGTTCGATCCTGACGGGCGGCGGAGTCGAGAACCCTGTTCGCCAGTGGGCGGAGATCGTGGGCGTGGTGCTGGCGGTGCCGTTCGCGGTCGGCTCTGTCGGGTCACTGTGGCAGCGCCGGCTCGGTATGCCGTTGGCGGCGGTCCTGACCGTGGCGATCGCGCATCTCGTCGTCGGTGGAGCGGGGATATTTGGATGGGCGCCCATCCCCAGTGCGTTCGTATGCGTGGCGCCAGCGATCGCGGTGCTCACACTCGCCGGGTGGAACGCGCTGAGTGCGACACGGGCGTGGGTTCCGACCGGCGCGAGGCGGGGCGTGGGATGGGCTGTCGCGACTGTCGTCCTGGTGGTCTCGCTGGTGGGAGATGTCCTGGTCCTGGATAGTCAGCCATCGGCGCGCGACTGGCGGCCCATCTCCACTATGACCCGGTGGTTTTCCGACCATCCGAGACCCATCCGACGGTTGATCTGGAGCTCAGCCTACGCGGACGTGCTGTTCGGCCACGACCCGATGGAGAGTGCGCTGACGTATGGCGATCGAGACAGGGTTGTGACACTGCTGTCCGGGTCGCCGTCCGGCACACTCGTCGAGTGGGACGCCGACATCGGCCCGTCGTGGTACCACCTAACGGGTGACGAAATCGAACATCTTGGTTACATCACCCTGCAACGAACCGCGGCCTCGGAGCGGGGTATCATCCCGGCATGGGTCGAAGCCACACCGGGCATCGCGGGTCTTCGTCGATTGACGGGGCTCGATCAACCGCTTTCGGTGCGTGCGCAGGCGTTCTGGCTGCTGTACCGCCCCTGATGAAGGGGGGGCCGCAGTTGCGCGGACTCAGTGCCGAATCAGCGCGACGCGGGCGCCGCTGGGGCGCCGACCTGGATTGGATCGGTTCCGATTAGCCAATACTCGAAAACACCGTCGCCGTTGCCGCCACAGGGGAGTGTTCGGGTCGGATCAGTCAATGGACCGCCGTAGCCCGCCGCACCGGCGCCTGAGCCGTCGCTCTTGACGCTAACCACCACGACGTGGGTCCCGGCGACCGATTGGGGGGTCGCCGGCTCTCCAACGCAGAATTGGTCCGCAAATCGCGCGAGCGTGCCGTGCGTCGTGAGCGTGCCGCTCTCGTCCGTGTGCGCGCTCCCAACGGAGTACGTCGCGCGATCATCGACGGTGAGCTCAACGCGGAATGCCCTGTGCGGTGGGAGGTGGTGTGCACGCACGTACCATTCGAAGGCGACATCGGGAGTAGATTGCCCAGAGCCGACACGGTACCAGACGGTGCCGGTGGGTCGGGGCGCGTCAGGATCGGTCGATGTGGGGAGGGGGTCGCTTGGCGCGAGCACGAGCGTTGCAAAGCCGGTAGGTGGATCGTCGGCAACAGCACTGCTGGCTCCGGGCATTCCGGGGTGGCTGTGTCCGGTGTCGGTGCCGGTACAGGCAGCGACGCAGGCGACGAGCAGCGCGACCCCAACGATTCCGTGGCGACCGCTGAACCCTACCCGGGGGAAGCAGAGCGTGTTAAAATGCTTCCGCCGCCACAATACACGTACTGGACTTCGGTGAGGACGCACTTGCATGAGCCTATGGCTCGCAGTGGTGGTGGTTTACGGCGTGGCGCTGTTTTGCCTGTCGCTCTACAGTTTGAACCATGCCGCCCTCGCGCTGGTGTTTTGGCGTCGGCGCCAGCGTCCTCGGGGTGATCTTCCCGCCCTGATTGACCCGGTAGTCACCATCCAACTGCCGCTGTTCAACGAACTCTACGTTGCCGAACGAGTCATCCGTTCGGCATGTGAGGTCGACTACCCCCGCGAATTGCTGGAGATCCAGGTCCTCGACGACTCTACGGATGAGACGCTTGACCTGACGCGGCGTCTCGTCCGGGATTATCAGGCCCGTGGCGTGCCTATTGTGCATCTCCATCGGGATAACCGTAATGGGTTCAAGAGCGGTGCGTTAGCCTACGGCTTCGAGCGGGCGCGGGGTGAGTTCCTGGCGATATTCGACGCCGACTTCGTGGTGCCGCGCGATTTCTTGCGACGCACATTGCCGCATTTTGCGGATCCGACAATCGGGATCGTGCAGACGCGGTGGGCGTACTTCAACGACAATTTCTCCGAGCTGACACGCGCCACCGCGCTGGCGCTCGACGGGCATTTCGTAGTCGAGCAATCCGCGCGGTGCTGGGCCGGGTGGTTCCTGAATTTCAATGGGACGGCGGGCATTCTGCGGGCGCGTGCCATTGCGGAAGCCGGCGGGTGGCAGTCGGACACCATCACCGAAGATCTCGATTTGAGCTACCGGGCTCAGCTCGCCGGATGGCGGGCAAAATATCTGCCCGATGTCGTGTGCCCGTCGGAAATTCCCGCCGACATGCATAGCCTGAAGGCGCAGCAGTTCCGCTGGACGAAGGGATCCCAGGAGACGGCCCGCAAGATCCTCCCGCGACTGTGGCGCGCGCCATTGCCGGCATCGGTCAAGATCGAAGGCACGCTGCATTTGTTGAGCAGCCTCGCGTACCCACTGCTCATCGTGCTCACCGTACTCAGTCCGTTCGTGATTCTCGCGGCCGGTGTCGATCATCTCAAGATCATCTGGCCGATCTCGCTGTACTATCTCATGGCCTTCTCGGGTACGTTCTTCTGCTACTACACCGCGGCGCGGGTGCTCGGCGGGTCGTGGCGCCAGCGCATCGCGCGGTTCCCGCTGTTCCTTGCGCTCTCGATCGGCATGAGTGTGCACAACGCGCGCGCCGCGCTCGAGGGATTGATTGGCAAGCGGAGTCCGTTCGAGCGTACGCCGAAATATCGAGTCACGAGCCAGGGGAAGAGCCGAGGGGGAGGCCGATATCGGAGCCGCGCGTCATGGAGCGTCGTGGCGGAGTTCGCGCTGTCGGCGTGCTCCTTCTCGGGATTCGTCCTGGCGATCCACTACCGGCAATTCGGCGCCGTGCCGTTCCTCCTGTTGTTTGCCTTCGGGTACGGCATGGTGGGCGCGTACTCCGTGTCTCATATGCGCTTCGCCTCGCGGAAACTGCACATGATCGACGGGCCGGCCCCCGAGGTCGTCGCGGCGTAGCGGTCGGCCGCCCCCGCAGGCGGCCATCTGGTGTGGGCTGGCGTGACCTCGGTTGGGTCGGCTTCGTCGGGTGAATGATGACCCAGGCCAACACCACGATCGAGTTCCAACTCGAACAGCTGCCGGCGGGCTCCGACGTCATGATCAAGGATGATCAGGGGCAGCTCGTGGCTCGGGGTACGGTCAACACCGACCGCGTGTCGCTCCGCGGCCCGGGTGGGGAGCGGATTCCGCTCCTTGCCGCCAAAGGTTGGAAAGTCGTGGTCTTGAGCCAACGCGGCGTGGCCCCCCGTAACAGTCGCGATCGGTAGATCGTCACACGGGACCGCATGGCTGCAGTCGCGGCGTCATACGGTGCGACGAGCAGCGTCGAGGCCAGCCGTGCCGGGCCGTGCCGGCTGAGCCGGCTGCGCTCCGCTAGTGGGTCCCGTTCTTGTAGATCACGCCGTCCTTCATCACCAACGTCACGTGCCGGAGCGCCCCAATGTCGCGCGTGGGGTCGCCGGTGACGGCGATGAGATCGGCTTTCAGCCCGGGTGCGACGCGGCCGATCTGATCGGCCATGTGCAGGACCGACGCGTCGATCGATGTGGCCGAGCGGAGCGCGGCGATCGGTGTCATGCCCCAGGCTACCAAGAGCTCGAGCTCGCGTGCGTTGTCGCCGTGGGCGAATACGCCGGCGTCACTGCCGTTGCAGATGGTGACGCCCGCATCGAGCGCGGCACGTAGACTCGCGCGCTTCCGCGTGATGGCGGGGGGCTCTGGATCGGTGCCCGGGTGCCATCCCCGATACTCGGCAATCGCCTCGGATGCGGCGACGGTTGGGCAGAGTGCGATGTGGTGCGCCACCATCGTCCGAAAAATCTCCGGCGTGCCTTCGTCACCGTGTTCGATCGTCTCGACGCCGGCGGCGATTGCCCGCCGCATGCCTTCCGCCGTGGTGGCGTGGGTGGAGACGGCGCGGCCGGCGGAGCGCGCCGTTTCGACCGCCAGCGTCAGCTCCTCGACGGAGAACGTCGGCCGCTGCTCGTTGTTTGGACCCCACCCGTAGTCGGCGTAGAGCTTCACCCAATCGGCGCCGTGGCCGATCTGCTCGCGGACGACATGCTGCACCTCTGGCCCGTCCGCCTCCTGCGCCCCTTGGGGCGGGTCGAAGGCAAAGAGCTCTCGCGGCGGGCCGTAGGCACCCGTTGCCACGATCGCCCGGGTCACGACCAGCATCCGAGGTCCGGGGATGATGCCCTGTTCGATCGCCTGCTTGATTCCGACGTCGGAATTGCCGGCCCCTTCGGTGCCGAGGTCTCGAATCGTCGTGAAGCCTGCCATCAGCGTATTGCGGGCGTGGACGATGGCTCGTGCCGTCCGAACCGCGAGCGGCTCGGCCAGCACCTGGACTGTCCACGGGGTTTCGTTATAGGGGTGGAGAAAGACATGGGTATGGGCGTCAATCAGCCCCGGCAGCACCGTCGCGCCCGGGAGGTCGATAGTGGTTGCTCCTGCGGGCGCCGCGCTTTCTGCTCCCGGGCCGGCGGCGAGAATGGTGGTCCCGCGCACCACGACGGTCCATCCGGTGTGGAGGTCAGTCCCGTCAAATACTGCGGCGGGGCGCAGGATCACGGGCGTGGTCGGTTCTGCAGCAGCCGGCGTGTGCGCGGGGACGCCTGAGATCCGGGCCGATTGCGCGACAGCGGCGATCGGGGCGAGCGTGATGGCGACACCGGCAGCCAGGGCGAGGCCGAGTCCGACGACGCGGGCCATCGGGTGCGGCCCGGTTGGCCGGACGGAGGTGGGGACGGGACGGTTCATGGTGGGAGTGACTGGGTGCACCGAGTGGGCGTGCGACGCGGGGCAGGTATGGTGCGCGCGCGCAGTGGTCGGTTGGGGAGGAGGCGGGTCGGGGGTGGTCGTGATGGACGCCAATGATGGTGCGACCGGCTCGGCTCGGGTAGAGGGGTATGTGCGGCGGTCTTGAACCAATCGCCGACTACACTTACGTTTCCCGGTCTGTGCCGCGACCGGCTTCCGATCGCGCGCCGCGTGTTCCTCATCCCGAATCATGCCGACCATCAATCAGCTCGTCCGGCAAAGTCGCCGAGACGTTCTCAAGAAGGAAAAGGCGCCCGCGCTGAAATCGAACCCGCAAAAGCGGGGCGTGTGCACGCGCGTGTACACGACGACCCCGAAGAAGCCGAACTCGGCATTGCGCAAAGTGGCGCGCGTCCGGCTGACGAACGGGTTCGAAGTGACGGCGTATATCCCTGGCGAGGGGCACAACCTCCAAGAGCACTCGATCGTGCTCATTCGTGGCGGGCGAGTCAAAGACTTGCCGGGTGTCCGGTACCACATCGTGCGCGGCAGTTTGGACGCGTCGGGCGTTACGGGGCGTAACCAGAGTCGCTCCAAGTACGGCACGAAGAAGCCGAAAGCGGGTGGCGCGGCTGGAGGTAAGGCGAAGTGAGCCGCCGCAAGAAGTCCGTCAAGCGTCCGATCCTCGCCGACGCGCGCTACGAGAGCCAGACTGTCTCCAAGTTCATCAATGCGATGATGCTGCAGGGGAAGAAGTCGGTGGCCGAGCGGTTGTTCTATGGCGCGATGGATCTGGTTGAGGCTCGCACGAGCCAGCCCGGGGTCAACATCTTCAAGCAGGCGCTGTCGAATCTCAAGCCGGTGGTCGAGGTGAAGAGTCGGCGCGTGGGTGGCGCGACCTATCAGGTGCCGGTCGAGGTGCGTCCTGAGCGGCGTACCGCGCTGGCGATGCGGTGGCTGATCACCTTCTCGCGCGAGCGCAACGAGAAGTCGATGCCCGAGCGGTTGGCGGCGGAAGTGATCGCCGCCTCGAAGGGCGAGGGCAATGCGGTAAAGAAGAAGGACGACACCCATCGCATGGCGGAAGCGAACAAGGCGTTCGCCCACTATCGCTGGTAGAGCGGGACTCGCGGGTGTGGTCGCGCGTGAGGGTGCGCGTGACCGCTCGCGCAGCCGCTCGCGCGTCAGGCGGTGGCGCATCAAGCGGCGTCGGCTGCACCGGTCCGGTTGCACTGGTCCGCAGTTGACAGTGACTCAGGCCCGATTAGTTTTGAAAGGCTGTAGCAGATAGGTCACAAAAACACAATCTGACGTCGCGCGGGGCCGTTGATTGGCTGACCACGCGGCGCGCCATGGGTCCCCGGTCGTGCTTCGATTGCGACCGTACCCGGCGAACGGCGGATGGATACCAGCCTCGGCAATCCGAGGTGCTTGGTCCACCCGCATTTTTGCTGAATGACACGCCTCCTCGAGAGGCGAGAGAGCTCGCACATGGCACGAATCACACCGCTGGATCGTTATCGGAATATCGGCATCATGGCCCACATTGATGCCGGGAAGACGACTACGACCGAGCGCATCCTTTATTACACGGGGAAGAACTACAAAATCGGCGAGGTCCACGAAGGGACTGCGACGATGGATTGGATGGAGCAGGAGCAGGAGCGCGGCATCACGATTACGTCGGCCGCGACGACCTGCTTCTGGAGCCGGAACGGGATCGAGTACCGGATCAACATCATCGATACGCCGGGCCACGTCGATTTCACGGCGGAGGTCGAGCGGTCGTTGCGCGTCTTGGACGGGGCGGTCGCGTTGTTGGATTCGGTGGCGGGCGTGGAGCCGCAGACGGAAACCGTGTGGCGTCAGGCGGACCGGTACCGTGTCCCGCGGCTGATCTTCGCGAACAAGATGGACCGTGTGGGCGCCGACTTCGATCGGTGCGTGCGGATGATCCGTGACCGGTTGTCGAAGTCGTCCTATCCGCTGCAGCTTCCGGTGGGGTCCGGGGAGTTGTTCACCGGGCACATCGACGTCCTGCGTCGCGTGCAGGTGGTGTTTCCCGACGACGCGTCGCTCGGCAAGACCTTTACCGAGCAGCCGATCCCGGAGGTGTATCGCGAGGCGGCCGAGCAAGCGCGGCATGAGGTCATCGAGGCCGCGGTCGAGCACGACGACACGCTCCTCGAGAAATATCTGGGTGGTGCGGAACTGACGTTCGACGAGATCCAGCACGCCATTCGAGTCGCGACGGTTGGCGGGCACATCGTCCCGATCCTGTGCGGTGCGGCGTTCAAGAACAAGGGCGTCCAGGCGCTGCTCGATGCGGTGATCGACTACCTCCCGACGCCGGTCGACCTCAAGTCGATCATCGGCCATCAGCAGCACAACGACGAGGTCACCGAGGAGCGGGAGGTGTCGGACGAGGCGCCGTTCTCCGCGCTGGCGTTCAAGATCGCGACCGATCCATTCGTCGGTAAACTGACCTACCTCCGCGTGTATTCGGGCGTGTTGTCGACCGGTTCCTACATCTACAACTCGACGAAGGACAAGCGCGAGCGGATTGGGCGGTTGCTGCAGATGCACGCCAACAAGCGCGAGGAGATCCAGGAAGTGCGGGCGGGGGACATCGCCGCCGCGATTGGGCTTCGGGATACGCGCACCGGCGATACGCTGTGCGATGACGACTACCCGATCATCCTGGAAGCGATGAAGTTCCCGGCGTCGGTGATCGATGTCGCGATCGAGCCGAAGACCAAGGCGGACCAGGACAAGCTCGCGATCTCGCTCGCCAAGTTGTCCGAGGAAGACCCGACGTTCCGCGTGCACACCGACGTCGAGACCGGGCAGACGATCATGTCCGGGATGGGTGAGTTGCATCTCGAGATTCTGGTCGACCGGATGCAGCGCGAGTTCAAAGTGGACGCGAACATCGGGCGGCCGCAGGTCGCGTATCGCGAGACGATCCGCAAGCGGGTGGAGAAAGTCGAGGGCAAGTTCATCCGGCAGTCGGGTGGTCGCGGCCAATACGGCCACGTGGTCATCAACATGCAGCCGTCAGAGCAGGGCCAGGGCTTCGTGTTCGAGGACAAGATCGTGGGCGGCGCGATTCCCCGGGAGTATATCGGGCCGGTGGAAGCGGGGATTCGGGAGGCGCTGGAGAACGGCGTGCTGGCCGGCTACCCGATGGTCGACGTCAAGGTCGAGCTGATCTACGGGTCGTACCACGACGTGGACTCGAGCGAGATGGCGTTCAAGATCGCGGGATCCATGGCGTACAAGGAAGCGGCGAAGCGCGCGCATCCGGTGATCCTGGAGCCGATCATGGACGTCGAGGTAGTGTGTCCGAACGACTACATGGGCGACATCCTCGGCGACCTCTCGGCGCGGCGCGGCAAGATCGGCGGCATGATTCAACGGGGCGAGGCGCAGGTGATCGACGCCACGGTGCCGTTGTCGGAGATGTTCGGCTACTCCACGAAGCTTCGGTCGCAGTCGCAGGGGCGGGCGTCGTATTCGATGGAGTTCAGCCACTACGAGGAAGTTCCGAAGAGCAAGGCTGAAGAGATCATCAACAAAGTGAAAGCTTAGTAGGCTCTCCCTCACTCGAGACTCTGCAATCATGGCGAAGGCGAAGTTTGAGCGGACGAAGCCGCATGTGAACGTGGGGACGATTGGGCACGTGGACCATGGGAAGACGACGTTGACGGCGGCGATCACGGCGGTGCAGGCGGCGCAGGGGTTGGCGACGAAGGTGGCGTTTGACCAGATCGACAAGGCGCCGGAGGAGCGGGAGCGGGGGATTACGATTGCGACGGCGCACGTGGAGTACGAGAGCGTGGCGCGGCACTACGCGCACGTGGACTGTCCGGGGCACGCCGACTACGTGAAGAACATGATCACGGGGGCGGCGCAGATGGACGGGGCGATTTTGGTCGTGAGTGCGGCGGACGGGCCGATGCCGCAGACGCGGGAGCACATTTTGTTGGCGCGGCAGGTGAATGTGCCCTACATCGTGGTGTTTATGAACAAGGTGGACGCGGTGGACGACCCGGAGTTGTTGGATTTGGTGGAGTTGGAGGTACGGGAGTTGTTGAGTTCGTATCAATTTCCGGGGGATGAGACGCCGGTGATTCGGGGGAGTGCGTTGAAGGCGTTGGAGAGTCCGGACCCGAAGGGGGCGGCGGGGCAGAAGATTGGGGAGTTGTTGGCGGCGTTGGACAGTTATATCCCGGTGCCGAAGCGGGAAGTGGACAAGCCGTTTTTGATGCCGGTGGAGGATGTGTTTTCGATTACGGGGCGGGGGACGGTGGCGACGGGGCGGATCGAGCGGGGGAAGGTGAAGGTGGGGGACGAGTTGGCGATGGTGGGGTTTGGGAGTGACAAGAAGACGGTGGTGACGGGAGTGGAGATGTTTCGGAAGTTGCTGGACGATGGGCAGGCGGGGGACAATGTGGGGTTGTTGTTGCGGGGGGTGGCGAAGGAGGATGTGGAGCGGGGGATGGTGATTGCGAAGCCGGGGTCGATCACGCCGCACGTGCGGTTTGAGGCGGAGGTGTACGTGTTGACGAAGGAAGAGGGGGGGCGGCATACGCCGTTCTTCAAGGGGTATCGGCCGCAGTTCTACTTCCGGACGACGGACGTGACGGGGGCGGTGGAACTGGGGGAGGGGACGGAGATGGTGATGCCGGGGGACAACGTGCAGATGACGATTGAGCTGATCACGCCGATCGCCATGGACGAGGGGCTGCGCTTCGCCATCCGGGAGGGCGGCCGCACCGTGGGCGCGGGCGTCGTCACCAAGATCTTGAAAT
>PMAE01000068.1 GCA_003152485.1 Gemmatimonadota bacterium | reverse complement strand
CGTCGGGCGCGACGACCACACCGACCAGACGGTCTTCCACCTATGCGCGGTGTTGCGACGACCGATTGAATCCACCCAGTATGCCGTCAGCTGGCGCCGGTAACGTGGACGGCCTCCGGTTTACCTAGTAGTCTCCGCGGGTTCGAGGCCCGTTGCCGCGGCACCGACCCGTTCAGGCGGCAGTCGGCCGAGGAGTCGGAGGAGCCCATCGAGCAACGTCAGCGGATGGGGCGGACAGCCTGGAACATAGAGGTCAACGGGAATATCCCCCGAAACACCGCATGCGACCTCGGGGCTTCCAGCGAAGGGACCTCCGGCGATCGCACAGGCTCCAACGGCGATCACGATGCGCGGCTCCGGTGTCGCGTCATAGGTCTTCTCTAGCGCCAGCCGCATGTTGCGGTTCAGCGCGCCGGTGATCACAAGACCGTCCGCATGACGGGGCGAGGCGACGAACTGCACCCCGAATCGCGCCAGGTCGAAGACGACGTTCCCGAGCGCTACCAACTCGGCTTCGCAACCGCCGCAGCTCCCGGTGACGACGGACCGAAGGCGTAGCGAGCGCCCAAAGAGCCTGCGCATGCGTCTGCCGAGTGCGCGCGCCAGCTCGATCTCACCGCTCGGCGTTACGAGGCCATCACGCGTGGCGCTCGCCATCCGGTACTCGCGCGTAAACGTGACCGTGCCCAGCGTCGAACACCCGGCTTCCTCCGGACTGAAGAGGCAGGCGCCGACATCGAGTGCTGGCCGGCCGTCGCCGGTCGCAGTCAGAAGTGCCGACGGGCACGAACTCGGCACCCTCGCTGTCGCACCCGCATCGAGGACAGGCAGCCCGCGAAACCGTTCAGGGAAGTCGGCGCCGCCGTGTGGGAACGGCGATGTCCGCGTGCCCTGCTGGAGGCGTGTTCGGAGCAGATCAAACATGGCGGCTACAGATCGTGGCCCGCATACGAGAGGTTGAAGCTCTTGTTGCAGAGAGGGAAGTCGGAGATCTGATTGCCAAGGAGGGCGACGGCGACGGCCATCCAGTTGTGGAAGGACGGGTCCGTGACCTTGTGACGCCGAACGCCGCCGTGGGGATCAGTGATCACCGTGTGTGCGATCTCGCCCCGCCAGCCTTCCTCCAGCGCGACGACGAACTCGTTCGGCTGGAGCGCGCCGCAGGAGACACGCGGCTCCCCTCGCGGCAGCGCGGCGAGTTGCTCGAGAACGAACTCCAGCGAGCGCTGTACCTCGATCCAGCGTACGAGCACCCGGGCGTAGACATCGCCCGCCCACGCAGTCGTGACGGGGATGTGGGCGAACCGGAAGATGCCGTACGGATGGTCGTGCCGCACGTCGCGCGGGAGGTCGCAGGCCCGCGCCACCGGCCCCACGAATCCCAGCTCCAGGCACTGCGCGCGCCGGACGACGCCGATGCCGTCGAGTCGGCCCTGGACCGTGGCAGTTTCGAACATCAACATCGCCACCGGCTTCAACTCATCACGAAGCCGCGTGAGCAGGTCTCGCATTGCCGCGGCCATCGTCGCCGTCAGGTCGAAGCCGACACCGCCGGGCCGAATGAGCCCACGGCCATAGCGGTTGCCGGACAGCGTCATGAGCATGTTGAGACACTCGCCACGCATGCGACCGAAGAACGCCGCCGCCGGTTGATAGGCGACATCGCCGGCGATGGCGCCCAGATCGCCGATGTGGTTGGCGAGCCGTTCAAGTTCGAGGGCGATGCCGCGAACGGCTTGCGCCCGCGGGGTCTTCCGACTTCGCGCCAGCGCCTCGATCGCACCACAGTACGCGCTTGCATGTCCGATCACCGTATCGCCTGCGATCGACTCCGCGACCAGCATTCCCCGCTCGCGGGGCACAGTCTCCAGCAGGCGCTCCACGCCGCGATGCTGGTAGCCGAGCATGATCTCGAGAAACAGCACCTCCTCGCCGTGCGCTTGGAAGCGGAAGTGCGCCGGCTCGATAATGCCGGCGTGGACCGGACCGACCGCGACCTCGTGCACCTCCTCGCCGTCGATGCGAAAGAACGAGTAGGCTTCGGGGTCGAGGACGAGGGCCGTGCGCCCGGTCGGACGGTGATCAGGCAGATGGCGACGCAAGGGTTTGAGCCACGGGTGCCCGTCGGGCATCACGGCACACTGCTCCGCAATCTCGCGCTCGAAGGCGTGTGCTTGGGGACAGTCTGGAGTGAGGGCCGGATACTGCTCGCCTACCAACGTACTCGTGGCACCCAGCTGCCCGAGGGCGTCATGGGCCAAGACGGCGACCAGCCGCGTGGTATCGTCGCCCTCCGGCATGCCGAAGAGCGTGACGAGACGCCACTCCGCGGCCACGGCGTCGAGTATCGTCTCGCGAAACCGGTCCACTGCCTCGACCGCCACGGCGCGAAGCGGGATCGCCCGACGGTTGCGCAGCTCTTGCGTCTCGAAGCGTCTCACGGCGCTCTCCCGCCGAGTGCGGCTGCGGCATGCGCGAGGACGGTCTGGAGGGGACCCGGCAGGTAAACGCCGAGCACGAGCACCATAGCGGCGAGCGTGACCGGCCCGACGAGCAACCACCCGCTCTCCCGCACCGGGGCCTCGCGCGCGTCGGGCTCGCCGAGGGCCACGCCCAAGAGGAGCGTGGCCATTCCGACGAAGATCACCGCCAGGAGCAGCAGCATGACGGCGGCGATCCACAGATGGCCCGCCCCCACTGCGGCACGCAAGATCGTGAACTCACTGACAAACAGACCGAACGGCGGCGATCCGGTGATAGCGAACAGTCCAAGCACGAGGAGGGCGCCGGAAACGGGGAGTGTGCGGACCAGTCCCCGATTGGCCGCGGCGGAGGAACTGCCGGTAGCCAGCACCATGTTGCCGGCCACGAGAAAGAGCCAGCCCTTGGACAACCCGTTGTTGATCAGGTGAAGCACTGTCCCGTAGGCACCGACGCCGCCCAACCCCAGGCCCAGAACCAAGAGTCCCATGTGCTCGACGCTCGAATAGGCGAGCAATCGTTTCACATCGCTCTGGCCGAGGATGAACGCGGCCGCCACCAGGAGGGAGAGAAGCCCGAAGCCGATGAGCACGGGCTGCACGAACGGGCCCAGACCGGCGGCCATGGCGACTTCCGTCACTCGGGCGACGCCCAGGAACGCGCAACTCGTGAGCGCGCCCGCCATGAGCCCACTCACGAGGCTCGGGGCTTCCCCATACGTATCGGGCTTCCAGGTGTGCATCGGTGCGAGTCCCATCTTCGTGCCGAATCCGACGAGCAAGAACAGGAACGCGGCTCGGAGCCAGGAGGCGTGCAGCTCGCGCGCGTGGGAGACGAGATCGCTCAAGATGAGTGCGCGACCCGGGACATCGGCCTGAGCCGTCGCGAGGAAAAAGGTTCCGAGCAGCGCCAGCGCGATGCCAACGGAGGAGATGAGTAGGTACTTCCAGACCGCTTCCAGCGCGCGGCGGTCGTGCCGGTGGAAGATGAGAGGCGCCACCGCCAGTGTGGTCGCCTCCATGCCGACCCAGAGCATGGCGAGATGCTGGCTCAGAGCGACCAGCGAGGTGGCGGCCAGGAATGCCAGGAGGCCGCTCACGAAGGCTCGACCGTCGCGCCGCGGCACGCGGGCCAGGTAACCAACTGTGTAGACCGACGTAAGGACGAACAGGATCGTTGTCACCGTGAGGACGACCAGGCCCAGCGCGTCGACTGCCAACCAGCCGTTGAGCATCGGGGTTGCTGGCGCGACCCAGAGCGACCCGACCAGCGCCGTGTGGACCGAGGCCGTCGCGACCAGGAGGCTGGTGCGCCAGGACGGAAAGCGTCGTGTCGGGAGTGCGGCAACGCCGGCCGCGAGAAGCGGCACCGCAACGAGCGCGAGGAGGCGCATCAATCCGCGAGCTCCGTCAGTCGGGTCGAGTCCAGGGAGTCGAATTCGCGGTTGATGTGGAACACCACGATCCCCATGATGAAGACCCCGACGAAGACATCGAGGAGCACGCCGAGCTCCAGAAGGAACGGCACGCGCTCGGTTTGCGTGAGGCCGAACAAGTAGATGCCGTTCTCGAGCATCAGGTAGCCGATCACCTGTGTCAACGCTTTGCGCCGGGTCGTGAGGACGACAAAGCCGATGATCACCGTAGCCAGTGAATACGGGACGAGGAGCGCGTCTGGTCCCGGCGGCAACGGCAGGCGGGCCGCGATGGCGAATGCGAGCGCGACCGCGCCTGCTCCGAGCAAGAGCGACGCAATCGGGCCGATCGAGGGCTCGATCTCGCGGCGAACCGCCGCCTCTCGGATCGCCCACACCAGAAACCACGGGAGCACGACGGCCTTGACCGCCACAGTGCCGACGGCGAGCCCCACGGCATGGACCGACAGAGTGGGCGCAATCGAGACCGGCAGGAGCCCCAGGAGCAGCCCTTGGACGCCGAGGGCTCGAATGCAGGTGCTCAACCGCATCGTCCCCAGCACGGCCAGGTCCGTTAAGACGATTAGGAGCAGTACCAACGGCGTTGCGTGTGGGATCGCGTGCGGCATGGTCAGCGGAGTAGCAGGATGATGCCAAAAAGCGCCAACACCGCGCCTCCCGTGATGAGCGCGGGCACCTGGGTGAGCCGGACGCGTGCCATGACGGACTCTACGACACCGACCGCCACGCCGACGAGCGCGAGGCCGAGCACGAGCACGCCCGTGGCCGCCGGCGCGGCCAGGTCTGCCCGCGGCAGGAACACGCCGACGATCAACGCGCCGAAGAGGGCGAGCTTGAGCGCGCTGCCGTAGAGGATGAGCGCGAGATCGGGCCCGCTGTGATCGAGGACGATGACTTCGTGAATCATGGTCAGTTCGAGATGAGTGGCCGGGTCGTCGATGGGAACGCGCGAGTTCTCTGCCAGGAGCAGCACGAAGAGGCTGAGCCCGACGAGGCTCATGCTCGCGGCGGCATGCGACCAGGCCACGCGCACTGGTGCGCCGAGCATGCCGCTCAGCGACGCGTCGCCCGTCGCGAGCACGAGGGCGGCGAAGCAGAGGAAGAGCGCGGGTTCGGCGAAGCTGGAGAACGTGACTTCGCGACTCGCTCCCATGCCCTCGAAGCTCGAACCTGTGTCGAGCCCAGCGAGCACGAGGGCGAACCGGCCGAGTGCCAACAACCCGGCGAACGCCACCAGATCACCACTGAACCCCGCTGGGGCGTCGCGTCCATCGAGCGGGAGCAAGAGCGCCGCCGCGACCAATGAGCCGAGCAGGACGACTGGCCCAGTACGAAAGACCCACGTCGTCGTCACGCTATAGACCGAGCCTTTCCGTACTAGCTTCCCGAGATCGTAGTACAGTTGGAGCACGGGCGCACCGCGCCGGCCGGTGAGTACGGCTCTGGTCTTAGTCGCGATCCCAGGCAGTGCTGGCGCGACGATGAGCAGCACGGCGAGCGCCGTCGCGTGCGCGACGCTCATGCGGCTCGCCCGGCGGCTACGAGGTAGACGAGCACGACGAGCACGGCCGCGACAACGTATATGATCGAGCGCGACAGGGTGCCGCGCTGGAGGGGGTGAAACCAGCGGGCGACCGCGCGGATGCGGGACCAGGCCGGCAGCGCGAACCCGTCCAACACCGGATCACCGGCGTGTGTCTCGAACGCGCACGCCGATCGGTGCGTGTGCACGCCTGCGACTGACCGGAATGCCGCGACGAGCGGTGCGGCAAACGACGAACTGGTGTACTGCATGCGCGCCGTGGGCCGGGCGAACCCGCACCCCCACGTCTCGGACGTGGCGGGCATACGCCGCCGACCGAGCGGTGAGTTCCACAGCAGCCACGCTGCGAGAAGCCCGGTCGTTACTGAAAGCGTGTACACGGTCAGCGCGGCAGACGCGGGATCGCCCGTGATCGTGAGTGGCATCGCCGGACCGCCACTGAGTAGCACGCCGACGCGGAGCGCGGCCGGAACGACCAGAGCCGGTAGCGCACCAATCGCCATGCACACGCCAGCGAGAGCGACGATCGGCCATGTCATCCCGCGTGGCGCCTCGTGCGCATCGTGTGTCGTCGCATCGCGCCTGCGACCGAGGAACACTACGCCCATGACTTTCGCGAAGCAGGCGAGCGCGAGCGCTCCGATCAGCGCGAGCGCGCCAGTCGCCAGGACCGCGATCCGAATCGCACTCATGCTGATGCCACTCCCTAAGAGCGAGCGGTAAATCAACCACTCGCTCACGAAGCCATTGAGTGGGGGAAGCCCGACGATGGCAGCCGAGCCGATGAGAAATGCGGTCGCGGTGAGCGGCATACGGGTGCCAAGGCCGCCCAATCGGTCGATGTCGCGCGTGCCTGTCGCGTGGATCACGGAGCCAGCGCCCAGAAACAAGAGGCTCTTGAACAGGGCGTGATTGACCGTGTGCAATGTGGCGCCCGCGAATCCCAAGACCGCCACGGTCGGTGCGCCATAGGCCAGACCGAGCGCGCCGGCGCCCACGCCTATCAGGATGATCCCAATATTCTCCACACTGTGGAACGCGAGAAGGCGCTTGATGTCGTGTTGCGCGAGCGCCCAGACGACGCCGAGGACGCCTGAGATTACGCCCAGCGCAAGCACGAGCCAGCCCCACCAGGCCGGCGGTGTCGCCAGCATCGCGACGACGCGTATCAATCCGTAGATCCCCATCTTGATGACCACGCCCGACATGAGCGCCGAGACGTGCGACGGTGCCGCGGCGTGCGCCTCCGGAAGCCACACGTGCAACGGCACGATGCCCGCCTTGAGGCCAAACGCGACGAGCGCCAATGCAAGGACAGCCGCGCCGCCGTCCGGCAGTGTTGGTGCGCACGCCGTGAGCGCGGCGAAGGTGAGGTCACGCGCCTCGCGGCCCCAGATCGCGAAGAGCGCAAAGAGGGCGAGCGTACTCGCATGCGTCGCCACAAGGTAGAGCATCCCTGCGCGCCGCACGGCCGGCCGCTCGTGCTCGAAGACAATGAGCAGATACGATGCGACCGCCATGACTTCCCAGGCGATCAGGAACGGCATGACCGCGCGTGCCGTGACAACTACGGCGAGCGCGGCGACGAGCAGTGCCACGAGCGCGTGTGCCCGGTGTACTGCGCGGCGCGGCGCATCGCCGGCAAGGTACGGGATCCCGTAAAACGCGCACGCGCCCCCCACCGTGACAATCGCCAACAGAAATGCACCGGACAGCGTGTCGAGGCCGAAGACCCATGGCCCACCGGGGACGCCAGTGGTGATCCGCACGTCTGGCATGTCGAGCCCGATGAGCGCCGCGATGGCCGGTCCGGCGCCAAGGAGGCATCCCCCACCGACCAGCAGGCGAAAGAGTGCGTGGCCTAACCGAACGCGTCGCGACACGGTGAGCGCGGCACCGCCCCCGGCCAGGATCAGGCAGATACTCGCCGCGACATAGCTCACGGGCCGACGCTGGGAAGAAACAGAAGTCCGAGGAGGGCGAGAACAGTCACGACAATGTACAGGAGCGAGGTCGTGGTGTGCGCTACCGACCGGCGACGGGCCCAGGCTCCCACACGACCCACGCCCAAAAACAGCGGCTCGTACAACCCGACGAGAACCCGATCAGGGGCCTCCGAGGTCCAGGCGACCCGTTCGTCCGGCCAGCGCGCAACCCGCAGTCTGATCAGGTCAGCCTCGTAGCGCCCAGTCATGCGCAGGAGTGGCTGCATGAGGCGGGTGAGCGGCTCGCTGAACGACGTCGAGGTGTACTGCATTGTCGGACCTACCCGGGCGTACCCGCAAGCCCAGGTCACCGACCGGCGCCGTGGGGCGGCGCGGCCGAAGAGGGCGCGCGCGAGGAGCATGAGAGCGGTCAGCGTTGCCAACAGCGGAACCAGGACCGCGAGTGGCTGGACAATGCCGCGTACTCCCGCGACCTCTGCGCCCGGCGCGATCACCATCACGGCGGGAGCGAGGGCGCCCGCGACGTGTCCGGGCATGGCGGCGACCCCCAAGCAACCCGCGCACAGCACCACCATTGGCGCCCGCATGGCCCAATTCGGCTCGAGCGCAGTGGCGGCTCCCCGTGTACGCGGCGCGCCTAACAGGCCGATCCCCACGAGTCGGGTAAAGCACGCGACCGCAACGCCGCCGGTCAGCGCCATGAGACTGAGCGCCGCGAGCACCGCAACGAGCGCAGCCCCTTTGAGCGACAGCACGCCGAGCAAGAGGCCGCGCAGAAGTAGCCACTCACTCGCGAACACATTGAGCCCAGGCAGCGACGCGATCGTGGCGGACCCCAGTACGAGCGTTGCCCCAACGGTCCGCCAGCGCGCCAGCATCCCACCGAGCGCATCGAGACTGCGACTGTGGGCGCCCTGGGCGACGGCACCGAAGCCGAGAAAGAGGAGCGCTTTCGCCAGAGCGTGATTCCAGAGATGGAACAGCACCGCGGTCCACGCGAGTCCGGCGAGCAGCGGCTGGTTGAGCGCCGTCCCAAGGAGACCGAGGCCCACGCCAAGGGTCGCGAGCCCCGCGTGCTCGACGGTCGAGTAGGCGAGCACGCGCTTGACGTCGCGTTGCGCGATCGCGAATATGACGCCGCCGACGGCACCGGCCGCGCCGAGTGCCATGAAGAGATACGCCCACCAGAGCGCTGGCGTCCCCAGGATAGGGAGGAACCGCGCCAGGCCGTAAAACCCCATCGTGATCATAACAGCCGACATCAGCGCCGAGACGTACGAGGGGGCTGCGGGGTGCGCGTCGGGGAGCCACACGTGCATCGGCACGATGCCGGCCTTCGTGCCGAAGCCCACCACGGCGAGGAGAAAGAGCAGCGAGCGGGGGTTGCCGCCGGCGAGTGCGTCGATCGCGAAGGTGCTGTTATCGGCCGCGAGAAGGATGGTCAGCAGGAAGAGCGCGGCTGTCGCGAGGTGGCCAGCGATCAAGTATTGGCGGCCCGCGGCCCGCACGGCGGCGAGCGGGTGGTCACTCACGACGAGCGCCCACGAGCTCAGCGTCATGAGCTCCCAGGCGACCAGGAACAACACGAGGTTATTCGCGGTCACGACGACCGCCATGCTCGCGAGCAACAGGTTGTAGGCGGCGAGCGAACCACCGATCGGGGCGCCGGGCGCATGTCGACGGAGGTACGCGACGCCGTACACCGCGCAGAGCGCGCCGACGATCGCGATCGGAAGCAGAAACACTGCGGCCAGCGGATCGAGCCGAAAGCCGAGCGTTCCCGCGGGGATGTTCCACGGCGCCGCCCACGTCACCGTGGCGCTACTCACGAGCGCGCGCGTCGCCGCAAGCCCGGCAGCCATGCCCCCCGCGAGCGCGCCGCCGACGCCCGCGACCCACGCGATCTCGCGGCGCCGAAGAGCGCACGCGGTACTCGCGCCGACGAGCCAGCACCCGATGGCAACGAAGAACGCGGTCACAGCGATCCGCCCACGATGGGCGCGCCCGAGGTCGTTCGACCGTCTCCGTCCGGTGCCCGCGGCCCGGCCGCTTCGAGCGCCGCAATCCGATCGCGAATGCGGTCGCTGGGCGCATTGGCACGCAGGAGACGTCGCAGTTCGGCGTCGCGAAGGAGCGCGCCGAGTTGGGCGAGAATCCGGAGGTGGGTCGGTACGGTCGTGCTCACGACGAGAAAGAGCGCGTTCACCGGCTGGCCGTCCACGGCGTCGAACTCCACCGGCCGGCTGAGCAAGGCGAGCGCGACGAACGGGTGCGTCACGTGGAGCAGGATCGGGTTCCGAACATGCGGAATGGCGATCCCATCGCCGATCCCTGTTGATCCCAGCGCCTCTCGCGCCTCCAGCACGGAAACGAGGAACTCGCGGTCGACCTCCGCGGGTAGGGGCAGCGCGCCGACGAACGCACGGAGCACCTCTGGCTTGGTGGCGCCATCCAAGTCCCGGTGAATGCCACCCGCGGTCAGGAGCGCGGACATGGGCGGCACCTCCTCGGGCGCGCGGCGCGCCTGTTCCAGTAGGTGCTCCGAGACAGGAACGCCCTGCTCCACCGCCCACTCCCAGAGCTCGAGTGCATTGCAGTGGAGACGCTCATTGACGCGGTGTACGGGGAGCCCACGCGTGGTGATCCAGCGCCGGACGGTCCCTTCCGGCACGCTGAGGTACGACGCGGCTTGACGAATTGTCAGATGCATGACGAATCGGCGCGGTCAGGGCGCGCCAACGAACAGCCAGCCCAGGCATTGTATCGAGAGGTCAAGCCACTCATCGACTGCCGTTTTCCGGAAGCGCCACTGTCCTCCCACCTTGACGCCTGGGATGTCGCCTCGTTCGAGCAACCGGCACACGGACCGCTGTGAGAGCTGGAGGTACTCAGCGAGTTGTTTGGGGCGCAATAGATCCGGCATCCGGTCGAGGCAGTCGGGGCGACGGTTATGACACTGTCTGACAATCCGTGCCAACAATTGCCCTAAACAGCATGATCAATCGGCGCGAGTTGGTCGAGCAGTGCGTGCGCCGCGCGCAAGTATTCGGCGATGTCGAACTGTCCTGGATCGATCATGGATTGCACCGCGCACCCTTTGATGAAACTCACCGCGACAGCCGCAAGGCCCGCCGGGGTGACGCCCGCAAACCGGTCCGCGTCAGCGGCGAGTACCTCAGCCGCTATGGGGCGGAACGCTGCCCGATAACGCGCGAGTTCCGCGCCCATTTTGCGCCGGACCCCAGGACTACGAATGCCGACGATCCAATACTCGAAAAAAAGTCGGATGCGACAAGGCTCGCTTGACAGCCGGTCCATCTCGCGCTCTAGGAGCGCTAGTAACCGCTCGATTGGCGATCCAATGCAGGCGATGTCCGCAGTCACAAGTAGCACGCTCGTCGTACCTAGTAGCCAGTCGAGCAGCGCGATGAGCAGGTGTTCTTTCGTCTTGAAATGAAACAGCACGAGCCCTGGACTCAAGCCGGCGGACGTAGCAACAAGCCGCACCGTCAGGCCACTGAGTCCGTGGCGCGCTGCCACCTCATAAGCCGCCTGGAGAATCTGGGCGCGGCGCGACTCCTCAGGTTCCTTCGTGCCGGGCATGACCGCGCCTCCTGTCAACCGCGTGTGCAATGCTATAAGGCGGATCCGCGTGCTTGGTCACGGGATCATGGCGTCAGTGTTGACCCGCCGTTCAACGAGCACTACATTCTACACTGAACGGCGGTTCAAATTCAATAGGCGTCGTGCGTCGGGACGCACGTGGACCTCCGATCGCCCACGCCGCGCACAGCGGAGGGAGAGCAGGAACGTGGAGGACAACGCGGGCCAGCAGGGTGCCGTTGGGTTGCTGCAGATTGACGCGGCTCGGGCGACGGCGGTGCAAGCACGGACCGCCGCACAGGCCCAGGCGCGGGAGAGCAGACGCGCAGATGCGCACGAGCGGGCGGTCGAAGCGCTCGCGGGGGTCTTTCAGAAACGTGCCGACATAGACGCCGCGCTCCGGGCGATGACGGCACGCGCGTGTGTCGCCCTGAGGGCCGAGCGCTGCAGCTTCCTGCACCGTCTTGCTCCCTCGGACGCCCTCCTATACGAATTCGA
This sequence comes from Gemmatimonadota bacterium, assembly GCA_003152485.1. Taxonomy (GTDB): domain Bacteria; phylum Gemmatimonadota; class Gemmatimonadetes; order Gemmatimonadales; family Gemmatimonadaceae; genus Palsa-1248. Next base: position 136,354 of record PMAE01000068.1, on the reverse strand, counting down.
AGTCGCACCAGCGGGGCCGATGGCTCTACCCGCGCGCGGGCTGGGGCACGCAGACCTCTGCGAGTCGACCCCCCGGCCATCTGTCAAGACGACCGCGTCTCGCCTCGAGTGCTCCGCCACCTGCAATTCAGTCACGCTCTTGCGCTCGCAGGGGTGGCCGACCGCGGCACATGTCTTTCTCCATCGGATTGGTGACGCCGAGCCGTTGGGAATCCTCAGCACGTACCGCGCTGAGGGTCGCCCATTCACCCCAGAGGACATACTCCTCCTCGACGCGATCGCCGACCGGGTGGCGCTGGCGCTGATCCAAGATTTGTCGCAGCTGCCAAGACATCCCCCGCACGGCGGCGGTCAAACGAGAGGCGGCTAATCGGCAAAGCGCGGCAATTGGGCTGCTATGTGGCGTCGGCCTGGGTGCGCTTGCTGTTGCCTGCTACCGCGGTGCCGGCAACGCTGGCAAGGTAGGCGCCGCCACGCGGGTATAGCCGGCCGGTATCGCAAACACGGCCGCGGGAAGATTGATCTGCTGGATGTCAGACATGCGATCCGTCCGACTCTGGGTGACCTGGCGCAGCCCCGGTCCGAAGGCCGACACCGTTCGAGTGATCGTCAGCACCTCCAATCCGTGCGGCAGTTTGCCGACGGCCTCTCGCCGTGCACGGGCATAGACGGAGTCGACGGCCGCGCCGCGCAACGCTTCATCCGGGAAACCATAGCCTGGGCCGGTCGCATCCAACGCGATGTACTCGTCGCCTACGGAGCGCATCGACAGGCCGAATGACGTCAGCGCCGTCGCACTCGCCGTGTGATTGTCCGTCAGTCGCCAATGCTCGACGTGCAGCCCGTCGACGATCGTGTCGGGCTGGACACGAACCGCAACCATGTATCGAAATGCTGGGGCCCCGTCGGACTCTCCATTCCGGTGATGCTCGTCACCGTGTAGACGATGCCCGGGGCGTCAGTGGAGCGCGATATCGGCGATCGCATGGCCAGCACAGTGGAAACGGCGACGGCCGCGCTGAACAGCCGGCGTCCAGGCGACACGCAAGGCATCTCTCTAATCCGCGCATGGGTGGCGGACGGCCGCAGGCCTCGGCGATCTCTCGGACCAATCATGCGGAGCCGCCGAGTCAGCTCTTCCCAGCGGCTGGAGCCATTCTGGCCTGCATCGCCCGCGTGAGGTGCGGCACTACGCCCACCATCCGCTCGATGAGCATCAACTGGCCCCGATGGTGCATTTCATGTTCTTTGACCGACAGAATCATTTCGAAACGGCTCTTTGATGACTTGGGCATCCCCGCATGCATCTCGACCCGCTCGCCGAGGAAGCTCTCCGTAAGTCCTTCCATCCAACCAGCCCATTGCTCGCCCGAGCTGTGGAGCATCTCGATCGTCTGGTCCTTGCTCCGTGGCACCTTTTCGTCCACCGCCATTTGTTGCATCATCGAAGGGAAGTCAAATCCCTCGAGCGACGATCGGTGCTCCTGGCCATGAATTTTGTATTGAAATTTGTACGCCAGCGATATATGCGCCAACAACTCACCGATAGTGCGCGTGCCCGGCGCCGGACGAAAACCATATTTCTCTTCAGGGACTTCCTGCGCAATTGTTATCGTATTCTTGCGAACGGTGCGAAAACTCTCGGCTAAATCCTTCGCTCCATAGTAGTCCACGCAATCTCTCCTTGTGGTCAAACGAGCCGGCCTCTACCAACGACGGAATGTCGGACAGTTTAACGCGTGACGCTGCCAATGCCCAATCGATTGGCAGGCCATACTCATCGTCATCATGTTCCCATCGCCCGGATGGTGGGGTTAGCGCGACGGCTTGGAGATCCGCGCACGCGTAAACGCGGCGGCCACCGACACTAACCCCATCTCCAGCCGGCGATTATGGTTTGTCCTTCTTGGGCTCATCCTGGTGCGGTGGTTGCTGGTGCTGCTTTAGCGTCTGCATCTGCTGTGCATGTTTTTGCGCCAGTTGTTGCGTTTGTTGCGTGTGCTGCTCCTCCAACTTCTGCGTTGTGGCAGCGTCAGCCTTCTGTTGCGCTAACTGCTGGTGATCCTGATCCTGCTTCTGCTGCAGATCACGGCGCTCCTGGTCCTGTTGCGCGAGTAGCTTCTCCTGCTCTTGCTGGTTTTGCTGGTCCTTCGGATCGCCGGTGGTGACAGCAGCAGGGTGCTCGGCAGGCGGAAGGTCGTTCGGATGGACCGCCGTGTTGGGCCGCGACGCATTGTTCGCTGGCGGGGCAGCCGCAGTATGAATTGCCCCGGCCTCTTTCGCCGGGACGACTCCGGGGTCGCTAAACGCTCCAGCTTTCGGAGTAGCAGCGATCGGCGGCTTGCCCTGGTTCGCCGAAGCCCGCAGCTGTGGGTTCGAGCGAGCAGCCTGGACGTGCGCGGTTTGCGCAGCAACCGGCGGAATGTGCCTCTCTTGTGCCGCTGATTGCTCGTCGGCCGTTGGGCGCGCCTCAACGCCGCCGTTGCCACCGTTGTAGCTGACGCGAGTCACGGTGTTGTTCACCACCGTGGTGTTGTTGATGATCGTCGTGTTGTACACGTTGTGAACGTTGGTCACGTTCACGTTGGTGACGGACTGGTTGTGGAAGTAGTGTCCGTTGTCCCAACGACCACCTTGAAATCCTTGACCGGTGTAGCCGTAGCCGTAGTTGATCCCGCCATAGAACCCGACGCGGGGACCCCAGTAGCCCTCATGGAATACGAATACGGTGCCACCCCATCCCCAATATCCCGGCGTCCAGAGGTAGCCAACTTCTGGCGCCTCCACCCATGTGCCAGGCACCCAGTAGTAGTCGCCATTACTCCAGGCCCAATAGCCGGGCGTCCAGAGATACTGGTCGCCGGGGCACTCAGGCTGCTCGTAGACTGGTAGGTCAGGCGGCCCGACCGTGATCGATGCGCTGGCCGTGTAGGCGGGCTGGACATAACCGACTTGCTGCGGGCCCCCATACGAGCTACAGGCGCCGAGTGCTACACATCCGAGCATGAGTGAGGTGGTGGCCTTGGTCATGCGAACGCGCATTCTGACTCCTCCTGCCCGATCAATACGGGCGATTGACTTCACTGCTAGTGCGATATTCTCGAGATAACGCCCAGCTCGATATGGTTGCATGCTCTGCAATTCCGATGCGAGATAGGCTACGACCGTGAGGATACCCGTTCTGGTCGGCTGTCCGCTGCCTCAAAGCCTGGCAGTCGAGGCCGCTCTTCACCACACCAGTCGCAGCCTGAGACGTGGCACCCGATGCCCAAAGGTTCACTGCACTGAACAGGGATGCGGTCGCCGACAGCATGAGCTTGGTATGCGTCGCTCGATCCGCGCCGGATGACCCACGCACATAGAAGCGGCCCATCGAGCCGCCAATCCGCGTCGAACGTGACCGCTGGGTCGGCGACGAGCGAGACCTCGATACCACCGAAGCCCCCGCGCCCAATCCGCACCCCATCCGGAAACCACTGGCTAGGCGATCCCGTCGCTTTGGCCGCGGCTTCCTTGCGTGCCCACGCCAGGGCGGGGCGTACCGCGGAATCGGTCGAGCTGAGCGCGTGCCACTCCTCGGGATCGGTGACATCGAGCGGTAGCGCAGTCGGCCGGTAGCCGGCCTCGGCAGCGTCGAGTGGCGGATCGGCATGTAACCTTATCGAGCGTTCTGGACCATGCTCCGACCATGAATGAAGGAGAAAACGAATGGAAATCAGACGAAGCGGATCACAGCCCTCCGGCAAGGGGCCGGCAAATTACTTCACCGGCACGGTTTGGATTGATCCGCTGTTCGACGCTGCCGACCCGGCGCGCGTATTGGGTGCGAGCGTTTCGTTCGATCCGGGCGCACGCACCGCGTGGCACACGCATCCGCTCGGTCAGACCTTGATGGTGACGGCGGGCTGCGGCTGGGCACAGCGTGAGGGTGGGCCGGTCGAAGAAATCCGCCCGGGCGATGTGATCTGGTTTCCTCCCGGCGAAAAGCATTGGCATGGTGCAACCGCCAAGGCCGGGATGGCGCACATTTCCATTGTAGAAAAGCTCGATGGCAAGAGCGCTGATTGGATGGAACAGGTCACCGACCAACAGTACCAGGCTTGACCCTGGCAACTTACACGAGACACGACATGCTAAAACGCAAACTTGGACGCAGCAACCTGGAAGTGTCGGCCATTGGCCTCGGCTGCATGGGGATGAGCTCTTCCTACGGCCTGCCCAAGGACAAGCAGCAGATGGCCGCACTGCTTCATGCCGCTGTCGATCGAGGCGTCACCTTCTTCGACACCGCCGAGGTCTACGGCCCGTACACCAACGAAGAATTGGTCGGCGAAGCCCTCGCGCCATTCCGCAAGCGAGTGGTGATCGCCACCAAGTTTGGGTTCGACCTGAGTGGCAGCGAAATGCGGTCGCCGATGTCGGGGGTGAACAGTCGGCCCGAGCACATCAAGCGAGCTGTCGAAGGTTCGCTCAAGCGACTCAAGGTCGAGACGATCGACCTACTCTATCAACACCGGGTGGACCCCACCGTGCCAATCGAGGACGTGGCGGGAGCGGTGAGGGAACTGATCCAGGCGGGTAAGGTCAAACACTTCGGCCTTTCCGAAGCCGGCGTGCAGACAATCCGTCGCGCACACGCCGTGCAGCCGCTTACCGCGGTCCAGAGTGAATACTCTTTGTGGACGCGAACCCCCGAGAAGGAAGTCATTCCAACGCTTGAGGAGCTTGGCATCGGATTCGTACCGTACAGCCCGCTGGGTAGGGGATTCCTCACGGGCGCGATGAACGAGAACACCAAGCTCGAAAGCACCGACTTCCGTAACGGCCTCCCTCGTTTCACGCCGGAGGCGATGAGGGAGAATCAGTCATTGATCGATCTGCTCGCGAACATCGCCCAGCGGAAGAAGGCGACGCCCGCTCAGATCGCGCTCGCCTGGCTGCTTGCCCAAAAGCCGTGGATCGTGCCGATCCCGGGCACGACGAAACTACATCGGTTGGAAGAGAATCTCGGCGCGGCCACGGTCGAACTCACGCGGGACGATCTTCGCGACATCGCCGCCGCCGCCTCCAAGATCACGGTGCACGGCGCTCGTTATCCCGAGAAGTTGGAGCAGATGACCGGTCGCTGACCAGTCAGAAAACCTGCCGGTTCGAGGAGCCGGCAGGACTCTTGGACGGAAATGATTCGAACGACGCGTGTGAACACTCAAGGTGTTACGTGTGGTTGCGAGAGACCCATCCGCGTCACCACTTGCCCGAACCTTGGGTCACTCCGCAGCGGGTCCAAGAGCGGCTCGAAGAAATTCTCCGGGATATAGATGTCCTTTTCGTCGATGCCCCGGTTGAGCCATTTGATCCCCTGCGACGCGTCGCCCAAACCGGCGTATGCCACGGCGATCGCGAATGGCGGAACGAGCTCCCGCGCCGAACGCTGCTCGAGATCGGTCGCGATCCCCATCGCCGCGGCACGATCGCCCGAGGCGGCATAGGCGAAGGCGAGACCGGCAGCGGCATGGGGATAGAATGCGCCGAGGTCAATCGCGCGCTTGAGCGACGCGATGGCCTCGGGGTAGCGGTGCTGCTGGATCTGGACCAAGCCGAGCCGGAGATGTGCGCCGGCATAGTTCGGGTCGAGCTCGAGGGTTTGTCGGATGTGCGCCGCCGCCTCATCGTTCTGGTGCATGAGGTAGGAGACCCATCCCCACTCGGACCCAATCTGCCGCGACAAGGGGTCCAACTCGTGGGCTCGGCTCATCTCTGCTAGGCTCTCCTTCAGACGGCCGCGGCCGGCCAGGAAGTCGCCATACCAGTGATGCGCGGTTGCGTAGTTGGGGTCTGCGGCGATCGCTCGTTGGAAGCTCTGTTCTGCCACTGTCCAATTCCATTCGTAGATCATGTTCCCGTAGCCGAGGGCGGTGTACGCCTCCGCCGACGTGCTGTCGAGCGCCAGCGCTTTCCTGGCCGCGAGCTGGGCCTTCCGCCACGCGTCGGCGGGCGAGCCGCCGCCGGAAAACGGGACGACGAGGATGTAGGCGTCGGCGAGCGCCGCCCACGCGCGGGCAAAGGTCGAGTCCCTGGCGACTGCCTGTTCCAAGTAGCGGACTGCCTCCGGAAGAGAGGCCTTGGTCCGCTGATTCCAGGCGAACAGTCCCTTGAGGTACAGGTCATACGCCAGAAGGTCGGCGGTTGGACGAACGGTGAGAGCCGCGGCACCGGCCGGTGCGAGCCGTACCCGAAGCGCTGCGACGATGGATCGCGCGACGTCTTCCTGCACCGCGAAGATATCGGCCAGGTCACGGTCGTATGACTCGGACCAGAGCTGATATCCATCTTTCACGCTTATGAGCTGAGCGCTGACGCGAAACCGGTTGCCGCTCTTCCGCACGCTCCCTTCGAGCACGGCGCCGACACCGAGCTGTCGCCCGACCTCCCGCACATCACGACTCTGTCCCTTGAACTGGAAGGAGGAGGTCCGAGCCGCCACCTTGAGTCCAGGCACCTGACTCAGCGCTGTGATCAACTCCTCGGTGAGCCCGTCGCTGAAATACTCCTGATCTTTTTGGGGACTCAGATCGACGAAGGGAAGGACCGCCGCAGACGCCAACGGAGCCACTCCCGCCCCCCTCAGCCACCGAAGCGTGGCATATCCGACGAGCAGCAGGAGCAGCAGCCCGAGGGTACCCGCGACCGTTCGGGCAACCGTACGGCGGGGGTGGCGCGTGGCCGGTGTGTCCATGCCGCCGAGAGTGTCCTGCAACCGATCCAACTGCAGCGCGGTAGCGAATTCGGCGGCCGTAGCGAACCGATCGGCAGGTGATCGGGCGAGCGCGGTGGTCACGGCGCGCTCGAGGGCGAGCGGCACGTCGCGGCCGGTGCGCACGTGCGGGATCGGCTCGCTCAATCGTTTTGCCACGATCGACTGGGCAGTCGGCCCGGTGTATGGCGGCTCACCGGTGAGCATCTCGTAGAGCACGCAACCGAGGGAGTACACGTCGGTGCGCGGATCGAGGTCCCGCTCGGCCACCGACTGCTCGGGACTCATGTACTGGGGAGTGCCCAGGCTGATGCCGCTCTCGGTCAGACTCTCCTCTGATCCGGGCGCGACGGCTCGTGCGATTCCGAAGTCCGCGACCAGGGCGTGGTATCTGCCTGCCGCCCCTCGGTCAGAGGTGACAGAGCCGCTCAGCAGAATATTCTCCGGCTTGATGTCGCGGTGAATCACTCCGTGCTGGTGGGCATAGTGCAGCGCGTCGGCCACTTCGGAAGCGATGCGCAACGCGTCGTCCAGCGGGAGCTGTTTGTCTCGCAGAATCCGGCTCCGCAACGTTTCGCCTTCGACGTAGGGCATCGTGAACCAGAACTGCCCATCCGCGTCGCCCGAATCGTGCACACTCAGGATATGCGGGTGTTGCAGCCGGGAGGAGATCCTGATCTCGCGGAGAAACCGCTCGGGGCCCATCACCCGGGCCAGGTCGGGGTGGAGGACTTTGAGCGCGACGGGTCGATCATGCTTGAGGTCGTGAGCCAGGAACACCGTCGCCATCCCGCCGTGTCCGAGCTCGCGATCAATTCGGTAGCGGTCGGCCAGCGATGCCTGAAGCCGACTCCGCATATCGGGCAAATTCGTCTCAGGCGTCAGGTTGCCTCCCAACGATGCGCTCGCGTTGGGGGTTATGGGTGCTCGTATGGTCTCGTCAGCCCTTCACTGGCGCTCGTATTCATTATAGATAGGCGTTGCTTCAATGACTCTTGGATTTCTCTGTGCGCTCTATCGCGATCGGCCGCGTGTTGACCATAGGAAGGGACCAGACTTCCATAGGCCAACAATAGCACTTAAGCGCGGATTGCGGCCGCGGCCGGCGGGGGGCTGAAGCAGCAGAACACAGCGAACCGGGACCACCGAGCGCCCACGGTCTTGTCGATGCCCCGGCGTACTAGCGCGCGGCCGCGCCCGCGGGCCCTGATTCCACGTTGATCGTCTGGTACGCGAACGACGCCAAAATCGGACCGACGCCAACAGGCCTGCGAATCCACCGACGAGCGCGCAGAAGGTGGTGATGGACATCGGACGGGGCGCATCGTTATTGCTCCCGATTTGATGCAGCGCAGGGCTCCATACTAGGGTAGGGCTCCATACTATGGTGGGCGATCGCCGTTGGAAAGAGACATCTTCATACCCTTCATCACGCTTAGCACCCACCCGCACGCATGTGCAATTCTCCTCGATCCAGAGTAGATTTTCATAGGTTGTTGGTGTCTCGCATCAGGTGAGCAGTCCGCCATGGGTCCGTTGCGTCACGCTCAGTCGTGATTTCGCCCGCCGAACGCCGAGCGTGGAGCGAAGCAGCAGGGGAGCTTCGCTATCTCTCCATCCGTCTACAGGGATATGTGGCGGAGCTCCCGAATCGGAGCCTTCCGCCTCGCGGGCGCGTCCAGTGGTCGCCGGCTGAGATCGGGGAGCTCGGTGTGTTGACACGGGCGCTGGCCATGGGCGAGGAGGACGCGAGCCGGGCTGGCGCGTCGCTCGAGGCAATTGAGACACTCCTTCAACGGAGTCATGTCGATGCCTCCCCATCCGACCCCGCGATCACTAGCGATCCGGCCGCCGCGCGTCCACTGACGGACGCCTCGCTGCTCGATCGCTACCTCGCGCAGCGCGCGATCGCCATGGACAGTTTGCCGCGACTACAGCGTTTGGGAGAGCCAGGACAGGAGCCGATGAGCACCCCCCGACCGCCGCGCCGAGCCTCGCGGTGGCAACTCCTCTGGGCCCGGACGCTCGCAAGGGTCCGCGCGCGACGTCCACTCTAGTCGGGCACCATCGAGAAGTCCGCGTCGTGATGGGACTGACCGTACGTGTGCAGCCCGTCTCAGCAGTCTCCCGCTCGATGGCAGGACGGAAACCGATCCGCGCTACACCGAGAACTTCGGATCTCCTTCGAGCACCCGCATAGATCGCGGCGCTCCCGCCAGGGAGTACGGGAGTTCGTGCCATGAGGCTCGCCCCAGACCGCCGTTGCGCCAATGGCTGCGGCCAACTGTAGGAAAGCGCGTCGGTTGAGGTCTGGCATCGGTTTCGTCTCCTCGTGTTGACAGAGCAGCCTGAATTGTGCGACCGCTACTTGGCCATCACCGTCGGCAGTCGGTGACCGACCCGCCAATACACATGCCGCGTGCGGTGGCGTCCCAGGTTTGTCACCCTAGGTTCCGTCCTCGTTGCTACCCCCTGCTGTGTCGCCCTGCTCCTCGACCGTGCCTGCGACGGAGGTCGGTGCTACGGTCCCTTCACCTCCACACTGAGAACGCGTAGCTCCGATCGTGTCGGTAGGGTCGTGGTGCACAGCCGTTGGCGACCGCCCGGCTTCGTACCGCCGTCCGGTGGCGGCGCAGGGGCCGCGGCACTAGTGTCCCGATGGCCAAAGCGTGACCGCAGAGCGGCCGTGTGGCATCCTGTACCACAACCGCAGGCAGGGGCCGTGATCGCAGTCCTCATCACCGTCGCGCACATTCTGCTCGCGATCGGGGTGTCCGCGCACATCATCCTCACGAAGGACGATGTGCGCTCGGCCATCGGGTGGGTCGGACTGGTCTGGCTCGCGCCCGTCTTGGGGTCAATACTCTATATCGTGTTGGGGGTGAATCGCATCTCGCGCCCAGCGGGTGCGATGCGCGGACGCGGGCCTTTGAGAGACGAAGACCGTGCACAGGTGGTGCGCACCGGGACAGCATTGGTCCCGGCTCACGTGTTGCCGCCCGATGCATCGGAGTCGCTCCACGCCATCGCGCGCGTGGTCGGTGCTCTGACGCGCAAGCCACTCACAGCCGGGTGCGCGATCGATCCATTGCTCAATGGCGATGAAGCATATCCGGCGATGATCGCGGCCATCGATGCCGCGACGCAAAGCGTGGGAATGGCCACCTACATCTTCGATCGCGGCGTCGCGGGTCAAATGTTCGTTGACGCGCTGGCGCGCGCAGTGGCCCGTGGCGTAGCAGTCCGCGTGCTCATCGATGGCGTCGGCGCGCTGTATAGCCACCCACCAATCGTGCATGACCTTCGCGCGCATCACATCCCGGTCGCGCGCTTCCTTCCATCGGTCATCCCGATGCCACACCCGTACTTCAACTTGCGAAACCACCGCAAGCTGCTGGTCATCGACGGTCGCGTGGGGTTCTGCGGAGGCCTGAACGTCCGGGATGCCTGTCTCCTGGCCCGCCACTCGCCCGACGCGACGCAGGACATCCACTTCCGGGTTCGTGGTCCCGTCGTCGGCCAGTTGCTGAGCGCGTTCCGGTTCGATTGGGAGTTCGCGACCCACGAGCCGCTCACCGGGCCGGCTTGGACGCCCGATACCGACGTTGCCGGCTCGCTTGTCGCCCGTGGCATCGCTGACGGGCCAGACGAAGATTTCGAGACGTTGCTCATGACGATCCTCGGCGGACTCGCGGAAGCGCGCCGATCGGTCCGTATCGTCACGCCGTACTTCCTCCCCGATGCGCCACTCATCGCCGCGCTGCGCGTGGCCGCGCTCCGCGGTGTGGAGGTCGACATCCTGCTGCCCGAGCACGGGAATCTTCGCCTCGTGCAGTGGGCCGCCACCGCGCAACTCGCCCAAGTCCTGTCGTGGGGTTGCCGAGTCTACCTCTCGGGTCCTCCCTTTGACCACTCGAAGCTGCTGGTGATCGACAACACATGGTCGTTGGTCGGCTCCCACAACTGGGACCCGCGCAGCCTCCGACTCAACTTCGAGTACGACGTCGAGTGTTACTCAGCCGACTTCGCGGCGCGACTGGACGCGATCATCGATGCCAAGATTGCCGCCAGCCGGTTGCTTCCACTCGCCGAGCTCGAGAGTCGATCGATACTGCGCCGCCTGCGCGACGGCGCCGCCTGGTTGGCGCAGCCGTATCTCTGACGGCACGGGTCGAGCTGGGGAAGGGAAGAGGAGGCGCGGGCCGCGGGCTACATGACCCTACCTCGGCATTGTCCGTCACCAGACACAAGGAATTGCCTCGGGACGAGGCGAGCTACGCGACGGGATGCCGTCCCGCATTCTGGGCCAAGAGACCGTCGCTCGTCTGAGATCCTCTCGCGATGGGCACCGATCTTGATCATTTTCCCGTCGCGACCGCGACACCAGCGTGTCGCAGGCTCACCCATTCCCGAGGTAACCACACACGCTCATGGCAACGAGCTCGCATTCCCCCCACGCCCTCCGCGCGTCATCGGCACGGTGCATTCGCAACCCAGCCGCCGGCCGACTCGGTGCCGCCGTGACGCTCGCCCTGATGCTGCTCAGCGCCCTTCCGGCGTCGCGGGCACACGCACAGTCAGACGACCGGGCGGTCACCGCCGTCGTCATGCACTTCTTCGATGGCATGAGGTCGCGCGACACAGCGTTGCTGCGATCGACGGTCGTACCGTCGACGGTGCTCGTTACCATGTCCGCTACGACCGGACTTGGCGACCCCGCCCCGATCGACCAATTCATCGATCGGGTCGGCAAAGGAGCGGGGCCGGGCGGGGACGAGCAGATCAAGGACCCGAAAATCATGAGCGATGGCGCGATGGCGTCATTGTGGGCCTATTTCACCTACACGCGCGGCGGCCAGACGGTCATCAACCATTGCGGAATCGACTTGTTCCTGCTGCGGAAAGGTCCCGATGGATGGAAGGTCTTCTACATCGCTGACACGCACCGCACCGAGGGATGTACGCCGATCACCAAGTAGCGCGCGGTTCCCGCAATAGAGTGTGCCGACCGGGCGTGTCGATACTCGGCCGGCACGGACTCACGGACGTTCGAGCCCGTCGCCGGATGCTCGGCGGCGGCCGGATCCGGCGCGGCCCTACAGTGTCGTCGTCGGCGCGTCAACGAGAGCTTTCCAGCTCCCATCCGATTGCTTGCCCCATATGACCACATACTTCCCTTTGGATGTCTGCGGTTTGCCAGATTTGTCATTCATCGTCAACTGGTAGTCGCCGACCTCGTACGCCATGGTGCCGGCGACCGACACAGTGTTGGGCGCGAAGGTCAGTGCGAAGCCCGGCGTGGCCATCAAACCCGTCCACCCCTTCCGGAGCGCGTCTGTGCCAGTCGCCATCGGGGCACCGGGCGCCATCAATACACCATCCGCGGCGTAGTACGCGGTGATCTGATCGAGGTTTTTCGCCGCGACGGCCCGCACCCAGGCAGAGTCCAGCGTTCGAATCGCCGCTTCATCACCGGCGGCGCTGTTCGGCTGCGCATTCGGCTGGTTGGCGACTTGGGCGCCCGGCTGACCACCGTTGCTGCAGGCCGTGCCAAGCGCGAGGACGCACAACAGCGACCAGGTCACCGTAATCGGGCGCGGATAGATCATGTAATGCTCCGAAATAGAGGGGAGTTACGCAGTCCTGCGGGGAGGGAGACAGCAGTACGCAACCTCATGCGACCGCGGTGTGCGATCGCAGTGTGTGATCGCGGTCGGTGCTTGTGGGGATACCAGACCGGTGGTGAGGATCATAATACTCGAACTTCGAGAATGCCGGCGTGCACGGCGCCGGCAAAATATACGGAAAGTGGTCGCTGGCTGCGCGCGCCGCCCCGTCGGCCACCGCGGTAGACCTCTAGCCGCCGTCGACAAACTTCGAGTACGGCCTTGGGCGGGGATGACCAATGCGCCGAGTACACCGGACTCCGCGACTAGGCTTACGCGCGGTCGCTACGTTCATGGGTGCGCGGTGCGAGGGTGATACGCCGCGTGGGCAATTCAGTTGGGGGAGACTCTTGATGCACGTTCGACGCCTGGTTGTGCTGTGCGGGTTCTCATTGGTCGCGACGACCATTTGCCGCGGACAGGGGTCGCCTGGCGATCTGGACGCCGTGGTTCAGCGGATGATGGCCCAGGAGCGCGTCGTGGGAGCGTCTGTGTTGGTCGCGCGCAGAGGCACCATCCTCTTACACAAGGGCTACGGATTCGCCGACCTCGGGCTGGAAGCGCCATCGAAGGACGAAACCGTGTACCACGTCGTGGGACCCATGCTGCCGTTTACCGGGATTGCCGTCCTGCAACTGATGGAACGCGGCAAGCTTTCGCTCGACGACGACATCTCCAAGTTTGTGCCGGAGTTCCCGCTACAGGGACACCACGTGACGATCCGGCAACTGCTCAACCACACGTCCGGCATCGTGGACTATCACTACCTCGGCGATCCGATCGAGGCCACCAGCCGGCAACCCAAGGCGTTGGATGAGGTGATGGCGCTATACGCCGGGAAGAGCTGGGTGAATGAGCCGGGCACCAAATGGGATTGGTCCATTTCCGGATTTCAGCTGCTCGTGACGATCGTGGAGCGGGTATCGGGACAGCGATTCGCGGACTACGTACAGCAGAACATCTTCACCCCGGCAGGCGTGAAGGCGACGACGTACTGCGACGATTTCTCACTGGTGCACGGGCTGTCGCACGGGTATCGCCAGTTCGAGAAGGGCTACGTGCCGGCAAATGAGAATGACATGGCGTACAACGCTGACCTTCGGTTTTGCAGCACCGTGGGCGACATATACCAACTGTGGGAATCGATTCGGGAGAAGAAACTCATCTCGCCCAAGACCTTCGAGCTCATGACCACCGCCGAAGGAGCCGCGGCTCACATGAGCCCGCAAGATCCAAAGGCCCAGTACGGGTTCGCGACGATGCTCAATCATGAAGAGGAGCACCGGCGCATCGGGCAGCACGGCTCGTTACTCGGTTACAGCGGCAGTCTCTACGATTTCCCCGACGATGGGCTGACGATCGTCGTGCTCACCAATACAGAGGGGCAAAACGCCTACGCGATCACGAGGGCGCTGGCGCGAGCGGTGCTCGGTCTCCCCCAACTTCCGGCGCCGCCCGCCGCTCCCGACAAGACACTCGAGGACAGACCCGTTACCGCGGTGGACGGCAGGCAGCTCGCGGGCACGTTCGTGTTGAAACTCGATCGGCTCACGCCGGGCTTGCATGATTCCTTCGCGCAGTATCGCCGAACGTTCCGGGTGTTCGATGAAGACGGGCGGTTGATGATCCAGCCACTCGGGGAAGGTCCCGAGCAACTGCTGAAGCAGGAAGACGGCACCTTTGCCATGCGGTCGAAGCCGAACAGTCGCTTTTCATTTGCGCTGCATGATGGCTCGGCGGCCAGCATGAAGATGGACCCCTCAGAATACGGCGTTCCCTTGTCGGGAGAGCGGGTCGGTCCCGGCGATCCGATAACATTTCATCGCCAACTTCAATAGAATTGCGGGGCAGAAGTGCGCTCCAACCACCTTCCGTCCCCGTCGGCACGTGACGCAATCTGGAGTCGGCGGGTCCGGCAGAGTCAGGGAGGTGTGGCATCGATCGTCAGGCACCGGCCGAGCATTGGGTCGATGGCTGTCAGCGAGGCATCTAACCGCTTCGACTAGCCTCGAAGCCGGCGACGACGTCGAAGAGCTCCTCGTCGATGCCGCTCTGACGTACTCGATGGAACGTCGCGTTCAGGTGTTCGAGCAACTCGTCGATATTCTGATCCGCGCGTTGCATCGCCGCCAAGCGGCTGGCGTTCTCACTGGCCAGGGAATAGGCGCACGCCCGGTAGAGCGACACGAATACGTATTCGCGAATGAGCGCCCGCAACGTCGCCGTGCCGTGGCCCAGCATCTCGGGCAGAATGTGAGTTGGCCATGGGAGTGCGGTCACGGTACGGCGCCAGCGATCATCGAGTGGGAGCAGTCGCTGGCTGACGGGCTCATAGACCTCGCCGGTCGTCGGACGGTTGTAGAACAGATATAGCGCGTCGACCGTCTCGTGACCGTCGCGCGCGTCGGTATCCACGAGGATCTGCCCGATGAGCGGTGTAATGCCCTGGACGGACGTGGGCACGGCGAAGCGACCAACCACCGCGACCCCTGCGTCGGCCAACCGCGCGTGGACGCGTTCCCCCACGGCCCAGACGCGAGGGAGAGCCTGAAGAGCAGCGAGCTGTTTCACCGCGAAATCCGTCACGATACTGTTGAACTGACCCACGAGTCCTTGATCGGAGCCGAACACGACTGCGCCGATGGACGGCGCCGCAGCCTGTGGTCTGGCGGCGAGGGTGGCCGCCGGTGGCGCGCTGTATCGGAAGCAGACGCCCAGGCCCAACTCCACGGTGCGATCATAGTCGGCTAACGCGCGCACTGACGTTTCGTATTGTCCGATGCTCGACGCGGCAAGGGCCTTCATCGTCCGGACCACCGATTGGAGCTCGTTTGCATTACCGATCGTCCGTTGCAGACTCGCCGTCGTGTCAGTCATGGCGTGCCCTTCGCGGCCGGTTTGGGCTGGAATGGCACCAGCGCCTGACGGGCGATGTCAGTGATCGTCGTGCGGTCCGCTGCACTCAATTTATCCGCGGTTTCGAATCGGGCGCTGACACTGCGCGGGATCGCGGCCGCCGCGTCGTGTACCGCGGCCTCGGCATCGACCATCTGGCTGAGCGGAACGAGGTTGAAGAGGCCCGCTATCAAGGCGAGCAGGACGGTGATCTGTACCGTGACGGACGTCAGGGCAAATTCCGATTGCTTGAGGCAGGCGCGGATGCGCTGTCCGTGCTCGATAGTCGCACGAGTCTGGTCGTCCACACGGGCACCGAACCGAGCAAACGCCTCCAGCTCCTCGAACTGCGCGTAGGCGAGTTTGAGGTCTCCCGCCAGCGCACGGTAGGCCGCCCACTGTGCTTCGCCTCCCACGCGAGAGACCGACTTGCCTACATCGACCGCTGGCAGGACGCCCAACTCGAACAGCGACGGCGACAAGTAAATCTGGCCGTCGGTAATGGAAATGAGGTTGGTCGGAATGTAGGCGGCAATGTCCTCCGCCTCGGTTTCGATGATCGGGAGGGCCGTGAGCGAGCCGTTGCCCAGTTCGGGGCGCAGGTGGGTTGCGCGCTCCAGCAGGCGCGAGTGGACGTAGAAAATGTCGCCGGGGAACGCTTCCCGGCCTGGCGGCCGACGCAACAAGAGTGACAGCTCACGATAGGAACGAGCGTGCTGCGTCAGGTCGTCGTAGACGATCAGCACGTCCCGCCCCGCCTCCATGAAATATTCCGCGATACTGGTCGCCGCGTAGGGCGCGATGTACGCGAGTCCCGGCGGGTCGTTGCCCTCACTGACGACCACTACCGTGTAGTCCATCGCGCCCTGGGCTCGCAGGTCGGCCACCACCTTCGCCACCGTGGATGCTCGGCGACCTATCGCGCAGTAGACGCACACGACATTGCGGCCGCGCTGGTTCAGAATGGTGCCGATCGCGATAGCTGTTTTCCCCGTTCGCCGGTCGCCCAGGATCAACTCACGTTGCCCGCGGCCGACGGGAATGAGGGCGTCGATGACCTTGAGCCCAGTCTCCAGCGGAACGGTGACGGGTGCGCGGTCCATGATGGGCGGGGCGGGGCGTTCGATCGGCAGGCGCTCGGTGGTGGCAACCGGTCCGTGGTTGTCCAGCGGCCGACCGAGCGGGTCGATCACACGTCCCAGCAATGCGTCGCCCACGGCCACGTCCATCACGCGGCCCGTCCGTCCGACTTCATCCCCGGCGCGCAGATGCTCGCACGCGCTGAGTAGGACCACGCCGACCTCGTCCTCGTCCACATTGAACGCAATGCCCAGTACATCGCCGGGGAACCGGATCAGCTCTTCGTATCCAACGCCGGGCAACCCGGAAATCCGCGCAATGCCGGTGGACACGCTGATAATCGTGCCCACTTCACGCGGTGCCAACCGGGGCGCCGAGGAAGCGACCACCTGGTCGATCGCCGCAAAGGCGAGATCGACGGCGTCCCGCACGCTTGGGGCTGGAGCGATCACCCGTGACCTACGACGGTCGCCGTTGCAGCCACGCGCGGCGCACCGACGGGCAGCACCGTCCCGGTGACCTCAGTCTCGACGCGAGCCGTGGGCGTGCCGGCAACCTCTGCAGTGCCCGGCCCCTTGGCCGCGGATTTGTCGCCCGCTGCCAGCAGTTCGTCAACGTCTCGCTCCATCATGGTCAGATACTCGGCGACGCTCCACGCCACCTTCTGTCCATGACTACTGAGCTCGATGCCGCTGACCAGGTCTGGCGCGGTCTCGTATCGGAGTTGAATCGTCGCGGCGAAGGTCTGGTTGAGCGCGTCCTGTATCGCCGTCCGCTGCGCCGTGGGCAGGTCAAACGCGCTGCGCACCAACGCGGGTTCGGAGGCCGTCTGCAAGGCATCGGCGAGACCTGCTTTTGTCGGAGCGTCCAGCGCCCGTATGCGCTGAATGAACACCTTGCCTGCGCATTCTTCCAGACTCTCCGACGCGACGTCCGCTAACACCTTGCGCGCGATGGCAAACACCGCCTGCTGCGTCCGCCGCGTGATGGCCTGATGGAGGCTCTGTGCTTCGTCGCGCAGTGCGTCCTGCTGCTTCGCGGCCGCGGCGGTCGCGGTCGTCCGCGCGTCCTCCATGAGCCGATCGCCCGCGGTGTGGGCCTCATCGGTCGCCTTGCTCAGCAGCGCCGCCCGCTGTTGGTCGAATGCCTCGTTCTTGTGCTGAAAATCGTCGCGCTCTTTCTGGACATCCGCCACGCTCGCGGCGGCGTTCGCGAGCGCGGCGGCGATGCGCTGCTCCCGCGCGTCGATGGCGTTGAGAATCGGACGGTACAGGAAGCGCTTCATCAACCACACCANNGGGCGATGGCGTGGTTCCAGAATGGATTCGCGAAGATGAGGATCATCGAGATGACGAAGCAGTAGATCGCCGTCGATTCGATCATCGCCAGACCCACGAAGAGTGTCCGGGTAATGGTTGCGGCGGCATCGGGTTGCTGGGCCAGCGACGAGAGGGCGGTCGCAACCGCTCGTCCCTCGCCGAGCGCGGGGGCCATCGTGCCGAAACCAGTCGTCAGGCCGGCGGTGACGATCGATGCCACCGCGATGGTCGTCATGGTATCCACAGAGTGTCCTTGGGTTGCATCATGGGTGTGTCGTTGTGGGTTCAGGCCGCGGGAGAACGAACGGGCGCGGATGCTGGCGCGGGTTTGGACGGGCGACTGCGCGTGGCGGCAGCGATGTAGACGGCGGCCAGGATGCTGAAGATGTACGCCTGCACCATGCCGGTGAGCAGGCCAAGTCCGGTCATGACGACCGGAAAAAGGAACGGGGTGATGGTGAGCAAGATCGCGACGATCATCGTGCCACTCATCATGTTGCCGAACAGACGCACGGCCAGAGCCAGCGTGCGCGACAGCTCGCTGATGACGTTGAAGGGGAGCATGATGACCGTGGGCTCGATGTAGGTCTTGAGGTAGCCACTGATGCCCTCGCTTTCGATGCCGAATAGCGGGACCGCCGCACACACGCACAACGCGAGTGCCACGGTGGTCGAGAGCGATCCAGTCGGTGGATCGTAGCCGGGAAAGACCGTGCAGAGGCTGGCCAGCGCGACGAACAAGAACAATGTCCCGAGAAAGCCGATGTACTGCCTGGGATGCGGCAGGCCCACATCGGAGATTTGCTTCTCGATGCCGGTGACGACGATTTCCAGCAGGTTCTGCCAGCGTGAGCGGGTCAGGTCCGTGGACAGCCTGCGGGTAATGAGTAGTGACCCCACGACCAGCACGAACATCAGCCCCCACGTGTACACGATCGTACCGTTGAGCACGACGAAGCCGTACTGCCAGAAGATCAGCGCGTCGGGACTAAGGCGCATTGCCGGCCTGCACTGCTGGACCGCGTCGGGCCGACGGCGGGAGCGGGCTACGTCCGGTCACCCAGGTCACCAGGATCCGGGCCACGACGAAGCCGCCCAGACACACCAGCAGCCGCCGTGCGTCACCGCGGCCGACGAGGTAGAACCCGCCCAAGACGGTGCTCGTTCGCAACAACAGGCTTCCGACCATCCAGGTGGCTGGCCGTTCGGACGTCACGACCATGCGGACCGTCCACCAGAGACCTCCGTAGAACGCGACGCCGAGCAAAAGCCCTACTCCTGCGGCTAGCATGAGCGAGAGCGGTTCATGCATCGTCGGCCTGCCGGTCGTCCCGCATCGCCTTCTCTTCGTTGGCGATCCAGCGCCACGCGGTCCAACACCCCACCGTGAGGCCGGCCACCAACAGTGCGAGCGTCCAGGCATGCTTGCCCGGATGATGTTTGTCGAGCCAGACGCCGAGGGCGGCGCCGAGGAGCGTCGGGACCGTCACCGACCAGCCGATCATCCCCATCATACCCATGCCAAGCCAGACCCCCTGCGCGGGGTTGCGGCGCGCCGCGAGCTTGCGTGTGGCTTGCACCCCCACTTGCTCGGCGAAACCCGGGTCGTTCGCCGGGGTCGGAGCGACCGGCTCGTCGGTCATGTGGACAACGTGGCGAAGCCACGGAGAAATCCAACTTCGAGCTTCGCCATGGCGGTGCGCAGGTTCTTGTCCTCAATGTTCAGCGCCAGAAACTCTTGCTCGACTGCGTCCCGCAAGCGACCGAGGTCGGTCCCGCTGAGCGCTCGTCGCACGGACACGAGCACGTCAGGTCCGGTCTTGATCAGCACGCCCTGATCGACCGCGATGTATTGCTCGTCGCCGGTCTCGGTCTGATAGGTGAGGATCCCCGGCGTGAGCGTGGCCACACAATCGAGCCGGTGGGGCAGGAACCCGACCGATCCTTCCCGAGTTTCGGCGACGACGCGCGCCACCGCGCTGATCTCAACGAAGATCCGAAACGGTAGCAGCACCTTAAGACGCATACACCGCGACCGCAGGCGTGGCGCCTGACGTGGCAATCGTCGGGGGGACCGGCGCGGACTGCGCGGCGGCCGACCCTGAGTGCGGCTTGCCTTTCACCTCATCGATCGCCCCGATCATGTAGAGCGCGCTTTCCGGATAGGTGCTGAACTCGTCGCGCAAGATGCGCTCGCATCCATCCAGTGCGTCGGCGAGGCTGACGAGCTTCCCGGGCAACCCGGTGAACTGCTCGGTCGCGAAGAACGGTTGGGTGAGAAACCGCTCCAACTGGCGCGCGCGCACGACGACGATGCGGTCCTCGGGCGACAACTGCTCCAGGCCGAGCATGGCGATGATGTCCTTCAGGGCCGCGTACTGCGCGAGCGTCCGCCGGATCTCCTGCGCCAAGGCGTAATGGCGATCGCCGACAATGCTCGCCATGGCCATGTTGGAACTAGACTGGAGCGGGTCGATGGCGGGGAACAGTCCCTCGCTCGCTCGTTTGCGCGAGAGCACGACCGATGCGGACAGGTGCGAGAACGCGTGTACCGCCGCGGGGTCGGTCAGGTCGTCGGCCGGTACATAGACCGCCTGGATCGAGGTGATGGCGCCGGCGTCGGTATTGGCGATGCGTTCCTCCAGTTCTGACAGCTCCGTGCTCATCGTGGGCTGGTAACCGAGTCGCGATGGCATCTGGCCCATCAGCCCGGACACTTCCATCCCGGCCTGGATAAACCGAAAGATGTTGTCAATGAGCAGCAGCACATCGCGGTGTTCGTCGTCCCGGAGATACTCGGCCATGGTCAGCGCGGCGTGGCCCACTCGAAAACGGCTGCCCGGGGGCTCGTTCATCTGTGCGAAGATCATCACCATGTCCGGTAGCACGCCGGCTTGTTTCATCCCGTGGTAGAGCTCTTCGCCCTCGCGACACCGCTCACCGATGCCGCAAAAGATGCTGACGCCTGATTGGTGCCCGATCATGTTGTGGATCATCTCGGTGAGTAGCACAGTCTTTCCCACTCCGGCGCCGCCAAACAGTCCCGCCTTGCCACCGCGCTCGAGTGGTACCAGCACGTCGATGACCTTGATGCCCGTTTCGAAGATCTCCGATTTGGTCGATCGGTCGGACAACGGCGGTGGTGCGCGGTGGACGGAGCGCCACTGGATGTTGGTAGGCGCGGGCTGACGATCGATGGCGTTCCCGAACACGTCGAACATGCGGCCCCGGATGCCGCGTCCGACCGGCGCTTTCAATGGTCCGCCTGTGTCTTCGACCGTCATGCCGCGCGCCAGTCCTTGGGTGCCGGTCAAGGCGATCCCGCGAACGCACCGTGCATCACGCTGTGCCAGGACCTCGATGACGATTTGCTGGTTCGCGCCAGCGCGCAACACCGAATAGATGGGTGGTAGACGGTCATCGAACCGGACATCGACGACGCTGCCGCGGACGGAGACGACAACGCCGTGATTCGGCGAACCGACCGGATCGGTCACGGAGCGCGGACCAGGGCAGACGGGAGGGATGTGGGCCACTCCCCTGCGGCAGTTCCCGGTGCACGAACGTCCTGACGTCGATCGTGAGCACGGTCAGCCCCGCGCTCACCCCAAGGGTTGACCGTGATACGGACGATCAGCCCGTGGCGATGACGCCGACAGTGGTCCACTGAGCCCTTCAACCTTGCCCGAAGAGCGGAACTGGATGGTGCGCCAGCGTGTGCCGGTGTGGCAGCAGCCATCGGGCAGTCGCTCGACGACTCGCCCAAGGATGCGATAATCGTGCCGTCTGCTCGTCTGGCCGCTGGTTCTATCTGGCCAAGGCCCTCGCGTGTCGCCCAATCAGCGAGACGACGGGACTCCCGACCGACTCTCAGCGGCGGGCCGCCGCGGGCGGTGGGCTCTGGCGGGCCAACGCGGTCTCTTCCGCTTCGATTTCAGCTCGCTCCTTTCGAAGATCGAGGCGAAGCCTGCCGAAGATGGCCATGTAGATGTTAGCCACCCAGACTAACGAGAAGCCAGCGATGAGGTAGCCGCGCCAATCCGGAAAGAGCAACTGGTAGCGTGCAATAATGAGAACAACCACCGTGACGTAGTGACTGAAGCAGTATTCGCATGTGAACAAATAGAAGAACTTGCGGGTTCCCATGTAGCGGCTCGTCGTGCACCTGGTCAGGCAGACGTCGTGGAATTCCCGAAAGATGTCTTCATGCGTCACCGTCCACGACGCACACGCAATGGGGATGGCGAGGATGAATAAGTACAGCACCTGCATGGATATCGTCACGGAGTGCCTGGTGTCGGGAAGGCCGCGTCGTAGCGTGCGATGGACGCCATGATCTCGCGCATCGCCATGTCGCTCTTTTCCCAGCCGTGGATCTCGACCCGCTTGTTCTCCAGATCCTTATAGACCCGGAAGAAGTGCTCGATCTCACTGAGTGTATGGCGCGGGATGTCGGCGACATCGAAGTACTCATTTTGGAACGGATCGGACGCCGGCACGGCGACGATCTTCGCGTCCGGCTCGCCGCGGTCGGTCATCCGGAGCACGCCGATTGGACGGACACTGATCTCGCAGCCCGTGAACGTCGGCTCCTTGACGAGGACCAGCACATCGGACGGATCGTGATCCTCGCCGAGAGTGCGGGGGATAAAGCCGTAGTCGCCCGGGTAATGGACGGCTGAGTACAGGACGCGATCCAGCCGGAACATGCCCGTGCCCTTATCGAGCTCGTACTTGTTCCGACTGCGTGCCGGAATCTCGATGATCGCCGTGACTTCGTCAGGCGGGTGCTTACCGGTCGGTAAATCATGCCAGGGATGCATCGTGTCGATCTCGCGTTCGGGGTGACATGGCGCCCGTCAAGGCTCTCTGGCGCCGACGGCAATATCAGTGACCACGCGTCCCGGCGTCAACAGAATGCGCTGACCGATCATAGTGGGTGCGAGCTCCTCGGGGCATCGACCGTTCGGGTGGCAAATTTGAGTGATGCTCCCGATCGGGGCAGCGCACCGTCGAACCCAATCACTTGGGATGCGATGGTCAGTGCCCACTCTGCCGCATCGGGGGCACTATGGCCGGCCATCCGCGCCGCCACGTAGGTGCCCGCAAACGCGTCACCGGCGCCTACGGTGTCGACGACCTTCGGGGCCGGGTGAACACTCAGACAGATGCTGCGTTGAACGTCACCGTCTCTATAGATGGCGAGGATTGGCTCCGCATCATTCGTGATGATGAGTTCCGCTTCCGGCCTGAGGAGTCGCAATGTGTCTCCGACCTCGTGCGGTGTTTGGCACCCGCGGAGATTGCGTTCATCCGTGAAATTGGCAAATACGATGTCCGCGAGCTGGATGATGGCATTGAGCCAGTGTCGCGCCTTCTGGCCCCACCTCGGATCGCCGGGAGACAGGCCCCCACCGTGCTCAGCATCCGGCATCTGCCAATTCGGAGGCCGAAGATTAGTCGTGACAATTAACAGAGGAGGCGGATCGTTCTTCTTTGCCGCTTGCAGGACGGCTACCAGTTTGGCGCGTTCCCGGATGCAGGCCAGCGACGTGCCGGACACGACGATATGGGTGTAGCCGTCGGTGATTGTCGCGAGATCCTGGCTCGTCGCGTCGTTCAACAAATCCCTAAATGCGGAATCGCGGCGCTCGAGTCGCACCTTTTCTTGCGATGGCGAGCCATCCGTGTTCTTGAGGTTGATGACGGTTCCTAATTCTTTTCCCGGCAACCTCTTGGTATAGGGGTGGAGGTGAAGGTCGCGTGCCTGCAAGTCTGCCAGTGCGTTGTCGCTGGGCGCATCGCCTTCTGGACCGATTGCGGTCAGCACATCGATCGTACAACCGACCCCAAATTGTGTGGCGGCCATCCGGGTATAGGATGCCATATTCGGCACCACATCACCGGCAAATCCCACGAGGGGTGTGTTCGAGAAGTCGCCATCCCGCTGGATCGTGGCAACATATTCTTTCAGCGGTTCGCCGATGAATAGCATTCGCGGCCAACGGGATTGCATTGGGTGTACCCAATAGATAGTTGGTCAAGATGGCGCGACGTTCGCTCCGTGCCGATCGGCCACGGTCGCAATCGCGTCACAGGTTATGCTGACCGAGCGTATCGATCAGCGTCTCGAACGACTTGCTCAGCTGCGGGTGGGACACCTCGAACGACACCGCCGCCTCAGCTAGACGGTCTCGGAGACCCTGATACGCTTCCGCGGCCGGCAACGTCGGACCCGTCTCGATGATCGGACGAATGTGATCGGTGAGCTGTTGCAGCTGATCCCGCATCGCCGGATCAGCGGGTTGCGTGGCGAGCAGCTTGGCGTGTAGGTCCATCAGGCGCTGGCGTAAGTCGAGCTGGGTCATGGGTCTCATTCGGAGTAAAATGGCAGGAACAGGCATGCGGCGCCGACGGTCATAGGTATAGTGGCGCGGTGGAGATCTGCTGGCAAACCGTAGCCTGCCGTGGGCCAAGGGCAACGGGTATGGCAGAGGGAGTCCCTGCCGCGGCGGTATCCGCGACATCCGTACTTTGATCGCGGGCAAAGTGTCACGGTGTAGCGGAGGATAGACTCCCATCGATGGAACCGACCGACCCCTGGTTGTCGTCGATAGTCTTGCCGCCTACGAGACCTACCGAGTACGCCTGAAGGCCGATCCGGACGCGCGTGCGGATGCGGCGATGATGCAGGCCAAGCGGATCATCCTCCGCGAGGAGCGAAACTTCGTGGACGTTGTTGATGGGACCTTCAACCTCCTCCCGCGGCAGTCGTAGGTCGCACGGGATTCCGAGAAGTCAGGCCAACATTTCTCAGGCGGCACACCGATGGGCTCCGACAAACTCGACGTCATCCTGAAGCGTTTCGATCAGCCCGATGAAGTCCGGACGTTCGAGCTCGGGCGTTTCGAGCTGGTCACACTTGGTGGCATGACCATCGGCCGCGCGACGTACCAACCGGGGTGGCGCTGGTCTACGCATGTTGGTGCGCCGATTGGTGCGACGCACTGCACCGTCGAGCATGTCGGGTTGGTCGTCGTTGGCCACGCGACCGCGGCGATGCAGAACGGCGTCGTCCACGATCTGAACCCGGGGACTCTCTTTTATATCCCGGCCGAGCCGCACGATAGTTGGGTGGTCGGTGGCGACCCGTACGTATCGCTGCACTTTCTTGGCGCCGGCGGGTACGCCAGGAAGTGAGGCGCGGGCCGGTCCGTGTGGGTGCCCGTGTCAGGGGTATAGGCGGGNNGGGCTGGCATGCGGTCCGGGTCGAGCCGGACAAGCGCTCGACGGTCACACCAACAGTGCGCGTCTCGCTCAGGACGTCGAGACGCGCACCCTATGCCCGCTCACCACGACCACAGTTCGTCGCGTCGAGACAACGACTCTCGTCCGGTGTTCGGTACTCCCCTTGATACCCCTACGACGCGGCGGGCGCAGCTTTCGCCGTGAGCGCCGCGGCCATCTTGGCAGACGCAAATCCGAAGATCGCGCCGACGATCATCGAGATCACCACAACCACGAACGCATTCCCCATGCTTGCCGACATGAGTTTGTCCTTCGTCAATGCGTCCGGCGTCTGAAGCAGGTACGCAAAGACGGCGGCGTACCCGATCACGCTCGCCGGAATCGAGGACAGCGCCGACACGTGTGCGGCGAGACACAGTAGCATCACGGTGACGGCGACGACGATCCCAGCCCACACGGGGAGGGTCAGGGAATCCGCCAACGGAACCGACAGGATGATCACCGCCGCGACCCACGCGCACACCGCGCCGAAGGTGGTGCAGACGATGGTGTTCTTAAATCCAGTCTCGTTTCCGCCGCCCTGGAAGAAACACGCCCACGCGAGAAACGCTGCCCAGATGAGCAGGCCCACCTTCAGAGACAGAATGGTCGCAATCCCGCCGAGGAGCCCAATGCTCACCGATAGTGCCACGAGCGACGACATCGTGAAGCCTCCTTCGTGCGCGAGCCGAATACTCAGCGCCGACTCCCAGACTCGCTGAAGGAGCGGCTTATCCGCTACAGTAGAGTGCTTGGCAGGGCTGATGTAGCACAGCCTTTGGGGTCTGTCAATCTGGCGTTAGTGGGCTTGTTTGGCTGAGCGTCGCACCGCGCGACTGGCCGCTCGGTGGGTGCGGGCCGGTTTGCGGCAACTTGCGAGCTGTCGGAGGATTGGTGTATTTAGGCGGATCGGCGGTTACCGGCGCGGTCGAATCACCTTACCCTCGGACCCTCTCACCGTCTCTCCGATGCGTCGCATCTTGTTCGCGCTGTTCATCGCCATCCCGATCGTCTCCCTGGCAGCACACAGGGGGAAGTCCTATGAAGTGGGACGCATCCGGACGGGTATGGGCGAGATCCTCTTCGTCCTCCACGACCAGACGCCGCGTCACAAGGCGAGCTTCGTCAAGCTGGCCGCGGGCCACTACTGGGATTCGCTCACCTTCAATCGCGTCATCAAGAATTACGTCGCGCAAGGTGGCTGCCCCGATACACCGCAGGGGTTCGGCGGATCGCCCTACCTACTCGCGCCGGAATTTACCGACAGCTTGAAGCACGTGTACGGCGCCGTCGGCGCCGGGCGCGACGACAACCCGGGGCAACTGTCCGCCGGGTGCCAGTTCTATATCGTGGCGAATAAGCAGGGCCTCCCGAAGCTCGACGGCCACTACACCGTCTATGGGCAAGTCTTCAAGGGCATGGACGTCGTCGAAGCCATCGTGTCCGTGCCCAAAGACTCGACCGATACCCCGCTCAAGCCGATCGCGCTGCACATTGACGTCATCACGATGACGGCCGACGAGTTGAAGGCGGATGGCTACGTCGTGAAGTAACGCGCGGCCGGTGTCGGGTCGCCGGATGGCCTTTCGGCCGACCGGACACAATATTGGGTGAGGCCTGGATGAAGGAGCTGCCCGTGATTGCCATCCGACGATTCTGGTGCTCCCTTGCGGTGTCCGTGTCCGTACTCGCGGCCGCGCCGATGCTCGTCGCCCAGCAATCGGGTGGCGTGTTGCACCTCGATCGACCCGTCGCGGACTCGTCCAGTGGAACCGCGCTGTTTCCTCTCTCGATCGCGGAAGCGCCGTCGGACCCCGGCGCGCCAGCCCGCTACCAGCTCCTGGCGCATCGGATCGACAGCATCAGCAGCCTCGCCGCCCGGTTGCAGGCTCCGACTCGTCAGTTCGACGGAATCGTACCTACCGCGAGCCGGGTCGTACTCTTCACGCAACTCACCCGCAACTTGGGCCAACTCAACGCCGCGCCGTCGAGCCTCGGAACAGGGCGTGCGACCTACGGCCCGATGGACTGGGTCAACGTCGTCACGCTCGCCGGAGTTGCCGGCCTGGGACGGAGCACCCTCCTCTCGTCCAACCAGTCGGAGCAGACCGTCTGGGAGTCGCTCCGCAACGCCGGTCAATGGGCGGGGATGGCGACTGTCGCCGGCGGCGCGTCATGGCTCCTCGCGAAACTCGGGCGCCATTCTCTGTGTGGTGGACGGCTGACCTGTCGCCGACCTCCGGCGCCGATCCTGTACCCCTAGCTGCCACCAGCAGCTCCACATGAATTTCTGGCTCCACGGCGCTCGCCGACCACGCGTGACCGATCGCGCGTGACCGAGCGCGTGTGACCGANNCGCGTGTGACCGAGCGCGTCGCGGCCGGCCCCGAGGTCGGCCCCGAGGTCGGCCGGGTGGGCGGAGCCGGCGAAGTGTTCGCCGTCGCGCTCGGGCTCGGCCTCACGTCGTTCGGCGGCCCGATCGCGCACCTCGGGTACTTCGAGCGAACGTACGTCCGGCAACGGCGGTGGCTGACCAGCGACGAGTACGCCGGCTTGGTCGCGCTCTGTCAGATGTTGCCCGGCCCCGCCAGCAGCCAGGTCGGGTTCCTCATCGGTCTCCGGCGCGCCGGTTGGACCGGCGCCCTTGCCGCGTGGGCAGGGTTCACGCTGCCGTCGGCGATCATCATGTTTGCAGCCGCGGTGCTCGCGCCACAATTGCACACCGCGACGACTGGCGCGGCTCTACATGGCCTCACCCTGGTGGCTGTGGCCGTGGTAGCGCAGGCGGTCTGGAACATGGCGCCGAAGCTGTGTCCGGACCGTACGCGGGCAGGGCTCGCGCTGGGAGCCGCGGTCGTGTTGCTCAGCGTCGGTGGTCCGCTCATGCAGATCATGGTGCTTGTCGGCGGAGCGGTTGGTGGTGCGCTCCTCTGTCGCGGGATACACCTGGTGCCGGTGCCACCCGCGCTGCCGGTGAGCGGGCGAGCCGGTTCCACGGCATTGGTCGCATTTCTCGTTCTGCTTGCGGCGTTCACGGTCGTCGGCTCAGGACATACGCTCGTCGCACTCGCGGCCCTATTCTATCGGGCCGGAGCGCTCGTGTTCGGCGGCGGACATGTTGTGCTGCCACTGCTCCGCGATGCACTGGTACCGAAGGGTTGGATGTCGGACGACGCGTTTCTCGCTGGATACGGACTCGCGCAAGCGGTCCCGGGTCCGCTGTTCACGGTCTCGGCATATCTCGGCGCGATCGTCGCTCCCGGCGGCGCCGCGCTCGTCTGGGCAGCGACAGCGGTCGTCGGCGTCTTCTTGCCCGGCCTACTCCTCGCCCTGGCCGGCTTCCCGGTGTGGAAGTGGCTTGGTCGCCGCTCGGCGGCGCGTGGCGCGCTGGCCGGTGTGAATGCGGCAGTCGTGGGTGTGCTGGGTGCGGCGCTCTATGATCCGATCTGGCGGAGCGCGATCATCAACGGACGGGATGTGGCGATCGCGCTCGCGGGATTTCTACTGCTCGAGCGGTGGCGGGTGCCCCCGATCGTCATTGTGGTCCTCACGGTGGCGGCTGCGGTGGTCTCGGCCGCCCCGTGAGGGTGTCGGCCGTAAACTGGCGCTGAGCACGCGAGGACTGGATGCCAAGCAGAGTGTCGCCTGCCGACCGAGTGATTGTCGGGTGCTCGGCTGTCGCAGGACGTCTTCTCGAGCAATCGCCGTAGACGGCTGCACGCGCGTGAGGGCCGTCCCCGGCAACGTTCGAGTGCTACTGGACGGCAGTACACGCTCAGCATACCGTTGGGCTTGTCTTAGCGGAGCGTCGTGGAGATGGACGGTTCAGCCGTGCTCGGGACAGTGATCAGGGGACGGCGATGAACGCCGTGCGCCTCAAGCTCTCGACGTTGATGTTCCTCGAGTATTTCGTGTGGGGCGCGTGGTACGTGACCATGGGAACGTACCTGGGCCAGGCGCTGAATTTCAGCGGAACACAGATCGGACTCGCCTACGGCGCGACCGCGATCGCGGCGATGATCTCGCCGTTCTTCGTCGGGATGATCGCCGATCGATTCTTCGCTACCGAGCGCGTCCTCGCGGCACTGCATCTCGCCGGCGCGGTGCTCCTATTCGTCGCGTCCCGCGCCAATTCGTTTGGCATCTTCTACCCGTTGCTGATCGGGTATGCGCTGTGCTTCATGCCGACGCTGGCGCTCAGCAACTCGTTGTCGTTCGACCACCTGCGCAACCCGGCGCGCGAATTCCCGCAAGTCCGGGTGCTGGGAACGGTCGGGTGGATCGTGGCGGGACTACTCGTTGGGCGACTGGGACTCGAGCCCACGGCGATTCCGCTGCGTCTGGCGGCCGGCGCGTCGCTCGCGCTCGGCGTCTTCTCCATGGTGTTGCCACACACACCGCCGCACGCCGCCGGTCAGCCGCTCCGGGCCCGTGATGTCATCGGGCTCGACGCTCTGTCGCTGTTCCGCGACCGATCGTTCACCATGTTCATGATCGGCTCTTTTCTCCTCTGCATTCCGCTGCAATTCTACTACGCGTTCACGAACTTGTACCTGAACGAGATCGGATTCGCGGAACCGGCGAGCAAGATGACGCTTGGGCAGGCGTCGGAGCTGGGGTTCATGATCCTGCTTCCGTGGTTTCTCGTCCGCGTCGGGGTAAAACGGATCCTCCTCGTTGGTATGGCGGCGTGGGCGGTACGGTATCTGTTCTTTGCCGCGGGGAACACAGGCAGCTACGCGTGGATGCTGTACGCCGGCATTCTTCTCCACGGCGTATGCTATGACTTCTTCTTCGTCACGGGGCAGATCTACGTAGACCAGCAAGCCAACGTCCGGATCCGCGCGGCGGCGCAGGGCTTACTCGCCTTCATCACGCTCGGTGCAGGGTTGTTGATCGGCGCCTGGCTGTCGGGCCGCGTCGTAGAGACGTACCGTACCGCCAACGGCCACGATTGGCGCTCGATCTGGACGGTGCCGGCACTCTTCGCCCTGGCCGTGCTAGTGGTCTTCGCAGCGCTGTTTCGGCCGACCGCACAAACGGCGAGCAGCAACGCATAGGCGGTCGGGCGGAGCGGGCCGTGTCGGCCCGGGATCAGACGACCGCTAGCCCTTCCACTCGCCAGTCGCTACGCGCGGCACAAACTTCCCGAGCCCCGGCGGCGGAAAGGTCAAGGTCTTACTCTGTTCAGCGCTCATGTACGCCGCCATGAGCAACTTCACCACTTCCACACCGTCGTCGAAGGTGAAGGCGCCAGCTTCGCCGCGCAGAAACGCTCGCACGAAGTGCCGGTTCTCTGCCTCGTAACCGTAGGCCGCCGCCTCGTTGGCCACGACCGGCATGAGCCCCACCTCGGCGTTCTGCTTTTCCACCAGATCATCACCCGCTTTGCCTTTGACCCGCCGACTGAAGAACAGCTTCAGCCCGCTGTCGAGCGTGTTCCACGACATCGAGTACTCTGGTCCCAACACCTCGGCTGACAGTCGCAGTCCAGCCCCGACGTAGCTCCAGGACGTCGTCGCTTCACCAATCGCACGTCGCCCATCGGCGCCCTCGAACTCGACCGTCATGCTGGCAAAATCTTCAGCCGGTGCGTCCCCGTAGTCGACCGTCGGGCCCATCTCCCGGGCGAGACGCGTCACGTATTCGGGGCGAGTCCATTTCAAACTGGCGATGTGCGCCGTCACGCGTTTCGGCCGCAGCGACTCGCGCGCGGCTCCCGGTTCGGTGAGCAAGTGGCGGACGAGCAGGGCCGAGTGGCACATCATGTCGTTGAGCACCCCACCGCCTTGGAGTCTCCCCTGCCAGAACCAGGGGCGGTGCGGCCCGCTGTGTTCCTCCGCGGCTCGAGCGAGATACGGCCGGCCAGTAAGCTTCGCGCCCCGTGCCCAGAGCAGATGTCGTCCGTGCTCGACCTGCGGCGCGAAGACCTGGTTCTCCAGGTACCCGTGATTCAACCCGCACGTCTTTACCAATGACGTAACGCGCGTCGCTTCGGCGACCGTGCGGCCGAGCGGCTTCTCGCAGGCAATGCCGGCAAGCTGACCGCGGCCACGGCCCACCGTGTCCACGATCTCCTCGACATTCTCCACGCGAGCGAAGTTGGGTCCGCAGAGCCAAATCGCGTCGATCCCCGGGTCGGCGACCATTGCGGCGATTGACCGGAACGGCTTGGCGGGTCCAACCTCGAGCTGACGCGCGAGTGCAGCCGCTTGGACCGCATGCTTGGCCGTGGGGCTCCAGACGCCTCGCACGTCGGCGTCCCGCACGCCGACGAAGGCGCGGAGGTGGAACTGAGCGTTGAAGCCGCTGCCGATGATGCCGATGCCGAGACGCTTGGCACTGGGGTGCGACTCGTCGCTCGCATCGCGCCGGTGTCGAGCCATTTAGTAACTGACCCCTAGTTTGGCGAGCGCCTCAGGCGGGCATCCCTGCCACTCGTGTACGACCGTATTCCCCATATAGCCAAGATCGGTCATCCCCATCTTGCTTGTCCAGAACCCCGAGGCCGTGAGGTCGCGAAACGCGCTGAAGAACGCCACCCCCTGACTCATCTCCGGGCGCGCGCGCGCGGGCCACGCGACGTCGTCGAGGAGGGCGTCGCGCTGCGCGTCCGAGCACTTGGCGAACGGCACTGTGAAACGCGAGTGACACTCCGTGTCGAGCCAGTGCAGGCCACCGCGCATCGGCGCCTGCAGCTGCGGCTGATCGATCATGATGAAGTCGATGAACTCGGGTACGCCGGCGTCGGCGGCGCTGCCGGACCGCTCATCGCGCGGGAGGATGTCGTCAGCCAGACGGCATACGGTGCGCCATTCACGGGCGGTAAAGTACCGGGGCGCGTAGGGCGTGGACGCGGCGATGGAACGCTCTCCCACGTGACGCCACGCGCGGGCGACGAGCGCCGATGGATCGACCGCCGCCGCCAGGGGGAGCGCGGCGAGGAGGGCCATGGCCTCTCGGCGTGTGAGACCCGCGAGGCGGCGGTCCGCGGGGTCGCTCACAGCGCGCCGGCCTTCCGTTGGGTCACGATGTAGTCGGCGGTGCGCATGGAGAGCGCGAGAATCGTCCACGTTGGATTCTTGTCGGCCTGCGAGACGAACGGGCCGCCGTCGGTCACGAAGAGGTTCTTCACATCGTGGGCCTGACACCACGAGTTGACCGCGGAACGGATCGGATCATCGCCCATGCGCGTGGTCCCGAGCTCGTGGATGATGCGGCCGCCGGCCGCGATACCGAAGCCCTCGTCACGTGTTGGCATGGGAGCGAGCACGTCGCCACCCATGGCGGAAATGATCGCGCGACAGGTCTCCTGCATGTGCTTCACCTGCAAGTACTCGTGGTCGCTCCACTGCCAATGGAAACGGAGTACCGGGATTCCCCAACGGTCCACAACTTGGGGATCGAGCTCGCAATACGAGTCGGGATTCGGCACCATGGCACCGCGACAGGAAAAACCGACCCGGGACCCGAAGTACCGGCGATAGTCGTTCTTGAGCGCGGTCCCGTAGCCACCTCCCGACGGGAATTTCTCGATCGAGTCCATCGATCCGTACGCCGGTTGGTTCAGTCCGCCCCACGGCTCTATATGGTAGCCACGAGGGAAATCGAGCGTCCGATTGTCGAGCCACCAGGGCATGTAGATGTGCATGCCGCCCACGCCGTCTTCGTTGTGGGGCACGTGGTCGGTCAGCCGGGGCACGAATCCAACGACATCGGTCCCCGTGGTATCGGTCAGGTACTTGCCGACCACGCCGCTGGTGTTGGCGAGTCCGCTCGGAAATCGGGAGGACTTCGAGTTCAGGAGAAGCCGCGCCGATTCGCACGCGCTGGCGGCGACGATGACGACGCGGGCGCGCACGTGCTCGTCGGTCATGGTGTGCTTGTCAACGTACGATACTCCGGTCACGAGGCCGGTCTCGTCGGTCGTTATCTCCCGTGCCATCGTGTTCATGAGTAGCGTGAGTCGGTTCGTGAGGTGCGCGGGCCCAAGGAGCACGTCGGTGCTCGAGAAGTTCGAATTCGTCTTACACCCGCGCCCGCACTGTCCGCAGTAGTGGCAGGCGGCTCGGCCGTTCAGAGCACGCGTGAGGACCGAGAGTCGTGACGGGATGCAGCGGACGCCGACGGAGTCACAGGCCTGCTTGATCAGCAGCTCGTAGCAGCGGGGGCGGGGGGCGGGGAGAAAGATGCCATCCGGATCGTTGGGCAGCGACTCGATGCTACCGAAGACACCGACCAAGCGGTCAACCGCGTCGTAGTACGGCCTGAGATCGT
Source organism: Gemmatimonadota bacterium (assembly GCA_003152485.1). Taxonomy (GTDB): domain Bacteria; phylum Gemmatimonadota; class Gemmatimonadetes; order Gemmatimonadales; family Gemmatimonadaceae; genus Palsa-1248. The sequence goes on along the minus strand of PMAE01000068.1, from coordinate 103,076 downwards.
CGTATCCGATCGGCCAGTCATCGCCGAGGCCGCCCAGCGTCTTGCTCCGAAAATCATCCGGTCCGAATCGGAGCGAGATCCGGCCCCAATGGTTCGTGCGTCCGCCGAGCATACGAGCCCGCCACCAACCGAACTCATTGCCCGGCGCCACAGTGTACGGCTCACCGTTGATGTGCCAACCGCCGATACACCCGTCGAACTCGCCGAACGGATGGGTGGGCGTCGGCGCTCCGCGTCGCGGCGATTCATAGGACCATTTGAGCATCGCGCCATCCGTGGCCGCGCTCCACGGCGCTCCGGCCTCGAGCAGCACGACGTCGGCGCCCGCTCGAGTGAGGACGTATGCCGCCATGCCGCCACCTGCGCCCGATCCAATGATTGCGACATCGAACACCTTCCGTCGCGGCTGCAGTCGCATCACGGGAGTCGGCACCGGCACCACGTGACTCGGCGCCCCAGCTGGCGGCGCCGAGCGTTGGCACGGCGGCGGGAGAGGGGACCACCACAGCGCACGGTCAATCCTTCAGCGGGCGAATCCAAATGTCGCGAAAACGGACCGGGCTGTGGTGGTCTTGCAGCACCAGCGGGAGTTGGTCGGGGTCGTGAGTGTACGGCGGGCGACGCATGTATGCCGTGGGCCCGGTGAGCGTCACGTTGTCCTGCACCAGGATGCCATTATGGAAGACCGTGATGCGCGCGGGGCTGCGTAAATCACCCTTCGGCCCCCAGCGTGGGCCGTGCCAGATGATGTCGTAGGTCTGCCACTGACCAGGCGGGCGGCTGGCGTTGACCAGGGGCGGATATTGGCCGAACATCGCCGCCGCCTGCCCATCGGCGTAGGTGGGATTGTCGTACGAATCCATCACCTGCACTTCGTACTTGCCCATGAGGAAGACGCCGCTGTTGCCGCGCTCCTGCCCTTCGCCGGTCGGGGGCGTGGGAGCTTCCCATTCCACGTGAAGCTGCGCGTCCCCAAACGTGCGCGTCGTGGCGATGTTCCCGGTTCCGTTGACGACCTCGATGTAGCCAGCCTCGACCTTCCACCGGGCAGGGGCGCCACTCGTGTCGGCGTTACGCCAGTCGGACAGATCGTGGCCATTGAACAGCACGACGGCGTCAGCTGGCGGCGGCACGGGGTCGCGCGACGGACCTGGGTCAACGACCGCTGGCTTGGGCCGGTCCATCGAATGGATCGGCCACTCGGCCGAGACCTGACCGCGCGCAGGTAACGCCGTCCCAGCCACCAGAGAGATGACCGCCAGCGAGAGCAGCGATCGGTGAGAGCCCGCGATGCGCACCCGGTCAGCCCTGTTCGCCAATGATCCGACCTTGCGAACGAGACACGACGATTACGCGCGTCTGCAGTGGATCCGATTCGTGCTGCCGCGCATGCCCGACCGTGACGATATGGTGCGTCGCGGGCGCACCACGCTGTGGATCGGGCCGGCTCGTCCGTGGTACGGGCGACTGGGCGGCGTCGCTAGCGGCGCCCCGAGCACTGCGTCCTGTGCTGCGGGGCTTGATGTCCCAAAGTCGCAGCGACTCGACCGCCGCGTGCAACGCCGACACGTCGGGTGTCCCGGCGTCAGGGGCGCGCCTCCGGGACCCTGCCGAGCGACGTGGTCGCGTGACGCGTCGGTAACCCGGCTTTTCACGGGCGACGATCCGATCCAACTCGCGGTCCGATTTTGCGGTCATCGTCCCCTCGCGCTCATCGAGCGGCGGTGCACCCACATGTCCCCGGCGAGCATCCTCACCACCCGAGACCTAAGCACGTGAATTCGCGGAATGTCTTGAATTCGATCGCCTCGGCAGCGCTGTTCGGTTCCTGTCCATGTGGCAGTCCGCGAATAAAATGGTGCTTGGCCTGCAATAGCGCACGCGCCGGTGGGCTTCCATTCATCACCGCGCGCCAGAACGCTTCATGCAACGGGGCACCGAAGTAGTCGTACCGGGGCTGCACCGGCGAATAGTGAAGCGCTGTGCACCCCACGAACGCGCGCGCTCCACGCAGCAGGAACGAGAGCGCGACCGATTGCTCCGGCGACCGCGAGATCGGCGCCTTGCCCGCGGGCGCCAAGATCGCCGGCTCGTCCACGGTCAGTGCGCCATAACAGCACCCGGTAAACGCAACCACACCGCGGCGCGACGGCAGGTTGGCAGACACGACGGCCTTTGGATGCCGATGGCCGTCTTCACCCCAGAACGCCGAGCCGTTGTTAGGCAATCCATGCAGCACGAGGTACACGTACGCGGCATCCAGCGAATAGCGCGGCCGCTGATCGTGGCGCACGGGACTGGACCGCAGCATCGAGGCTCGACCGGGCAGCGTCTCAAAGATCGCGTCCGCAAACGGCCGAGCGGTGTTCCGTACACCGCGCCGCGACCGGGACGATGGAATCGCGCTCGCCTGGAGCGCAGCGACGACCAGCTCCGCCGATCGTCCGTCCGGAATGCGGCTCACGGGCAGGTCCGGGATGTGGTCACCATCGGCGTCGCCGTACGAGTCATCACTCCACACCATGAAATCATCGGGATCGTCACTCGCACCGACTCGCTTCCTGAGTCGCGGCGGCAGGCAATCCAATCGTTCCGCCGGCACGACGTCATAGCCCCCGAGCAGCACGACGCCTGCCACGTGTGGGTGCGTCGCGAGCTGGCGTCTGACCGCGGCGATCGCCGGAGCCGGCGAGCCGGCGGCGCTGGCCCGCAGCGTGTCGTACACGATGTGTCCAGCGGCACGAATCCCGTTCAACACCGTCGCGGTCGTGTCGCGGCCAATGCGGCGCGCGAGCGCGGTACGGTTCGTCACGAACAACAGCGTCGGCAGTCTCCGGCCATCGGCCAGCTTGAACTCCGCCGTGCGGCGAACACGCGCGGTCATGGTAGTCCGATCCGCTGCACCAACGCCGCGAACCGCGGGTCGGCACGAATGGGATCCCACTTGCGATCCGCCTTGAGCGACAGCACGTAGGCCGACCGCGCCACGACCGCGCTATCCAGCCAACGGAATGCGCTGTTCGCATCCCCGAGCCGGACGTAGACCGCGGCGATGCCTTCGGCCCCGATGTATCGTGATTTCGATGCCTCCACCATATCGGCCACCAGCCGCGCCGCCTCGGCGCGTCGGCCAAGCCCGGCATCCGACTCCGCAAAGACATATACGGCCTCGGGCGGAAAGAGCGAGCGCGCGACTCTCAGCACTGAGTCGGCGGCCGCGGTATCACCCTTGTCGAGCAGCGCCTGCCCCAGTCCCAACAGGGCGGGCGGATTGCCCGGTGTGAGGTCGAGCGCGTGGCGATATTCTGCCGCCGCGCGATCGTAGCGACCGACGATCCCGTAGAACCGGCCAAGAAAGAGGGCATCGAGCACCGACAGCGGGTCGAGCGCCTGAGCCCCTTCGAGGACTGCGAGCGCCGAGTCGAGGTGGCCGGTCGCGATCAGGAACCCGTGATAGCTGAGCTGCGAGATGAAGAGATGTGGGTCGAGTGCAAGCGCCTGGCGTAGCTCTCGGCCACCGGCGTCGAAGTTCCATTCGAACTGGTACAACTCGGTGCCGAGCAGCGCGTGGGCCGCGGCGACGGAGGAATCGAGCGACAGTGCATGGAGCGCGGCCGCCTTGACGTTGGGCTCGGCCTCGCGCGGCGCCACATAGTCATCCGCGAGGTAGGACCACGACTCGGCGATCCCCGCCCACGCGAGCGCGTATCGAGGATCCTTGTCGAGCGCCTGTTGGTAGAGCTTGATGCTCTCGCGCAGGTCGGTCTCCGTGAAATTGTTGAATCGGTATCGGGCCCGGAGATACAGATCGTACGCCTCGATATTGTCCGTACCCGGTCGAGCCAAATGAGCCACGGCTCGGCCCGTCAGAGTCGGCGTCAAGGCCCGAACGGCCGCTTGCGAGATCTCGTCCTCAACCTGAAACACATCCTTGTTGGTCCGCTCGTAGCGCTCCGACCACAGCGAGAGCCCGTCGGAGACATTGGTCAGCTGCGTGTTGATTCGCATGCGGCTCCCATCTCGCTGGACCGAACCCTCGAGGACCGCCGCCACGTTGAGGCGGTTCGCGATCTGCCGCACATCGACATTGCGCTTGCCCTTGAAGACGTAGGACGAGGTCCGCGACGCAACGCGGAGCCCCGGTACGCGGCTGAGCGCGGCCATGAGCTCGTCGGTCATTCCATCGGAGAAATATTCGTCACGTGGATCGCCGCCCACGTTCTCCAGTGGAAGGACGGCAATCGATCGGATGCCGCCGCTGGCTGGCGCGCCACGGTGGGTGCGGACCCAGACCTCCGCGCCGCCCAGCGCGATCGCGACGAGGAGCACGGCGACCGCGGCCACCACGGCGGGCCGCCGGCGCGCGCCCGACGCTCGGCCGCGTGGGTGCGCCGGTTCGGTCAACGCATCGGCGAAGGCGCGCGCCGTCGGAAACCGATCGGCGGGTGCCTTCGCCAGCGCCCGAGTCACCGCGCGGTCGACAGAGCCTGGAACATTGCGAACCGTACTTAGATGAGGGATCGCTCCGGAGAGATGTTTGGCGATCACCGACTGGGCGGTCGAGCCGGAATAGACCGGCTCACCCGAGAGCATCTCGTAACAGACACAGGCCAGGCTGTACTGATCGCTTCGGCCGTCGAGCGTCGGCTCTGCCGCGGCCTGCTCGGGGCTCATGTACGCCGGCGTCCCGAGCGACACGCCGGTCCCGGTCAGCCGAGTGCCGCCCGCCGTGCTGACGGCGAGCGCGACCCCGAAATCCGCGACCAGTGGATGCCCGTCGTGCAGCAGGATGTTCTCGGGCTTGATGTCGCGATGCACGATATTCTGGCGATGGGCATAGTCGAGTGCCCCCGCGACCGCCGTCGTGATGGCGATCGCGTCATCGAGTGGGAGCTGCGTCTCCCGTTCGAGCCGACGCCGGAGCGACTCGCCCTCGACGTAGGGCATGACGTAATAGAGGACGTCGCCGACCGCGCCGGAATCGAACAGCGGAACGATGTGCGGGTGCTGGAGATGGGCCGCGAATCGGATTTCCTGCAGGAATCGCGTCGCGCCCAGCACGGCCACCAACTCGGGGCGCATGACCTTCACCGCGACGTCCCGGTCGTGCTTCACATCCCGAGCCAAGTAGACCGTCGCCATCGCGCCGTGCCCAAGCTCGCGCCCGATCACGTAATGATCAGCGAGCGCTGCGCGGACGCGATCAATCGGACTGCTGGGAGAGTCGGACACCAAGCCCGCTAAGGTGGGGCGGCGGACCCGACTGCGCCAGAGGGTTGCCAGCACTCTAGGTGGACCCCTACCTTAGCGGCTGACCATCGGCGGCGGTCAAGCTTGGGGACGGGCGCGGTAGTGGGTCGATTCGCGCCGCGGCCATGCTTGCCAGAAACCGATCGCACCAAGGAGACCACGATGTCGGTTGACAAGCTCGCTGCGGCAGGGCTGGTGGATCCCAAGCGGTTGACGAAGGAGCACAAGGACGCGATCAACAAGCTGACCCCGCAGGAGGTCGATGCGCTGGTCAGCGCCAAGCAGAAACTCGGCGGTAAGGGCTCGAACGCGACGCTCCACCAAGGGGCGGATTTCTTCTGAGTGCACGGGGCGGGGCGGCGCCGGGTACGCACCGCCCGCCCAGGGGCCGCGCGAAGGCGCGGGGTACGCACAGCGCCGAGCTCCGCCAAAAGCTGGAGCTCGCGGGGATGGAGTACGCGGCCGCGAGCGGGGCGTTCTGGTCGCACCCCGAGTTAGCGGCGCTGTTTGCCGACTACCTCATCCGTACGCACTCCATAATTCGGGCCAGTGTCCCATTAATGGAGACGGCGAGAGCACGGGCGCAGGAGTTGGCGGCGCATGATGACGTGGCCGCCGATCTCGCCACCTACCTCGCTCACCACATCCGCGAGGAGCGCCACCACGACGACTGGCTGCTCGACGACCTCGAGACGCTGGGCGTCGCCCGCGAGCAGGTGCTGGCGCGGATGCCGTCGCCGACCGTGGCCGCCCTCGTCGGGTCTCAATATTACTGGATCCGGCACTACCACCCGGTGGCATTGCTCGGCTATATCGCGGTACTCGAGGGTACGCCGCCAGTGGCGGAGCATGTGGAAGCCGTTATCAGCGAGACGGGGCTCCCCCGGAACGCGTTCAGGACGATTCTCAAGCACGCGGACCTCGATCCTCACCATCGCGATGCGCTGAATCGCGCGCTGGACGCGATGCCCCTCACCGCGGAGCACGCGGCGACGATCGCGGTTAGCGGATTTTCGACCCTGCACCTGTTGGGCCGCTCACTGACCGAGACCGTCGACAACTGGACCCGGAGCAGGGGATAGCGCGGCGCGACCCCATACTGGAGATCCCATGGATACCAATTCAGCGGCCCCTGCCGGCCACACCACGCGCGCCCAGCCTGAATCCCTGCGTGGCCGTCCGAGCCCGTAGGGACATCCAGTCGCCACGCTAATGGCCGGGACCGACATACGACGTGGCGGATGGCAGTTTTGGGCCCTGATCGCCCTGTCCATTGGCGGCGTGGTGCCCATACTCGGTATGCCGCTCATCGTCGGCGCGCTCGCCGATCACTGGGGCTACAGCGCAGCGTACGCAGGCTACATCACGTCGATCGATCTCGCCGGGCTCTTCGTGGGAGCCGTCACGACGTCCGTCTGGGCGAATCGAATCAACTGGAAACGGTTTGTGGGCGCGGCCATCGTGCTCTGCTGCGTCATGAACATCCTGTGCGTTTGGTTCCATACACTCGGTGTGTTGTGCGCCCTCAGATTCTGCGCCGGCCTGGCATCCGGTGTCGCATACTCATCCTCTCTCACGCTGCTCTCCCGAGTACCGGATACCGCCCGCGGATTCTCGATCGTGATCTTCGCCCAGGTGATCGCGAACGCGATAGTTCTCGCGGTTTTCCCAGCGATCGACACGAAGTGGGGGCCCGGCGGTTTGTTCGTCACGATCGCCGTGGTGATGGCCGCAACGCTCGTCATCGTTCCCAGTCTCCCTGGACGGGACCCGCGTCGTACGTCCGCTTCGTCACCATCAACGCCGCCGGAGCACCCACGCGTCGCGGGCGCTGCAATCATGGCCGCGCTGTGCCTGGCTGCGGTCGCATTCGTCTACGTGGCGATTGGCAGTTATTGGGCGTACGCGGAGAGGATGGGCATCAGCTTCGGCCTTTCGGCGGGACTCGTGCATCATCTGCTGACGGCCAGCGTGCTGTTGAGCAGTGTCGGCTGCATCGCGGCGTATCGTCTGAGTCGGAGCGTTGGTCAGTCGCGTCCACTCCTCGCCGCACTCGGTGGACTCTCAGTGATTCTCCTGATTCACACCGGTAGCCCCAATCCCGTGATGTACATCTTGGCCCTCTGTGTCGTACAGGTCTGTTGGAACTTCATCGACATCTTTCAGCTGGGAACTCTTGCCATCGTCGACCCCACTGGCCGCTCCGCGGCATTGGTCCCCGCCGCACAGGGTGTTGCATTGGCGGCGGGGCCGGCCGCGGGCGGACTCGCATTGACCGTGGGACAGGGCTATTGGGCCGTCCTGCTGCTTGCCGGCGGCGCGGCGACCCTCGCCACACTTTGCTACTCGATCGTGTACCTTTGCCGATTGAGAACGGCAGAGCCCAGCGGTGGGTAGTCTCGTGCCGTTTCTACCGGCCGACGCCCGGTTCCCAGGCCCGAACGATCATGCTATCGACTCATAGTAGTGCGGGCAGGGGAGGGCCACCGATTCTCGGCGGCCACCTTCACGTCACCGGTGGTCATCTGTGGGTCGAGCACTGCGACACCGTTGCGCTCGCGGAGCGGTTCGGTACGCCGCTCTATGTCGTCTCGGAAGCGCAGTTGCGCGCGAACTGCCAGATGCTGCGAGCCGCATTCGAGCGGCACTGGCCGGTTGGGCGCGTGGAGCTACTCCCCTCGCTCAAGGCGAATTATGTGCTCGCGATTCGCGAGCTGTTGAATGACGAGGGGGTGGGATGTGATGTATTCGGCGGCAATGAGCTGAATGCGGCACTGCGGGCCGGCGTGCCGGCAGCCCGCATCTCCGTCAACGGCTCGGCGAAATCCGCGCCGCTTCTCCGGGCTTCCGTGGTTGCGGGCGCGAACATCACGCTCGACAGCGCTTACGAACTGGAATCACTACTGGCGATCGTCACGGAGCTCGGCAAGACCGCACGAATCCGTCTTCGAATTCGGCCTGACCACGCCACTCTCACGGAGCGCTCGGACTTCTTCCCGGACATGGCGATTCGGGACGCCGCGCAGCTCTACAAGCCAGGGATCGAGCCCACGACAGCGCGTGCCCTCGGGCGCCGTGCACTGTCCCACGATCGGATCGAGCTCACGGGCCTCATGACGCACCTCGGCCGGCACAGTGCGGATCCGGGCGTGTGGGCGAAGATGGCCGCGGGCTTTGGGGAGACGGTGGCCGAGCTTTGCAACGCATGGGCTCCATGGAGACCAAGAGAGCTCGATATCGGGGGCGGGTTCCCAGCACCCCGCGACCCGACCGATCCGGATCGGCGGCCGGCTCAGCCGATTGATCGATACGCCGAGGGCGTTGCCGTCGCCCTTCGGTCGGCGCTCGTGCACGGGGGTATCGACCCCGACGGAATCGTCTTGCAGCTCGAACCGGGCCGGAGTCTTTTTGCGGATGCGGGGCTGCATCTCAGTCGCGTCTGTCACGTCAAGACGCAGACCCGTCCAGTCGCGAGCACCTGGGTGGAGGTGGACACGACGGAGATGTTCATGCCGGATCTCCTGCTCGAACATGCCTATTTTCGGCCGGTATTCGCGTCGAGAGCGGAATCGCCGGACGTCGCGCCCGTGCACATCGTGGGGATCTCGTGCAACTTCGACCTGATCGCGCGGGACGTGCCCGCTCCGCGGGTCGTCGCCGGAGACATCGTCGCGTTTCTCGACACGGGAGCGTATCAGGATGCCGCGGCCTCGAATTTCAACGTGTTGGCACGACCGGGGACGGTGTTGGTGAGCGGAAACCGCGCACGCCTCGTCAAACGCCATGAAACGCTCGAGGAGGTGCTCAGCCGAGATGAGCCGCGCGCGCCGTTCACGACCCTATGACCATGCTCCATCATATCGGCCTCACGGTCTCGGATCTTGACGTCTCGATCGAGTTCTATCGCGCGATCGTTGGGTGTACCGTGCGTGAGAGATCGGAGAGCAGCGGCGTCGAAGTCGAGACGCTCACGGGCGTATCCGATGCGCACATCGTCACGGCGGACCTTCAGCTGCCGGACGGCGAGATCCTCGAGCTCATACAGTATGTGACCCCACTGGGCGTCCCACTGGGCCAGCTGAGAAACCAGCCGGGCCACACCCATCTCGGGTTCCAGGTCGCCGATGTGGACGCGGTCTACGATCGCCTGACCGAGCTTGGTGCCGTCCCCACGTCTCGACCGGTGACGATCAACGAGCCGGGGTCGGCCTGGGATGGGATCCGCGCCATCTATGCCTGCGATCCAGATGGGCGCACCGTCGAATGCCTGGAGTTGCCGGTGGAGGCGGGTTGACGCGGGGTACGGCGGCCGCCTCGACGGCTGGGGGCGTTCGCGTTCGAGTTCGCGCTCGCGGTCACGCTCGTGAGGGTGCTCGCGGTTGCAAGGCCGATCGGACAGTGCCTGTCGCACCAGGTGATTCCGGGCCCTCCCGGCCGCGCTATACGTGGTCGGGCACCCTCTCACGGAGATGATCATGCAGCGTCGTGATGCGTTGGCTTCCCTCATGACGTCGGGCGCCGGCCTGCTGCTTGGCGCATGCTCGTCGCCTCCGGCTTCGAGCGAAGGTCCATCGGAAGCGCAGATCGGAGTACTGCTCCAGCAGCTTACCGGCTACACACTGCGACCTGGCGAGGGCGCAAAGGTCCAGGCGTCGCTTGACGGAAACCGGTTCACGGCCGCGGTCGATCCGACGATCCAGCCGCAGTCGGACTTCGACCCCGACATCGACGTATGAGCCCCGACCCGGCGTTCCCAACTATCGCCGAGTTGGCGGGCGACCTGCGAGCGCGGCGGGTTGCGTCCGTGGACGTCGTCCGCCAGGCACTCGATCGGGCGCGCGGACTCGAGTCCGCGTTGAACTCATTCATTACCCTCATCCCGGACGCCGCCCTCGAGGAGGCGCGGCAGATGGACGCCGAGATCGCCCGCGGGCAGTACCGCGGGCCACTGCACGGGATCCCGATCAGCATCAAGGACCATATCGACACTGCTGGTATTCGGACCACCGCCGGCGCCAAGTCGCGTGTGGCCAACGTCCCGGCCGCCGATGCCGCCGTCGTCAGGCGGTTGAAGCGTGCCGGCGCCGTGATCATCGGCAAGGCGAATATGAACAAGTTCGCCGATGGCGAATCGGGCGATAACCCGGATTTCGGCAAGATCCGGAATCCGTGGAACCGGGACTATTCGCCGGGCGGCTCGAGTAGCGGGTCGGGCGCGCAAGTTGCGGCCGGCATCGTGCCGCTGTCGGTCGGTACGGACAACGGCGGCTCGGTGCGGATCCCGGCGGCGTTGTGCGGCGTCGTCGGTCTCAAGCCGACGCATGGCCGCATCAGCCTCGAAGGCATCTTCCCTCGCCTCTACACGCTCGATCATCCGGGACCACTCACGCGCACCGTTGAAGATTGCGCGATCGCGCTGCAAGTGCTGGCGGGGCATGATGCCGGAGACACGACTACCGCGCGCCGGCCGGTGCCCGATTACGGCGCGGGATTGCGCACCGGCATCAAGGGGATGGTCATCGGCGTCGATCGCGGGTACGTCACCGTCGGACAGCCCGATGTCCTCGCCGCGTTCGATGTCGCGCTCGATGCCTTACGCTCGCTCGGTGCGTCGGTGGTCGATGTCACCCTGCCGCCGTTCGATCAGCTCCTCGCGGTTGGCAACACGATCGCGTCGTGCGAGTACTCGGTCGCCGCCGCGCAGCTCTTCCACGAGCACCCCAGTGATTTCGACGCGGCGGTTCCACCGGCCGCGAGCAGCGCCGACATCAAGGCTGGCGCGCTGATCCCCGCCGTCGATTACATCCGCGCGACGCAACAGCGGCGCGTGCTACAGAGTGCCTACGCACGCGCGACGCACGACACGGCCGTGGTCGTCGCTCCCACGTATCCGCTCGCCGGCCGTCCGTTCGGTCCGTACCCACGCGTCCAGAACCGCGAGTTTACAGCCAACGACGCGATCCGCTACACCTTCTCGTTCGATTTGCTCGGCCTGCCCGCGATCTCCGTCCCATGCGGCTTTTCTCACGACGGCTTCCCAGTGGGTCTGCAGTTCATCGGCCGCGCCTTCGACGAATCGACGGTGCTCCGCGCCGCACATGCGTACGAACAGGCAACGACATGGCATACTCGGCATCCGACCGTCGTGGGGCTGTGACGCAGCCGTCGGTGGAGGACCGATTTTGGATCCCGCCCCTAGAGCGCCCTCTCACACACGCCACACCTCGTGCGGCGGGAGTGGTATCGGCCGAGCGTCGCCGGAGCGCCAGCCGTCAATCCAGAGACGCGTCAGGCGCGGCCCAGGTGCGTCGGTTCAACTCAGGGAGGCGAGTGAGCGTCGGCTCCGGCTACGCCGAGATCGCGGGCGCTCGTCAGGGCACGATGAACGCAACGACGCTCGATGGCGTGGCACCGACGTTCGGATAGACCGTGTTGCCAGTGGCCGTATCGACGTAGGAGTCGGTGAAGAAACTATCGCCGTAGCCGACCACGGAGCAGGTCAGGCGGTCGTGGCGCGGCGAGTTGAGGAAGCACCGCTCCAAGAAGATGGCGCCCCTCCATGCGTGATCTCTCCAGGAGTGTGCCAGTGGGTTGCCGCGCACTACGGCTGAGGCAACAATTCCTCGCGCGTGTACACGGCGCCGCCGCGCACGACGAGCCTCACCTTCCGAGCGTTGGCGATGTCGGCCGAGGGGTCGGCGTCGAAGACGACCGCATCGGCAAGCTTGTTCGGCTCGAGCGATCCCAGTTCGCGGTCGCGACCCATCGCTCGGGCCGAGCCCATGGTCGCGGACGCGAACACCGCCTTCGCGCTCATGCCGGCGGCCTGCATCGCCTCCATCTCGGCGTACACACTGGGGCCGGCGGCGGTCCCCGGGTTGCCCGCGTCGGTGCCCATGGCGATCGGAATGTGAGCCGCGACCAAGAGCGCCAAATTGTGGGCGCTGCGGACGGGCACCGACTTCAGTCGGTCGAGACGGGCGGCCGGCGGACGCAAGTTGTCCGGCAGCGGCGACTCCAGATGGGACCGCGTGATCTTGTCCACGCAGTCCAGCGGGTAGCGCAGGCCGGGCGAGCGGCCCCGGAATACATCTTCGTAGCCGGTGACGACGACCAGCGTGGGGATCACGATCGCGTCGTTCTTCCGCGCGAGCGCGATGAACTCGCTGTCTACCGGCACATCGTCCACGTTGTGCACGAGCACCCGCGCCCCAGCGGCCAGCGCTTCCTTGGCCCGCGCCAGCTCCGTCGCATGCACGATCAACGGCAGCCCCACTCGGCGCGCCTCTTCGCCGGCGACCATCAGCCGGTGACGCATCGTCGCCTGGAGCGAGTCGGGCACCTGGATGTACCACACCTTGATTGCCGACGCGCCCATCCGCGCCAGCGCGCTGACTCCTGTGCGCACCGCGGAGTCGCTGCCCATGAAGACGAACTGCCGTTCGAACGGGAGGTTGAGCCAGAAGTCGACCGTCGCGAGCAGCGGACCCGCGGCCACCATCCGCGGCGCCGTCAGCGTCTCCTCGTGTCGCCGCGCCATGGGCAGCGACCAGGGATATCCGCCCACATCGAAGACACTCGTCACGCCCGAGCAGAGGTACGCGCGGTCGAATCGCTCCGGATGGTCGCGCAACGAGGCGACCACGGAGTCGTACGGAAACCGGGCGCGCACATCGCCAGCGTCCGGCCGCCCGTCGATCCATGCGGTTTGCGAATAGTGGACGTGGGCGTCGATCAGGCCTGGCGTGATGTATCCGCCCGTCGCGTCCCGCGTGGCGGCCCCCTGCGGCACCGCGCACGAGGTGCGCGCCCCGGCACACGTCACGCGGCCGGCCTGGAACACCACGACCGCATCGGGCACCGGGGCCGCGTTGGGATTGATCAGCGTCGCGTGCACAATGGCCAAAGCCGGCGGCGCGGGATTCGGTGCAGGCGTGGTCCGAATCGCCGCCATGACGGCGACGGCGGCGATCGGTGCGAGGGAGAGGTATGCCAGGCGGCGGGGCATCAGAGTTCCGGGGTCGAAGGGCAAGGGCAGGTCACGCCGCCCAATCTACCGTTCAGGCTGCCGCGACGTGCGGGGCGCTAACGAGTGAATCGGCAGGATTGCGGAGGGCGGGTCTTGCGCCCTCGGGCGGGGCGCGCATTCTTGAAGGTCGGCGCCCGTCCCCGAGGGGCGGCCGCCGAGTCGGGCCCGCCGCATTCGGCTCCCGCTCGGGAGCGGAGGAGGTTATTCGATGATTGCCGACACCAAGACCAGCCCGCAGCTCGCGGACCGAGTCCCGCGCGACGACGAGATCGACTTTTTCGGACTGACAAACGTCGGGAAAGTGCGCAAGGTCAATCAGGACAACTTCCTGATCTGCTCGATGCGCCGACAGATGGAGGTCCATCTCTCGAGCCTGCCGTCGCTCGACCGGCTCCCGCTCGGCGCCGAGCGCGTGGCGCTCTTGGCGATGGTCGCCGACGGGGTTGGCGGTGGGCCGATGGGTGAAGAGGCAAGCCGGATGGCGGTTGAAGCGGTGACGCAGTATGTGACGCGTTCTATCCGATTGTGTACGACAGATACCGCGGGCCCGAGTGATGCATTCGCCCACGCGCTCGAGGATGCGGCGCGCGAGTGTCACGACGGTATTCTGCGTCAGGCGGAAGGCAACCCCGCGCTCGCGGGGATGGCCACGACGCTGACGATGTGGATCGGCATGTGGCCGCGGTCGTATCTCCTCCACGTCGGCGATAGCCGCTGTTACCTCATGCACGATGGCGAGTTGACACAGCTCTCCCGTGATCAGACCATGGCACAGGAACTGGTGGACCTCGGTGTCCTGAGTCGGACCGATGCCTACCGGAGCCCGTGGGTCAACGTGCTATCGAGTGCGATCGGCGGCCAGCAGACGACGCCAGTCGTAAGCTCCCTCTCGCAGGTGTGGGGGACGGTGGGGCTGCTGTGCAGCGATGGCCTCACCAAACACGTGCCGGACTCCAAGATTCGCGAGCGCTTGATGAACATGACGTCGGCCCGTGAGGCGTGCGAAGCGCTGGTCCAGGACGCGCTGGACGGCGGCGGCACCGACAATGTGACGGTCGTGGTCGGGCGCACCGTGCGGCGAGACGACGACCAGCGCATGGGCGGTGCTGTAGGGCGCTGACGGGGGAACCCCGCAGGCCGGTGGCCAGCGGGTCGGGCGAGGTGCCACGGCGTCGAGGGCCGGCGTCACCGCGGAAACGCGTCTGGCAAGCCGCCGTCCACGGTGATGATGTCGCCCGTGGTGAAACGGAACCGCTCACTCGCGAGTAGCGCAGCGATATCCGCCACGGTGTCCGCCGGGATGAGCGATACTCCCATGACGTTGCGCCGGCGGTAGGCCTCCAATTGATCCGCTGCCGACACGCCCCGCATCGCGGCCCGTTCCTGTACGAATCGCATGAACAGCGGCGTTTCGACCTGGTCGGCGTTGATGGCGTTGACCCGAATGCTGTCGGCACCGAGTTCGACGGCGGCGACACGCATTGCGTGCAGCAGTGCGGCTTTGCTCCCACAATACGCGGTGGCATCACGCCCGGGCGCCAGCGCGGCCTTGGACACCGACGCGACGATCGAGCCACCGAGTCGCTGACGTCGCATGACGGACGCCGCGCCCCCGATTGCCAGGACGGCGCCGAGGTAGTGAATGTCGAGTTGCTGCTGGAGATCCTCGCGGCGGATCTCGGTGACGTCCGTGAATTTCGGGGCTTGCCCCGCCGTATAGAATAGGCAGTCCAGGCCACCGAACTCGAACACAGTCTGCCGAATCAACTCTGCCAGGCTCTCATCGACCCGCACATCCACACGAACGGCGATGGCGCGCCCCGGATACGACGCTCGGATCCCAGCGGCGACGGCGTCGGCAGCCGAGCCATCGATATCCGCCACGACCACGTGGGCGCCTTCCTCCGCGAACCGTCGCGCAGCGGCCCTTCCGATGCCGCTTCCCGCTCCAATGACCACGGCGATGAGGCGGGGGAGGAGTAGCGATGCGCGCTCCCGGGCGTCCTGTTCGTCGATTTTCCGCCGCTCGAGCTGCCAATGCTCGAACTCGAAGACATCCGTCTCGGGAATGAAGTGAAACGCCTCGATCGCCTCGGCATTGGCGATCGTGTCGAGTACTGCCCGATAGCACAGATTGGCAGTGGCCGCGCCCCGCTTGTCCCGCGAAGCCGTGATCATCCCGATCCCCGGTGCGAGTACCACCTTGGCCCAATCATCGAGCGGCTGCTCGCCGGGCGAGGCATGACGGGCGTGATAGGCTTCGTAGTCTGCCCGTTGTTGACCGAGCTGTGTGCGGACGGCTTCGGCAGTGGTGTCGGCGGGCGCGGAGGGATCGAGGTCGAGCCACGCGGGCAATCGTCCCGCACGCAGGATATGTTCGGGCGTCGCCATCCCACGCTGGGCGAGTGCCGGCATGCGGGGGTCCGCGAGCGCGCTCAGGATGTCGTCGGCGTCATCGAAGTGCAGGATCACGCGATTCGTGGGGCCAAGTGCGCCGCGAACGACGGGCAGCACGTGCTCCGCACAGCGTCGGCGAACTTCCACGGACGGGATCGGGCGCACCGCCGGTCCGACGACTGTCCGCCCACTCCGCTTCGTCGCCAGGTAGTCCTCGATCGCGTTCACCGCACCCAGCAATCGCCTATAGCACGCCCGAGAGTCGTCCGCCCACACAACCAGGCCGTGATGGGCGAGCGCGAGTCCGATCGCCTTGTCGGGCAATCGATCCGCCATGTCGCTGACGGCGCGGGCGAGCGGGAACCCGGGCCGCACATATGGCACGTATACGATCTCTCCGGCGAACAGCTCGGCGACCAGCGTTTCCGCCACGGCGTCGGTGAGGTTCGTCACGCTCATCGTCGCGACGTCGTGCGTGTGCGCGATCACACGATGCGGGAGGAGCGAGTGCAGCGGTGTCTCCACGCTCGGCGTCGGCGCGTCAGCTTGCAGCATACAGCTGGCCATGAACCGCATCATCTCGGCGTCGAGCATTGTCTCCGCCGCCCGCAGCGGCTTCAGGGCCGCGAGCGACAACGGGGTAAATCCCTTCCGGCCGATCGTGCGGAGGTCGGTCCCACTCCCCTTGACTAACAGCGTATCCCCGAGCTTGATCGACGTGTTGCCACCGCCCGGCTGCACGAGCCGGGTCTCCTGGCCAATGAGGTGCGAGAGGTAGACCAGTTGGTCGAGATCGTCGGCATCGGGCGCGGGTCCGCCGGCCCAATGATCGTCGAGTCGGGCGGGAGTGCGGTGGGTAGGCATGGGCGGAAAGATGGGGCCGACGGCCCCGGCGCTCAATCCGACGATATCAGACCGCCGAACAGGCCGCCGGGCGGGTGTGCGCCATTGCGTGGGCGATGGACGAATCGTACGCTATACGCCCATGAAACCATACGGGTTGGTCCTCGCGCTGTTCGTCGCAACATCGGGTGCGGCACAAGAGCCGGGGCACGACTCAGTGGGATCGCAGTGGACGTATGAGACGCCCGACGCGCGGTTCCGGGTCGAGGTGGTCGTCGCGGGGCTGACGGCGCCGGTCGGCATGTCGTTCCTCCCCGATGGCCGCTTACTCATCGCCGACCGTCCCACCGGTCGCTTGAGCGTATTCGATCCGGCGACGCGGGTGCTGACGCCGATCGACAGTGTCCCGCCGGTGCACGGAACGGGCGAAGGGGGACTGATCGACGTGCTCGTGCACCCGGACTACGCCCGGAACGGGTGGATCTATCTGGTCTCCGCGATCGATGTGCCGGATGGCAGCACCACGGTCGTCGAACGGGCCCACCTCGTGGCGAATCATCTCGCGGATCGGCAACGGATCTTTACTGCGCGGCCGGCCCTCGCTAATAGTAAAGACTACGGCTCGCGTCTGGTCATCGATCACGGGTATCTCTACATCACGTTGGGTCAGCGTGATAGTCCCGACAGCGCGCAGGGCCTTGGATCGGATCTCGGAAAAGTCATCCGGCTGCGAGATGATGGGACTGTGCCGCGGGACAACCCGTTCATACACCAGAAGGGCGCCCTCCCTGAGATCTGGAGCTACGGACATCGGAGCTCAGCGGGCCTCGCGATCGATCCCGCGACCGGGGCGCTATGGGAGCACGAGCACGGTCCGCAAGGCGGGGATGAGATCAACATCATTCGCCGCGGTCTCAACTACGGCTGGCCGGTGATCAGCTACGGCGTCAACTACGGTGGCAAGCCGGTTGGCGCGGGACTCACGCACCACGCAGGAATGGAGCAACCCGTCTTCTACTACGAGCCCGACATCGCGCCCAGCGGAATGATCTTCTACACCAGCACCGCGTTTCCGCGGTGGCAAGGCAACGTCTTCATCGGCGCGATGTTTGGCCGGCACGTCAATCGGCTGGTGGTCGACGGCGATCACGTCATTCACGAAGAGCGGCTGCTCCTGGATCGACGATGGAGGATACGCGTGGTGCAGCAGGCGCCCGACGGATCACTCTACCTCGGCATTGATGGCGGCCTGATCGCTCACCTGACGCCGCTCGGATAGACTCCCGGTCACCGGGATAACCATCGCCAAGGGCGGCGATTCCGCGGTGGCGTGGGAACATCGTCACTGGCTCCTCGCGCATGCGGACCCGGTGCGGCGTCTCCCGTCCTACGCCGCTCTCGGTTTACGGCGTCGATCCGGGAAGTGCTCGTCCAGAAAGCGAGTGAGCGCCGACTCCTCGCGGGAGAGCCGAAGGACCTTCCGGCGGCGGTGCAGGTATTGGGCGATGGTCAACCCGCGGTCTACATAGAGTCCGATCACGAGGGGATGGACGTACGACTTCCGGCTGATAGCGGGCGTGTTTCCCAATGTGTCGGCCACGGTCCGAATGGCCGCCACGACGTTCTTTTTCGCATGGCGCTCCGTCGCCGCTGGCCCCACGGCAGCGAGCGCGAGTGCGCATTGGAGTGTGCCACCCCAGGTGCGAAAATCCTTAGCGGTGTAGGGGATGCGGACCAGCGTCCGAAGGTACGCGTTCACATCCCGTGACGTGAGATCGCACCAGCCGTCGGGCGTGCGATAACGGACTAGACGCGTACCTGGCGTCTTCTTCAACTCCGCGATGAAAGCCGCGAGACGCGGATGCCGAATTTTGTGGCGCTGTGGAATTCCTCGCTTCCCCATGTACTCCAGCGTCACCTGCGCGCCGTCTACGGCCGCGTGCGACTTCCGCAGGGTGGTCGCGCCGTAGGTGTGGTTCGCCCGTTCGTAGCGTTCCTCCCCCACTCGGAGGTGCCCTTCGCTGATCAGGAGCACCACGCCGGCGGCCACTCGACTCTTGGAGAGATCGGTTCCGCGAAAATCGTGAGCCAGGGCGGACCGAATGGCCGGGAGGTACCTCCCCAGCCGAGCGACCCGATGGTACTTCCGGAGCTGACCGCGTTCGACCGCGCGGGCGTGGTAGCGATATTGTCGGCGGCCGCGCGCGTCGAAGCCCCATGCCTGGATGGCGGCGTGGGCGCTGCCGGCGATGTGTACATCCCGGTAGGCCGGTGGGATGTGGAGCCCCTCGACGCGATCGAGCACCGGCTGCGAGCGAATGGCGACACCAGCGTCGGTAACGTATCGAAAGCCCGATTTGGGGGTGCCGATCCGATGGATCCACCGCGTGTGTGCCATGGGTACGGTCCCTTTGCAAGAGCCGGGCTACCGCGCGCGCGGCTCGGCCTGGCAGCGGAGTTAGCGTTTGCGGCGGGTTTTGGCGCGCCGAGTGTTGACGACATCCTCACACGCCGGACGGCACTTCCGAGGCCCGACGCGACCCGGATTTCCGGCTCAGGGCGCCGTCGCGACGCCTCGGTGCACCCTCGCGGGGCTGTCGATCGCCGCCTGCTCGGCGCGAAACTTCGCGGCCTGAAGAGGCTGATGCAGCGAGTCGGCCTCTATGACCAGATACGAGCGCGCATTGTGGAGCCAGGGGCTCGATGGACTGGCTTGCCTCGCGATGATCCCATACGCGGCAACAGTCTCGCGCTCGGCTTCCGCGAATCGGTGCTGCCCCAGCAGCGCGAGGCCGAGCTTGAGGCGTGCGACGCCGGTATTCAGGTGGTCGGCGGACTGTGCGTCCGTGAGTCGCTGCACCGCTTCCCGAAAATATCGTTCCGCGACGATGTGGTCGCCGCGTTTCTCGGCGACGCTTCCCAGGTCCGAGGCGGCGATACCGAGGAGATAGTGTTTGTCGCCGTACACCGTGCGGTAGATGGCCGCCATCCGGACGAAATTCGTCTGGGCGTCATCGAGCGCACCCTGTGCCAACTCGGCGCTGCCCAGCGCGTTGAGTGCCGACGCCACTCGCGGGTGCGTGGGGCCATAGACCCGCTCCTGAATATTGAGCGCCAGTCGGAGCGAGGACATCGCTTCGTCGAAATGCTCCTCGGCGACGAGCGTGCGACCGAGAATGGTCAGGACAGAGGCGGTCTCGGGATTGTCGTCGCCGTACCACGCCCGATCGATGGCCAGCGCTTGGCGGAGGAACAGTTCGGCCTGTCGAGGGTGTCCCAGGTCATTTTGAATCGTGCCCAAGTTGACCAGATCGTCCGCGACGCCCGGGTGCCGATCGCCATAGAGTCGTCGGTCCATCGATAGGACGGTCCGGTTCAGCGAATCGGATATCGTGTAGTGGCCGGCGTAGTAGTGTGCGTTCGCGAGCCGATTCAAGCTTTCGCTGAGGTCCCCGGTGTCGCTGGGTGGGCGCGACTGCAGCCGGACCGCTTGGTCCAGCACGGTAATGGCACTGTCGTAGGCGCCGCGGTCGGCCAGGACCTGTCCGAGGGCCATCGTCTGCCGCCCGATCGCGGGATCCTGGGGTGGCACGTCTCGCGTGCTCATCGAAAGCCCCTCGCGCACGAGCCGCTCCGCGTCGTCGTACTTTGCCTGATCGGATCGCAGCAATCCGAGGGCAACCAAACTCGCCGCGACATCCGGATTATCGGGGCCGACGAGCGCCCGGCGTCGGTCCAGCGCCGCGCGGAGCAGCGTATCCGCGCGGTCGAAATTGCCGAGTTTCTGATAAATGCCGCCCAGCGTCCCATAGAGCGCCGCCTGCACCGAGGGTTCATTGTCGAGCATTCGAGCCTCGAGTTCCCCGCGGCCGACCATGGTCATCACGTGCAGCGTATCAGCCGGTCCGGCGACGTCCTCTCCTCCGTTGAAGAGGTTGAGCATAAACCGCTGGATCCGCTGCGTACGCGCGACCTGCGCTATCGCGGCATCCCGGGCCGCGGCCAAACGCACCGTATAGAACGCGGTCATGGCGATACCTGCCATCAGAACCAGCGTCCCGGCTGAGATCGGCCGCCGGTACCGTCTCGTAAACTTGCTGAGCCGATAGCGGGCGGAATCGGGCTGTGCGTCGAGCGGTTGGCCCTGGAGATAATGGTCCACGTCTCGAATCAGGGCCTCGACCGAGCGGTACCGCCGGTGCGTATCCTTGTGCATCGCGGTGAGACAGAGCACGTCTAGATCGGCCCACGACGCGTTGCTCACGATTGCCCGTCGCAGATTGTCGGTGCTGCGTTCGGCAACTCGCCGAGCAACCGCGGACGGCTTGACCGGCTCGTGCTGCAGGATCATCGCCTCGGCTTCTCCGGGAGTGCGCCGCCCGATGTCAAATGGCAATCGTCCCGTGAGGAGCTCGTACAACACGACGCCGAGCGAGTACACGTCGGTATGGACACCAGTCTGGCCACCACGCATCTGCTCGGGCGCCGCGTAGGCGGGTGTCATGAAGCGCAGGCCGGTGCGGGTCTGGTCCACGGGGACGTCCAAGCTATCGAGCTGCTTCGAGATGCCGAAATCGAGGAGTGCGACGGTCCCGTCGGGTCGGACCAGGATGTTCGACGGCTTGAGATCGCGGTGGATGACCAAGTGCCGATGCGCGTATTGCACGGCCTCACACACCGCGCGAAAGAGCCGCATCCGATCGGCCACCGGTAGCCCGTTGACCGTGCTGTAGGTCGTGAGCGGGACGCCCGCGACGTACTCCATGACGAACCACGGTGTGCCGTCGCTCAGCGTGTTCGCGTCGAAGAGACGCGCAATCGACGGATGATTGAGTTGGGCCAGCGTGCGTTGTTCGTTTGCGAATCGATCGCGGCGGGCGGGCGACAGCCACGCATCGCGTAAGATCTTGATGGCGACGAAGCCACCCAGATCCGTGCGCTCGGCGAGGTAGACCACGCCCATCCCGCCCTCGCCGAGGACGGACTTGATGCGGTACCGCCCAAAGTCTTGACGTGGGAGATCGGACGTGTGTGGCTCGCCGAGTACGCGGTGGGCGAGGTGCGCGATGCCGCGATCGAGGAGGGATGCGCCGCCCGAGTCCTGCTGCAGAAGCGCTTCGACATCGGCGGCCAAGCTCGGATCATCGCATTCCGCGTCGATCAGCGCGCGCTGCTCGGCCGGTGGCAGGTCAGCCGCGCGGTGAAAGAGGTCTTGGATCCGCTCCCATCGCTCTGCGTCCATCACCTCTCCAATCGTTCAGACGGCGCCAGCGCCGCCGACCAGCGCATCGAGGCCGGCGGGTCAGCTGGTGCGGCGGAGCTCATTGGCGAGCCATGCTTTGGCGGCTCGCCAGTCGCGAAGGATGGTGGCCTCCGAGACGCCGAGCAGCTCCGCGGTCTCGCTGACGTCGAGGCCCCCGAAGAATCGGCTTTCGACCATCATGGCCTGTCGCGGGTGGATCCGCGCCAACTCGTCCAGCGCGGCGTCGAGCGCGAGCAGCTCCTCGGCGCCCGTGGATCTCTCGTCGACCGCCTCATCGAACGTGACGGGCGCGATGCCACCCCCACGCTTCTCCGCATTTCGGCGGCGCGCTGCTTCAATCAGGACCTGCCGCATCGCGCGGGCGGCGATCCGTTTGAAGTGGATGCGGGACGTCACCGCGATTCGCGGCGAGTCGGCGAGTTTCAGCCACGCCTCGTTGACGAGCGCGGTGGGGCTGAGCGTGGCGCTGGGGTCACCGCGTCGCACACTCGATGCGAGGCGACGTAGCTCCTCGTACGTGGCGGTAAAAAGCTCTTCGAGGGCCGCCCGATCGCCAGGGATGGCGTCGAGACCTCCGAGGTCCGGCCCCGCGCGCTTCTCTATGGGTTTTGGCGCCATGACGGTATTTCCCGCGCGTTGACGCATTGCACAGCGAGGTGAGACTGCACATTAGGCTACCACACTGAGGGCACACCGGGCAACACACGCACCGAGTTCATGCCCCGCCGCACCGCTTGGACGCACGGACGCCTGTCTGGGAACGGAGGAGCACCGCCCCCGTTCAACTCCCACCAGGAGAACGTATGCACTTCGGAGACACCAGGGTTTCCCTGGCTGACGTAGATCCTCGCGACGTGACCGGCATGTTGAGGGCGACCGGCTCGACCGATCCGGACGTACTGTTCGCCGCCAAGACGGAATACGGGCGAACGTTCAAGATCCAGAAAATGGTCGGACTGTCCGCGATGATCATGGGGGTGTGCTCGGTACTCATGATCGTGCTCGCCATCGTCGGTATCCCCGTGATCGCCTTCGGATTCTGGTGCTGGCGGAAGGGCAGCCGGAACCTGGCCGGCCTCGAGGCGACCTATTCCACCTACGCGGCCACAGTAACCCCCGTGACGGCCGCGTCGCGACCAATCACCGTCCTGACGTGATGGCCGCTCACGCCGCGGTCGGCCCACCGACCGGGTGGCGTCCCACACCAGGCGTGAGCGACGCGCCGGACTGACAGCCGGGCGATTCGAGCCCGGGACCAAGACGTCCCGGGTCGCGCGCGGTACATTTTGCCCCGAGTCTCCCGCTATCCGGCACTCGGAGGTTTCGCTTGAACTCGCGCCGCCAGTTTCTGATCCGTGCCCCACTCGGCCTGCTCGCGGCCGCCGCCGCGTGCCGTGGCGAGCACCAGAGCGCGGCCGTACCTCCTCCGGCCGCCCCGCCGCCAGGCTCGCCCTCCACGTTCAACGCGGCACCAGAGGTTGGTCCAGTGGTATCGCCGGCGACGTTCGCCGAGGCCGAGAAGCTGGTCCAGGTGACCTTGACGGCCGGCGAGCGCGACATGGCGGCCGCGAACTGGCGGCAGTCGATGGCCGCGTTGCTCGAGCGCCGCGTAGGACCGCGTACGGTGGCGCTGGACGCGACGGTCGCGCCGGCGACGCGGTGGAATCCAGTGTTCTCCCAGCAGCCTGCCGGACCGGTCCGCGACCGATTTGTCCGTAGCCGAAGTGATGGGGCGCTGCTGCCGGCGACCGATGACGAGATTGCGTTCTCGTCAGTGATGCAGTTGTCGCGGTGGATCGAGCGGAAACAGCTCACCTCAGCGCGGCTCACCAGCATCTATCTCGAGCGACTGCAGCGATTCGATCCCAAACTCCATTGCGTGATCACGCTCACGCGTGACCTCGCGCTCGCGCAGGCCAAGGCGGCGGACCAGGAGATCTCGGCCGGCAAGTATCGTGGCCCGCTGCATGGGATTCCGTGGGGCGGCAAAGACCTCCTGGACACCGCCGGCATCCCCACGACCTACGGCGCGGAGCCGTTCAGGAACCGAGTGCCGACCGCGGACGCCGCGGTCGTCCAGCGTCTCCACGAGGCGGGGGCGGTGCTCGTCGCCAAACTGAGTTTGGGTGCGCTCGCGCTAAACGATATCTGGTTCGGTGGCCAGACGATGAATCCGTGGCTCCTGGAGGAAGGCTCGTCGGGATCGAGCGCGGGCCCCGGGGCAGCGACGGGCGCGGGGTTGGTGGGCTTTGCGATTGGCAGTGAAACTGGGGGCAGCATCGTGAGCCCCAGCATGCGGTGCGGCGTGAACGGGCTGCGTCCCACCTACGGTCGGGTGCCGCGGACCGGGGCGATGACCCTGTGTTGGTCGCTCGACAAACTGGGGCCGATGACGCGCAGCGTGGAGGACACCATGCTGGTATTGCACGCGATCACGGGCCCTGACGACGGCGATGTATCGAGTGTACCGAGCCGGTTCGACTTCGACGGAACGGGCTCCGTAGCGGGCCTACGCGTCGGGTATTTCCCGGCGTGGATGAAGGAGAGCCCCGCTACCGATGTGGACCGTGCGGCGTTGGAAGCGGTTCGAACAGTGGGCATGGTGCCGGTCGAAGTGAACATCCCCGATTGGCCCTACGACTCGCTCAACCTCATTTTGTTCAGCGAAGCGGCGGCGGCTTTTGAGGAGTTGACGCTCACCGGCAAGGCGAACCAACTCAAGGCGCAGGTCCCGGATGCGTGGCCGAATCAGTTCCGGGAGGCGCGGTTCCTCTCGGCCGTGGACTTCGTACAGGCCGATCGACTCCGCCGCCGGGTGGCGATCGAAATGGCGCGCGTCTTTTCGCAAGTGGATCTGCTCCTCGTGCCGTCGCTGCGCGATGAGATGTTGACCATCACGAACTTCACGGGGCATCCGTCGCTCACCATGCGAGCCGGCTTCGTCAACGTCTCTCAGGCGCGCAGTGATTGGGCGCCCGACCCGCACCACCCGCTGCCGACCTTCTCGCCGCCGCGGCGCGTACCGCACGGGGTCACGCTGATCGGGCGGCTGTTCGACGAGGGGACGCTGGGGCGTGCGGGGCTCGCGCTGGAGCGGGCGTTCGGGGTCGTTGGCGAGCGGCCGCCGGGGTTTTAGGCTACGGGGAGCAGGGATAGCGGCTCGCACACTGCACAGCACACAGCACACACCGACTCGGAGTTGTCGTCATGATGGACTATCTCATCAAGACCGAACCATCCGCATATTCGTTCGCCGACCTTCGGCGCGACGGCGTGACGACGTGGGACGGCGTCTCGAACCCCGCAGCGGTAAAGAACCTGCGAGCAATGACCGTGGGTGCACGGCTGGTCGTCTATGAGACCGGCGGTCGCACCCTCGCCGTGGGGACCGCCTCGGTCACCGCGGTCGATGCGTCCGATCCGAAACAGCCCGTGGTGACGATCAAAGTGGGGCGTCCGATTGCGAAGCCGGTGTCGCTCGCCACGATCAAGGCAACCAAGATCTTCGCCGACTCGCCGCTCGTGCGCGAGGGCCGACTCTCGGTCGTTCCGTTGACGGCCGCGCAGTACAAATTCTTGACCGGCGGGTGAACCGGGTCCGTGCGTTGGCCGAGCGCCGCTCGGCCAGGCCGAAAATGCCGGGTCGCGGCGCACCGGCGCGAGTCGCCTATGGCTGATCGAGATCCATCTCGACTGGCGGGACGGCATCCAGCATCTTGAGGCGACGGTAATCGATCGCGATTCGCGAGACGTAGCCGAGAGTTTCGTGATAGCGCCACCGGGGGACCTGTTGCGCCACACTCGCGACGCCGAACCAGCTTGTCTCGTCTAGGTGGGCTGCCCGCGCGACCTGCTGCGCCCGCTGAATCGTGCCTTCACCAGCGTTGTACGCCGCCATCATGAACCGGTAGTGCTCGGGATGGAGCGTGATCCGGCCAAACAAATGCCACATATCGGCGTCGTGCGCGATGCCGGCGGCGATGTTGCTCTGCGCGTCCTCGGGTGACTTGAATTCGGTTCGGTGCGCACTGATCAGCGCGAAGGTCGCCGGCATGAGCTGCATGACCCCGCGCGCGCCGGCCGAGCTTCGCGCCGTCGAATCGAGCCCGCTCTCGGCCATGGCCTGCGCTTTGAATACTCGCCACGCGAATCCCGGGCCGAAATAGCGCTTGCTGTACTTGCGGAAGTACTCATCGTAGCGGATCGAGGGCACCCGGAGGGTGCCGCCTGCCGAGGCCGCGCTGGCCTGGGAACCCGGCGAGCGTCCACTGTCGCTCTGGGCGCCGCCCGCCATGCCGAATGTGACGGCTACGAGGTACACCATCCGAACCAGCGTACCCATCGTCAGCTCAGCGCGCGACCGATGATCATCGCGATCGAGAGAAAGAGCGCGCCGACCAGGATGCCCACCGCAATGTTACCCTTTTGCAGCTCCTCTTCGAGATCGATCTTCGTGAGGCGATCGAAGACCTTGATGCTGACGAACATGAGGACCACGCCGAGTGCGGCGTACAGCACGTTCATGCCTATGATGGCCCATTGCACGGCGCCTCCTCGAGTGAGTGTCCGCAGACTTCAGACAGCGTGTGGCAAGCTATCGCGTGCCCGTGACCGTGCAATGAGTGCCCACGAGACGGTCCGTCGACGCCGGCCGGAGTACGAGCGGCTAGCCGACCAGGATGGGGCGGGCCCCATTCCCGACAGGCGGCTCGTCCGGCGAGGCGATCTTGGGACCCAGCGAGTCCTTGAGCAGCAGGGTGATCTCGTCGGCCGACACCGGCTTAGCGAACAAGTATCCTTGTCCAAACCGACAGCCCAGTTTGTGCATGAGCTCCTGCTGGTCCTCGTGCTCGATCCCTTCGGCCACGGTTCGCATGGCCAGCATGTCACCGAGCGCGATGATCGTGCGCGCGAGCGCCGCGTTGTTGCCGCCGCGTGTCACGCCATCGATGAACGACCTGTCGATCTTGAGGATGTCGATCGGGAAGCGCTGGAGACTACTGAGCGACGAATAGCCGGTGCCGAAGTCGTCGATCGCGAGCTGCACGCCGAGTGCCTTCAAGGCGTGGAGCTGGAGGACCGTCGCTTCGGTGTTTCGCATGACGACACTCTCGGTGATCTCGAGAACCAAGCATGCGGGGTTCAGGCCGGACTCCTGCAGGGCTGCGGCGACATCCGCGGCCAGGTCCTCCTGGTCGAATTGGCGACCCGAAAGATTGACCGCAACGGCCGGCGCGGCGGCCCCTGCCGACGCGTTCTGCCAGACCACGGCCTGGCGGCAGGCCTCACGTAGCACGTAGCGTCCCAGCGGCACGATCAATCCTGTCTCCTCGGCCAGCGGGACGAAGAGCGCAGGCGGCAGGATCCCCCGCCGTGGATGCGCCCAGCGCACGAGGGCTTCGATGGCGGTGAGGCGTCCTGTTTGCAGCTCGACAATCGGCTGATAGACGAGCCGCAGCTCGCCCCGCTCGATCCCATCACGCAGGTCGCTCTCGAGCGCCATGCGATCGACCAACGCGCGGTGCATCGCGGGCTCGAAGATCGCGTGACGGCCCCGGCCCTCGTGTTTCGCCTGATACATCGCGACGTCGGCATTCCGCAGGAGCGTTTCCGCGTTGTCGTCATCGCTGGCCCGTGCGATCCCGATACTCGCGCTGACGGACATTTGACAATCGCCGAGGGCAAATGGCACCCGCAGGCTCGCCGCGATCCGTTCCGCGACGATGATCGCGTCGGCATCCGCGCTCGCATGCTCGATCAGCACGGCAAATTCATCCCCGCCCAGCCGGGCGACCGTATCGCAGCCCCGGGTGGCGTTCAAGAGCCGATGGGCCAGCGTGGTGAGGAGCTGATCACCGAGGCCGTGTCCGAGACTGTCGTTCACGGTCTTGAACTCGTCCGCGTCGAGGAAGAGGACCGCGATGCGTCCGCCGGCCCGTTCGGAGCCAGCGAACGCGTGTTGGACGCGGTCGTGGAAGAGCACGCGGTTGGCTAACCCGGTCAACGGATCATGGAGCGCTTGAAACGAGAGCTGGGCCTCCAATGCCTTGCGGGCCGTGATGTCGCGCGCGACGTAGACGACCGAGTCGTCGGTCATCGGTGACACGGTCCCCGCGTACCACGCGGTATTGCCGTCGATCACGGCGCTGTACTCGACGTCCACCGGCAGTCGGGACTCGAGCGCCCGTGCGACCGACTTCGCGAGGAGGTCCGCGTGTTCTGGCCGCAGGACGTCGTGGAGCCGACGCCCGACCCAGTCGCTCGGCGGCCGGTGGCGCGCGTCGGCGCCGCTGGCGGCGATCTTGAGGTAGTGGCCCTCGCGGTCGATCACCACGATCACGTCCGACATCGCGCCAATGAGCGCGCGGAGCTCGGCGTCACTTTCGCGGAGCGCCGCCTGCGCCCGGACGAGCGTCCGCTCGCACCATGCGGTTGCGTAGGTTGCGGTGGCGCCGACTGCGGCCAAGAGGAACACCTTGGCGATCTCGTTCATCAACGACGTACCACCGGTGTCGGCTACCGCGAGCGGGCTCGCGCGCATCGTGAGGTGACCGATCGTGGCGAAGAGCACGATGAGGGCTGCGTATTCCACGACGGCAATCACGGACGCGATCGCCGCGCGTTGGGCGGAGCCCGTAAACGGGCGGGCGGCAAGAATCACGAAATACGCCACCCAGATCGGGGACTGCACGGCCAGATCGGGGGTGCCCACGAAGCCGTAGCCAGCCAACAGCGCGGTGACGGCCGAGACATCGATCGCGACGTTGGCGGTCGTCAACCACGGGAGCGTGCGTCGCTGCCGGTGCAGGAGCAAGTACTGACCACCCGTCCACAGAAACATCGGGAACAGGACGCCGATGTTGACCAGTTCGAGGCCGTAGGTCAGGGCAGACGCGTACATCATCGCGGCCGCGGCAAGCATGACCAAGACCACCATGCGCACGCCGTTCAGGAGGCGTTCGGCGTCTCCGCGTTCTTGTGCCAGCAGTGCCGCGGTCGCCTGACGGTCGGGCGTGTTGCGCGCTGTGGAATTGGCAGGTACCGGCACGGAGATAGACCGAGAGAAGGCGTATTGGGTGAACCCTGGGACGTCCTAAGTGGACTGCGGGGCGTAGGGGAGGTCACCGCTCCCACGTCGCCAGCTGACGTACCGCTAACGACAGGAGCCGAGGGGTAGCCGGATTTGCCGTTCACCCCACCGCTGGTCCCTGACCACTTGCCTCGATGATCGATCTCCCTTGGCGCGAACGCTCGGGCCTGGGGGCGTTACAATCGATCGGGCGGTACCGGCTCAGGGGTGCTACCATATTTCAATTCGGTAGGGGCTTTGTCCCCGCACATTTCCGCTAAACAACGAGAACTGATATGCTGGATCAACGCCGGTCGGCCGTCACGATCATGACGACCGTCGCCGCGACTGTGGTGACCTTCGTCGTGATTGGCTTCCTGGCGGTCGTTACCGGGATGCTGCCAGCGAATGCCGACGCGACGCCTGGCGCGCTCGAGCGGTTGATCGCCAAGCGGTCACTGAGCGTCGCGATCGAGCGCGGGTCGCGCGGGGAAGTCGACCCGTTACCGGCTGACGATTCGACGCTGTCCCGAGGCGTGCGGCTCTACGGGACCCATTGTGCGGTGTGCCACGGCACGTCTGACGAGAAGGCCTCGTCGATCGCGCTAGGGTTGTATCAGCGTCCGCCACAATTCGCGAAGCACGACGTCACTGATGATCCTGTCGAAGAGACGTACTGGAAGGTCACGCACGGCATCCGGCTTACCGGGATGCCTGCATACACACAGACACTGAACGCGAACCAACGGTGGGCGATCGCGACGTTCTTGAAGCATCAGACGGAACTGCCACCGCACGCGGACTCCGTGTGGCGGCGGCTACCGAGTGCGGCAACGGATACGGGGGTAGTGGGGGGGTAGGGGTGGAAAGTAGAGGGGCGAAAGGCGAAAGTAGAAAGTAGAAAGTAGAAAGTAGAAAGTAGAAAGTAGTCAGATATCGCCGCCGACAATTTGGAGCCCTAGCGCGAGACGTCCAGCATTCGCGCGGCCAGCTCGCGCACGATCTTCGCGGCGACCCAGGCGGTGACGCCGGACGGATCCTGGGTGGGGTTGAATTCGACGACATCGCCGCCGACGACCTCCCCTCGCATCCGTTGTATGACTCGGAGGAGCTCTCGCACGGAGAGGCCGCCGGGCTCGCGATGGGAGAGGCCTGGCGCGAAGGCGGGATCGAGCACATCGAGATCGATCGACACATAGACCGGCGTGTCGAACGAGAAGATTTGCGTTGCGTCCCATTCCTCCATGGTGATGACCTCGACACCGAACCGGTCCGCCTGGGCGCGCTGGTGCGGATTCATGGTCCGAATCCCGACCTGTATCAACCGATCGACCAGTCGCTCCTCCATGATCCGCGCGAATGGGCACGCGTGCGAATACCGGTCTCCCTCGAACGAGTCGTACAGATCGGAGTGTGCGTCGAATTGCAACAGGGCCAAGCGCGGAAAATGCCGACGGACCGCCCGTAACACGGGATACGTCACCGAATGGTCGCCGCCCAGGCACAGCGGGTGTCCACCGCCAGCGAGCACCGCGGCGACCGCCGTCTCGATCCGAGTGCGGATGTCCTCGGGACCATCGACGGAAATGTCACCGGCGTCTCGCACCGCCCCGGGAGCCCGCATATCGATCTGTGATTCACTCCATCCGTTGGTGGCATCGGAGTTCAGCGCCGCGCGAATGAGCGGGGGCGCGGCGGCCGCGCCGCGGAGGAACGACGACGATCCGTCGTAGGGGAGGCCGAGGACGACCACGCCGCCGCCACGCGACGACTGACCGGATTGAGCCATCGTGCTACCTCAGTGAGGGGAACGGCACCGGGGTCACGACGGTGTCGTCGTCTTCGCATCGTGCGGCTCGCGTCCCGCTCGACGACGCGCCACCGATGCTACGGATGACCAATCCTGATCCGACTGTCCATGGGCGATGGCATCCAACAGATTGTCGCGGAGCACGCTGGCGAAGGGCAGCGGTGCATGGACCGCTTCCGCGGCCTCGAGCGCGAGGCGCACGTCTTTGAGCCCCAGCACCAACTTAAATCCCGCCGGTTCGTAGCGTTGCTCGGCGATGATGGCGCCGTAGTTCCTGTAGACGGGCGCCGGGAAAACCGCATTCGTGAGGATATCGAGGAGCTCACCCGGCGCCACTCCGTAACCCTCGGCCATCGCGGCGGCCTCACCCATCGCCTCGATTGCGGCGATGATCATGAAATTGCCGGCGACCTTGACGACGTTGGCTTGGTGGGGCTCGGCGCCGACCATCCATGTCTTCTGGCCGATGGCGTCGAGCAGCGGCTGTACCCGAGCGATCACGGCTGGATCTCCGGCGGCGACGATCTGGAGCTTGCCGGCCGCGGCCACATCGGGGCGGCCGAACACGGGCGCCGCGACATAGCCGAGCCCGCGTGCGCGGTGGAGGTCTGCCAGCTCTCGTGCGAGCGCAACGGAGATCGTGGCCATGTTGACGTGGACGATGGTGGGCGGTGCGTCGTCGAGGAGCCGCTCGGCGACGATGATCGAGCGCACGACATCATCGGTCGGGAGCATTGAGATCACGGCATCGCCGGTAAACGCGTCTCGTGCGGTGGCGGCGGCCAGCGCACCACGGCGTACGAGTTCATCGACCGGACCGCGCGAGCGATTCCACACCCGGACGCGGTGTCCGGCTCTGATCACATTGGTCGCCATCGCCTGGCCCATACTGCCGAGGCCAATAAATCCGATATCCACTGGACCGTCTCGTGAAGAGGTGGTAGTTCAGGTGATGTGAAGGGGGGAGGGGCGCCAACGGACTCCGGAACCGCGGGGACACACGCGTGATCACCACACTCGCTCGACGCCGCCGTCTTGCCGTGTGCACTACCGAGCCGCCCGGGGACGAGCGTCGAGCGCCGCGTGGTTAGGCGATCGACCCCGAGGAAAGAAAATACGTGCTGCAAGCGCGCGTGACAGTTGGCCAGTCGAGAACCGGGGGCCGTTTCTCGAACTGGGCCTCCCAGCAGACCTGTTGTACCAGGTCACGCGCGTAGCAGGGGCGGAGCTGCTGCCTGAGGTCGGTGCAGAGGTATGTCGCGAGCCGGTCTACGATCTCGGCGTCGTAGGGCACGTTGAATAGGATACAGACGCGACGGAAGATCTCACGGAACTCATCAACGGAGACGTAATCGAGACGGATCTTATTGGGAATCCGCCGAAGGAACGCGTCATCATTGAGGGCCGACGCTTCCGGGTTGAGGGAGAAGACCCCGGCGGCGTCGAGGTTCGTCGAGAAGACCACGAGACAGTCGAAGGGCATCTCGAACTTCTTGCCGCCGCGGAGCGTGAGGAAATCGATCTTGCGGTCGAGCGGCACGATCCACCGGTTGAGGAGTGCCTCGGGTGGGATCCGTTGACGACCGAAATCATCCACGATCAGCACGCCATTATTGGCCTTCATCTGCAGCGGGGCGACGTAGACGCCGCTAGCCGGATTGAACTGCAGATCGAGCATCTCGATCGTCAGCTCGCCACCCACCGTGACACGCGGCCGCTCGCACAGCACCCACCGTCGATCGCTGTCTTGGGGGACGTCGCGCTCGATCCGGCGGTGCACTGTTGGGTCGTAGACGGTGATGATCTGACTGTCGTGTTCCACCGCGTGAGGGATCCAGACGCCGCCCTGGTAGACGTCGGGGATGTGTTCGGCGATGGCCGTCTTGCCCGTGCCGCTGGGTCCGTAGAGCACGATCGAGCGGGCGGCGAGGATCGCGATACCGAGTTGCTTTCGTAGGTCCTGGCTGAGTACCAGCTGCTCGAATGCGCGGTCCACGTCCGCGGCGCCGACCTCGACGAGACCGACGCTCTGTTCCCGAACCCGGTGGACATAGTCTTCGAGCGCGACCGGCGCGGGCCCCACGTATTGATTGGCGGCGAGCAGTTCTTGCGCGCGGGCCGCGCCTTGGCCGTTGGGCGTGATGCGGGGGACGAGTCCATCGAGGGCGGACACGTCGCACATCTTGCGCTTGCGAAGGCGTTGAAACAGATCTTCGGCGACCGCGAAGCCGAGTCCCATCCGGTCGGCCAGGACGCGCACCGAGACCTCGCCTTCGACGTAGATCGTCTTGAGCGCGAGGTCTTCGAGCACGCTGCGCCGGATCCCGGTGTTTTCGATCGAGTCGGGGATCGCCAGCGGGGCGCCGGTGGCGCGCGGTGGCTGGATAGCCGTGATCATTGGCGGAGCGGCTAGGTTGTGTGCGGGGCGCCGGGGAACGCGACGCGTACCAGCGGCGTGCGGCCAGCGCGGGCGGTCACCGAAACGTGCATCTCACAGAATAGGTGTCGGCGGCCGATTCCGACAGTAAACGCGCGATGGTGATGCGTCGAGTCGCCGAGGCGGGGCTCGCGGATGATTACGTCTTCGTCATGGACGCGAGGTTGCGGTCGTCATGGGGTGGCACGTGCTGGCGACCGGCCAGGCGGCACTGGGTCTCGGACCGCTGCTACTCGGTTTCTGGAAAACCCGACGTAGCTTTCATGGAAGTCCCGCCGACAGCGTGAGAACGGATCGCCCGACTGGGTACCAGGCGCGTGCCTTCAGCGGAGAAGTGTTCCATGGACGATTTGCCGTCGCAGTTGGAGTCGTTCCAGACGCAGATGGCCTCGTTGCAGGCTCATCTGGCGACGGTCTTGTGGGTCTCGACGGTGCTGTCGTTCGTGTTCGCACTTGCGTCGGCGTATGTCGCTGTCCGCCGAGGGCACAACCCGCTTCGCTGGGCGATGCTGGGCGCGATGTTGGGACCGATCGCGTTGGTGGTGGTCGTCCTGATTCCTACGGCGAAAGTCGCGACGAAGGTGTGTCCGGACTGCGCTGAGAGCGTGAAGGTGGACGCGGCGAAGTGCCGGTTTTGCGGGTACCGGTTCGATCAGGCGGAGCTCGTTCCCCGGATCGACTAACGCCACTCGGGGCGACCGACGACGAAAGGCCGGCTGCGGTGAATTGCAGCCGGCCTTCGCGTATGCCCCGCCGATTCTACTCGGCGAACCGTCGGGTATTAGTGGGAGTGACGAGTCTCCACATTCCTATTCTGTTGGTGAAGTTGCGGCACCGACAGCGTGCGCAGGCGCGTACTGGCGGCGGCCACTCCCACTGCCGTCGCGACTTGGTCGAACACCAGCTGTTCGGGCACGAAGCTGGCCAGGCCGACAGTGACCGTAAGGACGGGGCTCGGAGTGCCACCAGCCGCCAATTGCGCGCTGGTCAATCCGTAGACCACGCCATGGCTCTCGTCGGTGACCCAGAGCGTCCCGCGATTGTCGAAGGCGGTGCCCAAGCCGCGTGACGAGGCGGGCATGGTAATGGTAGTCGCCGGGACCGGCGCACCGCCGGCGGTGAGCTGACTGGGCGAATAACCGACCACAGTAGTTGCATTGAAATTCGACACCCAGAGATTGCCGCTTGCATCGAACGCGACGCCGCTTGGCTTTGCCAACGATCCGCCGTTCGCGCCAATCGTGTCGACTGGTGTCGGCGAGCCGGTCGTCGCGAGCTGGGCCGCACTATACTCGACGAGGTCGCTCAGGTCAAAATCAGCGACCCATACGTCGCCCGCGCCATCGAAGGTCAGCCCCCATGGGCAGCTCGAGGCGCGACTGATCGTGACGGCCGGCGTCTGGGTCCCGCCTGCTGCGAGCTGACTCGGCGTGAACTCGACGATGCCGCCGTTCCCACAGCTGGTGATCCACAGATTGCCGTTCGGGTCGAAGGCGATGTTTTCGTCGTGCGAGAGTGCGGAACTGACGAGGACAGTCGTTGGAGTCGGCGAGCCGCCGGCGTTCCGGGCCGCAGGCGAATACATGAGCACTGTGTCGCTATTCCAGGCCGACTCCCACAGGTTGCCGCTAGCGTCGATCGCCAATCCCGCCGATGTTCCCACCTGGGTGGCGAGCGACTCAGCTAGCACCGGTGTGCCCGTCGCACGAAGCTGATTTGACGAGAATTCGGGGATCGTACCACGGTCGTTGTTGGCGATCCACAGTCCACCGACTCGCCCCTTGGCCGCGTACTGTGCCGTGACCGCGGCGGTCACATGGGCCGTCACGGTCGCAGGACTTCCCGTGACCACGCCCGTGTCGATGACCGTACCCACGACTGAGTCCGGGGCGGTGGAGGAGTCAGCGACGACCGTGTACACGCCGGGCACGAGCGCGGTCAGTGTCTTCGTCGCGGTGATCGTCGACGTGTAACCATTGGGTCCACTGACGACGACCGAGCCTAGCGCGCCATCGCCCGACGCGTTCACTGTGACGGCGAGGCTGCCGGTCGCGGCGGGTCCATTGTGCTTGTCTGAGCTACATCCAATGACGGTAGCGATACAGAGCGCGGTCGTGAAGTAAACGCGGCGGGACGAACGGGGCATGGTGTATCCCATTTGAGTATGCTGGTATCTGGGTTAGGCGCGCCTGGTGGCGAGATTGCCGACCAGTCACCTTTTCGCATCGCACCCAGGATCGAGCGCGATCGGAAGGGCGGGTTCTGTTCCCCTCAGACTCGCCGATCGAACATCAGTCACTGTGGCCAGACCGCGGAACATTGGAAACCTCTCATGGTCTCGTTGCACCACGGTCTCACACCGAGGAATCGCCGGCTGGCTCGTCGGATCGTCCGACCGCAATTCATGCGTGAGACGGAGCCGAGCGGTCGAGTGTCGGAGATGCAGCGACGGCCGGCTGCGGTGACGTGCAGCCGGCCGTCGCGTTTGTATCGCCGGTCCTACAGGGCGACGTGATGGCGCTCGACTATTGCTTGACGTGCCGCGCCGCCGGGGCGTGTCATGACCCGCCGCACCCGGGGTTACAGGCTTTGAGATCGATCGAATACACCGCGTCGTTCTGATTCGCGGGGAGGTTCCTCTCATTCGTCTTCTCGATCCACATGGCGGACCCTGATTGGGTCACCGGGTAGTCGCCCTTGGCGATGTGATCGAGGATGAAGTGCGCATTCGTGTACGGCAGGCTGAAATGCCCCTCAACGGGGAGCATCAGCGTCGACGGTGCGATGACCACGTACACCGTGTGCGCGCGGGTGTAGGAGTCATTGAAGTCCGTGCGGGCGTCGCCCAGCACGAGCGTGATCTTCCCGTCAGCGAATTGGCCGGTGACCGGGATGAAGAAGCCGGTGGGCGATGCCAGGGAATTCACCATGCCTCCCGACGCGTTGTCGGTCGCCGCGGGAGGGATATCGAGTAGGTGCACCACGCCGCCTTTGGCCATGCTGCCGAACAGTCCGGAGTTGAACACATCCTCTTTATACGTAAACCGCGTCGCGCCGCCCTCGAACTGCCCGCTCAACGCCACCGCTTTGCCGGACTCGCCCTTGGGGTACCGGAGGGTGAGCGTCCCTTCGATCGTCGTGGAGTACGTCCACCACTCGACGAATACGCCCTGGGCATTGACCTTACTATAGAAGTGCGCCAGCATGGTGGCGGTGAAATGTCCCTCAAACTTCTCGCAGTACTTGGCGAACAGTTGCTCGTTGGCGTAGGCCGCCACGTCACCGGCCAGTTTCGTCGCCTTATCGAACATGCCGAGTGGTCCTGTCGTGCCGTCGACGATCGAGGGCAGATACTTCTTCGATTCGGAGACGACAAACTTGTAGGCTGGCGTCGTACGGACTGATTCGGGGATGTGGTCCGCGAGCTTCTCGGCAATCTCAGACTCCGACCCCTCCTCCAACTCGTTTTCGGCGAGCGACTCGGTCGGCGAGCCGGCCGCCTTGACGAGCCCGGATGCCAGTTTCCCCCCCGCGGATATGCCAGGTCCCGCCGCCGCGGGTGCCTCCGACTTCGCCATGTTCGTCATGAAGCTCAGGGCGAACTGAAACGGCTTCTTCAAGATCCCGATCATCTCGGGCACGGCCTTGAGCGCTTCCGTGGCGTGATCGATGGCGTCGCACGCCTGCAGGTTCTTCTCACTCTGCTGAATCTCGGCTTCCATCGTTTTTTTGCTGGCGTTGGATTGCGCGTCGAGCTCGGCGAGATGATCGAACGCGGGCTGCAGGACGGCGGCCGCATCCGGGTCCTGGGACACCATGTTCTTGTAGTCGGCGAGGGCGCTGGCGAGATGTGCGGATTGCGCGGGCAGTTGCTTGGTTTCCTCATCCAGCGCATCCAGCTTGGCCTCCATCTCGGTACGGGCGGGTGAATCCGGGATGTCGGTGATGGCTTTCTTGACGGTGGTCACGAAGTCCGCCATCTCCGCGAGGAATGCCTTGTTGTCGGCGACATCCTCATCGATGTCGATCAAGTAGGTGTGGACGGTGAACGCACCCGTCGCGGGGGTGCTCTTGGCGCCGGTTTGGGCGCTGACCTTGTATGTGCCGTCGATCGGAGTGCGCGCGTAGGTGGTGCTATAGCGACCGGTCTTGTCCGGTGTCGCGGTGACGGTCGTGGGGGGACCCGACGGTGGTGTGACGGTCACACTGATGGACGCGCCCGGCTGGGGATAGCCCAGCCCCGCGATCGTGATGTGGCCGTTGACCGGTATGTCGGCTGGCGTCACGGTCAACGTGACGGACGGCTCGTCTGGCGACTGGGCTCGAGCCGATGCCGCCAGACACAACACGGCGACGACGAGACGCAGGGGTGTCGTGATTGAAGGAGAGGTCATGGTGAAGATCTCTAGTCTCGCGTGAGCTCGACGCGGCGATTCCGGGCCCGCCCTTCGAGCGTGGAGTTGGTTTCGAGCGGTTGACTGTCGCCGGCACCGCCCGCGGTGAGTCGGCTGGCGGCAACGCCGTACCGCGCGGTGAGCGCATCCTTGACTGCCGTAACACGGTGATCCGAGAGCACCCGGTTGCCGGCTCCGCCGGCCACCACTTCGAAGGAGACGCCCATCAGAGGCGCTCGCAGGCGGCGGCGAGAAGCGCCTTGGCTTTGTCGTAGTCGGCGCTGCCAACATTGATCGTGACCGCGACATCGTGTCGGCTCGCGATCAGCCACATCCCGTTGATGAGCGCGGCCGAGTCCCACGGGCCGGTCAGCGTCGTGTCGGTCTTGAGCCCTCGCTTGACCGCGCCGCCCATCCCGCCGACGCCCACCATCTTTGCAAATCCGTCGAACATCTTCTGCTGCGTCGAATCGAGCTTCGGCATGGCCGGCATTCCGCCGGCCGGGAGCTGACCGACCGGCCCTCTCCCGACGTTGAACGCGCCTTGTGCCGGCCCCATTAGGCCGGACACCATCGACATGCCGCGCTTGAGGGTGTTGAGCTGCTTGTAGCCGTTGGTCCAGGTGATCGCGACGGGATAGCTGACGTCGCCGTCCGCGGAGGCGACCTTGTAGGTACAGGTGGTGCCTTCGCTGTCCGTCTGCGGATCACCGGCGAGCGACCCGAGAATGCCTTCGGCTCGGTCGCGGGGGATCAGTTGACACGCGGGCACGCGGGCATCGGGCTTGGGCGCGAGCGTTACGGCCTTCGATCCGTCGTAGTCGAGGGGCTGGGTGAGCCGGCCGATCGCTTTGGTGGCGAGATCGATCGCGCCGGGCTTGCCACCGCTGGCGGCCGAGACATCGACTTCCAAGAAGTCGTCGCCCTTGAACGCGAACAACGTACCGGTGGGAATCCAATTCGAGTTGTCCCACGGGCCGGGGCCGGCTGATCCCATGACCGCGTCGGCGGGACCGTGCTGTTCCGATCCTCCTTGTACGCCACCGGCGCCGTCGTGCAGCAGCCGATCCATGACCGCCGGGACGCGGCGCGTGACCGTGCCGGCTATCTGGCCGCCGTGCGCGCTATGGTTGAACAGAATTTCGCGGCCGTCCTTCCCGCGATAGAGGCAATGGTCCCCGGATCGGTTGGCCACGGCGTCGTCGGTGGCTCGATAGGGGGGAGACACGAGCGGGCCGGTATACGGCTCGACATCGGACGCCGTGAGATAGCGGCATCCGTCCTCCCCTGTGGCGGCCGCCGCGGTCGCGGTATCGGCGGTACCTCGAGCCGCGGCGTCGGGAGGCGAGCTCCTGTTCCCGCCGCACGCCCACGTCATCAGCATCGTCACAGTCAGCGCGACCTTGATGAGGTCGCCGTGTGAACCGTATCGCATCCGACTCATTGCCGTGTCCTCTCGCGAATTGCGTGTCCACCCGCCTGACGTCACACAGGACATCCAACGCGGCGAAGATGAGGGTTCGCTGTCACTTGCCGGTGCGTACGGCCGTCACCTGATCGTCACCTGGCAATTTTTTTGGACGCTGGGCAGATTGTGTGGTAGTGTTTCGGCTGATTACGCTCGGGAGCCCGGCGCTTACGGATCGTGCGGGCGCGGAGATCCGCTCGGTCCTGGCTCAGCCCAAGCGACTAGCGGTGCTCGCGTACATCGCGACCGAGGGGTCACAGGGCTTCGTGCGCCGCGAGACCCTGCTGGCGTTGTTCTGGCCTGACGCGGACGTCGAATCGGCGCGCCAGGCACTTCGGCAAACGCTCTATCACCTGCGTCGGGAGACGGCCGAGGACGTGTTCGTCGCCCGGTCGGCCGACGAGATCACGGTCAACCGCGGCGTTCTGTGGTGCGACGCGACCGAATTCGACCACTGCGCCGGCGACCGACGCTTCGTCGATGCGATGGCCGTCTACCGTGGCGATTTCCTCC
The DNA here is from genome assembly GCA_003152485.1 of Gemmatimonadota bacterium. Taxonomy (GTDB): domain Bacteria; phylum Gemmatimonadota; class Gemmatimonadetes; order Gemmatimonadales; family Gemmatimonadaceae; genus Palsa-1248. The sequence continues at coordinate 63,603 of PMAE01000068.1, read as the reverse complement.
CGGCGTTCGCGTTCGCCAACCAATCTGCCGAGTTCGAGCAGTGGCTCGAGGGCGCCCGGGCGCGATACCGCTCCAAAGCCGCCGCTGCCGCTTCCACACTGCGGGATGAGACGGAGCGGGCTGGCGATCGGGACGCGGCGTCCGCATGGGGCAGAGTCGCGGCGCAGCTCGCTCCCGACGACGAGCGGGCAACGCGCCGATTGATCGAGGTTCTCGATGCCGGTGGTGACCGCGGGGGCGCGCTCCGGGCCTATGACGAATTCTCGCGCCATCTCTGGTCGGCGTACGAGACGCGCCCGTCGGCGGAGACCGCGGCGCTCGTTGCCGACGTGCGCGCGCGTAGCGAGGCGCCGGTTGCGACACCCACCGCGACCACCGCCGCGAATCGGATAGACCGGGTCGCCGAATCGAACACGGTGAGTCGTGTGGTGGTCTCCGACACGCCGCCGGCGGCCGCCCGTGCCACGCCGACCATTGCTGCCACGGCCTCCGCGTCCCGCGTCCCCGACCCGCCGCAGTGGGGCCGCCGCCGCACCCCACGAACAGCAATCGTCGGGGGGGTTCTCGTGGCCGCGGTGGTGGCTGGCGGATGGTTGCTCGCGCACCGTATGCGTCCTGGCACATCAGCGGCCTCGACTCCCACGCTGGCGGTGCTGCCCTTCGCGCACGATGGACCGGCGACCGACGGGTATCTCGCGAGCGGAATCACTGACGACATTCGCAGCCGTCTCGCCGCGCTGCCGGGGTTGCGGGTCATCGCGGGCGCGAGCTCTGAGCAGTATACCGACGCCTCGGCGGGTGTGCAGCGCATCGGGCGCGAGTTGGGTGTGGAGTATTTGCTGATGGGCCGCGTCGTGCGTGCGGGGCCGGGCGACAGCACGCATGTGCGCGTCACGCCGGAGCTGATCCGGGTCTCGGACGCGACCACCGCGTGGACGGTTCCGTTCGACGCGGCTCCGACCGATCTCGTGGGTGTGCAGGGCCGCGTGGCGGAAGCGGTGGTGCAGGCGCTCAACGTGCGAGTCAACGACAGCGCCCGCGCGGCGCTGGCCCGGCTCCCCACGGTGAACAGTGCGGCGTACGATGCATATCTGCACGGCTCCAACCTCTTCGCGAGTGGGCCGGCGGATGCGGCGGTGCTACACAGGGCGGTCGCAGAGTTGGAGCGCGCGGTAGCCCTCGACACCAACTTCGCGCCTGCGTGGGCGCAGCTGGCGGTCGCGCGCACGCGACTGTACGAGAACAGCGGCAGTCTGCAACGATCCGACATCCTGCGCGCGCGCGTTGCGGCCGAGCGTGCGCTGGCGCTGGATTCGACGCTTCCCAACGCGCGGGCGGCGATGGCGGGCTACTACTCGGTGGGGGAAAACGATCAGATCCGGGCGTTGCGCGAGCTTCGCATCGGATTGCGATCGAGTCCGCGCGACGCGGCGCTTCTCATCCTGGTCGCGATCAGCGAGCGAGCGCTCGGACAGTGGGACTCGGCGGTCGTTCATCTGCAGCAAGCGCGCGCGTTCGACCCGCGTTCGGAGACCGTGCTATACGATTTGGGAGTGACGCTCTTCTTACTTCGGCGCTTCCCGGAGGCGCACGATGTCGCCGTCCGGGCCGTTCAGTTGAGCCCGGGACCGCAGGGGTGGCAGCTCGTGGCGATGATCCCGCTGGCCAACGGGGATCTCCCGGCGGCGCGGGCGGTGATGACACACGCGGGACGGACCGAAGATCCCACGACGCTCGTCACCTTTGTCGCGACCTATGGCGATCTGTATTGGGCGCTCGATGACTCACAACGTGCGCTTCTGCTCCGACTGACCCCGACCTCGTTCGGGGATGACCGGTTTAACTGGAGCTATGCGCTGGCCGGGATGTCATGGCTGGCCGGCGACAGCGCCGCAATGCGCGCCTACGCCGACACCGCGCTCCGCGAGGGCGCAGGGAGTGTCCGCAACGACCCAACGGAGCCGCAGACCCATGCGTTGTTGGGCGTCGCCAACGCCTACCTCGGTCGTCGCGACGACGCGCTGCGAGAGGCGCGGCTGGCGGTCACGCTCTGTCCGCTGGATAAGGATGCCGTGACCGGGACCTACGTCCTCCAGCAACTCGCCCGCGTGTACGTCATGCTCGGCCAGGACGATCGGGCGGTGGAGACACTGTCGACATTGCTCCGCGTGCCCTCGTACGTGTCGGTCGGATGGCTCCGGGTGGATCCGACGTATGCGCCGCTCAAGCGGAACGCGGGGTTTCGGCGGTTGATCGGAGAGTAGGAGAAACAACCACCACAAATCAAAAAACAGCACACGCCGAGAGTCGAAAGTCGAGAGTCGACAAAAAAAGAGTGCGCGTTAGGGATCTGAGCGGGAGAGGGCGCGGATGCCGGCGAGGGAGAAGGCGATGATGTGGTCGGCTACAGCGTCGGCGGAGTCGGTCCCTACGGGCCATTCGCCGAGCACCGCGAGGCGGAAGGGGTCGGGGCGGTAGAAGAGGCACTGCGCCTGCACCCCGGCGATACTGCGCGAGACCCGGGTGTCGTCCGGCGGGCACCCAATGAGGTCGGCGATGACCGTACGGAGGTACGCGATCCGGGGGCGAATCGCCTGCTCGAAAAACGCACTCGCCGCCGGTGTGGGCTCGACCTGCTCATGTTGGATGAGCTGGTGGCACCAGGAGGTTCGGGCATCGATGTTCATCAGCTGCCCGACGTACGTGCGCACATAGTGTCGAAAGCGGTCTTCCGTCGAGCGGTCGGCACCGGCGTCCATGGTCAGCGCGTTGACCTCCAGCGCGATCGCGATCGCGACGTCCACGACCGCCAGATACAGCCCCAGCTTGTCGCCAAAGTGGTAGTTGACGGCCGCGAGATTCGCGCCCGCTTCGCGGCAGATGTCGCGCACGGCCACGTGCTCGAACCCGTGCTCTGAAAACAGGCGCGTGGCGGCGCCGAGCAAACGCTCGCGGGTGGCTGTGCCCTCCGCCCGCGGGGCCCGCGAGTGCGCGGCTCGACGACGCGGTCGTGCGGCGGCGTGATTCACAACGTCCGCCGAAACAACGCCGTCGCGATCGTCAACGTCACGACGGTGAACAGCGTGAGGTACAGGAGGTCCCCGCTGATGGCGCCGAAGCCCGTGTTCTTGAGCAACAAGCTTTTCAGGGCGTGCACGCCATAGCTAAAGGGATCGACCTTGGACAAGGCCCGCATCCACGCCGGGAACGCCTGGGTCGGGTACACCGCGCCGCTCGGGAAATACAACAGCGTGTTGAGGACTCCGAACAACGCGCGGGGAATGAGCGGATCACTCATCCGCGCCATGATCATGAACATCATGCTGACGAGCGCCAACGCGGTCAACACGACGACGACGAACAGCCGGAGCAGGCGCATCGGCGCGAAGGGGTCGGGGATTCCCGCCACGACGGAGCCGATCGTCATCAACACCACGCCCGCCAGGACCGCCTTGATCGCGCCTGAGATGACGAATCCGAGGATCAGCTCGAACTTGCTGATCGGCGTAACCAAATATCCCTCGTGCAGCCCCCGCGCTTTGTCGTCAATGAAAATGATGCCGCCGCCGACCATGACCATGGTGAAGATCGCGAGCAGGATCGAGCCGGCCAGCAGATACTGGATGTAGGGCACATAGGGATAGACCTCGACCACGTCGAGCGTCGCCTCCTCCGGGACCCGGTCGGCGCTGGGCTGCCGCAGGTTGTAGGCGTCCACCATCCCCGCGACGCTCGCCGTGAGCGCGCCCGTGACGAAGTTGTCGGTATTGTCCTCGATCAGCGCGATCCGGGGCGCATCCTTGTCGAGGACTCGGCGTGAGAAGCCAGGGGGAATGGTCAGCACCCCGTTGAGTCGTCCCGCGCGGAGCGCGGCGAGGGCGAGTCCGGGATCGGAATAGCTGATCGTCTCGAAGGTGCGCGCGTTCGCGGCGATCGCCACCGTGAGCTCCCGCAACTTGACGGCCGGGATGCCGCCGTCCTGGTCGATCACGCCGATCCGCAGGTGCTTCACCGTCCCGCCGAACGCGTACCCCAGAATGACCAACTGGAAGAGCGGGAGGACCAACGACATCACGATGAGCATCGGGCTCCGGCGAAACCGCCGGAGATCGCGCTCGATCATGGCCCAGATGCGATGCATCGTGCGCGTGGGCCGCGGTCAGCGCCGCATGATGAACGGACTCTCGGAGGCCGACGGTGCGGATAGACGATCGCGGAGCTGGCGGCCCGTGAAATGCAAAAACACATCGTCCAGCGTCGTGTTGGCGATGGCGATCGAATCCACCGCCACGCCGCTTTCGGCCGCCTCCGCGAGCACCGCACTGGTCGTCGCCACCCCGGAATGCGACGTCAGGCGAAATCGCGGGCCATCGCCCGTAACGCTCTCGACGCCGGGGAGTCCCGCCAGCCGCTTGGACCAGTTGGCCGGAGCGGGGGAGAAGCTCACCTCCAAGGTGCTGACGGCCGACACGGCGGCCTTGAGCTTCATCGGCGAGTCGAGCGCGATCAGCTTGCCATGGTCCACGATCGCGATCCGGTCGCAGAGCTTGTCGGCTTCGTCCATGTAGTGCGTCGTCAGCAGCACCGTGAGATCGCGTTCGGCTTTGATGCGCCGCAGCATGTCCCAGACGCTGGTGCGCGACACCGGATCGAGCCCCGTCGTTGGCTCATCCAGGAAGAAGATCCGCGGCTCATGGACCAGCGCGCGCGCGATCTCGACCCGCCGCCGCATCCCGCCGGAGAGCTGTTTCACCGGCTTGTCGGCCCACTCGGTGAGCTCGACCGCCGCGAGCAGCTCGCCGATGAGCTTCCGGCGGCGGTCCGAGGGGACCCCATACAGCTTGGCGAAGATCGTGAGATTCTCGCGAGGCGAGAGCTCGAGATCGCTCGTCATCGCCTGCGGGATCACACCGATCGCGCGCCGTACATCGTCCGGGTGCGCGACGACGTCTGCGCCGGCGATCACGGCCGTGCCCGACGTGGGGATGATGAGCGTGGTCAGCATACGGAGCAGCGTGGACTTACCGGCGCCGTTCGGGCCTAGGAGCCCGAGGATCTCGCCCGATGCCACGTCAAACGAGATGGCGTCCACCGCGGTGAACGTGCCAAATGTCTTCGTGATCTCGCGAACGTCGATCGCGCTCATGACCGTGCCGACGCGGGGACGAGGACGTAGGCGGTCATCCCGACGGCAAGCCGCCGGTCGTGATTGTCGATGCGGAGCCGGATCTCGAAGGTCTTGATGTCCCGCTTCGAGCGACTGACATCGCGCTGCGTCGCGAATCCGGCATCGACCCCGCGGTAGAAGATCGTCCCCGTGCGCTCGATCCCGGACGGGAGGCGGACCGTCAGCGTGTCGCCGAGCCGTATCCGATCGATGTAGGTCTCTTCGACATCGGCCCGGACCCAGAGCGAGTCGGGGTTGACGAGCGTCACGATCGGCTGGCCCGGATTCACCACCTCGCCCGCGCGGACGGCGCGGACATTGACGATCCCGGCGATCGGGGACCGGATCTCGGTGTAAGCGAGCCGGACATCGGCCTTTGTTTGCTGGGCCGCCTCGGCGGCCCGTTGCTGCTGGGCGGCGCCGAGCTCGCTGCGTTTGATCGTGACCTGCTCGGCCGCCGCGCGCGCGAGCGCGAGCGCGGCGCGCTGGGCTTCGACCTGCTTGTCCGCGGCATCGGCGCGGGCTTTGGCCACCGAATACGTCGTTCGCTGCTGGTCGAGGTCCTGCTGGGCGATCGCGCCGGCGCGACCGAGTACCTCATAGCGATCTAGCGCCGTCTTCGCGTTCGAGAGGTTGGCGGCGCCCTCCGCTTGCTGTGCGACCGCGGCCGCCAGCATCGACTCGGCTTGCGAGATTTGATCTTCGGTCTGCATCGACTGGAGCCGGACGGACGCCTCGCCTTCCTGGACCCGGACGACCCCCTCCGCGGCGCTATGCTGAAAGAACGCGCGGTCGGCCTGGAGCTCCGCGGGCACCAGCCGCGCGAGCAACTGCAGGGGGACGACCGAATCGCCTTCCTTGACGAACATCTTGTCGATCTGACCCGCGATCAGCGGACTCACCACCACATCGTCGGTCGTCACGATGCCGGTCAGGACGAGGGCATCCGATCGGGTCTCGACGAACCACCCCGCAGTGGCGGCGAGGACGACGGCTACGCCGAGAATGACAGGCAGTCTCTTACTGGACATGGGACCGGTCACGGGCAGGAAGGTGCGTGGTCGGGTACCGTCGGTCGGACCCGACAGAATCTAACGTGTGTATGAAACGCGTGTTTGACAAGTCGCCGTCAGGAAGTCGGGGCCGGGATGGCGACCCGTTCGACCCGGCTCGTGAGCGTGACGCCGTCGATCTCGAGATACAACTCTCGCTCGGTCACCGTGAGGGCGAAAGCCACCCGCCGCTCGAGGTGCTCGGCGAACGCGTCCAGAAACTCGCGGCCGAGACCGTACAGTTCCACCGCCTCGGCCCGGTGGATGCGCTCGCCGGTGAGCTGCCGGGCGAGTTGTGCGGGATCTTTGTGGGCATACACGACGACGCGGGGGGATGCCTTGCTGGCTTTGTGCAGGCGAGGTGCGTCGGGCATGCCGACCTCGATCCAGGCCCGGAGCGCGCCGGTCAGGTCGCGAACCGCCAGCGCGGGCTCATCGGGCTCCGCCAACCCGTGCCCGAAGGCAATGCCTTCCTGGTACTCGAGGCAGTACGCGAGGACGCGCACCAGCAGGAAGTGCTCGGACTCCGAGGGATGCCGAGCAACGCGGAGGTGGAGCGATTCGTACACCTGTCGATCGATGTCCGACAGCTCGATGTCAAAATTGTAGATGCTCGCGGTAGCGGCCACGATCGCGGCTTCGCCGCACGTTAGAGAGGAGAACGTAGCGGGGAGACCGTAGACAATAGAACGGAGACAGACACGGTGTTAGTGGGGGGCGACCTGGAGCGGGCGGTAGTTTGGACCGGGCGCCGTCCACGTACTGGTGTTGACCGTATGGCCGTTCTGATCGGTCCAGTAGTAGTTGCCTTTGTAACCAGTCGCTACGTCGCGCTTCTCACCGGTCTGCGGATCGATAGTGGGTGTGACGCCGTTGATGATGTCCTCGAATGACTGTTGCTCGCTGTCCTGATTGCGGTCCGAGGCCGCCAACTGACTTTCGCGCGCCGACTTTTGCCGATCGAACTCCGCGTTGATGTCGGCGTCCTGGCGTGCGGCCGTCTGCAGGTTCGCCATGTACCACTGCTGGTTGACGTTTACGGAGAACGCCATGTGGCGCGCGATGGCGAAGCCCTCGCCGGCGCGCGCGCGCGTGGCGACGAGTCCGACCACCACGTAGACCCCCCAGGTGCCGATCTCCGAGCCGGCTTGGTGAAATCGCGACGTGATCATATAGACGTAGCCCACCTTGCCATTATTCGGACATTCGAAATACGCCTCGCCCACGTCGACCGTCGAGATGGGCGTGGCAGGGGCCGCCGATGGGGGCACCGGTAGCGGCCGCGCGGCCTTGAGAGCGGGCTGCGCACAGAACGCGGACATCATCTTCTTGCCATAGTCGTACGCGAACGGCAGCGCTGGCTCGTAGGGCTCGATCATAAAGCGCTGGCCGTGGCCGCCATCGACCACCATCCCGACGCGTTGTCCCAATTGCTGCCCCATTCGCGTCGGCTCGGAGAACGCCGGAATTCCGCCGTCATTGATTCGCACGTCGATCGAGCTGTCGGGGGCGACGGCCCGAGTCTGGAGCACGTAGTCGATGGGGCCGCGCCGAACCGTCATTGGGCGAACCACGTAGCCGCGCGGACCGTCGATCGTGAACGCATGCTCGACCGGATCCGTAAACTTGTCCCACGTGATGGCCGCCGCTGGTTGCGCGTGCTGAGCGACCGCGATGCGCGGCCCGCCAACGAGCACGGACATGCCGCCCAGCACGTACGCCGACACGGCGGAACGGTGACCATTGATCATCGCGGCGTCTCCCAAGGTGACGGTGACCACTCCCGCGTAGAAATTGGCGCCGGGGCGTCTGGTCCGACAGTCCATCAACCGAGCTACTGATCGATGCTGCCCTGGGTCGGTAGCTTTGGGGGCGGGTCCACTGACCCACTCACGAAGACGGGCACACGCCACCGAGGAACCCCCATGCTGAACCGCGCCACATTCCCGCCCGTCACGTTGTCCGACATCGAGGCCGCGCACCCCCGCATTGCATCCTACGTCCGTCGGACGCCGCTCGCGCGCAGCGAGACGCTGAGTCAGCGACTCGGCACCAACATCTATCTCAAAGCCGAGCTGTTTCAGAAGACCGGGGCATTCAAAGTTCGGGGCGCGTTCAACAGGATGCTCTCCATCAGCGGCGACGCGCGGGGCAAAGGGGTCGTCGCGATGAGTGGCGGGAACCACGCGCAGGCCGTGGCGTACGCGGCGCGAGCGCTCGGCATGAAGGCGCTGATCTTCATGCCGCAGTCCACGCCGAAGAACTACGTCGATGGCACACGGAGCTATGGTGCCACCGTGTCGTTCGTGCCGACCTCGCTGGACGGCTTCGCGGCCATGGACGACTACGCGACGAAGGGGTGGGTGGCGGTCCATCCCTTCAACGATCCGCTGGTGATCGCGGGGCAAGGGACGGCGGGGTTGGAGATCCTCGACGACGCGCCCCAAGTAACCGACGTCATCGTCAGCATCGGGGGCGGCGGGTTGATCGCCGGTATCGCGACGGCGGTGAAGTCGCGGCGGCCGGACCTGCGGGTGTGGGGAGTCGAGACCCAAGGTGCGGACTGCATGGCGCAGGCGTTGGCTGCCGGTCACGTGGTGACGATGAGCGCGGTCACGTCGATCGCCCGAACACTCGGGGCGCCCGCCGCGTCGGAGGAGACGCTCGCCGCGGTGAAGCGGTACGTGGAATCCGTGACCGTGGTGAGTGACGCCGAAGCGATCGCGGCGCTGCGTTTGCTCCTCGAGCGCACGAAGATGCTGGTCGAGCCGGCGGGGTCGTGCACGCTGGCGGCCGCCGAGCGGCTGCGGGACCAATTTGGTCCGGATCGCCACGTCGTCTTGTTCCTATGCGGCGGCAACATCGGCGTGGATGACCTGTGTCGGCTACCGTGATCGGGTGGAGTCGGAGCGTAGAGCCGTGCCGAGCCGCGGGGAGGCGTGTCCCGACGCGAGTCGCTGCGCGCGGGCCAGTGCCGCGGTGACTCCGTACCGTTAATCTTCGGTCGGACGGCGGCCGCCGATCGGCCGCGATCGAGCGTCCGCCGGTCCGCGACGCCCAGGATCGACCATTACCCACCGAGCAAGTCGCGAGGTCCGCATGGACAATCGGTTCATCCTCCGCAGTGTGGACGCAGGGGTCTTGACGCTCACCATGAACCGGCCCGACGTTCTCAACAGCTGCAACCGGGGGATGGTCGGGGAACTGCGGCAGGCGTTCGAGAGCGCGGGCACCGACGTCACGGTGCGGGCAGTTCTGCTGACCGGCGCGGGCCGCGCGTTTTGCGCGGGCCAGGATCTCGCCGAAGCGATCCCGCCGGCGGGGACGCCGGCACCCGACATCGGCGATTTGGTGACTGGCTATAACGGATTGATCATGGCGATCCGCCGCCTCGAGAAGCCTGTGGTGGCGGCCGTGAACGGCGTCGCGGCGGGGGGCGGGGCAAACATCGCGCTGGCCACGGACTTCGTGATCGCGTCAACCGACGCCTCGTTCATCCAGTCGTTCATCAAGATCGGGCTCATCCCCGACAACGCCGGCACCTTTTTTCTCCCGAGACTCGTCGGGATGGCGCGCGCGACGAGTCTGGCGATGCTGGGTGGGAAAGTGTCCGCGCAGCAGGCACGGGATTGGGGGATGATCCACGACGTCGCGGCCCCCGAGGCGCTGATGGAGGCCGCCGGCGGACTGGCCCGACATCTGGCGACCCAGCCCACTCGGGCGTTGGGTCTCATCAAGCGGGCGTTCAACGCGTCGCTGGGCAACGACCTCGAGGCGCAGCTCGCCGTCGAGGCGAAGCTGCAGCGGGAAGCGGGCCGCTCGGCCGACTATATGGAAGGCGTGCGGGCGTTTCAGGAGAAGCGGGCGCCGGCATACGTGGGGCGGTAGCGCATGCGATTGGAGCGCGGTACGGCCATCGGAGTCGTAGGCGCGGGCGCCATGGGGAGCGGTATCGCGCAGGTGGCGGCGACCCGGGGACATCCGGTCGTCGTCATCGACGCGAGCGGTGACGTGCTGGCGCGGGCGGCCTCGGATGTCCAGCGCGCGATCGCGCGCGACGTCGAGAAGGGGCGACTGGATGGACCGGCCGGAGCCGCCGCCGTCGCTCGGCTTCGGTGGCACGACATGTCAGGGCCGTCAGGATTGGGCGTCCTCGCCGACTGCGGGCTGGTCATCGAGGCGATCGTCGAGACGCTCGACGTCAAGCGCGATCTGTTCGCGCGAGTCGAGGGCGTGGTGAGTGGCGACTGCGTCCTCGCGACGAACACATCATCGTTGGCCGTCGCGGCGATCGCCGCCGGGTGTCAGCGACCGGAGCGCGTGCTGGGCGTGCATTTCTTCAATCCCGCGCCGGTGATGCCACTGGTGGAGATCATCCCGTGGCTCGGGACAACCGCCGACGTCACGGCCCAGACACGTGCGCTGGTGAATGGGTGGGGGAAGACCACCGTATTAGCCACGGACACGCCTGGGTTTATCGTCAACCGAATCGCGCGGCCGTTCTACGGCGAAGGGCTTCGGGTGCACGACGAGGGCGTGGCAGACCCCGCGACGATCGATTGGGCGATGCGCGAGATCGGGGGCTTCCGCATGGGCCCGTTCGAATTGATGGACCTGATCGGCCACGACGTCAATTTCGCGGTCACGCGGTCCGTGTTCGAGGCGTTCTTCTATGATCCGCGCTTCAAGCCATCGATCACGCAGCAACGGCTCGTCGATGCGGGGCTGTTTGGTCGAAAGACCGGGCGGGGGTTTTACGACTACCGAGACGGCGCGAGCCGGCCGCAGCCGACGACCGACCCGGAGCTCGGTGGGCAGATCGTGGAGCGCATCCTGGTGATGCTGATCAACGAGGCGATCGACGCCGTGCTGTGGCGCGTGGCGTCGCCCGCAGACATCGATCTCGCGGTCACCAAGGGAGTAAATTACCCGAAGGGGCTCCTGGCATGGGGTGACGAGATGGGGTTGGACCGCGTACTCGCGCGACTGACCGCGCTGCAAGACGACTATGGCGAGGACCGGTACCGTCCCAGCGCGTTGCTCAAGCGGATGGTGCGCGAGGGGCGTCGGTTTACGTGAGCGCCGCAGACGTGGCGGCCGTGGCTGGTGGCAGCGAGGCGCAGGCGCTCGCCGAGCGACTCGTGGCGACGATGCGGGTCGCTGATGGCTTCAGCGCGTGGCTGGGGGTGGAGCTCGTCGCGCTTGGGCCGGGGACGTGCACCGTGCGCGCCACGGTTCGGCGAGAGATGCTCAACGGCTTCGGCGTGTGTCATGGGGGCGTGACCTATTCACTCGCCGACAGCGCGTTGGCGTTCGCGTCCAACACGCATGGGCGCGTCACCATGAGCATCGAGAACGGCATCTCCTACGTCGCGCCCGTCGCGTTCGGCGATGTCCTCACGGCGGTCGCCGTCGAAGAAGGCGTTGGCGGGCGGCTGGCGTTCTATCGCGTCACCGTTCGTACCCAACCCGACACCGTCGTGGCCCTATTTCGGGGGACGGTCTACCGAACGCAGCGTGAGATGCTCTCAGCGGGTGCTCGGCATGAGTGAGGCATTCATCGTCGATGGCGTGCGCACGCCGATCGGCTCGTTTGGTGGCAGCCTGAGTGAGATCCGTCCGGACGACATGGCGGCGCTCGTGATCCAGCGATTGCTGGCGCGGCATCCGACGCTCGATGCGTCCCGGATCACGGATGTCATCTTGGGATGCGCGAACCAGGCCGGGGAGGACAATCGCAACGTGGCGCGCATGGCGCTACTGCTGGCTGGCCTGCCGGTCTCCGTCCCCGGGGAGACCGTCAACCGGTTGTGCGCCTCGGGGATGAGCGCGATCGCGCACGCGGCTCGGGGCATCACAGTGGGCGATGGCGACCTCTACATCGCGGGTGGCGTCGAGAGCATGACGCGCGCGCCATACGTGATGTCGAAGAGCGGCAAGGCATACGCGCGGGATGCGCAGCTCTACGACACGAGCATCGGCTGGCGGTTCGTGAATCCGCGACTGCAGCAGCGCTACGGCGTGGACGCTATGGGCGAGACCGCGGAGAACGTCGCCACCGACTACTCCATCGCGCGGGAGGATCAAGATCGGTTCGCGTGTCTGACCCAGGGGCGCGCGGCCGCCGCGCGCGCGCGCGGGCGGTTCGCCAGCGAGATCACCCCCGTGGACGTGCCGGGTGCGAAGCGTGGGGAGACGCGGCGGTTCGAGCAGGACGAGTTCATCCGCCCGGACACGACATTGGAGACGCTCGGGAAACTCAAGCCGGCGTTTCGTGCCGGTGGCTCCGTGACGGCGGGTAACTCCTCCGGGATCAACGACGGTGCGGTCGCGGTGCTCGTGGCCTCGGATCGAGCGCTCACGGACTTTTCGCTCACCCCGATCGCGCGGTCGATTGCCACCGTCGCGGCCGGCGTCGAGCCACGCACGATGGGGATGGGTCCTGTCCCGGCGACGCGTGCCGTGCTGGCGCGCGCGGGGCTGGCGCTCGACCAGATCGACGTGATCGAGCTCAACGAAGCGTTCGCCTCGCAGTCGATCGCGTGCCTTCGGGAGCTCGGTCTTCGCGACGACGATCCGCGGGTCAACCCGAACGGCGGGGCGATCGCCCTCGGTCATCCGTTGGGGATGACGGGCGCGCGCTTGATCCTCTCGGCCGCGCGTGAGTTGGAGGCAACGGGTGGTCGCTATGCACTCGCCACGATGTGCGTGGGCGTGGGCCAGGGAATGGCGACCATCATCGAACGCGTCTGAGCGGGCCGAGCGCCGCCGTGGCCACCTTCTACGAATTCGAGGGGATGCGGCCGGTCGCGCATGCGTCGGCATTCGTGCATCCGAACGCGACCGTCGTCGGCAACGTGATCATCGGTCGAGACGTGTACGTGGGCCCCGGCGCGGTGATCCGTGGCGACTGGGGGGGCGTGGTGATCGAAGACGGGTGCAACGTCCAGGAGACGTGCGTGATTCATTCGTTCCCGGGCGTGGACGCGTGGCTCGAGGCGGGCGCGCACATCGGGCATGGCGCGGTGATCCACGGCGCACGTATTGGGCGCAACGTCCTGGTGGGCATGAACGCCGTGGTCATGGATCGCGCGGTCGTCGGCGCGGGGTGCATCGTCGGCGCGTTGACCTTCGTCCCCGCGGACATGCAGATCCCGGAGCGAAAAGTGGTCGTCGGGAATCCCGCCCGCGTGGTCAAAGACGTGAGCGATGCAATGCTTGCCTGGAAAACCGATGGGACCCGGCTCTACCAACAGCTGCCGGGACGGCTCCACGCCGCGCTCGTCCCGTGCGATCCATTGCGCGAGGTCCCGGCCGCACGGGGACACCAAGCATCCGTGTACCAGACGTGGAACGAGCGGCAAGGGACAGCGGGTGGTGATGCAGGCAAGGGCGGCTAGCGGTTCGAGAGGATCTCATACTGAGGCTCGGGTAGATGCGGCTCAAGAACTACGTGCAGGGGGAGTGGGTCGAGGGGACGGGGAAGACGACGCCCCTCTTCAGCGCGGTCACCGGTGACCAGATCGGCGAAGCGAGTACGGGCGGCATCGATTTCAAAGATGTGCTCGACTACGCGCGCACCGTGGGGGGGCCGAAGCTGCGGTCCATGACCTTCCACGAGCGTGGGCGCATGCTCAAGGCGCTCGCGCAATACCTCACCGCACGGAAAGACCTGTTCTACGACGTCTCGAAAGCGACCGGCGCCACCAAGACCGACAGTTGGATCGACATCGACGGCGGATTCGGGACATTGTTCGCGTACGCGAGCCGTGGGCGGCGGGACTTTCCGGATGAGACCTTCTACGTCGACGGTTCCGCGGAAGCGATCTCCAAGGGTGGGACGTTCGTTGGGCGCCACATCTGTGTCCCGTTGCAGGGCGCGGCGGTGTTGATCAACGCCTTCAACTTCCCCGTGTGGGGCATGTTGGAGAAGATGTCCACGGCGCTGCTCGCGGGCGTGCCGTCGATCGTCAAGCCGGCGACCGTGACCTCCTACCTCACGGAAGCGGTGGCGCAGGCCATGGTGGAATCGGGGATCCTGCCGCCGGGCGCGTTCCAGTTGCTGTGCGGGAGCGCGGGCGATTTGCTCGACCACGTCGGCGGTCAGGATGCGGTCGCCTTCACCGGGTCGGCGACCACCGGACAGATGCTCAAGACCGGTCGCGCGATGATCGAGCAGTCCGTGCGCTTCAACCAGGAAGCCGATTCACTCAACTTCTCGATGCTGGCGCCGGACGCGCGTCCCGGGACCGACGAGTTCGACCTGTTCATCAAGGAAGTCGTCCGCGAGATGACGGTCAAAGCGGGGCAGAAGTGCACCGCGATTCGGCGAACCATCGTCCCGCAGTCGATGGTCGGCGACGTCATCGGGGCACTCAAGAAGCGTCTCGATGGCGTCACCATCGGCGATCCGAGCCGCGAGGGTGTTCGCATGGGGCCGTTGGCGGGCCGGTCGCAAGTCGAGGAAGTCGGGCACAACGTGGATAAGCTCCGGCAGGCCGCGGAAGTCGTGTACGGGGGCTTCGACAGTATGCGCGTCGTCGGCGCCGATCCGCAGCGCGGGGCGTTCTTCCCCGTGCTGCTCCTGTACAACGATCGACCGTTCGACCGGACCGCGCCGCACGACATCGAAGCGTTCGGCCCCGTCAGCACCGTGATGCCCTACGCGACAATCGACGAGGCGGTCGCGCTCGCGAATCTCGGGCGGGGGTCGCTCGTGGGTTCGCTGTTCACGGCCGACCCCGACGTGGCGCGCACCGTGGTCTCCGGTACCGCGGCCTACCACGGCCGCCTGATGATCGTGGATCGGACGAGCGCGAAGGAATCGACCGGGCACGGCTCACCCTTGCCGCACCTTGTGCATGGCGGACCCGGGCGTGCCGGTGGCGGCGAGGAGATGGGCGGCGTCCGGGGCGTGCTGCACTACATGCAGCGCACAGCGCTCCAGGGCTCGCCCGCGGTGCTGTCGGCCATCACGCGCGAGTGGATGCCAAAGGCGGCCGAGCTCACCGATCGCGTGCATCCGTTCCGGAAATACTTCGATGAGCTGCGCATCGGCGAGACGCTGCACACCCACCGGCGGACAGTGACCGAGAGCGACATCGTGAACTTCGCCGGTATCAGTGGCGATTTCTTCTACGCGCACATGGACGACATCGCGGCCAAGGACTCGATCTTCGAACGCCGCGTCGCGCACGGCTATTTCGTGTTGTCGGCGGCCGCCGGGCTGTTCGTCGATCCGGCGCCCGGACCGGTCCTCGCGAACTACGGGCTCGAGAGCCTGCGCTTCGTCAAACCCGTCTACATCGGCGATACCATTCGCGCCCGACTCACGTGCAAGCAAAAGACAGTCAAAGAAGATCGGGACGGGCAGATCCCGCAGGGCGTCGTGGCGTGGGACGTGGAAGTCACCAACCAGAACGACGAGCCGGTGGCGGTCTACACCATCCTCACGCTGGTGCGCCGACAGGCCGGGAAGACCATGCCGGAGACGGCTGGCGACCTGGCTCAGGCGCTCCAAAGCGAAGCCCCGACCGCGCTCACACCGCCCGGCGTGATGCAGAAAACGCAGCCTGGTGACGCGCCTGCCCGGGTGAGCTGACCCGCGAGCCGTCCTACGCGTCGGCGGCTTGCCCGGGTAGGTCACGCGGATGTAGAATACGACAGCGGGAACATGTTGACTGACATGGACTTGCCGTTGGTATTGCCATCGATCTCGTCACGCGGACAGCGGAGAGTCAACAATGCCTGACAGTCCTGACGCGGTGCGGGAGTTCGAGGCCAGAATCGCGGCCGGGGAGACGATCGAGCCCAAAGACTGGATGCCCGATCGGTACCGCAAGCAGCTCATCCGTATGATGTCGCAGCACGCGCATTCCGAGGTCGTGGGGATGCTGCCCGAAGGGAATTGGATCACCCGTGCTCCGACGCTGCGTCGCAAGCTGGGGCTCCTTGCCAAGGTGCAGGATGAAGCCGGTCACGGGCTCTACATCTACTGCGGCACCGAAACCTTGGGCATCGATCGCGCGGAGCTCGTCGATCAACTCCTCGCCGGAAAGGCCAAGTACTCCAGCATCTTCAACTATCCCACGCTCACCTGGGCCGACATCGGCGCCATCGGCTGGTTCGTGGATGGTGCCGCGATCGTCAACCAGACAATGCTCGCCAAGGCGTCGTACGGGCCGTATGCCCGCGCCATGGTGCGGATCTGCAAAGAAGAGAACTTCCACAAGCGCCAGGGCTACGAGATCATGGCGACGCTCTCGGCCGGGACGCCCGAACAGAAACGAATTGCGCAGGACGCGGTGAACCGCTGGTGGTGGCCGTCGCTCATGATGTTCGGGCCCTCGGACAAGGATTCACCGAATTCCGCGGAACTCACTCGGTGGGGTATCAAGCGGAAGGGGAATGACGAGTTGCGGCAACGGTTCGTGAACCTGACCGTCGGGCAGGCCGTGGCCATCGACCTCGTGCTTCCCGATCCCGAACTACGCCATGACGCGGAGACCGGGAACTGGCATTTTGGACCGATCGACTGGGACGAGTTCACGCGCGTCGTGCACGGTGACGGACCGCTCAATCGGGAGCGCCTGGCCGCCCGCCAGGACGCGCATCGCGCGGGAGCGTGGGTCCGCGACGCGGCGGTGGCGCACGCGGCCAAGCGAGCCGCGGCGGCCGATGCCGTCGCGAAATCCGCCGCCGCGTGAGCTCCGCGCCCAACCGGCTGCCCCATGGCTGACGATCATTCGGCGGCGCCCGCCAGCGTCGCGACCACGTCGCGCGACGGCCAGTGGCCGCTGTGGGAGGTATTCTTGCAGCCGCCGCGTGGCGCGCCGTTCGAGCACGCAGGGAGCGTCCATGCCGTGGACGCCGAGAGCGCGCTGCAGAATGCGCGCGATGTCTACGCTCGGCGGGGTGAAGCCGTGAACATCTGGGTGGTGCCGACGACCGCGATCACCGCGTCCACGCCAGAAGATGTGGGACCATTCTTCGATCCGGGCAACGACAAGCCCTATCGGCACCCGCAGTTCTACAGCGTGCCGCGCGGCGTGCGCGTGTATTGACGCCCGCCGTGCCCCGTCCCGCCGCATCCTCGGTCGGCCGACCGATCGCAGTCACCGCGAGCGACTCCACCACTCGGTCCGCGCTCGTCCAGTTTCTGCTTCGGCTCGGCGATGACCGTCTGGTCCTCGGGCATCGATTGTCCGAGTGGTGCGGCCATGGGCCGATCCTCGAAGAAGACATCGCGCTCGCCAACATTGCGCTCGATCTCGTGGGCCAGGCGGCGCTGCTGCTCGATCTTGCGGGTGCGACCGAGGATGCGGGCCGGGACGGTGATGCGCTCGCATACCTCCGGGAGGCGATCGACTACCGCAACGTGCTCCTCGTCGAGCTGCCGAAGGGTGATTTCGCGTTCACGGTGGTGCGCCAATTCCTGTTCAGCGTGGCCGCGTACTATCAGCTCGAAGGGATCGCTCGGAGCACCCAGACGGATCTCGCGGGGATCGCGGCGAAGGCGCTCAAAGAGACCCGGTATCACGTCCGCCACGCCGGCGAATGGGTGATCAAGCTCGGTGACGGTACTGACGAGAGTCATGCGCGCACGCAGTCGGCGCTCGACGGACTCTGGCGCTACACCGGCGAGATGTTCCAAACCGACGCCGTGGACGCGGCACTCGTCGGCGCGGGACTCGTGCCCGATCTCACGACCGTGGAGCCGCGGTGGCTTGCACAGGTGACCGATGTCATCGAGCGCGCGACGCTGACGATCCCGGCCGCAGGATACATGCAGCGTGGCGGGCGGAGCGGTCGCCACACCGAGCATCTGGGGATCATGTTGGCCGAGATGCAGATCTTGCAGCGGTCATACCCGGGGGCCAAGTGGTAGCGCGCGACAGGGGGTACGGATGGTAGCTGTGCCGCGCGACCTCGCGGCCATCTGGGCGGCACTCGACCGAGTCCCGGACCCCGAGGTGCCGGCGCTGAGCGTCGTCGAGCTGGGGATCGTGCGTGACGTCGCCATGGACGACCAGGGGCGCGTGACCGTGTCCATCACGCCGACCTACTCCGGGTGCCCGGCGCTCCAGGTCATCGAACGCGACATCCTGGATGCGCTCGCCAAGGACGGATGGCCTGACGCCCGGCTGCGGACGATCTATTCGCCGGCGTGGACCACCGATTGGATCGGGGCCGATGCTCGGCGGAAGCTCGAGGCGTACGGCATTGCGTCGCCCCCGTCGCGCGAGAGTGACGACCACGAGCTCGTGCCGCTCCGACGTCGCACGCCGTCGGTCGCGTGCCCTTTCTGCAGCTCGCACGCGACCACAATGCGCAGTGAGTTTGGATCCACCGCGTGCAAAGCGCTGATGTACTGCGAGCAGTGCCGCCAACCCTTCGAGCTATTCAAGGCGATCTGAGGAACTCGGCATCACATGGCCACGCATTCCATTCGGGTCGATCGACGGCCGTCGCCTACGCCAGCGGCTCGTGTCGCGCCGGATTGGCGCCGCATTGCCTACCATGTCCTGGTCTCGCGGGCGCTCGACGACGTTGAAGAGGCCACGAATCGGAACAAGGCGACCGTGCCTCGCGAGCATCAGGTGCTATACCAGTTCTCCGCCCGTGGCCACGAGATGTCGCAGGTCATTCTCGGCACTCTCCTCGACCGGCCGCATGACGCGGCGGGCGCGTACTATCGATCGCGGCCGCTGCTGCTGACACTCGGATTGACGATCGAAGACGCCCTCGCCAGCCCGCTCGGCCGGAGCGGTGGATTCAGCGATGGACGCGACATCGGTGTAGTGTGCAATCTCCCGCCGCATCACGGCGCACTCGTGCTGCCCATGGCCGGCGACGTGGGGAGCCAGTACACGCCGACGGCCGGGTGGGCCCAATCCCTCCAGTATCACCGCGACGTCTTGGGGGACGCGAGTCGTGCGGGGAGCATCGCGGTCGCGCTGGGGGGCGAGGCATCGGTCGCGACGAACGGGTTCTGGGCTGCGCTGACGATGGCGACGACCCTCTCCCTCCCGATGCTGTTCTACGTCGAAGACAACGGGCTCGGGATCTCAGTCCGGAGTGAGATGCAGACACCGGGCGGCAATATCGCCGCCAACCTGGCGTCGTTCGGCAATCTGCTCATCCGCGACGGCGACGGCACTGATCCGGCCGAGAGTGCGCGGCTGCTTCAAGAGGTCGTGAGCCATGTGCGTGGGGGCACGGGGCCCGCGCTGATTCGGCTGACGGTCCCGCGGCTGTCGAACCATTCTGGCCCCGACAACCAGAAGGGGTATCGGACGGACGATGAGATCGCGGCGGATTGGACGCGGGATCCGCTGCCCAAACTGCGGCGTCACGTCCTCGCGAGCGGGATGTCGGAGCAGGAGTGGCACGCGCTCGAGGGCGAGGTTGAGCGCGACGTCACGACCGCACTCGCTGGCGCACGGGGCCGGGTGGCACCCAATCCCTCGACCGTCAAGCGATTTATCTACGGCGAACCGGCGGGGGCCGGCGACGCGGACACGGTGGGCGGACTCTCGGCGCGCGAGCTTGCCGCGCTCGGTGGCCGCGACGTCGTAGAGGAGGACGGCCCTGTCGTCCGGTTCGCCGAGGCAGTGCGGCGGACGCTCGCGCATGAGCTCGAGGCCAACCCGAAAGTGCTCGTGTTCGGCGAAGATGTCGGCGTCAAAGGTGGTGTGCATCTCGTGACCGAGGGACTCCGCAAGCGATTCGGCGCCGGGCGCGTATTCGACACCAGCCTCTCGGAGGAAGGGATCATTGGACGGGCCGTGGGGATGGCGGTGTCGGGGCTGATGCCGGTGGCGGAGATCCAGTTTCGCAAATACGCCGACCCCGCCACCGAGCAGCTCAACAACTGCGGGACCATGCGCTGGCGGACCAACAACCAGTTTGCGGCGCCCATTGTCGTTCGGATGCCGGGCGGGTTCGGCAAGGATGTGGGCGATCCGTGGCACTCGCTGAGCAGCGAAGTCACATGGGTGCACGCGATCGGGTGGCAGGTGCTCGTGCCGTCAAACGCGGCTGACGCCGTCGGGCTGTTGCGCGCCGCGATGCGGAGCCGGAACCCGAGCATCTTTTTCGAACACCGATCGCTTCTCATGACCAGTGACGGTAGCGCGCGATATCCGGGCGACTCCTATGTGCTGCCGATGGGACGCGCCAAGACCCTGCGTGCCGGGACCGACGTGACCGTCGTCACGTGGGGCGCGATGGTCCACCGCTGTGTGCCGGCGGCCGAGCGTTTCGGTGATCGCGTCGAGGTGCTGGACCTGCGGACAGTCGCGCCGTGGGATCGGGCGGCGGTGTTGGCAAGCGTGCGGAAGACCGGACGGTGCTTGATCGTGCACGAAGACACGCTGACGGCGGGCTTCGGCGCAGAGGTCGCGGCCACCGTCGCCCAGGAGGCGTTCTGGTCGCTTGACGCGCCGGTGGAACGGCTGGCCGTGGACGACGTGCCGATGCCGTACCACGAAGTCTTGTTGAGCGCCGTGTTGCCGGACGCGGAGCGTATCGCCGCGGTGATCGATCGCGTGCTGTCGCACTGACAGCTGTTCTTCACGTTCAACCGCAGCCATCACTCAATGCCCTCGGTACCACCCTCAGCGGTGTCCGGCGATCCAGGCGACGTCGGCACCGTCATCGTGCGGACGGCGGACGGGGTCGCGACGATCCAATTCAGTCATCCCAAGGGGAATTCACTTCCCGGCGCGCTCCTCCGTCGGATGGCGGATGCCATCGACGCCGTGGGCGCCGATGCAGACGCACGGGTGGTCGTGCTCCGGAGCAGCGGGGCGGGGCCCTTCTGCGCGGGCGCGTCGTTCGACGAACTGCGCCGGATTGGGGATGCGGCGACGGGCAAGGAATTCTTCATGGGATTTGGGCGCCTCATCCTCGCCATGCGTCGCTGTCCAAAATTCATCGTGGCGCGCGTGCACGGGAAGGCGGTCGGCGGTGGCGTCGGCGTCGTCGCCGCATCCGACTACGTGATCGCGTCGCCCAGCGCGATGGTGCGGCTCAGCGAGCTCGCGGTGGGAATCGGACCCTTCGTGGTGGGCCCGGTGATCCAGCGCAAGATCGGCCGCGGCGCATTCCAGGCCTTGGCCGTGGACGCGGCGGGGTGGCGCGACGCGGCGTGGGCCGAGCGCCACGGACTCTTCTCGCAGGTGGCGGGTGAGGGCGACGCATTGGATGCGGCGGTGGCCGCCGTGGTCCAGCAGCTTGCGAAGTCGAGCCCCGAGGCGATGGCGCGGATGAAGGAGACATTCTGGCAGGGCACCGAGCAGTGGGACCAGTTGCTCGAAGCACGGGCCGCAATGAGTGGCGCGCTCGTGCTGTCCGACTACACCCGGACCGCCATCGCGGCCTTCGCCGCCCGATAGCCGACATGCCATCGCGATCGGAGACCCGTCTCCCACCCACGCCGGTGCCGGGCCGAGCGGCGGCGCGCGTTTCGGCGGTCGCGGCGGGGATGGCTGCCTCGCTGATTCTCAAGGTGGCGACCGACGTGCGGGCGCGGGCGGCGAGCGGTCACCGCATCTGCGACTTCACCATCGGCGACTTCGATTCACGACAGTTCCCGATCCCGGCCACGCTGCGGGACGGCATCGTGACCGCGTTGCGGGCAGGCGAGACGAACTATCCAGCCGGTCCCGGGATGCCGGCTCTCCGAGAGGCGATTCGCGTCTATGCGCGGGAACGGCTCGGCGTGGACTATCCACTGGAGTCGGTGCTGGTCACGAGCGGCGCGCGTCCCGTGCTCTACTCCGCCTATCGCACCCTCGTGGACCCGGGCGACCGCGTGGTGTTTCCCGTGCCCTCGTGGCAAAACTCGTATTACTGCCATCTTGTCGGTGCGCGCGAAGTTCCCGTCGCGTGCGGTGCGGCCGCCGACTTCCTACCGACGCGCGCGTCGCTCGAGCGCGAGCTGCGTGGTGCGCGACTGTTGGTCCTCAACTCGCCGGTCAATCCGACGGGCACGATGTTCGAGGCGTCGGCGCTGGGCGCGATCTGCGATCTCGTGCTCGAAGAGAACGCGCGGCGCGCGGGGGATGAGCGACCCCTGTACCTGCTCTACGATCAGGTGTACTGGATGCTGACCTTCGCCGCGGTCCCGCACGTCACGCCCGTCGCCCTCCGGCCCGCGATGGCCCCGTACACGGTGTCAGTGGACGCGATCTCGAAGTCGTTCGCGGCGACGGGACTGCGCGTCGGGTGGGCACTTGGTCCACCGGATGTCATCCGATACATGGGAGATCTCGTCGTCCACATGGGCGCGTCGGCGCCGCGGGCGGAGCAAATCGCGACCGCCGAGTTGCTCCGATCGGGCGAGGCCATCGCGGAGTATCACGGGACATTGCAGCGGGGTCTCAAGCAGCGACTCGATGCGCTGTACGCGGGACTGCGGGCGATGCGGGAGGCGGGACTCCCCGTGGACGCGACGGTGCCCGCGGGCGCGATCTATCTCAGCGCGCGGTTCGCCCTCGTTGGGCTCGAGCCGCCGGGCCGCGCACGGTTGGAGACCAACGACGACATTCTGGCGTATCTGCTCGACGAAGCCGGATTCGCGGCCGTGCCGTTCCAAGCGTTCGACGTGCCGGAGGAGAGCGGCTGGTTCCGGCTCTCGGTGGGCGCGGTCTCGCTCGCCGACATCGCCGATGTGCTCCCGAGGCTGCGGGCGGCGGTCGAGCGTGCGGTGGGCGGGGGCCGTCAGCCGAACTGACATCCGCGGCGCATCCAAGCGCGCCGCGGTTCGCGNNAGACCTCGTGGTGGAACTGCACCTCGGGCGGCTTCACGAACGTGCCGAGCTGTCGCGGGCAGCGGTCGGCGGAGGCTTGCTTGAGTTCTGCGTACCGGCTCTTTACGTCCTTGCCCAACAGCGTCGTCGTCCAGTCGGCGTCGCGAAAGTGTTCGATCGCCGTGTAGACGTTGTCGGGGAGGTAGCGCTGGGCCTGGCGCAGGTTCTTGATCTTGGCCGTCTCGCCATCGAGGCCAGTCTTGAAGATCGAGTACATCACCATGTACGGGTTTGCATCGGGCGCCACGGAGCGCACCTCGACCCGCGCGCTCTTCTCGTTGCCGATCGGGATCCGCACCATCGACCCGCGGTCTGTGGGCGACGCTTTGATCTGATTCGGCGCTTCGAAATGCGGGTCGAGCCGTCGGTAGGCGTTGACGCTGGGGTTGAGCATCAAGCACACGTCATTGGCGTGTGTCAGGATGCGATCGATGAACGCCCACGCGAACTTGCTGAGCTTTTCCTCGCCCTTCGGATCCCAACAGAGATTCTTGCCGCCCTTGCTGATCGACACGTTCGTGTGCATCCCGTTGCCGTTCACGCCGACCACGGGCTTGGGGAGGAACGAAGCGGTGAGGCCGAGCCGGGTCGCGACCTGGCGGCAGATCAGCTTGTAGAGCTGGATCTGGTCGGCCGCGGCGACCACCTCACCATACCCGTAGTTGATCTCGAACTGCGACGGAGCGACCTCGGGATGGTCTTTCTCGTTCTGGAACCCCATGGCCCGCTGCACCTCGGCCGTGGTGTCGATGAACGTGCGGAGCGGATCGCCGGGCAGCGAGTGATAATAGCCGCCGGTGTTGACGTACTCGAACCGGTGCGTCTCGTGGAAGCGTTGCTCCGCGTCCGGCCCATTGAAGAGAAAGCCTTCGATCTCATTCGCCGCGTTCAGCGTGTAGCCCTGCGATTTGTGCACCGCGCCCGCGTAGGCCTTGAGGACGCCGCGCATGTCGGCGCTGTAGGGCGAGCCGTCCTTGTCGATGACCTCGCCGAACACGAGCACCTTGCCCGCGCCGAAGACATCGGCCGGGGCCCAATAGAACGCACTCCAATCCATCCCCAATCGCAAGTCGCTTTCGCGCTGCGCCGTAAATCCGCGGATGGATGAGCCATCGAACGTCAAGTTGTCCCAGCTCTTGATCAGGAACTTCTTGTCGTAGTCGAGCATGTGTAGCCGACCTTCGAGATCGCTGAACATGACCGTGACCGCTTTGATCCGCTTCTCATCCGTGAGGTACTTGAGCCGCTGTTCCTGGATCTTGTGGGCCGCCACGCGATTCATGCGCTGCTCTTTGGCTTGAAGGTTCAGCTCTTCGAGCTCGTCGTAGGGGAGCGTCAAGAAGTTGCGCAGTTCGGTCGGCATGCCAGACCTCGCGATGGGGATGCGTTAGCCAGCCGCGTGGGCGGGCGCGGCCGGTGCCCGGCAATCTAACCAAGACTGGGGCGGTCGTGGACGGGGGGTGCGCCCGCTTTCACTGGAGAATCGCCCGCGCTAGCTTGGGCGGGATCCCCCACGTCCCGCGCGCGGCGGGCCTCGAGGCCAAATGAGACGATCCCAAGGCAGAGTGCGCGAGGTCTTCGCCGTCGTCCTGTCGATGGTGGTCGCCGCCGTCAGCGCGGGCGATCTCGTCGGCCGTCCGGCCCGGGCCGTCGATGTCCTCGGTGTGTTTGTGGGTGGGGCGGGCGCGGGCGTCGCGCGGATGTTCAGCCGACGGCGCGCGGCGAAGGCGGATCAGAACGCATGACGGCTCCCCCCGGAATCACCACCCACATCGGCCGCCCGCGGTATGCCGAATCCGGAGCGGCCGCTCTGGCTCGCGACGGGTGGGGGGTGTCGGGCACGTGGGCGCGTCTGCCGAGTGAGCGCGACCAGAACTTCCAGGTCACGACCGAGTCGGGACAGCGATTCGTGCTCAAGATCTCGGAGACGACGGAGGACGTCCGGGTGCTCGAGTGCCAGAACGCGGTCCTGGCGCGGCTCGTGGCCGCAGTCCCGGACTACGACTTCCCGAGCCTCGTGGCCGACGCCCAAGGGCGGTCGATCGTCGGCGCCGAAGGCCCCGATGGTGACCCCCATCTCGTGCGACTGCTCCGCTACGTCCCCGGCGTGCCGTTGGCGGCCGTGCGTCCGCAGTCGCCGCGACTCCAGCGCGAAGTGGGGGCACTCCTGGGGAGCATGACCCGGGCGCTCGACGGGTTCACCCATCCGGCGGCTGCGCGCGATCTTCGATGGGACCTTCGAGTCGCGCGTCAGGTGATCGCCGACTGTGCCGACGCCGTGCAGGGGCGGGATCGTCGCGGCTGGATCGACCAACTGTTGTCCGTATTCGACCGAGACGCGGCGCCCATTCTGGCGGATCTCCGTACGAGCGTCATCCACAACGACGGCAACGACTACAACGTCCTGGTCGCCCCCGCCGATCCGTCCGACCCGCAGACGCCGCGCCGCGTAACGGGCATCGTCGATTTCGGTGATGTGGTGCAGTCGTACACGGTGGCCGAAGTCGCCGTGGGCGCCGCGTACGCCATGCTCCATCGGCGCGACCCGCTTGCCGCCGCGAGTCAGGTGGTGCGGGGATACCACGCTGAGTTTCCGGTGCAGGAATCCGAGCTCGTCGCGCTCTTTCCGCTCATCTGCTTGCGGCTCTGCCTGAGCGCCGTGTTGTCGGCGCATCAGCGGGCCCAGGAGCCGGGGAACGCCTATCTGTCGATCAGCGAAGCACCGGTGTGGGCGCTGCTGGAGCGGCTCGCGCAGCTCCATCCCCATCTCGCGCACTACCGCTTTCGGGAGGTGTGCGGGCACGTCCCGTGTCCGGCCGGCGCGCGGCTCGCCACCATATTTTCCGCGCGCGCTGAGCCCTGCGGCCCGGTCCTCGACCTCGACCCAGGCCACGCGTCGCGAGACACGCTCGACCTGAGCGTCGGTAGCACGGAGTGGAGCGGAGTGCACGGGCGCGATGACGCGGCCGCCTGGACCGAGGCCGTTGCCGCCCGTCTGGCGATCAACGGCGCCGGGGTCGGCATCGGGCGATACGACGAAGCGCGGCGCTGGTACACGGCCGACCAGTTCCGGGTGGCGACCGACGAGGGCGACGAGTGGCGTACCGTCCACATCGGCGTGGATCTGTTCGCCTCGGCGGGCACGCCCGTGCTCGCCCCGCTCGATGCGGTGGTCGCGAGCGTTCGTGACAACGCGGGCGCGCTTGATTACGGGCCGACCGTCATCTTGCGCCACGATCTCCCCGGCTCGGGCGCGACCTTTTTCACCCTCTACGGGCACCTGGATCCCGACGTGCTGGGCCGCCTGCGGCCCGGCCAGCGGGTGCGGACCGGCGAGCGCATCGGGCGCTTGGGGGCATCCGCGGACAACGGTGGTTGGGCGCCGCACCTGCACCTCCAGCTCATCGCCGATCTGCTTGGCTACGACGGCGATTTCCCGGGCGTCGCCCGGTCGAGTGAGCGCGCGGTGTGGCTGTCGATCTCGCCGGATCCCAATCTGATTCTCGGCTTCCCGGAGGGGTGCCGTGCGCCGCGGACGGCGACCCGAGAGTCGCTGCTGGCGGCGCGGCGGGAGCGGATCGGACCGTCACTCAGCATCGCCTATCGTGCACCACTCACGATCGTGCGCGGGTGGATGCAGCACCTCTACGACGACGACGGCCGTGCGTACCTCGACGTCGTGAACAACGTCGCACACGTCGGCCACTGTCACCCTCGAGTGGTCGATGCGTTGCGGCGGCAGAGCGGGGTACTCAACACCAACACCCGCTACCTGCATCCCAATCTTGCGCGGTACGCCGAGCGGTTGACGGCGCATCTGCCGGCGCCTCTCAGCGTGTGCTTCTTCGTGTGTAGCGGCAGCGAGGCGAACGAGCTGGCGTTACGGCTCGCGCGGGCGCATACCGGGCGGCGTGACGTCGTGGTGGTCGATCATGCGTACCACGGCAACACCACCTCATTGGTGGATCTCAGCCCATACAAGTTCAACGGGCCTGGCGGTCGGGGCGCGCCGTCCTTCGTGCATACCGTGGTGCTGCCGGACGCCTATCGGGGGCCACATCGAGGCCACAGTGTCGAGGTGGGTCGGCGGTACGCTGAGTACGTGCGCGACGCGGTGGCGAACGCCGAGGAGGCGGGCGGGCCCGTCGCCGCGTTCTTCGCCGAAGCCATCGTGAGTGGAGCCGGCCACATCGAGCCGCCGCCGGGATACCTGATCGACGCCTACCGTTACGCGCGGGCGGCGGGAGCCGTGTGTGTGGCGGACGAAGTGCAGGTCGGGTTCGGTCGCGTCGGCACCCACTTCTGGGCCTTCGAGGCGCAGGGCGTCGTCCCGGACATCGTGACCATGGGCAAGCCGATCGGCAATGGCCATCCGATGGGCGCGGTCGTGACGACGCCGGAGATCGCGGCTTCGTTCGCGAACGGGATGGAATATTTCAACACCTTCGGCGGCAACCCCGTCTCCTGCGCGGTCGGCCTCGCGGTGTTGGATGTACTCGAGGGCGACGGTCTCCAGGACCGCTCGCGCGAAGTCGGGGCGCATCTAATGGCTGGATTGCGCGGCCTCATGGAGCGGCATCCCTTGATCGGCGACGTCCGTGGGCGCGGTTTGGTACTGGCGGTCGAACTCGTGCGCGATCGGGCGACCCTCGAGCCGGCGCCGCGGCATGCGGCGTACGTCGTGGAGCGGATGCGTGATCGCGGCATTCTGCTCAGTACCGAGGGTCCATTGCATACCGTGATCAAGATGAAGCCGCCGCTCGTGTTCTCGACGGCGGATGCGGATCGGGTTAGCGGAGAGTTGGATGCGGTGATGGGGGAGGTGAGGGGGTGACACAAAAAAACAAAGGCGAGAGGTGAAAGGCGAAAAAACGAAGGGCGAAAGTCGAAAGGTGAAAGGCGACAACAGCAACAGCTACTGCAACTCCAACGACTACGGTGAGATCCATGACGACGACAGGGGGTGGACGCAAGATGCGAGTCATCGATAGGTGGGGGTGGGCAGTAGTGGTCGGGGGCGTCTTGGTCGTCGGAGGATCGGCGGTGGGGCGGGCGCAGTCGGCGAGTGTGGACAGTGGGTTTACGCGGCGGGAGGAGATGATTCCGGTGCGGGATGGAGTGAAACTGTTCACCGTCATCCTGACGCCGAAACATCAGAGCGGGCCGCTGCCGATTCTCATGTCGCGGACACCCTATGGTACGAGCGGGTGGGGGGGAACGACGGATTTCTCCGTGGCGTTCGCCGACTTCATTCGCGACGGTTACGTGTTCGTCTTTCAGGACATCCGGGGCCGGTTCCAATCCGGGGGATCGTTCGAGATGAATCGATTGACCCACCGCGGCGCGCGGGGCACCGACGAGAGCACGGATACGTACGACACCATCGACTGGCTCGTGCACCACATTCCCGACAACAATGGGCGCGTCGGGATTCTGGGGATCTCCTATCCCGGATGGCTGGCGGCGGTCGCCGGCATCGGGGCGCATCCGGCGCTCAAGGCCATCAGTCCGCAGGCACCAATGGGCGACACCTGGATGGGTGACGACTTTTTCCATCAGGGCGCATTTCGGCTCAGTTATGGTCTCGAGTACAGCTGGGAGCTCGAAGCATCGCCGGGTAAGAGCGCCGTGCCGGGCACCGCGCGGTACGATACCTACGAGTGGTACGCGTCGTTTCCCACCCTCGGGGCGCTCAGCGACTCGGTCGGTGCGATGCATTGGCCCACATGGCGCCGGTTCGTGGCCCATCCCGCGTACGACACCGCGTGGTCGCGGCGGGCACTGTCCTCGACATTCCCGCACACGACGATCCCGACGCTCGTCGTCGGCGGGTGGTGGGATCAGGAGGACGAATACGGCGCGCTCCTCACCTACGCGACACTCGCCCGGACCGACACGGCCCGCATCGTATCCATCGTGATGGGACCCTGGAGTCACGGCGAATGGTACGCGGACTCCGGCGACCGGCTCGGCAACCTCGACGTCGGACGCGCGACGGGCATCGAGTACCGCGCGCTGCAGGCGCGGTGGTTCGGGCATTGGCTGCGCGACACCCCGGACAGCGGCGCCGCCGCGGCCACGGTGTTCGATGCCGGTACGGACAGCTGGCGCACCTTCGACCGGTGGCCGGCGCCCGGGGTCACCCACCGGCATCTCTACTTCCGCGAGGGCGGTGTGCTGTCCACCGATGCGCCGATGACCAGCACGGGCGACGACCAGTACGTCTCGGACCCGGCGCATCCGGTCCCCTATCGGCCGCGGCCCGTCGAGCGCACATACGCGCCGACCTCGCGGTGGGAACGGTGGCTCACCGAGGACCAGCGATTCGTGGATGATCGCGCCGATGTGCTGACCTGGCAGACCGCGCCGCTGACCGAAGACATGACCGTGGCGGGCGACGTGATCGCCCACCTCTACGCGTCCACCACGGGGAGCGACGCCGACTGGGTGGTGAAGCTGATCGACGTGTATCCCGACAGTGTCACCGCGCGGCCCGCCATGAGCGGCTACGAACTCATGGTAACGGCCGACATCATGCGTGGCCGCTACCGTACCAGTTTCCAGCATCCGGCACCGATTCCGCCGAACACGGTACTGCCGTACACCGTGGACCTGCATCAGCAGTCGTACACCTTCCGCCGTGGCCATCGCATCATGGTCCAGGTGCAGAGCAGCTGGTTTCCATTGTACGATCGCAATCCGCAGACATTCGTCCCGAATATCTTTCGCGCCCAGGCCGCGGACTACCGCGCGCGGACGCACCGGGTTTACCGTACCGCGACGAGCCCGTCGAATGTCGAGGTGGACGTCTTGCCGACTGGGCGGTAAGGGCCGCGCATCGTGGCGACGTCGATCGAACGCGATGCCGTGCGCGTCCACATCCGCGACGCCGTGGCGGGTGACGCGGAGCCGCTGAGCCGGTTTGCCGCGGCGGTGTTTCGCGCGACCTACGGCGCCATTACCGACGGCGCCGATATGGATGCGCACGTGGCGGAGTTCTTCACCACGCAGGCCCAGGTGCGCGAGATCGCCGATGTGGTCACGCGAACCCTGATCGCGACCGTGGACCAGGAGATCGCCGGGTTTGCGCAGTGCCGGCGTGATCCGGCGCCGCCGTGTCTCGCCGACGGCGGGCTACGCAGCGAGCTCGCGCTCCAGATCAAACGATTCTACGTCGGGATTCCGTGGCATGGACGCGGTGTCGCGCAACATCTCATGTCTGCGTGCATCGATCTCGCGTGTGCGCACGAGGAGCCTGTCTGGCTCGGCGTGCAGGCGCAGAATTCACGCGCGATCCGGTTCTACGCCAAGTCCGGGTTCCAACGAGTCGGCGTCTATGCGTTTACGCTCGGAGCAGAGACGCATGTCGATGACCTCATGGCGCGGTCGAGCGTTACGGGAATACCGTAACCGCCACACTTCCCGTGGCCCCGTCGGACGTCGTCGCGGTAATGGTGACCGTCGCGCCCCCCGATCCGGGAGTCGCCGTCACCAATCCCGTGGTGGCGCTCACGGTCGCGGCGCCCGCGTTGTTGCTCGACCAGGTGACGGTCCGTTGTCCGCTGACGTCCGTACCGAATGTGTCGACGAGGTCAGCGGCGAGCTGCACCGTCTGCGGGAAGATAATACCGCTCGGGCTGACCACGGCATTCATCGGTGTGACCGTGACGGTCGCCACATGGCCGACGACGACGACGGTCGCGGAGCCCGACGGCGAACCCGGGTCGGTGCTGGTTGCGCTGACGGTGGCGGACCCGGCGGCCACATCGGTGGCCGTGACCTGCCCGTTGGCGACCGTGACGAGATTGCTGGTCGTCGACCATGTGACCGGTCGGCCAGCCAGCACCTGTCCACGGTCGTCGAACGTCAACGCGCTCAGCGTCACCGAGTTCGCGGGCGCCGACGCGAAGATCGTATCGACTGACGGACTCACAGTCACGGAGTGCACGAGGGCGGCGCCCACAATGACGGTCGCGTACCCGGTCTTGCCTTGCGTGCTTGCGCCGATCTGGGCCGCGCCAGCTTGGTGCGCCGTGACCGCGCCGGATTGCGTGACTGTCGCAATGAGGGAGTCGCTCGTGGACCAGAAGAACGTTTCGCCGGAGATGGCTTTGGCGGATCCGTCCTGCGCGACGGCCTGCAACGAATTCGACCCGCCGATGGTCAGCGTGATGGAATCCGGCGTCACCACCACCGATTGTACGCTCCCGTGCCCCGGGCTGGTGCTATTGCTACAGCCCGCAGCCAAAAGGACTGCGGCGCCCAGCGCCGCACACGTACGACGCAATTCGATTCGGGGGAGACTCATCATTCGTGCAGCGAAACGTACTGGCATGCGAGCCCTCCGCGGTCGGTAACGATTGCCGTGCCGGTCCCGGCACGCCGCGATAAATCGATCGCAAGACAGGCCGCCCAGCCCCAAATCCTGGCCGCCGGGCGTGTGCCAGCGGACAGCTAGGGAGAGGCGGGAGCGATCCTAGCGGCGCCCTTACCGGTCCCAACAGCCGCACGTGCCGTGCCGCTCGTTTGGATTGGTGGGAGCGACCGGGGCCCTGCTGGGCGCGCCATTCCTTCCTCGGTGGCCGGAGCGGCGGGGTCGTCCACCACCGATGGGGGCGCCGGTGCCACAGGCAATGTGTCGGATGGCGTATTTGGCGTGTTCCCGGTCGAATCGGCAGCGTCGTCGCCATCTGATTGATTGGACGATGCGCCGGACCTCGCCGGGCCGCTGGAACGTGCGCCGGCGCTCGAGGAGGTGCGCGCATCATTGTCCGCGGGTGCGGACCGTGTGCGATGGTGTGCGACGGCTGACCCCACGATGATCACCGCGGCGGCGGCCACCGCTATCGTTACGAGGCGGCGCGTGCCGGGCCGGTACCACCAAGGGTCAAAGGATCCGGCAACCACCGCCATGTCCGTGGTATCGAGGACTCCGTCCGGTGTGGGTGACCGGCGTTTCGGCGGTGCGGGCGTCTCCAGCGCGGGCGGGGGCGCCACATCGGGCGTCCATTCGCCGAGCCCAGTGATTACGTGATCGGCGCTTGCCGGCGTGTCGTCGCCGGCTGTGAGCATGGCGAGAAGCGGCGGCGGGTCGTCGTCATGCGACCGCTCGCTATCGCCTGCTGTGATCGTCTCAGCGTTGGCGGCCGGCTCGATCGAAGTCGGGTGTGTGTCCGTTAAGAACACCAGTTCCGGAGCTGGGGCGTTGTCCGCGGCAGCACGATCGGGAAGTGTGTCGCCGACGTGCGATCCGATCGAGACCGACTCCGCCTCCAACACCAATGGGGCATCGTCATCGACTGGCATCAGCTCGGCAGTCATGAGATCGGCAGCATCGGCGTGCGATGCCGTGGCGTCCCCGACCCGCAGCATGCCCGACGGCGCGTCGTCGTCGTATAGGCTGACGAGGCCCAAGTCGACAACGCCGGCGGCGGCGTCCACCCTCGCGACAGGCTCGTCGAGGATGTGCTCGTCGAGAACCAGCAGTTCGACGAGCGGCGCTTCGACGAGCGGCGCTTCGACGGCCGGCGTGCTGACACCGGGGTCTTCGAGGAACAGCGCTTCGACGGCGGGTGCTTCGACGGCGGGTGCTACGACGACAGGCGCTACGACGACGGGCGCTTTGACGACAGCCTGCTCGACGACCAGTGCCTCGAAGAGCGGAACTTCGACGACTGGAGCTTCGACGACCGGCGCTTCGACGGCTGTCGCTGTGACGACGGGCGCCGATGCGATCGGCGTCGGGACCGCCGGGCGAGGAACGAGTCGTCGCGGGGCGGCTGTGCCGGGCGCCATTGCGGGCGCCACTGCGGCTGACGCGCTCGAGGGCGACGCAATCCCGTTTGACGCGGCGGTGAAAGGCGGCACCGCAGCTCTTGGGGCAGCGGGCCGGATCGGGACCAACTTCGGCGCGGTGATCCTCACCGTCAGGATCGGTTTCGCGGCGGGGATGTCCACATGCGGCTTAACCGTGGGAACGCCGGTCGGGGTCACCATCCAGGCGGCGAGCGTGTCGCCCCCGAGGATCGGCTCGATATCGGCCAACGCCAGATCGAGGCCCACTTCGAGGGCAGCGTCCGAGGCTGGCGAATTACCCGGGCCAGACGCTGTCTCTTGAGACGCCCGTCCCGGGGCTGCTCCGTGCGCTGTCCGAGTGGCCGTCGCCTGGCGGGGCGTGGCGAGCGACGCGCCAACGCCACTCGCGGCCGGCGCGGACGCGGCGACCCGTGGTGGGACACGAAGCGGGCGCACGACCGGTGTGAGCGGCGGGATCCGGGTCGTGGATTTCTGGGAGGCGGCTGGTGACACTGCTGCCGCCGACGGGGCGCCCCCAGTCGGGGCAGCGGTGACTGGTGCGTCGTTGGTGGCGGACCCCGACTCAGCGAGGTGGCGTCGCGCCCGTACGAGCTCCTCGGGCGTTGGATCGCGCGCATACATGTATGCCTCGAGCACCATTGGGAGGGGTACTCGCTCGCCGGTGTCGTAGAGGCGCACATGCCAATCATCGGTCACCGCGTCGTCGGCTCCATCGCGGAGCGCCGCGTAGTAGTCGAGGAACTCGCCGCGGCTGTCGCGGCCGAAGTTATACAGCACGTGCCATCCGGCTGCCTGCATCGTGCCGGACCGACGTCCGGCGACGTCGGTCTCGGGCAGATGCAGGCTCCAACGCGCAAAGTCCTGCTCAAACGATTCGATTGCCTTCTGCATGCGCGTCTCCGGCATCGTCGCGCGGCAATGGACGATGGTGCCCACGGTGGATCCGAGCGTTACCGGACCCTGACGATCGTAGCCGGGCCGGGCCACGCTGGCCAGGCGCCGCGGCGCCCGTCGGCGGGCAATAAAAGGCGTTCGGGGGAGGGGGTGGTGCGCCGCCGGTGACCGCCCATATGAGCGCCATCCGGTAACGCCTACCGGGGGGACCGCCTAGTGAGCGGAACCGCCTAGTGAGCGGAACGGCCTAGTAAGCGGCGCTCGTGGAGGCGGTCGTGGGCCGTCCGGCCTGGGTTTCGATGGCCCGAGTGAGCTCACCGATGAACGCGTCTAATTCTTCGCTCGACGTGTAGAAGTGGGGCGAGACCCGGATGCCGGCGCCAGGTCGATAGTCTACCAGCACATCTCGAGCGGCCAGCGCGGACGCGATCGCATGTCCCGACGCCACGTCGAGGGTGACGGTCCCGCCGCGGTGCGCGGGCTCACGCGGGCCGGCGACGCGGATCCCCGCGGCATCGGCGAGCGCGATGAGGTGCTGCGTCTGGCGCACCGATTTGGCCCGGATCGCCTCGACGCCGATCTCGCCCACGATCTCGTAACCCGACCGCGCGGCGTACAGCGCGGGGACGTTGGGACTGCCATTGAGAAAGCGGTAGGCGTCTTCCGCGTAGTCGATCGGGCGGTCCTCGAACGCGAACGGGTCGCGGTGCGCCATCCACCCGGTGAGCCGAGGGCGCAGCGTTTCCCAGTGGTCGCGACGAACGTAGAGGTATCCCGCGCCGGGGCCACCGCACAGCCACTTCACCGAGCCGCCGGTCGCGAAGTCCGCGCGTAACGCGCGGACATTGACCGGGAGCGTGCCGGCGGACTGGTACAAGTCAACGAGGACCAGCGCGCCGACATCGTGGGCTCGCCGAATGACGGCCGCGATATCCTGCACGAACGCGCTCTTGAATACGACGTGTGAGACCGACACGAGCCGCGTCGTCTCATCGATCGCGGCCAGCAGGCGGTCGAGTGGTACCGTCAGGCCGTCGTCGGACTCCACCGTGACCAGTCGCGCACCCTCGTGTTCGAGTGCGTGGAACAGGTACAGGTTGGACGGAAAGTTCAGTCGCTCGGTGACGATGCCATTGCGGGGGCCTCGCCAGTCGAAGGACGACAACACGGTGGCCTGTGCGATGCTCTGATTCTGGTGCATCACCACCTCGCCCGGGCCGGCGCCGATGATGCGCCCGATCAAATCGCCGACCGTGCGCGGGAGCTCCCACCATCCCTCGGCCCACGCGCGCACCCCGCGTGTCGCCCAGGTGTCGGCGTATTCAGCCAACCGGTCGCGCGTCCGCCGCGGCATGGCGCCCAGCGAATGGCTCACGAGATAGACGGAATTCGCGAGGATCGGGAATTCCGGCCTCCAATGCAAGAGGTCGTCAGCAGCCATGCCTTATAGTACACTATTGGCCCATGGCCGCGAACCACGACCTCACGTACGGCTCCTATTTAATCCTGGATGAGCTCCTCACCCTCCAGCGGCCGCGCTCGGCGCCGGTCCATGCCGACGAGTTGTTGTTCATCGTCGTGCACCAGGCCAGTGAACTCTGGTTCAAGGTCATTCTGCACGAGTTGGACGGACTGGTCGCGGCGTTGGGGGGCAATGATCCGCTCGCCGCGCTGACCGCGGTCACGCGCCTCAACGCGCTGATGGGCATCGTGGCCTCCCAGCTCGGGGCGCTCGAGACGCTCCCTCCCCAACGGTTCGCGGAGTTTCGCGGGTACCTCGGGAGCTCGAGCGGATCCCAGAGCGTGCAGTTCCGGGCGATCGAGGCGGCGTCGGGGTTGCGCGATGACCATTTCCTGAAGGCACTGGAGGAACAGGGTCCAATGCCCGAAGCAGTGCGGAGAGCATTGGCGCGTCCCACCCTGCAGGCCCTGTTCGAACAGCTTCTCAGCGCGCAGGGGGTGACGCTCGATGCCGTGTATTCCGCGCCCGGCCCCAGTGTCCTCTTCCTCGTGGCTGAGGGGCTGCTGGAATACGAGCAGGCATTCGCGCGGTGGCGTTTTCTGCACGTGCAGCTGGTCGAGCGGATCATCGGTCCCATTACCGCGGGGACAGGGGGCACGCTCGGTACGCGATATCTGCAGCGGACGGTCGGGCAGCGATTTTTCCCGAATCTTTGGGACGTGCGGACACGTCTCTATGCGGGGCATTCGCCGCAGACTGATGCCTCGTGAGCGTGCGCCGACGGATGGGAGCAATCCGAATGGCGCACTCAGAGCGTATGTCAGTGCGGCTGTGGAAGTTGGCGTGGCCGCCCTGTGCTGGCCTCGGGGCGCCTTCAGGCTTATGTTACTGGACCGTTGCACTAGGTCTGGCCCGCGTCGCATCGCTGGCTCGGACGTGGAGATCGGAGTAGTTGCCCCAATTGGGCGAGGGAGATAATTGGATATCTTTGGGGGCGCGGCGTTCCAGGCCGCGCGGGCTGGACTGATCGCCATCATCGCGTACGGCACCGGGGCTGCGGCGCAAACCGTGGCGGCCGTGCCGACCCTGCAGGTGACCACGGATTCCGTTCACCGGGAGATCATTGTCGAGCTGTCGCCGCTCAGCCTTCCAGCGCGTACCGCGCAGCATGATGCCATGCAGGCAGTGGCGCGGGCGATGGTCATCCCGGTGACGGGGTGGATCGAAGGCTACCGAGGTGAGATGCTCGACTCGGCCGGCCGGCTGCTCTCCAGCCGGTTGATCCACCATCTCAACCTGATCGTGCCGCAGCGCCGCGAGCTGTTCAGCACGATCATGCAGCGGATGGGGGCGGCCGGGGCGGAAACACCGCCCGTCGAGTTGCCGCAGATCGCTGGACATCCGGTAATCGGCTACCCGGTAACCCGTGGAGACACGCTGGTGATCTCAACCATGGTCCATAATCCGACGGATCAGGGCTACGCGGCCGCGCGAGTCAGGGTCCGCCTGTCGTATGCGCCGGAGACCACGTGGCCGAAGCCGATCGCCATCTACCCGTTCTATCTGGACGTCATGCCGCCCGCGGGCGCGCATTCATATGATCTGCCGGCCGGCCACTCGGAGAAGAGTTGGCAGGGGCGTCCCGCCGTTGGGGGCCGCATCCTCGCGGTCGGCGGCCATATGCACAAGTACGGTGTCGCATTGCGCTTCGAGGACGTAACGGCCGGCCGCGTGTTGTGGCAAGCGTCGCCGAAGACCGATGCGGCCGGAGAGATTGTAGGGATGCCGACCGAGACCTATTGGTGGCGGCTGGGCATCCCCGTCCGCTCCGACCATACCTACCGGCTGACCGCGGTGTACGACAATCCGACCGGCGCGGTGATACGGAACGGGGCCATGGGCGCGTTCGGCGGCGTCATCCATCCGAACCAGATGGATGCATGGCCCGTCGTGGATCGCTCGACTCCCGAATATCAGCGCGACGTGCAAGCCACCTACGACACCGATATGTCAGATATGGATATGGACGACATGCCAGACATGCACGGCTCGTCTCCGACCGCCGCGGGCGGTGATCACGCAGGGATGCACGCGGGCATGCTCACCGACCGCAACTCCACTCGACGCACAGCCGAGACACCGTGAAATCAAGTGCCCAGCACGCACCGCCAACCCCGAAATTCACGGGACCGCGGCCGAGCGATGAGCCACCGCCTGCAGCCGTGACCGA
The DNA here is from genome assembly GCA_003152485.1 of Gemmatimonadota bacterium. Classification (GTDB taxonomy): domain Bacteria; phylum Gemmatimonadota; class Gemmatimonadetes; order Gemmatimonadales; family Gemmatimonadaceae; genus Palsa-1248. Next base: position 26,168 of record PMAE01000068.1, on the reverse strand, counting down.
GTCGGCGGACGTCTTCGCCAAAGCGCATCAGTTCACGCGTCTCCGCGAAGTCCAAGCGATGGGGTTGTATCCGTATTTCGTGCCCGTCGAAGCGTCGGGTTCGACCGAGATCATCATCAACGGCAAACGCGGCGTGATGGTCGGCTCGAACAATTACCTCGGCTTCAGCCACGACCCGCGGGTCGTGGCGGCGGCCCAGGACGCGATCGCGCGGTACGGCACTGCGTGCACCGGGAGTCGCTTCCTGAACGGCAACACCGAGCTGCACGAGCGCATCGAGCATCGCCTCGCGAAGTTGACGGGCAAGGAAGCGGCTCTCGTCTTCTCGACGGGGTTCCAGACCAATCTCGGCGTGATCTCCGCCATGGTGGGCCGAGACGACACCGTGTATATCGACAAGCTGGATCACGCGAGCGTCGTCGATGGGTGCCGGCTCGCGGCCGGCGACACCGTGCGATTCCGGCATGGGGATCTCGACGATCTCGAAGCCAAGCTGCGGCAATCGAATGGCGGCGGGAAGCTGATCGTGGTCGACGGTGTGTTCAGCATGGAAGGCGACATCGTGGACCTGCCGCGTCTGGCGGAGTTGCGAGCCAAATACGACGCGCGGCTCGCGGTGGACGACGCACACGCCATCGGCGTGCTCGGCGACACCGGGGCGGGCACAGCCGAGCATTTTGGGCTCACCGATCAAGTCGACCTCATCATCGGCACGTTCAGCAAATCGTTTGCGTCGATCGGCGGTTTCGTGGCCGGTGAGCAAGTCGTGATCGACTACCTCAAGCACCATGCGCGGAGCCTGATCTTCAGCGCGTCGATGCCGCCGTCGGCGTGCGCCGCGGTACTCGCCAGCATCGAGATCCTGGAGCAGGAGCCGGAGCGCCGACTCAACCTCTGGCGCAATGCGGACCGCATGAAGGAGGGGCTCAAGAGCCTCGGCTTCGACACCGGGAGCACCCAGACACCGATTGTGCCGGTCGTGATCGGGGACGATCTCTTGACCTTCGAGTTTTGGCGGCAGTTGTACGACAATGGCGTGTTCGCCAATGCGGTCGTGGCGCCAGCCGTGCCACCGCACGCGTCTCGTATCCGTACGTCGTACTCGGCCACTCACACGATCGAACAGCTCGATTTCGTCCTCGAGGTGTTCGCACGCGTGGGCAAGGGGCTGGGAGTTATCTGAGGACGGCCGCTCGGTTCGGTGGGACGAAGGTGAAGCAGCATCACGCGTGGAGGCACGACTGATCGACGTCACACCGGAGCGGGGGCGAGCCGACCGCCGCGCGTTCATCGAGTTGCCGTACCGGTTGTATCGAGACGACCCACTGTGGGTGCCGCCGCTCCGGCGCGATGTGGCGCACATGCTCGATCCGCACCACCCATTCCACCGGCACGCCGAAGTCGAGTTGTTTCTTGCGCGCGACGGAGGCGGCCGCGTCGTCGGCCGCATCGCCGCCATCAAGAACGACGCGCATACCGCTCAGCACCACGACGGCGTGGGGTTCTTCGGCTTCTTCGAGAGCGAACGGAATCCGGAGGTCGCGGCGGCGCTCTTCGCGACGGCTGCGGCGTGGCTCGCGGCGCGCGGGCTCACCGTCATGCGCGGCCCGGCGAGCTTCTCCGTGAACGAGGAGTGCGGACTCCTGGTCAAAGGGTTCGACTCGTCGCCCGTCGTAATGATGCCATACAACCCGCCGTGGTACGCGGATCTGGTGGAGGGCTACGGGTTTACGAAGGCGAAAGACCTGATTGCCTACCGCCACGAGGCAACTGAATTGCCGGACCGGTTGGCGCGCATTGGTGACCGATTGGCGGCCCGAAACCAGATCACGATCCGCACCCTCGACATGAAGCAGTTCACGGCCGAAGTCGATCGCGTGCGCATGCTGTACAACGCCGCATGGGAAGCAAATTGGGGCAACATCCCCATGACCGACGCCGAGTTCGACGACTTGGCGAAGCAGCTCAAACCGGTGGTGAGGCCGGAGCTCGTGTTGTTCGCGGAAGTTCGAGGGGAGCTGGCGGGCTTTGCCTTGGCTCTACCGGACCTCAACGTCGCGCTCCGGCACATGAATGGCCATCTCCTGCCATTCGGCTGGGCATTCGGACTGTGGTACGGACGAAATATCAAAGCCGCTCGGGTCCTGACACTGGGCGTGCTCCCCAAATTTCGACTGACAGGTGCGGCTGAGCTCCTGACTCTGGGGCTCTATAAGAACGGGTTCGCTCGCGGGATCTATGAGGGTGAATCGTCGTGGATTCTCGAGGACAACCTGCTCATGCGACAGGCGATCGAGAAGGTTGGGGGCGACCCGTACAAGACCTACCGACTCTACGACAAAACGATCCGGCCTCAGGGCCAGCTGACCTGACATCGCAATGACTGGCGCGGGCGCCGGACTCACGCTCGTCACGGGTGCCAGCGGATTCGTCGGTGGTCACCTGGTCGAAGCGCTCGTCGCAAGCGGGCAGCGCGTTCGGTGCCTCGTCCGTCCCAAGAGCGATCGCCGGTGGTTGGACGGTGTGGGCGTCACGTATGCCGTCGGCGCGGTGGATGATGTCGCGGCGATGCGCCACGCATTGGATGGCGTGGACGTGGTGTTCCATCTGGCGGGCCTCACCACCGCACCCCGGGAGTCGGACTACGACCGTGTGAATCACGGCGGCGTCGTCCGGTTGGTGGACGCCATGTCGGCACGACCAGCGCGTTTGGTGTTCTGCTCGAGTCTTGCCGCGGGCGGTCCGGCTCGCGCGGGTCGGCCGCTGACCGAGGCGGATCCACCGGCGCCGATCGGACCCTACGGCGAATCGAAGGCGCGGGCCGAGCAGGTCGTGCTCGCGGCCGGGATGCCGGCCGTCGTCGTGCGGCCGCCCGCGGTCTATGGGCCGCGCGAACGCGACATTCTCTCCGCGTTCCGACTGGCCTCGTACGGGCTCGCGATCCGCACCGGTCCGCCGCGACAGCAACTCGCGATGGTCCATGTGTCAGACCTGGTTCGCGGCTTGGTCGCGGCCGGCCAGAGCGTGACGGCGAGCGGCGTGTACTACGTCAGCGGCGCCAACCATCGGTGGGAGGAGATCGTAGCCGCAATGAGTCTCGCGGTCGGTCGGCCCTCTCGAATCATTCCCCTCCCGGCCCCGATGCTTCGCGCCGCGGCGCGCGGCGCCCGCGCGTGGGCCCGGCTCAGCGGCACCAAAGCATTGCTGACACCGGAGCGCGCACAGGACCTGCTGCAGCCGGCGTGGATCTGCGATGACACGCGCGCACGCCAGGACCTCGGCTACGTCCCGCGTGTCTCTCTGGTGGATGGGATGCGTACCACGGCCGAGTGGTACCGGGCCGCGGGCTGGCTGTAGTCGGGACTCAGGTGGTGGTGGGGACCGGGAGCGGCTTGCGACGCCCTGCGACCCATGTCAGCGTCAAGCCGATCCCGATCCACGTGAGCTCGCGCAGTCGGCTCATGACGGATGCATAGACACCGAGCGAGGGGGGCAGTCCGAGCAGGCTGAATATGAGATAGAGGGCACCCTCCTTCGACCCAAGTTCGAAGGGGATGAAAATCGTCAGATTGATCGCGAGCTGGGAAAACGCCCCGATGACGAATGCGGTCGGGTAATTGATCTTGAGGCCCATCGCGCGGGCAATGAAGAAATACTCGAGCATCGCGATGGATCGACCGAGCACCTCGGTGGCGATCGCGACAGTCAGCCGGCGGCGTTCCCCATCAGTGAGCTCCGCCATCTGGTCGTCGATGTGCTGCAGCGTGGGCCGATACGTTTCGAGCCGTGCGACATAGCGCCGGACGATCGGGACTCGGGGTACGAGATTGAGAGCCCGGACGAGGAATCCTCGGCGGAAGAGCGACAGCAGTAGTGCGGCCAGCCCGATCATCGCGAGCGCGACCACGACGAGCACGATGTCGACGATGGTGGTGCGGGGGACCAACACCCAGGCAACCGGCACCGCGATCAGCCAGAAAATCACCTGACCCAGCGTGTGGACCACGCGAAAACTCACGACTGAGGCGGCGGCACGATCGGTGCCGACCCACTCCTTGGCCGCGGCCACGCGAAACGGCTCACCCCCGAGTGCGACGAATGGCGTGACGTAGTTGATCGCGAAGCTGGAGACGCTGATCGCGAAGGCGCGCCAGAAGGGAATCACCCGGCGGCTGCCGGTGGTCGCGAACCGCGGAATGCCCGCTTTGAGGAGTTCCTCCCAGGCGACCGTGTTGCTGACATAGACGAGTCCCCATACCGCCACGATCGGGGCCACCACCCATCCCGTACTGCGCAGGTTGCGGAGCAGACCATCGACGCCGGCGCGATAGAGCAAACCGGCAAACACCAGGCCGCCACCGGCGAACACCAACAGTCGGATGCGACGGCTCACGGTCGGCTCTTCAATCGACGAGGACGCGCGAACCCGTGCGTGCCGCAGCGTACGCCGCTTCCAGAACGCACGCCACGCGCGTGATATCCTCTATCGCCGCGGCGTCACTGCCTCGGTCCATCGCATCGGCGAAAGTGGCAAACAGGGCCGAGAACCACCCCGCGTACGACCGCTTGTCGAGCTGCACGGTGAAGTCGTGGCTCTCCGGCGCGTGCCCAGCCCGGTCCAGATGTAGCACCCCGCCTTGCCAATCGATCGTGCCGTGCTCGCCGATGAATCGGACGCGATTTTCGCGGTGCGGTGCGGCCCACGTGAGCATCAGCGTGGCAAGTCGCCCCGGAAACTCGAGGACGAGCTGCGCGGTGTCCTCGGCCCCGTAGTCGAGGTGTCGCAGCCGACCGGTCCAGGCACGGACGGCCGTCGCCTGAGCGCCGGCCGCATCGAGCAACGAATAGAGGAGATGCGTGCCGTGGTCGAGAAGGATGCCGCCTCCCTCGGTGGCGACGGTCCGCCACGGCTGATCGCGGGGGTCGGCCCCGGCGTCCGCGGCGGCCCGATATACGGACAGCTCGGCCAAGTGCCAATGTCCGATCGCGTCTTCGCGGAGCCAGGTCAGCATCTGCCGCCATGCCGGGTTGAACCGGTATTGATGGCAGGGCACCACGACCCGTCGCGCCTGGTGCGCGGCGGCGGCGATGCGGAGCGCTTCCTCTCGCGTGACGGCGACCGGCTTCTCACAGAGCACGTGGTAGCCGTGTTCGAGCGCCCAGAGGGTCGTTGCGAGGTGGGTCGCGGTCGGCGTGCAGACATCAACGAACTCCACCGTGCCGATCGTCGCGAGCGCATCGCGGTCGGGTAGTACCGGGATATCCGCGCCGACCGATGTCGCGGGGGCGGGGTCCACGGCTGCGATCACGTCGAGTCGCGCGCGCACGGCCGGATCATGTCGGAATCCCGGAAGGTGCGCGCCCCGTGCTACGCCGCCGAACCCGATCAGCGCGCCGCGATAAGGCGAGGACACGCGATCGCGTTGTCCGTCGACGGAGCCTGGGCGTGCAGGCCCGTCAATCGCCGCCAATTGGGACCGCGGGTGGTGACGGTTGGGAGGGGGATACGGCGAGGCGCTCACTGCGCAGCAGTTCGCCGGCACGCCGCTCCTGGGCGGCGACAAGGGCGATGAGGAGTGCGTTCATCGGGAGGATCGTCACCCAGAGGAGGCCGGCCGGCCATCCGGCCACGGCCGTGACGCCCAAGATGATGAACCGAATATTCTGACCCAGCCAAGCGCACCAGGAGAGCAGGGGCGCTACCCGTGCCCGATACGCGGACATAGCGGCGGGTCCCGACTGATGATCGCCCATCGCGCGCACGAGGGCGACAGTCTGCGGGAACATGTGGGCTTGCCGCTTCGCGTAGGCCCGATAGATCGCGGTCGTGATCCGCTGGATCCAGGTCGCCCCAGCGGGGATCTCGACTTTATCGACATCGAGCTCGCTGCCTTTGCCATTTCCGAGGGCGAGGTATGCGTGGCGTACGAAATCCACCGCGGCGCTCTGGGTCGAGTGACTGAACGTCGCGATGCCGACCACCAGAACGGCCGCGATCCACGACCACCCGCTATGGAGCGCGAGGCGGATGATGAGGGAGATGCCCAGGTTTACGAAGCGCAGCGCATCCGACGATCCATCCAGCGCTCGACCGAAGCGCGTGGACGTCCCGCGGAGCCGGGCCAACTGGCCGTCCGCGCTGTCGAAGAGGTCGGAGACGATGAACAACGCGAACCCGACGGCGTTGAGCCAGGGACTCGTGTACAGGAACATGTGCCCCGCGACGAGCCCGATCACGAGACTGATCAGTGTGACCTGATCCGGCGTGACACGCGTCGGGTACAGCGCGCGCGTGATGCGGGCGCCGACCGGGCGGAAAAAATGAAGGTCGAGCCATTCCTCGACTTCGTCGCCCTTCGTGGCGAGTGTGTCCGTCGGGGGGCGATCCGACGGTCGAGCGGCCGCGTCAGACGCCGTGTGTACCGAGTCGGGCGCGGCCCGCAGAGTCTCGCAGGTCACGCCCCGATGCGCTCCGCGGCTTCCCGCAACACGTCCTTCATGACGGCGAGCGCCTCAAGCGCCTCTTCCTCTCGAATGACGAGCGGCGGGTTGATGCGCACTTCAGGGTTGTAGATCATGGCGAGCACGCCGCGCGAGAGCAGGGTGTCGAAGATCCAGCGCGCCACGTCCTTACCCAGCAGGCGGTCCGTCCCAGGGACGACGAGATCCATGCCGATCATGAGTCCACGGCCTCGCACCGCCCCCACGATCGGGATTTCGCGTTGCCAACTCTTCATCTCGGCGAGCATCCGCTCGCCCACCACACGGCTATGCTCGACCAACCCTTCCTCGATGATCGTTTCGATCGACACGCGTGCCGCCGCCGCGGCCAGCGGGTTTCCACCGTAGCTGGATGAGCTGCCGCTGGGATTTGCCCATGGCTTCGCGGTCGCGACCTGCTCGCGGGCGACCACTCCGGTCATGGGGAATCCACCGCCGAAGCCTTTGCCAATCGTCATGATGTCCGGCACGATGCCGTCGTGCTCGATCGCGAACATCTTGCCGGTCCGACCGAAGCCGGTCAGCATCTCGTCGGCGATCAGGAGCGCGCCGATGCGATCGGCGAGCTCGCGGAGTACGCGCAGGTAGCCGGGAGGGGGGATCACGTTGCCGGCCGTGCCCTGAATCGGCTCGACGATGATGGCAGCGACGTCGTTGGTGGTCTCGATCTCGATCTTCTTGCGCAGAAACTCGACGCAGTGCCAGGCGCACGACGGGAACGTCTTGTCGAAGGCGCAGCGGGCGCACGACGCGTACGGCGTACTGTAGGTCCCGGGCATCAAGGGGCCGAGCTGGTGCTTGAAGTTCGAGCCCAGCAGGGGGAGCACGCCGCTCGTCTTGCCGTGGAATCCGCCCCAGAACCCGATGAACTCGGTCTTGCCGGTGTACGACTTGGCCAACCGGAACGCGGATTCGACGGCTTCCGCGCCACTGCTATAGAGCTGAGTCCGGTTGAGGTCGCCGGGCGTGATCTGGGCCATCAATTTGACCAGCGCCGCCCGATGTTCCGAGGTGAAGCTGCCGACGTGCACCTTCGCCACCTGGCGTTGCATCGCGGCCACGAACTTAGGGTGGGCATAGCCGAGACTGGCGACGCCCACGCCGGCCAACAGATCGATATACCGGCGGCCGTCGAGATCGTACAGCATCACGCCTTCGCCGCGGTCGATGCACAGGCGGCTGAACAGCGCGACGCTCTGCGTCCCGGGGGCGAGGAACTCGGCTTCGGCGGCGAAGGCCGCGAGAGAGCGGGGACCGGCCGCCATGGGGGCGACCGATGAGGGGGCGGCGGGGCGGGGCTCAGCGAGCGCCGTCGTATGCTGCGTCACGTCGGAGATCTCGGAAGGGTGCGGGTGGAGTAATAGTCGTGCGCATACGCCGCGATATGCTTTGCGGCGTCGTCCCGGAAGGGAGCGAAGCTTGGCCAGTCGTTGAGGTCAATGAGCATTGGCTGGTCTGGCGCTGGCAACGCCACATCCCCGCCGAACACGTCGAGTCGCAACTCAGCCGCTGCTGCGAAGGCGAGGGCGCGCAGTTGCGCCTCATCGACAGGTGGCACCGGGCCCGATGGCCCTGCCTCCGCACCGTAGTACCTGAAGAATCGACCGTCTGCGATCCCGTAAAACTTAAGCACCGGTCCCGGAACATGCTCCTGGAGAGCGACCCGGGTAATCCCGCGCGCGCCGAACGCATCAATCGCGGCCCGGAGGCCGGCGCGGTCCGCGGTCACCACGTCTTCGACGCGCTCGGCGTGGACATCCCCTCGCTTGACCCACACCCGGCGGCCGTCGGCGCCGAAGCCGTCGAGCTCCGCGCGACCGGTTGTCGAGACGACGGCCGTCCTAGGGAACGCGACGGGTCGGTCCGCCAGGAGCGTCACCAAGCGATGACGGTGGCAGCCGAGGACACTGGATGGGCGGTTGATGATCGGGACGCCTTGGTCCTCGATCGGGAGCAGACAGTCGGAGGCGTCAGGCCCCTGACACATGTTGAGGATCAGGTCCGCGGACGGCAGTGGGCCGGCGAGTACGTCGGCTTCCGATGCCCGCGCGACCTCCCAGCCCAGCGCCGCGAGGCGTGACACCGTCGAGTCTAGGATCGCGGTATCGTTGGCGCGGTGCTGGTTGGGGGAGTAGGATGGCTGCCGATAGAGCGCCAGCGCGCGGCGAGTGGGGCTCGTCAAGGGCGCACCTGGCACGCGCTCGACGCGGGCAGACAGCTCATTCGTTCTCCGTGCCAAGCCAAGCGTTGGCGATGTCGAGGTCGTGGCGGCGGTCGACGTCGACGATGCGCGGAACCTCAACCGTGGATACACGATAGCCGTCGGCCACCATCTGGGCCAGGAATCCGCGCATCCGAGAGGCACCCTGCCGGCGGGCGCGGGCCGCCTCGGCGCGAGCCCGTGAGCCGAAGGCATACACGCCGCCGGTGACACACGGTGGGTCGCTGGGCAGCTCGCCGATGGTGTGGACAACCCCGACGGCGTCACGGTGGACCCACAGCGGCCGTTCGTCATCGACGTATGGAGTGACCGCCAAGACCGCGTCGGCGCCATCGGCGATCGCCTGGGTCGCGCCGTCGAAGACTGCCCGCCAGTCCCGGGTGCGCATTACGGTATCGACCATTGTGCAAAACACGTTGCCCCGAGGGACTGCCGCGAGGCCATCCACCAAGGTGTGGAGTGACGACGGCGTGTGACAGGGGACCACGCGGACGACGGGCCGGCACCCGCTGGCCCCGATAGCGATGTCATCAAATGATGGGATCGCGACAGTTGACGCGTCGCGCAGCATGCAGGTGATGCTCTCGCATCCGAGGGCGCCGAGCATTTCGACGAGCCGCAGGAGCTGCGGGCGGCCGGCAACCGTCACCGTGGCCTTCGACCCACCCACGCCGTCTGCGGCGAGCCGCGTGCCCTCGCCGCCGGCGAGGATCAGGCCGTGCATGTGGACGCACCGCGGTCGTGGTAGGGGCTGGCGTGGATGACGTTGGCAAGGTCGGTCAACGACGGGATGCGAGCCGTGGGGACGCATCCCGGTGGCAGCGGCCGATCCGCGGGCGCGAGCCAGACCGTCTGCATGCCGAGCCGGTGTCCGGGGCGGATGTCCGCCTCGAAGTTGTCGCCCACCATCCAGGCGCTGTGCGGTGGAACGCCGAGCGTTTCGATCGTGTGCACGAATGGACGTGGGTCAGGCTTCGCGAAGCCGAGTATCGCGGAGTCGGTAACAATGTCGAATGCGTCTCGTACGCCCAGCTCGACCAGACAAAGCTCGAGATTGCCGGTAAAATTCGAAATCACGCCCAGCCGGAATCTGGGACGGAGCGCGTCGAGCACCGGGCGATTGCGGTTGACCATGCGGACCGCCTCGGCATGGACGCGTGCCGCAATGGCCGGCGCATCCATCGACGCGCCGTCCGGGAGTAGCGGCCGCAGGAGCTCGGCCTGCGTCTCGATCATTACGCGGAATCCCAGCGTTCGGATTCCTGGAAACACCTCCAGGGCCCGATCCGAGGCGCGAAACGCGGACTCGAAGGACTCGGCGTCCACCCGGCCCCCGCCCGCGGCGTATGCCTCGTGAAATCGTACGCTCCACCGCAAGCCGTCCGCGTCCAGCGTGCCGCCAAAATCGAACAGCACGGCGCCGCGAGGGTCTCGCGCGCGCCCGTCAATTGCCTCGATCAGGACCACCCCGGGGCGTTCACCACCGTACTGTATCGTGGCCGGTACAGCGGGGCAAGCGCCGGGCGAAACGGCACCGCGGGTCGGGTAGGCTCCAGTCGGGGCAGGTTACCGCGTGATCCGGAAGATGAAGGACTGCTCGACGAGCTGCGCGACCTTACGGCCGCGCACCTCGGCCGCGAAATACCGCGTGCGTGCGATCGCGTCGCGCGTGGCCGCGCAGAACGCGGGGTCGTCGCTTGCCACGATGCGCACGCGACGGACATCCGGGCGTCCCATCGAATCAACGACGAACTCGACCGACACCACACCTTCGATCCCGGCGGCTTGCAGATCGCCCGGATGCCGTCTGACGCCGGGGTGCGGGGGCAGGCGATTATGTGATGGGACCTTGGGAGCCGAGTGGCCAGCCGGTTGAGCGGTACACGGTGCTACACGATGATGGGCTCGGACTCGACGCTGGCGAGGGTGCCCAACCGGCGAATCGCGGGCCAATGCCAGGCCACGGCGATCACCACGATGATCGTTCCGATCGCGCCCGATACGACCGAGAAGACGGGTCCGAACGCGCCCGCTACGGCCCCGGATTCGAAGCCGCCGAGTTGGTTGGAGGTCCCGATGAACAGACCGGTGATCGAGCCGACACGACCTCGCATCTCATCTGGCGTGACGAGCGGGGCAATCGTGTGGCGGATGACGACGCTCACCATGTCGAGTCCGCCGATCACCGCGAGCATGGCCAGCGAGAGGGGGAAGGACGTCGACAGGCCGAAGACGAGCGTGCCGACGCCAAAACCGAAGACAGCCCAGAGCAGCGTGCGACCGGCTCGCCGCATCGGCGGCCGACTCGCCAATCCGACGGCCATGAGCACGGCGCCAAGTGACGGCGCGGCATCGAGCCAACCCAAACCCGCCGGGCCGACGTGCAGGATATCCTTCGCGTAGATCGGGAGCAGCGTCGATGCGCCGCCCAACAGGACCGCGAACAGGTCGAGCGTGATCGTCGCTAGTAGCAGCTTGCTCCGGGCCACGAATCGGACGCCGGCCACGAGCGCCGACACGGTGATTTCCCCCGCCAGACGTTCGGCCGACCGGTGTCGGATGGCCGCCGCCAGGAAGAAGAAGGTGAGCGTCCCGACGGCCGAACAGAGATACACCGCGAACGCGCCGCCCCGGGCGGCGATCAATGCCCCGCCGAGCGCGGGTCCGACGACGGACGCGAGCTGCCACCCACCGCTGTTCCACGTGACGGCGTTGGCGAGCAGGGTGGCTGGCACGAGGCCCGGGAGCAGCGCGTTTCGCGCGGGTGTGTGAAACGCGCGCGCGACGCCGCTGATGAGGACACATCCGTAGAGCGCCACTAGCGGTCCCCGCGCCGCGGACACGAAGGCGAGGCCGACCGAACTGATCGTGAAGATCGCCAACGAGGCCATGAGCACGCGGCGGCGGTCTTGAGTATCAATGATGTGGCCGGCGGGGAGCGCCAGCGCGAGCATCGGCAGAAGCGCGACCAGACCCACGAAGCCCAAGGCGTACGCCGAATGCGTACGGTCGTACAGCTCCCATCCAATCGCCGTGCTTTGCATCTGCAACCCGACGTTCGACACGACGATCCCGATGAACAGCAGTCGAAAGTCGCGGCATCGGAGAGCGGCTGTCGAAGCAGGCACGCGGGCAATGTAACTGGTACCTTACGACGGCATGACTGACGTGCAATGGGAGCTCACGGCGGACGCCAAGCGCCGTACGCGAGCGGCGGCGTTCATCGAGGCGCAGCGTGCCGGCGGTGAGCACACCCTCACGGCTGCCGACGCGCCCGACGCGTTCGCGCGGCTGCATCACTGGTCGATCGCGCATCCCGACCGTTTTTGGGCCGCCGTGTGGCGGTACTGCGGCGTCATCGCCAGCGAGCGCGCCGACGGGTCCGTGTGGGACGACGTCCTCGTGGGTCGGGACCGAATGGCGCCGCCCGACGCGACGTTGGGGCCGCGGTGGTTTCCAGGGGCGAGGCTCAACTTCGCGGAGAACCTTCTCGCCGCCGATGATGCGGCGCTGGCGCTGGTGGCGTGGGGAGAGGCCGGTCCCGCGGGCCGTCTCACGTACGGTGAGTTGCGGCAGGCCGTCGCGTCGTGCGCGAGCGCGCTGCGTGGTGCGGGAGTCGGCGTGGGGGACCGCGTCGCCGGCTTCCTCCCCAATATCCCGGAAACGGTGATCGCGATGTTGGCGACCACGAGCGTGGGTGCGGTGTGGTCCAGCAGTTCGCCGGATTTCGGTGCGGCCGCGGTCGTCGATCGATTCGGGCAGATCAGGCCTCGAGTGCTGATCTGCGCGGATGGCTATCGCTACGCGGGCAAGCGCATCGATCTCCGCGGGCGCATCGCGGAGGTGGTGCGCGGGCTTCCGACCATCGAGCGCGTGGTCGTCGTACCGTATCTGGACGACGACGCGCCGATCGACCGCATCCCCGGGGCGGTCCGCTGGGGCGATTTTCTTGGCACCCACGACACCGCAGCGCCCGCCTATACGCGGCTGCCCTTCGACCATCCCGCGTTCATCCTGTATTCGTCTGGCACGACCGGTATGCCGAAATGCATCGTGCACGGGGCGGGCGGCACCCTGCTGCAACTGCTCAAGGAGCACGTGCTGCACGTCGATGTACACCGCGACGATCGGCTGTTCTACTACACCACGTGCGGATGGATGATGTGGAACTGGCTGGTCAACGTGCTCGCGACCGGCGCGGCCGCCGTGTTGTACGACGGCGCGGCAATACCACCAGCCCGGCCGTCGGTGCTCTGGGACATGGCGGCGGACGAAGGGGTGACCGTGTTCGGCACGAGCGCGAAGTATCTCGCGTTGGCGGAGAAGCAGGGGTTGCGCCCCGGCCATACGCACGACGTGCGTGGCGTGCGGGCGGTGTTGTCCACCGGGAGTCCGCTTGCGGCGCCCAGCTTCGACTACGTGCGGCGCGACATCGGCGCGCACGTTCAGCTGTCGAGCATCAGCGGAGGCACCGACATCGTCTCGTGCTTTGTGCTGGGCAATCCGCTGACTCCGGTCCGGCGCGGCGAGATCCAGGGTCGCGGGCTGGGGATGGCGGTGGCGGTGTTCGACGAGTCCGGCCGCGCGGTCGTCGGTACGGCGGGCGAATTGGTCTGCACGCAGCCCTTTCCGAGCATGCCGGTCGCCTTCTGGAACGATCCCGACGGTGCGAACTACCGGGCGGCGTACTTCGCCCGCTACCCCAACGTCTGGCGCCACGGCGATTGGGCGCGGCTCACCGATGGTGGTGGCGTCGTGATCTACGGCAGAAGCGATACGACCCTGAATCCGGGTGGTGTGCGGATCGGGACCGCGGAGGTGTATCGCCAGGTCGAGCAGTTCCCCGAGGTACTCGAGAGCGTGGCCGTGGGCGCGGAGATCCGGGGTGCGGATGGCGGCATCGACACCGAGGTCGTGCTGTTCGTGCGGCTGGCGCCGGGCGCGGTGCTCGATGAGGCCATGTGCACGCGCCTCCGGGATGTGATCCGGCGGAATACGAGCCCCCACCATGTCCCGCGGCGCATCCGGTCGGTGGCCGACATCCCGCGGACGATCAGCGGCAAGATCGCCGAGCTGGCGGTTCGCGAGGCCATCCACGGACGGCCGGTCGATAATACCGATGCCCTCGCCAATCCGGGGGCGCTGGCCGAATATCGGGCATTCGCCAAGTCGCTAGATTGGTAGGGGATGGCTACTCCGACGATGGATCGTGGAGCGGAGGCTGACGTCGGCATCGCCCCGGGGCTGACGACGACCCAGTCGCCGTTCATCGAGCAGGCCCAGCGGGCTGGACAGCTGTACATCCAGCAGCCCTACGAGTTGTACAGCTCATCGAACCACAATGCGTGGCGCGACCTCTTCTCTCGAATGAGCGACCGGTGGCAGGCGTATGCCAACGACCGATTTCTGCAGGGCATCGACGCGCTCTGTCTGCCTGCGGACCGTGTGCCGCGGCTGGACGAAGTGAATCAGTTCCTCGCCCCCCGTACCGGATTCCGGGCGAAGGGGGTCAGCGGCTACGTTCCGGCATTCGTGTTCTTCGATTGCCTGCGCAACCGTGAATTCCCGACCACGATCACGATTCGCGACGGAGTGTCGCTCGACTACCTGCCCGAGCCCGACATTTTCCACGACATCGCGGGTCACGTGCCTATGCACACGGACCAGGCGTTTGCGGACACGCTGGTCCGGTTCGGTGACTGTGCCCACACGGCGGTGTCGCTCGTGGCCGGCATCCGCGACCAGGGCGAACAGGTTCGTCGGATCACCAGCGTGTTTCGGGCGATGGCGCGCTTCTTCTGGTTCAGCATCGAGTTCGGGTTGATGCGGGCGCGGAATGGCGTTGGTTATAAAGTGTATGGCAGCGGACTTCTGAGCTCGCATGGCGAGATCGCGCATGCGGTCGATTCGCCCGCCGTGCAGCGGTACCCGTTCCAACTCGAATGGGTGGTCAATCAGTCGTTCGAGATCGACCGCCGGCAGCCGTTGCTGTTCTACATCGAATCGTTCGAGCATCTGTTCGAGCTCGTCGGCGAACTCGAGGTGTGGATGCGGGCAGGCAAGTTGGACAACGTGGCGGTCGGCGAGCCGGCCATGAGTGAAGTCGATGTGAAGAGCTTCCTCGACGCGCCGAAAGCCGCGGCGTAGCCGCGGTGTGGACCGGCGTAGACGGGGCGCGCGAAGCGTCGTCGTCGTAGGTGTCGGGCACGCGATGCACCGTTATGACGGAGGACACAGATGGCAACGCAGACCAAGCCGGTGACCGCGCCCGTGACCGACGCCTTTCCGATCAATGGCACGGATCACATCGAGCTGTACGTCGGAAACGCGAAACAGTCGAGCATCTACTATCGGACCGCCTTCGGGTTTCGACTGGTGGCCTACCGGGGGCCCGAGACTGGCACCCGGGACCGGGCGAGCTACGTGTTGGAGCAGGACAAGGTGCGACTGGTCCTGACGACGCCGCTGCGCGCGACCGGACCGGTGGCGGCGCACCTGGCGACGCATGGTGACGGAGTGCGGGACCTCGCGCTGTGGGTGGACGACGCGCGGCGCGCGTTCGAGATCGCGGTCGCCCGCGGCGCCCAGGCCGTGCAGCAACCGACGGTGCTGAGCGATGACATGGGTGAAGTCGTGACGGCGGCCATCCAGACGTATGGCGATACCGTCCACTCGCTCGTCGAGCGGCGCAACTACCGCGGTGCGTTCATGCCCGGCTACGTGCCGATCGAGTCGCGATGCGATCCTCCGCCCGTGGGGCTCAAGTACGTGGACCACTGCGTCGGCAACGTCGAGCTGGGCGCGATGAATCGCTGGGTCGGCTTCTACGAGACGGTGATGGGGTTCTATAACCTGATCTCGTTCGATGACAAGGATATCTCCACGGAGTACTCCGCGCTCATGTCCAAAGTCGTTTCGAGCGGCAATGGACGGATCAAGTTTCCACTGAACGAGCCGGCGCAGGGTAAGCGGAAATCGCAGATCGATGAGTATCTCGAGTTCTATGGCGGGCCGGGCGTGCAGCACATCGCGATCGCGACCGACGATATCGTGGGGACCGTGACCGCCCTCCGTGATCATGGCGTCGAGTTCCTGCGGGTGCCGACCACGTACTACGACAGCGTCATCGCCCGCGTCGGCAAGATCGACGAAGACCTGGAACCACTCCGCGAGCTCGGGATCCTCGTGGATCGGGACGACGAAGGCTATCTCTTGCAGATCTTCACCAAGCCGGTGCAAGACCGTCCGACGCTGTTCTACGAGATCATCCAGCGGAAGGGCGCGAAGAGCTTCGGTGCGGGAAATTTCAAGGCACTCTTCGAAGCGATCGAGCGGGAGCAGGCGCTGCGAGGAAATCTCTGAGACCAGTGGTGCGTGGCGTGTGGAAACTGCGTAGCGTCTGAAGCTCGGATGGTGCCGCCGACGCGACCGACATCAATCCCTCACCACTCACCGCGACCCACTCACTACCGAATCTCCATGCCGATCTATCACACGTTGGGCGAGATACCTCGGAAGCGACACACCGTCTTTCGGAAGCCGGACGGAGGGTTGTACGCGGAGGAGCTGATGGGACACGAGGGGTTTACGGGGACCTCGTCGCTGCTGTATCACACCCATCCGCCGACCACCATGAAATCGGCGCGCCGCATTCGCGAGCTGGCGTACGAAGCGGACGGCGACGCGGCGCTGCGACACCGGCATTTCCTGACCGGACGCGTGCAGCCAGGCGGAAGCCCCACGTTGGACCGCGTGCCGCTGCTGTTCAACGCTGAAGTCGCCATGCTGTACGTCGAGCCGGATCAGCAGGACACTCACTTCTACAAGAACGCCCAGGCCGACGAGATCGTGTACGTCAGCAAGGGGTCAGGGGTTCTGGTCTCGCCGTTCGGCGAGCTCCCCTATCGGGAAGGCGACTATCTGGTCATCCACCGCGGCATCACGCACCAGTTCAAGCTCGCCCCATCCGATGGGCCGTCCAAATTCCTCATCATCGAGAGTCGTGGTCACATCCGGTGGCCGAAGCGGTACCGGAACGAATTCGGACAACTGATCGAGGGCGCACCCTACTCGGAGCGTGACATCCGTCGTCCCACGGGGTTACGGCCGATCGATCAGATGGGCGACTTTCGGATTCTGACGAAACAGTACGACGGCCTCACCGAGATCGTTCTCGACCATCATCCATTCGATGTCGTGGGCTGGGACGGCTACTACTACCCGTGGGCGTTCAACATCCACGACTTCGAACCGATCGTGGGCCGCGTGCATCAACCGCCGCCGGTGCACCAGACCTTCCAGGGTGATGGCTTTGTCGTATGTTCGTTCTGCCCGCGTCCGTTCGATTTCGACCCGAACGCGTTGCCGGCACCGTACAATCACAGCAACGTCGATTCCGACGAAGTGCTGTATTACGCGTCGAGCGAGTTCATGAGCCGGAAGGGGATCGAGTTTGGCAGCATCACCCACCATCCGGATGGGATCCCACACGGGCCGCACCCGGGCCGCGCCGAGGCCAGCATCGGGGCGAAGTTCACCAATGAGTTGGCGGTGATGATGGATTCCTTCCGGCCGCTCAAGGTCGCGAAGGCGGCGTTGGCGATCGAGGACCCGCACTATCACAAGTCCTGGGTCGAAGCGCAGCATGCGCAATTCAATCCGCCGACATCGTAATGGCGTATGGTTGGGGGCTGGCCGTCGCGATCGCGGCCACCGCGTTGCTGGGTCGCCCTGACCGCGCCGGCGCGCAAACGAGCGACATCCCGCGCCTCCGGATCGAGAAATACGTGCTGGCGAATGGTCTCGAGGTCGTGCTCCACGAAGACCACACGGTGCCGATCGTGGCGGTCAGCACCTACTATCACGTCGGCTCGGGCGACGAGAAACGAGGACGAACGGGATTCGCGCATCTGTTCGAGCACATCATGTTCATGGGCTCGCAGCATGTCCCGGTCGGGAAGTTCGACCAATGGCTCGAAGGCGCGGGGGCGAACAACAACGGCTACACGACGGAAGATCGCACCAACTACTACGAGTGGATGCCCTCCAACGCGCTGCCGCTGGCGCTGTGGCTCGACGCGGATCGGATGGGCTGGCTGCTGCCGACGATGGATCTTCCGAAAGTCGACTTGCAGCGCGATGTGGTGAAGAACGAGCGCCGTGAGAGTTATGACAACCAGCCCTATGGCCGGTCGGACGAGACCATTCTCGCCGCGCTCTACCCACCAAGCCATCCCTACTCCTGGCCTGTCATCGGCTCGATGACCGACCTGAGCGCGGCGTCGCTCGACGACGTGCGAGGTTTCTTCCGCACGTATTACGCGCCGAACAACGCGACGCTCGTCATCGCGGGCGATTTTCGGCCGGATTCGGCCAAGCGCTGGATCGCCCGATACTTCAGCGACATTCCGCGAGGGCCCACGCTCCCGATTCGGCCGATCGTACCGGTATTCACGGTGCCTCGGGACACCTTCCTGGTGCTCGAGGATCGCGTGCAGCTGCCCAATGTGTATTACGCGTGGCACTCGGTGAAGGCGTTTGCCCCTGACGACGCGGCGCTGGAGCTGCTCGGCTACATCCTGGCCGGTGACAAGGCGTCTCGCCTCTACCGTGGCCTCGTCTACGACCGGCAGGTGGCGCAGGAAGTGTCTGCGAGACAAGAGGGCCATCGGTTGGATGGACTCTTCCGGATCGAGGTCCTTCCCAAGCCCGACGTGGCGCCTGCGCGGATCGACACGCTCGTGCGGGCCGCGGTCCGGCGGGTGATCGACAGCGGAGTCACTGAGTTGGAGCTTCTCCGCGCGAAGAACGTGCACCATGCGAGAGCGCTCGACGCCCTGGCCAGCGTGTCGTCGCAGGCCGATCTGCTCAACTACTACGACTGGTTCGCCGGGACCCCGGACTACATCCAGCAGGATGCCGCCCGGTACGCGCGCCTCACCACGGCGGACCTGCAACGGGTCGCACGCACCTACCTCGGTGCTCACGCGGTGATCTTGACGGTCGTGCCGCAGGGACACCCCGAGCTGCAGATTCGCGGGGCGCCCATCCAATGAGCCGCCCAGTGCGGGCGGTCAGGGCGGTGCGGCGCGGCTGGCGACCCATCACGGGGTCGGGCGCAGTCGTCGTCGCCGCGTGGGTCGCGGGCTGTTCGCACCCACACGCGAGTGGGGATGCCCCGGCCACGGCGTTCGACCGGTCGCGGCCGCCCGTACTCGGGCCACCGGCGACACTGGTCCTCCCGACGATTACCCGGCGGGTGCTGCCCAACGGACTCCAGCTGGCGATCGTGGAGCGGCATAACCTCCCGCTCGCGGATTTTATCCTCGTGGCGCGTACCGGGACTGAGGCGGACGCCGCCGACAAGGCGGGCGTCTCGACACTCGCCGCGAACCTCTTGACGCGCGGGACCGCGAGCCGTTCGGCGACGGCCATCGCGGAGCAAGAGGCGTTGCTGGGTGTGTCCCTCAACGCGCGCAGCTCATGGGATCAGACGACGATCGGGCTCCACACCACGGTGGTGCAGTTGGACAGCGCGTTGGCGCTCTTCGCGGACGTCGCCCTTCATCCGGCGTTCGCGGCCGATGAGGTGGAGCGGGCGAAACAGCTACGTGCGACGCAGCTCATCGAGCTGAGTGACCAGGCTCCGTTCGTGGCGTCCCGCGCGTTCGACGTCATCCTCTACGGGGGCGAGAGCCCGTATGGGCGCCCGACGCTCGGCACCGAACGTTCCATTGCCGCGATCACGCGCCAGAACCTCGTGGCGTCGTACACGACGGCTTTTCAGCCTCGGAACTGCGTGCTGATCGCGGTCGGTGATGTCAACGCCGACGATGTGGAGCGGCGGNNTGGCAACTGGCCATCGGCACCCGCCGGTATGGCGACAAGCGGAGCGGCCCCCACGGTGGCGCCCGCCGTGCGGCCGCGGACGCCGAACGGCGCGTTGACGATCTATCTCATTGACAAGCCTGACGCGCCACAATCGTCGATGCGGCTCGGAAGCGTCGGCGTAGCGCGCTCGACGCCCGACTATTTCGCGCTGACGGTGCTCAACAGCGCCCTCGGCGGAGCGTTCACGAGCCGGCTCAACCAGAATCTGCGCGAGACCCACGGGTATACGTACGGCGCCTTCACGGACTTCGACATGCGCCGCGATGCCGGACCGTTCACGGCCGAGGCGGAAGTGGTGTCGGCGAAGACCGACTCCTCACTGCTCGAATTCATGCGCGAGCTGCGCGCGATCCGCGACACGATGCCCACCGCGGAGCTGGACAAGACCAAACGATATCTCCAGCTGCAGCTGCCGGAAGACCTCGAGACGACGACGGACATCGCGCGCCACCTGGTCACGGTCGTGGTGTACGGCCTGCCCGACGATTTCCTCAATAGCTACCAGGCACACGTCGCCGCGGTGAGCCAGGCCGACGTCCAGCGTGTTGCCCGACACTACATCGACCCAGGCAATCTCACGATCATCGTGGTCGGCGACCGCAAGTCGATCGAAAGCTCGTTGCGTGCGACCGGCGTCGGCCGCATCGAGCTTCGCGGATCCAGTGGGGAGGTCGTTCAGCCATGACGCGGATCGCGTCACGCCGACACAGGAGAGACCCGTGCGTGGACCTACTGGGGACGTCGAGACGATGAACTGTGATCGGGTGACCGGATCCCGTCGGCTCACGACCAGTAGCTACCGTCGCGAGTCGCTGGCGTGGAGCGTCGCCCGGTTCGCCCTCTCGAGCGGCGTGACCGCACTGAGCGCGACCGGCATGCTGGCGCAAACTGCGTCACCGACGCGGAGTACTGGCCGGCCGATCACCTTCGAAGACTTCGCCGCGATCAACGCGGTGTCGGACCCCCAAATCTCCCCGGACGGACAGCGCGTGCTGTACGCCGTGCGCACGACGGACCTCGCGGGCAATGCGCGGACGACCGTGACGTACGTCGTGCCCCTGCAGGGTGGCACGCCGACACAGTTTCCCGATGACACGACGATGGCCGCCGAAGCGCGGTGGTCGCCCACTGGACAGATGGTGGCGTACATCGCGCATGGGCAGCTCTCGGTCGTGGGCCAGGACGGAGCTGGGCGGCGCCAGTTGACCACACTGAGTGGGGACGCGACGGGGCCGCAGTGGTCGCCGGACGGTTCGCGCATCGCGTTCACATCATCGGTGTACCCGGACTGCGCGGACGACCCCTGCAACGTGGCGCGCGCGGCGACAGCGAAGCTCAATCCGGTCAAGGCCCACATTGCCGACCATCTGATGTTTCGGCACTGGAACGTGTGGGACGTCGGGACGCGGTCGCATCTGTTCGTCGTCGCGGCGAGTGGCGGGACGCCGGTGGATCTCATCGCGGGAGCGCAATACGACGTGCCCCCGCCCCCATTCGCCGGAAGCGAGGCCTACGCGTGGGCGCCGGCCAGTGACGAGCTGGCGTACACGGCCAAGGACCAGGGCGCGGCTGACGCGTGGTCCACCGATCTCAACGTGTACACCGTGCCGGCGAGTGGCGGCCGGTCCACCGTGATCACCGCGGCCAACCGAGGCGGGGATCAGAATCCGGTGTATTCGCCGGACGGGCGCTTTATCGCCTACGCCTCGCAGACGCGGCCAGGGCTCGAATCGGATCGTTGGCGTCTCATGTTTTTCGATCGACGAACCCACCAACCGCGGGAAGTGCTCCCCACGTGGGACCGAAACGCAGACGGATACCTCTTTACGCCCGATGGCCGCGCCGTGGTCGTGTCCACGACCGACGCCGGGCGCGAGAAGTTCTACCGCGTGCCGATCGCAAATGGAGCGGCCACCGCGCGTCCGGCCCTGTTGGTGGGCGACCATAACAACAGCGCGCCGGCAGTGGCCGCGGGGTCCCGCCTCACGACGGCACGGACCGGCGCGGCGTTCGTCTGGATGCGCGACGCGACCGAGGCGCCTGCGGAAGTGTACGCCGCGAGCTTGACCGGAACCTCGGTCGCCGACGTCCGTCAGCTCACGCACGTCAACGACCGGCTCGTCGGGGAGCTCCGCCTCAACCCGGCTGAGGATTTCTGGTACCGCGGCGCCGATGGCGACAGCGTGCAGGGATTTATCGTCAAGCCGCCGCAGTGGGAGCCTGGGAAACGATTTCCGGCCGTGCTACTGATTCATGGCGGTCCCGAGGGGGCATTTCTCGACAATTGGCATTCTCGGTGGAACTACCAGATGTTCGCGGCGCCGGGGTTCGCGGTGATCGTAATCAATCCTCGGGGATCCACTGGATACGGTCAGAAATTCGTCGATGGCGTGATGAAGGATTGGGGGGGCAAGGTCTACACCGACCTGATGGACGGCGTCGATGCGGCACTCGTTCGTGCGCCATGGATCGATCCCGCGCGGCTGGGTGCAGCCGGGGGCTCATACGGCGGCTACATGGTCAACTGGATCGCGGGCCATTCCGACCGCTTCAAGGCCCTGGTCAGCCACGCGGGGCCGTTCAACCTCGAGAACATGGATGCCGCCACCGAGGAATTGTGGTTCCCCGAGGCGGAGTACGGCGGTCCCTACTGGGACTCAACCGCCATGGCCACCCAATACCGACGCTTCTCGCCACACCTTTTCGCGAGCCATTTCGCGACGCCGACGTTGGTCCTCAACGGAGAGCTCGACTACCGAGTCCCCTACACGGAAGGGATCTCGATGTTTACCGCGCTCCAACGCCAAGGCATCCCCAGCCGGCTGGTCGTGTTTCCCGATGAGGGTCACTGGATCGGGAAGCCGCAGAATCAGCGGCTGTGGTGGAGCGAAGTGCAGGGCTGGTTGGAGAAATATCTGCACACCGCCGACGCGAAAGCTCAGGGATGAGCGACCCGACGCCGACGGCCGCGCGGTGCGGCGCGGATACTACGACGGTGTAGGCTCGCTGACGGAGTGGCTGGCGGATGCCGTTACGGGCGTCGTGGTGACGTTCGCGCGGTGAGGCGCCGGAGCGGGCACGGAATTGGTCGGGACTTCCGTGACGCCGCCGGAGACGATGAAGGCGAGGACGTCGGAGCTGACCGATTGGAGGCGAGTAATTTGGGTGGTCGGATACAGGAGTAGCCGGCCGGACAGGCTGTAGGAGAACGGGACGTACACGGTGACGTAGTCGGCGAGACCGAGCCGGGCTAGGGATTCCTGGGTGATGAATCCGAGCGCCCGTGCCGCTCCTCCGCCGTCCGCGGGGACGAGCACCGGGGCGTCGAATCGCCGGTGCTCACCGACGAAGGCATTGAGTAGGTCCTTCGTCGCGGAGTACAGCAGTCGTACGATTGGAAGGCGTTCGACGGCCCGGTCGATGGCGGCGAGGGCGGTGGTGGCGAGCAGTGTCGAGGCGAGAAAACCAACGAGCGTGATGAGGAGGATCGTCACCACGAAGCCCAAGCCGGGAATGCGAAATCCCAACCAGCCGTCGATGACCAAAAAGACGCGCGCGCAGATGTAGACTGTGACCGCGAGGGGCGCGCCGAACGCCAGGCCGCGAAGGAAATATGAAGCAAACCGCCGCATGAGGTTAAGTTATACGCCGATTACGACCGTGAGGACAGGTTCGATGCACCCGCCGCGGCGCCAGCGTCGACATCGATCGGTAGTGGCGCTGACTTTTGTCTGGGCGGCGGCATGCGCCACGGGCAATGGCTCCGCGATCCCGCGAGGTTCGCCGCGGCTGGCCGAGGGCTCGACCCCCGAGCCGATGCGGTTCGAAGTCGTCGTGCGCGGCCAACGGCCGATGGTCCGGAGCCGTGTCGCCCGTCTCCTGACCGACTCGCTCTTTCACGTGACGAGCACCGACCAGGGAGTGGTGACCGCCTACAGCCTGGCGCGCCTGACCAAGATCCGGGTCGAAGTCGCACCGGCCGGGAAAGACTCCATGCGGGTGGCGCTGACGGGCGAGACGTACATCGGCGACACCACGCGGCCCGACAGCATCTCCGGGTTACCGGAGCGGTGGCGACTGATCACGGCGGCGGATCCCGGTGCAGTGCTGCTACGCGGCCTGGCGCGCGCACTCAGACCCCCGCGCGGCGACCGGACGGCGCCGACCGTGTCAGTTGCGGCCACCGCGACCACTGCGGGCGCGTCGAACGGCGGGGCCGCGCTGTCGGGGAATGTTGCGCCGGGCGGGCCGCCGCGGCCCGTCGTCGATCCGGCCGTCGGGGCGATCCTGGCGATGACCCCAGTGGGCCGGGCCGCCGACGTGTGCCGCAATACTCCCGTCCCCCCGGGCTGGCTCGTCCTCTTCTGGTATCGAGATCCGGCCCGATGCACCGAGTTGACGGACCAGTGGTACCCCGGCGAGCCGAACATGATGCGTCTCGAGCGGGAGTGGTAGCCCCGCTCTAGCGGCAACCGCTGGGCGGTGACAGGGCAGCGCGCGCCTCGTCAATCAGTGTGCCTTCCTCGTCAGCGCCCGAGCTCTCGGTCGAGCCGACCAGCTCGCCGCCACTGGTGGGAGCGCGCCGGAACGGTGCTCGGCGATCCAGGCCCTCCGACCGCGAACTTACGACGTTGGAGGGGTTGGAGTTCCTCGACGTCAACGGCGGCGCCGAGCGGCGTGGGGCGCGCGTCCGGACGAAGATCATCCTGTACGTCATCACCTCGCTGCTCCCGGTCTTTTTCGTCCTGAGCGCGATCTACCTGCCTCGGAAGTTTTGGGCGGTCCAGCTGACGGAGGCCCAGGAGAGCGCCAGCACAGTGGCTGCCATCGTGGTCCGCCACCCGACGCCGGGCGAAGTGACCGACGCGTTTGCGGCCTCGCTGGGGCAGCTGCTCTACCTTGGCGTGATCGATTCGGCGGGGCGCGTCGTGACCGCCCGATCGGAGCACGACCGTCTGGCCCCGCCGCCAGAAGTGCTCGCCGCTGCCTCGTTGGCCGGCTTGCGGCGCGGGACCGAGCGTGTCCTGTGGGTCGTCCGGCCGACCCGTGACAACCAGCGTGTCGTACTGGGCTGGTCGCTGGACCGTGCGAGCGCCGCGTGGTACGAGACGCGCGCGGTCTTCGGAGTGGCCACATTCGCGGCCGTAGTCGTAGCCTCGATGCTCGCCTACGTCCTCTCGCGCTCCGTGACCCGCCCGTTGGAGTCGGTCACCGTCTCCCTGGACCAGCTCACGCGCCAGACGCGGTGGGACCTGCGCACGCGAGTGGCGGTCCGGACCCGCGATGAAATCGGCGACCTGGCGGTCAGCGTCAATCGATTCATCTCCGAGCTCGCGCACCTCGTGTCGTCCACGCGGGCGACCGCCGAGCAAGTCGTGCGGCGCACGGACGAGCTGAACGCGTCCACGGAGCAGATGAGCGCGTCCGGCGCACAGTTGACGGCCGCGGTGGAGCACGTTGCGGCGGACGCGGCGGCCCAGGCGCTCGCGGCCGCGAAGACGCGCGAGGAGGCAATCGCGGCTGGCGGGGCGGCGGAGGCAATGCTCGCACGGGTCGGCGAAGCGGACTCGATTACCGACGATACCCTGCGCGCGGCGCAAGCAGGGTTGGCGGGCGTGGCCGACGCGGATGCCGCGATCGAGCGGATCGTGGTCGCGGCGTCCGAGGCGCGGGGCAGTTTTGCGGAAGTCGAGCAGCGACTGCGGGCCATCGCCGGCGCGACGGCGGGGATCGCGGGGATCGCCCAGACCACGAATCTGATCGCGCTGAACGCGGCCATCGAGGCCGCCCGGGCAGGAGAGAACGGCCGAGGGTTCGCGGTCGTCGCGGAAGAAGTCCGTAAACTGGCGCGCGGCTCGGCCCGGCTCGTGGAGCAGATCCGGAACGAAATCGTGAGCATTCAGCAGAGCACGCGCGCGACGGCCGCGGATCTGACGCGGGCGAACGAGGAAGTACTGGCGGGCCGCCAGGTGATCGGCGCGACCGCGACCACGATCCGGCAATCCGCGGCGCGCGTCGAAGAGGCGGCCGGGATCGTGCGGGGCGTGGCCGGGCTGGCGACGGCGCAGCGCGAGGCCGTCCGCCGCATCGAGACGCAAGCGGCACACGTCGCGGCGCTCTCGGGCAACCAGGCGTCGGCGGCCGCCCAGATGGCGGCATCCACCTCCGCGCAGGCCGCCGTGATCGCCAACGCCGCGTCGGACCTCGGCGCCCTGCAGGCGGTCGTCGCCAAGCTGCTGGCATCCGTCGATCGGTTTCAGGTGTAGCGACGCCCGTTGCGCACCGTCGGCCGGTGAGTCGCACCCGGCCGCCGTCGTTCGAGGAACGACCGTCGGACTGCACTAGCTTGCGCGCCGCTGGTGCCGGTAAATTTTCGACGTGAGCGCCGCGATACTGACGCAGGGGCTGCGCAAGGTGTACCCCGCGCCAAGTCCACGCGGCCGACGCGGGGGCGCGGGACCGTCTGGGCGCGCGCCGGGCGGCCCACCGGGTGCGGGTCCAGGTGCCGTGCCTGGAGTGCCGCGCCGAGACGACGCGGCTGCCGCTCCCGCCGCCC
>PMAE01000074.1 GCA_003152485.1 Gemmatimonadota bacterium | reverse complement strand
GCTCAAACTTCGCCTTCGCCATTGGTCGCCAGTCTCGGGATTAAGAAATGTGGTGCGTGATGGTTGTCTCTCGTGGGTCCGCACGAGGCCACGGTCGCTACCGACCAGGAGCCGCCGACCACGAACCGCCGCAGATTCGGCACGGCCAGCCGCGACCGCCGCCCCGGCGGCCATTCAGTACCCTACGTCTCGTGATGTGGTCTTGCGCGTCGCCCCTGATGCCGATCTCGTGCTGCCCGTCGCTCTCGTCCGCTCGCCCGACGCGGTCCGCTGAATTGAAGCTCGCGATCGGGATTGAACCGATGACCTCACCCTTACCAAGGGTGTGCTCTACCAACTGAGCTACGCGAGCACCTGCGCTTTGCTGCTGCCCTCGACCATCCACTCACCGTCCGCCATCCGCACGCGCTCACCTGAAGCGGGAGACGGGGCTCGAACCCGCGACATCAAGCTTGGAAGGCTTGCGCTCTACCAACTGAGCTACTCCCGCGGTACCACGACCACTGTCGTTCCCGATCTTCCGGATCCTCCATGGTGGGGGAAGGATTCGAACCTTCGAAGGCGTGAGCCGGCAGATTTACAGTCTGCTCCCGTTGGCCGCTTGGGTACCCCACCTCGACTCACCTCGCCGCATGCAAATGCCGCCCTCGTTGGCAGAGCCGACGGCGAGACTCGAACTCGCAACCTGCTGATTACAAATCAGCTGCTCTGCCAATTGAGCTACGTCGGCACACAGCGGTTTTGCGCCAGACTCGTAGAATACGCAGTCAGGCAGAGGGTGTCAAGCCGTTGTCCGGTGCGCGCTTGGGCCATTGGCACGGGATCGCAAACGCGAGCCGAGGCGCCGCCCACAGTACGCCACCGGCGCCCGATCGGCGCCGAAATTTGGCGCTCCGCTACCGCAAGTTCTTTGGGCAACACACGTTCGCGCACGTTCCGCGCAGCCTCCGCGCGCGTTCGGTGCAGCTCGGCCACCGTCGATCGGTGCCGCCCGCGGCAATCGCACGTCTGAACCAACCGAGACCGCGCGCGACTGCGGTGCGGTGCCCGCAGGCTAGCCCGTCTTCTTCCAACTCGTCCCGTCGCCCGAGTCGGCGATCGAGACTCCACGCGCCGACAGCTCGGCGCGAATGACGTCGGCCGCCGCGAAATCTCGCCCGGTGCGGGCCTCGGCCCGGGCCCTGAGCCGCTCTTCCACGTAGCTGCGGAACGCGGCGGCGTCCGGCGTCTCTGCGTCAGTCGCCTCGCCAGCCCTGGCCGGCGTGTCCAACGCCCCGACCATCCCGCCAGTTCGCGGTGGCGGGACGATCCCAAGCGTCTCCTCGATGAACGCCACCGCCGCCTGCGCGCGCTCGAGCGCCGCCCGATCGTGCCCGCGCCGATCGAGATCCGCGTTCGCGGCCCGCAGGAAGTCGAAGACCGCGGCCAGCGCCTGCGGCGCGTTGAGATCGTCGAACAACGCCGAGCGCACGCGGTCGGTGAATTCGTCCGCGATCGCCGCCATGGCCGGCGTCCCCCCCGTCGTGCCCGGGGCCGCCAGACGCTCCGCGAATTCGCCCACATGCGCCACCGCGCGTTGTGATGCCTCGAGCGCCGCTTCGGAGAGATTGAGCACCTGACGATAGTGCGTCGTGAACATGAGATGGCGAAGCGCCGCCCCAGAGATCCGGGCTGCACGGAGATCGGCGACCGCCATCACGTTGCCGACCCGCTTCGCCATCTTGGCGCCGTCGGTGAGCAAAAATTCCCCGTGACACCACCGGCGAGAAAAGGTCGCGCCGGTCGCCCCTTCTGATTGGGCGATCTCATCCTCGTGATGCGGGAAGATGAGGTCCACGCCCCCACAGTGGAGATCGAGCGTGTCGCCGAGGAGGGCCAATGCCATGGCGGAACACTCGAGATGCCATCCCGGTCGGCCGCGCCCCCACGGCGAATCCCACGCCGCCCCCGCTCGCTCATCCTCGGGCTTGGCCGCCTTCCACAGCGCAAAATCCTGCGCGTTTTCCTTGGAGTAGTCGTCTTGCGC
This sequence comes from Gemmatimonadota bacterium, assembly GCA_003152485.1. Classification (GTDB taxonomy): domain Bacteria; phylum Gemmatimonadota; class Gemmatimonadetes; order Gemmatimonadales; family Gemmatimonadaceae; genus Palsa-1248. The sequence goes on along the minus strand of PMAE01000074.1, from coordinate 39,376 downwards.
CACTCGCGCGCCGACTTTCAATTCGCGCGTATCGAGCCGCGAGAGCCGACCGTAGCGCGGAAAACGGCCAATCGCGAAATACACCGACCCATCATCCGTGCGGTACGCCAGCTCGCGCGCGACCAAGCGCTCGACGAGCAGGATCATTTGCGGGATGTACGCCGTCGCGCGGGGATAATGTTCGGCGTCCTCGATCTTCAGATAGCGGCGATCGGCGTGGAAGATCTTGATCACCGGATCGGTGATCGCACTGATGGTCATGCCCTCGGCGTGCGCCTTGGCGATGATCTTGTCGTCGACATCGGTCAGGTTCATCACCTGATCCACGGACCACCCGCGCAAGCGGAGCGCGCGCCGCAGCAGATCCTCAAACAGGAACGTGCGAAAGTTTCCGAGATGCGCGGGGTTGTACACCGTCGGACCGCACGTGTACATGCGCACGGTCTGGCCGTCCACGGGCGCGAACGGCTCGACGGCCCGGGACATCGTGTCGTACAGTCGAAACTCGGACATGGCGGGGGAAATATGACAGGGTTAGGGGGCGCCTGTCTGTTCCGACAACGCGACCATGTCGAACCCCGGTGTCGGGTCCGGAACCCAGACGCCGCCCTGCGGCGCCGGAACGCGCAACACCATCGTCCGATCGCGCCGCGCCCGGCGAAACCCTCGGCCCGCGTAGATCCGCTCGATCAGGATGCGCCGCACGATGACCATGATCGATGCCAATAACGGCACCGCCACCACGAGTCCCAACGGGCCGAGAAGCGCGCCCGCGATCAGTACCGCCAACATGGTGAGCACCGGCGGAAGGTCGACACGCCGGGACATGATCAGCGGGGAGACGAGGTTCCCGTCGATGACGTGCACCACCACGCCGACCCCGATGACGAGGAGCGCTTTCGTCGGCCCCCCACCACTCCCGATCACGAAGAGCGCCGGGAGCGCGGTCGCCAACAAGACGCCGAATACCGGGATCAGCGCCGCGGCTCCACTGAAGACCCCGAATGTCAACCAATATGGGACACCCACCGCGGCCAACCCGATCGCGGTCAGGCCGCCCAAGATGAACATCGTGGAGAGCTGGCCGACGATATACGCCCGAAGGGTGTCACCCAATCCGTTCAGCACATCGCGCACGAGGTCGCGATACACGGGCGGGAACAGCACGATCAACCATTCGCGGTACACACCGGGATACAACGCGAGGTAGATGCTCATGACGCCGACGGTGAAGAGCGCGACCGCGGCACCCAGCACCGAGAGGACTCGCTTGGACACGTCGCCAAACAACGACGGCAGACGGTCCGACAGAAAGCCGTAGACCTGCGATGTGAGCGCGTGTGGCCCCAGCTTGGCGACGACGTCGGACATGCCAGGGACCTGTGCCAGCGCCTGGGTGATCCAGGCGTCCCATGACTGGAGCAAGGCGGGGACGGCGCCGATGAGCCCCCGCGTCTGCACCAGGACGGGCGGCACCAGGAGCCACGTCAAGCCGATCGCCGCGCCGGTTGTTCCCACGACGGCGAGCCAGAAGGCCAACAGCGCGGGGAACCGCAGGCGACGCACGAAATAATCGCGCACCGCGCCGAGGTACAGCGCCAGCAGGACCGCGAGGAAGAGCAGAAGGAGGATGTCGGCCGTGACGGCGACGACCCACAACGCGAGTCCCGTCATCACGACGGCGAACAGCACCGCGCCCACGCGCACCCGTCTCACGCCGCTCGCCATGGCCCCCAGTCCGGGAATGTCACCGACTGCTTGGAGGCACAACGCGGGCCGTCACCCGCCCCGCCGCCCCACACCCGCTCCACACCCGCTCCACACCCGCTCCACACCCGCCGTGCGCGCACTCCAGTCAGCGCGTTCAGCTGGGCTTCGGACCGTCCGGGATCTCCTCGACATCGGCAGTCTCGATCCCGTCGTCCGGATGCGGGGCGCTCGTGCCCGCCGTCAATTTCGGTGTGACTGGCGCCGCGGCCGGTGCCGCATTGTCCCCCACGCCCGCGCCTAACTGCTTGGCCTGGCCGCCGCCCTCACCGAGCATCCCCATCTGCTGCTTGAGTTGGAGCAGGCGGAAGTCGGCATCGGATGCACCGGCGGTCCGCTCCAACTGCTTGAACTCCTTCCCGAGCCGATCGCCCGTGAACTCTTCGTCGATTTCGGCGGATGCGCGCAACTGGCGCTCGCTTTGGTCGATCCTCTCTTCCATACGAGCAAAGGCCTCAAACGCCGACTTCTCCGACAGCGACGACATGGTCTCGGAGATGCGCTTCTGCGCCTGTGCCCGACGTTGGCGCGCGATGAGGAGGTTCTTCTTGCGCTTCGCCTCCTCGATCTTGTCGTTGAGATCGCGGAGCGAGTTCTTCAGCTTCTCCGTCTCATCACGATGCGATTGCCACGTCGTATCCAGCGCCTGGCCGTGCGCGAGATACTCGTTCTGGCGCATGAGCGCCTGCTTCGCGAGGTCGTCACGCCCCTCGCGAACCGCCAGGACCGCCCGATTCTCCCAGTCCTGGGCTTGGCGCAGCTCGGCGTCTGCTTGATCGCGCAGTCGCTTCTCATCCGCGATCGCCGCCGCCACTTGCTGCTTCGCCTTCACCAGCTGCGACCGCATGTCGACGATGATCTGATTCAACATCTTCTCGGGATGCTCCGCCGAGGAGATGAGATCGTTAATGTTCGATCTGAGTAGCGTGGTGAGGCGGTCGAAGATACCCATGCGTAGGCCCGGTGCTACCGCGGTTCCCGGTACGACGAGAGCTCGCGGAGGTGTGACGTGAGCGCCAAGGTCATGCCTTCATAGCTGGCCAAAAACTCGTCGAAATCGAGGTGCACGAGCTCGAGCGCCTCAGTAAGGACGATCGACTCCTGTTCGATACCATACGAGCCATGCACGAGGTCGGTTGCATTGAGTTGGAGCAGCCGGCGGTTGAGACTCGCCGACGCCGCGTCGCCGTGCGGCACGTTCATCACCTTCATCCGGAGGAGCACGACCGGCGGTGAGTAATGAACGATGACGTCCAGATCGAGAGCCCCGGGTGGGCGAACCACCCACAACCCGGGCTCGATCTCGTTGTAGCTCGACCCACCGCCTTCGGAGGTCAGGCGGTCCAGGAAACTCTCGATGTCTTCGCGGGTGACCATGTGTGCCGTGGCTGTGACGGGTGCGCTTAGACTTAACCCAACGGCCGGGATCGGTAAAGACACCCGGCCACGATACCGCTTACGCGAGCTTGAGCTTACACGACCTTCAGCCGCCGGACAGGCGGGGCCGCAACGAGCCGACGACCAAGCATCGGGCCGAGGTACTGCCCAGTATAGGATTCGGACACCTCCGCCACCGCTTCCGGCGTGCCGGTCGCGACCACGGTTCCCCCCCGCGCGCCCCCTTCGGGCCCCAGATCGATGATCCAATCAGCGGTCTTGATCACATCGAGGTTGTGCTCGATGACAAGCACCGTATTCCCCCGGTCAACGAGTCGGTGCAGCACGTCCAGCAGCAAGCGCACGTCCTCGAAATGCAGGCCGGTCGTCGGTTCGTCCAAGATATAGAACGTCCGTCCGGTATCCCGCTTCGAGAGCTCCGTCGCCAGCTTCACCCGCTGGGCCTCCCCCCCAGACAGCGTGGTCGCGCTCTGTCCGAGGTGGATGTACCCTAACCCTACGTCAACCAGCGTCGAGAGTTTCTGTTTGATCCGCGGTTGGTTCTCGAAGAAGGAGCACCCGTCCTCGACGGTGAGCTCCAAGACATCGGCGATGCTCAGGCCGCGGAACCGCACTTCCAACGTCTCCCGATTGAACCGCTTGCCCTTGCAGACCTCGCACGGGACGAACACATCGGGTAGAAAGTGCATCTCGATCTTCACCAGCCCGTCGCCCTGGCACGCTTCGCAGCGGCCACCCTTCACGTTGAATGAGAATCGGCCCGGCCCGTATCCGCGGATCTTGGCCTCCGGCAGTTCGGCGAACAACTCCCGCACAGGCGTAAACACCCCCGTGTAGGTCGCCGGGTTCGACCGCGGCGTCCGCCCGATGGGACTCTGGTCGATATCAATGACTTTGTCGAGGTGCTGCAGCCCCGACAGCCGGGCATGCTCGCCGGGAATCACCCGCGCCCGATAAAAATGCCGAGCCAGCGAGCGGTGGAGAATGTCCTCGACGAGTGTGCTCTTACCCGACCCCGAGACTCCCGTCACGGCGACAAAACAGCCCAACGGGATGTCGACGTCGACGTCGCGTAAGTTGTGGGCGCGCGCGCCCTCGATCCGGAGCACGTGATGCACGTCGAACGGCCGTCGCGTGCGCGGCACCGCGATCTCGCGCTCACCACGCAGATAGAGCCCGGTGATCGAGTCGGGTGTGGCCATCACTTCGGCGAGATCGCCTTCCGCGATCACGGCCCCCCCGTGTTTCCCGGCGCCGGGGCCCATGTCGATGATGTAGTCGGCGGATCGCATGGTCTCCTCGTCATGCTCGACGACGATGACCGTGTTGCCGAGATCACGCAGCCGCTTGAGCGTCGCCAACAGCCGGGCGTTGTCCCGTTGGTGCAAGCCAATCGATGGCTCGTCCAAGATGTACAGCACGCCGACCAGCCGGGACCCGATCTGGGTTGCCAGACGGATGCGCTGCGCCTCGCCGCCGGACAACGACTCTGCCGGCCGGTTGAGCGTCAGGTAGTCGAGGCCGACATCAACGAGGAATCGGAGGCGCTCCCGCACCTCTTTGAGAATCGGCCCCGCTACCCCGGGATCGAGCCCCGGCCGCCCGGAACCCCGCACCTGGAGCGCTCCAAACCAACGCTGGGCATCGGCCACGGACAACTCGACGACTTCGCCGATGTTCCGCCCATCGATGGTGACGGCCAACGATTCCGGCTTGAGGCGGCGGCCACTGCACGCGGAGCACGGCAGGCCAACCATGTATTGTGCCAACTCCGTCTGCACGGAATCGGATTGCGTCTCGTCATGGCGGCGCTGGACATGCGCCAGGATGCCTTCCCACCGAGTCCCATCGTCCGTCACCCCGTCGACGCGCGTGCCCTTCCGTCCGCCCGCGCCGTACAACAGGGTGTCGCGCACGGTCTGCGACAGCTGCCCCCACGGCACGTGCAGTTCGAACTTGTAGCGCTTCGCTAAGCCCGGAAGTATCACCTTCCGCAGGTAGCCGTCGGGCTCGCCCCACGGCAGCACCACGCCTTCCACGATGGAGATGCTCGGGTCTCCGAGAATGAGATCTTCGGACACCTCCCGACGCGTGCCAAGTCCGCTGCAGGCGGGACACGCACCAAAGGGGGAGTTGAACGAGAAGTGACGCGGCTCGAGCTCAGGGAGTGAGATCCCGCAGACCGGACATCCGTACTTCTCCGAGTACAGGTGGGTCTCACCCGCCGTCGATCCGCCGCCACGGGCATACGAGACGACCTCGACCAACCCATCGGCGAGCCGCAACGCGGTCTCGATCGAATCGGCGAGACGCCCCCGGTCTTCGGCCTGGACAACCAAGCGATCCACGACGACCGACACGCTGTGGTTCTGCCGGCGGTTCAGCTTCGGCGGATCTGACAGCTCGATGAGCGTCCCGTCTACGAGCGCGCGAATAAATCCTTGCTTCCGCGCCGATTCGAACAGCTCGCGAAACTCGCCCTTTCGGCCACGAACGAGCGGCGCCAGGACTTCGATGCGCGTGCCCGCGACCCAGGTGAGCACCACGTCCGCGATCTGGCCCGCACTCTGTCGCTGCACCGGGCGACCGCAGTTGGCGCAATGCGGCGTCCCCGCGCGCGCGAACAGCAGTCTCAGGTAGTCGTAGATCTCGGTCACCGTGCCGACTGTCGAGCGGGGATTGTGCCCCGCGCTCTTTTGCTCGATAGCGATGGCCGGCGACAATCCGTCGATCGCATCGACGTCCGGCTTCTCCATCAACCCGAGAAACTGCCGCGAGTACGCGGACAGCGATTCCACGTACCGGCGCTGGCCCTCGGCGTATATCGTGTCGAATGCCAGCGACGATTTCCCCGAGCCCGACAGCCCCGTGATGACGGTCAGCCGGTCTCGGGGAATCGTGACATCGATGTTGCGGAGGTTGTGCTCGCGCGCGCCGCGGACGATCAGCGATTCTTCGGCCATAATCGGCGAAAGGTCATCGAACCCGACGCCCGACACCAGTGGCGGAACGAGGGGACCGGGGCGTCGCCCACCGGTGCTCGCGGGCCATTGCACACGCGGGAGCGACAGCGCGGCCCCTCCCGCGAAGGCAGACGGTTACGACCGCCCAGCCACCCCGGCGCCCACAAGCAGGGTTGGTTTGCCTTACCTTTCGGAAGGCTTCCTCGTCCTCGGTGCAAGGCGCCCATGGCACATACAGACGCGCTCGTCGTACTCACAACGGTCGCCACTGCTGAAGAGGCGGTCACGCTCATCCGTACGTTGCTCGAACGCCGGCTCGTCGCGTGCGGCACACTGGTGCCCGGCGCACGCTCGCTGTATCGATGGGATGACAAGATCGCGGACGAATCGGAGGTGCTCGTGCTGTTGAAGACACGGGGTGCTCGGCTCGAGGCGCTGCAGGCGGCGTTCGAGAATCTGCACCCATACAAAGTGCCGGAGTTGCTTGCTCTCCCAGTCACGGCGGGCGCCGACCGGTATCTTGGGTGGATCGACAAAGAGACATCGTTGGCGTTGGCGTAGGCACTCCCATAGCCGACCGGGCGAGGTACCCCCGCGTGGCCGATTCGATCACAGCTCCAGTCGGACCTATCTCACGAGACCCCACGGCCGCTGCCACCCCACCTGGTGGTAACGACATCGCGGCGGCGCCCCCGAGCGAGGCGTCGGCAAGCGCGAACGACCTGGCGACCGCATCGGCGACCACGGCACCGCCGGGCGGTGTGAGTGTCGAGGCCGCGGACAAGGCAGTCCGAGCGCAACACGCCGCCGAATCCGAGGCGCTCACCGAACAGGGCATTCATCTCTGCCGGACGGCGCGGTGGCGCGCGGCAATCGAGCCGCTGCGGCGCGCCACCGAGCTCGATGTCGCCAATGCGGTTGCCTTCTACTACTTGGGCGACGCGTACAATCACGCGGATTCGTTGAGCGCCGCGTTGGAAGCCTTCGAGGCAGCGGCCCGCCTCCAACCCGAGCACTGGCGCGCCCTCAAAGGCGTTGGCATCGTGCTCGATCGCATGCGCCGCCCCCAGGAAGCCGCGGCGGCCTATCAACGGGCCCGCGAGGCGCAGAGCAAGACGCCCACGCACTAGACCCGGGACGAGGTCCCCTCCCGAGCCTACTGTACGGCGCCCACCGTCACGCGCCGTACGCGTGAACGCGTGCGTGAAATCGAACGACGGCGCGTCTATCGAATCCTCACGCGGCGAGCCGATGACCGCACTCGGCGCAATATCGCGCCGCAGGTTCCACCACGGTGGCGCCACACGATTGACAGCTACCCGGGAGATATCGGGCGCACTGCGAACAGAACAGCGCCTCGGCCTCGGGTCGCGGCCCACAGCTCGGACAATCCCACGCCGCAGCCGCCGCCGTCGGCGCGGCCGATCGGCGGCCGGGGTCTGTCTCACCCTCGGCCCGCAATTCGCTCAGCGCACTCGCGGTATACGTCGCCTTCAACAACGCATAGTCGGCATCCGACAGCTTCCCCGTCTCGCGGTCGAATTCGATCTCGCGCAGTGCGTCGATCGCCCGCGTCGACTCCTCGCTCGACACGGCTAAGCCCACTCCGCGCGGCCGGCTACGGGTCGAGGGCCAGGATCCCGCGAACATGGGCAGCAAGACGAAGGCGAGTCCCGCCCCGGCCGCGACTACGCCGAGCACGATCGGCGCGAGGAGGCCGTTCACCTGGGACGATGCTCGCCGCCGAGCCGGTCCATCAGCGGGAGTCGTCGCGGATAGCGGCGTCAAGCCGGGCGAGTTCCTCCGGCGTCGCGTCGGCCGGCGATCCCGGAGGCGCAATGTTGACCGTGCGACCGAGTGCAGGATCTGCGTCACGTCCCGTTGCCTTGGGATCCTGCCACCGGTGGATCAGCGCCGCGACACCGACCATCGCCGCACCCAACGCCACGAATGGTGCCACATACGCCGCCCAATTGAATCCTTCGTGCGTCGGAGACATGAGAACCCGCTCGCCATAGGTCTCTCGAAACGCCGCCAGAATCTCTACGGCAGTGTATCCGCCGACCACCAGTCGAACGACATCTTGGTGCATCGACGGTGAGACCGGACACGTGAAATCCGTCGTGCGACAGGTGAACACATCGAGCGTGCAGCCGCACTGACAATGAATCTGGTGCTCGAGCGCGTCCCGCTGGCCGATCGACATGGAGGGCGGGGCGCCGGGTTTGGCCGGCCGGACGACGGGCTGGTACGCGCTGCCGCTCATCGGACCGCTCATCGTCTTGCGCGACCCGTCGGTCGACGCCTGCTCGTCCTGCGCGCGGGCAGGCCGCGTCAGCGCCACGGTCGCCACGCCGGCGCCCAGTGCGCTCAGAAACCGCCGACGGGAGTACACTAGTTGGGCCGGTGCGCGGAGACGGCGTCGGACGCCGGGCGCATCACCGCCGCATACCCACTCTGTGCGCGCGTGCGATCGCTGGCCGGCCACATCACGATGAGTCCACCAATCCCCATGACCATCCCCCCGTACCACACCCACCAGACCAGTGGGTTGAACGTGATCCGGAGTTCGGCCGTGTCGGGGCCAGTTTGTCCGGTGAAGACGACGTAGACATCCTGCGCCGCGCGCTCATAGATGCCGACCGCCGTCGAGGGCTCGAACGTCGGTTGCCCACGGCTGTCGACGTGTTGTCGTTTTTCACTTTCGATCAGCGGCATCGCGTGCCCGTCACGCCACGGCTTGAGGGTGACCGCGGTGACCTGCCGGTTGAGGGCATCGAACCGCGAGATGCCATCGCTCACGAAGCGCCACTCATGCCCGTAGGGATCGGTTGCGGTGAATGCCTGTCCCGTCCTAAGCGTGACGTCGAACTCGCGTTTGAATGCGAGACCGGCGAACGCGCAGAACAGCATGACCACGCCCGCGTGCACGATGTACCCGCCATACCGGCGGCGATTGCGACCGATGAGGCGCACGAGGGCCAACACCGGATTCTCACCGTGCATCCGCATACGTGCGCCCACGCCTTTGTAGAACTCCTGGAGAATGGTTCCGGACACGAATCCCGCGAGGGTATACGCGACGAGCGCGTGCCATTCACGCATGCCCAGCACGAGCAGCAGCGCGCCGACGGACACCCCGGCAAACACGGGGACCGCAAACTGTCTCCGCAGATTGGACACCGAGGCGCGGCGCCACGCAATGAGTGGACCGATGCCCGTGAGCGCGAGTAGCAAGAGCCCGAGCGGAACGTTGACGGCATTGAAGAAGGGTGGCCCGACCGTGATCTTGGTCCCCCGCACTGCTTCGCTGAGAATGGGGAACAGGGTCCCCCACATCACGGAGAACGCGATGCCGACGAGCAGCACATTGTTGTATAGAAATGCCGCCTCGCGACTCAGCATGCTCTCCAACTCGGCTTTGGCTTCCAAGTTGTGCAGCCGCGTGACGACGAGGTACGCCGTGACGGAGACCGCCGCCACAAGCAGCGCGCCGAACCAGATGCCCACCGGCGATTGCGCGAACGAATGGACGCTCGAAATGATTCCACTGCGCGTAATGAACGTGCCCAGGATCGCGAGCAGAAACGTCGACACCACGAGCACGACGTTCCATTTCCGAAGCATCCCGCGCTTTTCCTGGATCATGATCGAGTGCAGAAACGCCGTGCCCGTCAGCCAGGGTAACAGCGACGCGTTCTCGACCGGGTCCCATGCCCAGTAGCCGCCCCATCCCAATTCGACGTATGCCCACCACATCCCGAGCGTGATCCCCACGGTCAGGAAGAACCACGACACGAGCGCCCACCGACGCACGGCCGCCAACCAATCGGCGTCGAGTCGCCGCGTGATCAACGCGGCGACCGCGAACGCGAACGGAACCGTCGTCGCCACGTAGCCCAGGTACAGGTTCGGGGGATGGAACGCCATCCCCGGATTCTGTAGCTGCGGGTTCATGCCGTTCCCATCGATGACGTCGTACGGCAACCGCTCGAACGGGCTATCGCCGAAACAGATCGTGGCGAGAAAAAACAGGGTGACCGCGGCGAGCGTGCCTGAGACGTAGGGCATGAGCACGCGGTTGCGATTGCGATTGCTCCAGACAGCGATCGCCGAGTAGGTCGTGAGGATGAGAGACCAAAACAGCATCGAGCCGGCCTGTCCAGCCCAGAATGCGCTCAGCGTATAAAGGAGCGGCAGATTCGAGCTGGTGTACGACGCGACGTAGCGCAGCGTGAAGTCGTGCTGCACGAGGGCCGTCCACAGCCCGAGTGAGGCGACCACCACAAACCCCCACGTCGCGTACACCGCGCGCTCGCCCGACGCGGTGAGATCCGCCCGTCCGAGCGCGCCCCCCGCGAACGACACCAGGCACGCCCACGCCGCGAAGAGCAGCGCGAGCCAGAGCGAGAGCTCGCCGAGCAGGATCACGATGGTCGCGTCAGGGTCGTATCCGCGCCGCCGTCCCGCCGCGCCCCCCGACTCACGTCACGGCGCGTGTGGGTCACACGTGGCGCGCAGCGACCGCCGCCGGGCGTTGGTACCCTGGCGTGGTCCGGTATTTGTCGGGTGCGTTCTCGTAGCGGGAGGCGCATTTCGCCAACAACGTGGTCGCCCGAAACGTCCCGTCCGGCCCCATCCGACCATCCACGATCACGTCGGCGCTGTCGGTGAACGTGTCGGGGATCACGCCGCGGTAGACCACGGGGAAGGTGCGCGCCCCATCCGACACCCGAAACGACACCTCACGGCCGCCGGGCTCCCGGGCGATCGACCCCGGGACGACCCGCGCCCCGACTTTGACGCCCGTGCCCACAAACGACGGGTCCGCCGCGACGCGCCCCGCGAGCTCCTGCGGCGTGAGGTAATACACGCCCGTGCTGCGAATGGCGCTCGTCATCAGATACGCAGCCGCGCCGAGAATCAGCGCGCCTCCGATCAGGAATTTGCTTCGCGGTGTCATGTCGTCCCGATTGCGTCAACCATGCTCATCCCCAGGGCGGGCGCGACGACGCGCCCGGCCGGCAGTCTGCGCCGTCAATCCGGACGCGTCGTCGCGTTCCGGATCCGCGCCATGATCGTGTCGAGCTCGCGTTCAGCCTGCGCCCGCTCCTCCGGCGTCCACGCCCCGGTCAGCGCGTGATAGTCTCGAATTCGCTCGAGCATCTCGTCCCNNACCGCCCGGAGTTCGAGGTGTGACCGGCGGTCCTGTGTGGTCTGATCCGAGCCGATGGGCATGCGGCGGATAATAGGTCAGCGCGAGGTGTGGTACAACACCACGGCGGCAGCGCCCGTTCCCGCGGCATCCCAGGTCAGGTCACCCAGACTGAACAGCCCCTCCGTGGACCGATCGTGGACTTCTTTGGCCACCCCAAGAGTCATCGTCAACCCGGCCGCAACCGGGAGCGCGGTGGCGCGATCAACGCGGGCCAGGCGGAGTCCCCCGTAGGTGACACTTTCGATGAATGCCGACAGAAAGAAGTGCTTCACCTTGTCCGCACCGAGCCATGAGTCGTGCGGTTTGGCTGCCCCCACGGAGTGCGCGTGCAACGACAACACGATGAGGAATTTCACGAGGTCGTACTCCCGGACCGCGCCCAGTGCAGTGTCGTGTCCACCGCACGGGCCCAGTCGCGCTTACCAGCGTGTGCCGCCTCGCGCCCCGGCCCCGGCACGAACCGGCGGATCGGGCGCTGGCCGACGAACGCCGCCACATCCGACCAGATCCCCGTGGCAATGCCCGCGAGTCCCGCGGCACCCAGCGCCGTCGCTTCCACCATCTCCGGCCGCTCGACGGGGACCCCGAGCACGTCGGCTTGGAATTGCATCAGCCAGTCGTTTTGCGATGCGCCCCCATCGACTCGCAAGCGCTCGAACGCGGCAAGCCCCGGCGCTGCCTGTCGGTTCATCGTCGTCAGCACGTCGTGCGTCGAGTACGCCATTGCCTCGAGTGCCGCCCGCGCGAGATGCGCGTGCGTGGTCCCCCGCGTCAAACCGACAATCGTCCCCCGCGCGCGCGGCTCCCAATGTGGTGCACCCAATCCCGTGAGCGCGGGCACGAACACGACCCCGTCGGTGGACTCGACGCTCCGAGCCAACATCTCGGTTTCGCTCGCCCGATCGAGGATGCCGAGCCCGTCGCGGAGCCATTGGACCGCCGCGCCGGCCACGAAAATCGACGCTTCGAGCGCGTAGCCGGCGCGGCCGCACGCGTCGCACGCCACCGTGGTCACGAGCCCGCCGCCAGGGGCTGGACGGTTCTGCCCAGTGTAGAGGAGCAGAAACGCGCCGGTCCCGTACGTGTTTTTCCCTTCGCCAGGCGTACAACACCCGTGTCCGAAAAGTGCGGCCTGTTGATCGCCGGCAACCCCCGCGATCGGAATCGAGTGGCCCGCCGGGCCACCAACCAATTGGGCATCCACGGCGCCAAAATCACCGGCCGACGGCCGTACCTCAGGGAGCGCCTCGAGCGGCACTCCGAACAGTTGGCACATCGGTTCGCTCCACACCGCGGAGCCGATGTCATACAGTGAGGTGCGGGACGCGTTGGTGGGATCGGTGGCGAAGACGCGCCCACGCGTCAGGTTCCAGATCAGCCAGCTGTCGATCGTCCCGACGAGGACGTCCCTCCGTCGTGCGCGCGCAACCCAATCATGTGTGCGCAGCAACCACTCCAGCTTCGTCGCCGAGAAATAGGGATCGAGCGTCAGCCCCGTCGTAGCGGCCACGCGGTCGGCGTGCGGGGCGAGCGCGAGGCATGTGGGCGCCGTCCGCCGGTCCTGCCATACGATGGCGCGGGGTGCCGCGCGCGGACGATCCCGCTCCCACACGACGACCGTCTCCCGCTGATTCGTGACACCGATCGCAGCCGGCACGACGCCAGCCGCCGCCACCGCCTCGCGCGCAGCCTCGAGGGTGCGATCGAGAATCTCGACCGGGTCATGCTCGACCCATCCGGGCCGCGGGTAGTGCTGCGTGATCTCGCGGTACGCGCGCCCCGCGACCCGCCCGTCGGCGGCGATGACGAGGCAGGTGCTCCCCGTGGTCCCCTGGTCGATGGCTAGAACATGCGGCCCGGCGTTCGGCGCGCTCATCAACCGGCGCGCGCCCATGTGCCTCGCACCGCTGCGGGCCGGATCCTCGTCGTGCGGGGATGGGGGTCAACCCACACGCGCCGAGGGTGTCGCACGCGGCTACACGTCCAGATTGCTGACGAACCGCGCGTTGGCCTCGATGAAATCACGGCGCGGCTCGACTTCGTCGCCCATCAGCTTCTGGAACAGCAGGTCCGCCGAGAGGGCGTCGTCCATCGTGACCTTGAGAATCGTCCGCGTCTGCGGGTCCATGGTGGTCCGCCAGAGTTGGTCCGGGTTCATCTCACCCAGTCCCTTATACCGCTGCACGTTCACCGTCGCCTTGCCGTCGCCGTTCCCAAGCCGCGTCGCGATGGCGTCGCGCTCGCCCTCATCGTACGCGTAATACTCTTCCTTGCCCCGAGAGACGCGAAAGAGCGGCGGCTGCGCGATGTAGATAAACCCCGCGTCGATGAGGCTCTGCATCTGGCGGAAGAAGAACGTGAGCAGCAGCGTGCGGATGTGTGCGCCATCGACATCCGCGTCGGTCATGAGGATGATCTTGTGGTAGCGGGCATGATCGATCGAGAAGTCATCCTTGATGCCGGTCCCCAGCGCCGTGATGATCGTCCGGATCTCTTCGTTGGACAGCACCTTGTCGATGCGGGCCCGTTCGACGTTGAGGATCTTGCCGCGCAGCGGCAGAATGGCCTGGAATGAGCGCTCCCGCCCCATCTTGGCGCTGCCGCCGGCGCTATCGCCCTCGACGATATAGAGCTCGCACAGGGCGGGATCGCTCAGCGAACAGTCGGCCAGCTTGCCGGGGAGCGCGCTCACGTCGAGCGCGTTTTTCTTGCGTGTGAGATCCCGCGCTTTGCGTGCCGCTTCGCGTGCCCGCGCGGCCGACACCGCTTTCTCAATGACGATGTTGGCTACCCGCGGGTGCTCCTCGAGATAGCTGCCCAGCATCTCGTTGACCACCGTCCGGACTGCGCCCTCGACTTCCGAGTTGCCGAGTTTTGTCTTGGTCTGCCCCTCGAACTGCGGCTCCCGGACTTTGATCGAGAGCACCGCGGTCAGTCCCTCACGCACGTCGTCGCCCGACAGCGTGAAGTTGTCCTTCTTGAGGAACGTTCCCTTGGCCGCGTACGCATTGATGGTACGCGTCAGCGCCGCTTTGAACCCCGTCAGATGCGTTCCGCCTTCATGGGTGTTGATGTTGTTCACGAAGGAGAACACCGTCTCGCTATACCCGTCGTTGTACTGCATGGCGAGCTCGATCCCGATGTCGTCGTGCTCCGTCTCGATGTAGATCACTTCGGGATGCAGCGACTTCCGATTCTGATTGAGGAACTGGACCATCTCCCGGAGTCCGCCCTTGGCGTGATAGGTCTCCAGGCGAGCCGGCGTCTCACGCTCGTCGCCCAGCGTGATGGTCACGCCCTTGTTCAGGAATGACAGCTCCCGCATGCGGAGCGCGAGGATGTCCCACTGGAACACGAGCTCCGTGAAGATCAGCGGATCGGGTTTGAACCACACCGTGGTCCCGGTATCCTTGGCCGCCACCCGGTTGAGGACCTTGAGCTTGGCTCGTGTATCGCCGCGCACGAAGTCCATGTAATGCTCGCGCCCATCGCGCTTGACCCACACCTTGAGCTCTTCGGAGAGCGCGTTGACGACGGAGACGCCGACGCCGTGGAGGCCGCCCGACACTTTGTAGCTGCTCTTGTCGAACTTGCCGCCGGCGTGAAGCACCGTCATTGCCAACTCCACCCCCGGGATCTTCTCCGTGGGATGCGCGTCCACCGGGATCCCGCGGCCATTGTCCACGACGGTGATCGAGTTGTCGGCGTGGATCGTGACCGCCACGCTGTCCGCGTAGCCCACCAACGCTTCGTCGATCGAATTGTCGACTACCTCGAAGACGAGATGGTGCAACCCACGCTCGGAGGTCGAGCCGATGTACATCCCCGGGCGCTTACGCACGGCCTCGAGGCCTTTGAGTACCTGGATCTGGCCGGCATCGTACCGGTCGGCCGTGCTGTCCGATTTTGCCATGTCACCGAAGGAGGAAATGCCCATAGGCGAATGAAAGCCGAAAGGTCATCCAACCCGAACCAACGAAATCTAACCAGCCCGTCCTGTCAGAGCAACCCGGGCTGTAGTACCTATAATATTGCTGGCAAATGAGTTATCGCTTGGCTTGCCAGCGGATTTTCTTGATCGGAGGACGGCCCGGTACGACGTTGATCGCGGCCAGGAGCTGGGGCTCCATTAATGATAGCTCCGCCATCCACGGATTCGTCGCGACCGCCACGAACAGGGTCCCGTCCGCGGTGATGCGCAGCGGCTCCGTCACCGCGGCCACCTGTGGCCCCACGAGTCGCGGCCACTCCGGCACCAGCCCCGCCTGCGCCACCCGCTCGGACAATCCGGAGCGCCGCAAATAATCCGTGATCACAGCGCCGATCGGCGCTGGCGCCGCGGCGCCAGTCGATTCCCGTCGTCGCCCCGTCATGCGGCGACGTCCATGCCCCGCACGACGCCCTCAGTGATCGCGAATCGCGCGAGTCGCGTGAGGCCCGGCGGAATGTCCGCCGCCCGCGGCACCACGAGTACGACCTGGCCGACATCGGCGCCCCCCAACACGTCGAGAATCGCTCGCCCACGGCGTTCGTCGAGCTCGGCGAAGGGATCGTCGAATAACAGCACGGGCGCGGCGCCCGTTTCGCACCGCAACGTGTCCGCCTCCAGGATGCGGAGCGCAATCGCGGTCGTGCGCTGCTGCCCCGCCGACCCGTAGGCACGCATGTCGCGCCCGGACAGGGTGAGGATCAAATCGTCGCGGTGCGGTCCCACGCGCGTCGCGCCGTGCCGAATGTCGCCCGTACGGCCAGCGGCCAGTGCCCCGGCGAGTGCCGCCGCGAGTTCGACTGGCGGACGGTCTCGGATCATGTCAGGGGGACCCGGCAGTCGGCCCACATGCCGCATCTGGACCATGGCACGCTCGCCGATCGCCGCGCTGATCCGGGCCAGCTCGGGCGCCCATCGCGCGGCCCACGCCGCTCGGTCCGCCCACAGAATCGCGCCGGACTCCGCGAGCAACGGCTCCCACGCCCCAACGGCCGACTCCGATTCACCGGGCGACAAACTTCCCCGGCGGGCGACCAGCCGCAATGCGGTGTTTCGCTGCAGCAGCGCCGCCCGATACGACTGGAGCGCGGCGAGGTACCGCCGCGACGTGGTCGCCAACGTGACATCCAAATATCGGCGCCGAGCAACCGGGCCACCGCGCACGAGCTCGACATCGACGGGCGCAAATGTCACCGACGGGATCGCACCCAACGCGTCACTGAGACGCTGGGGCACGGCGCCGTTAACCGTCACGCGCTTCCGCCGGCTCGCGCGTTCGAATCCGAGTGTCACGACGGTGACGGATGTTGAGGGGGTCGAGGCTGTCGTAGACGACGGATTGGCCGATGCCTCGCCGCGAATGTGGAACCCGCCCTCTCCGAACCGCGCGACTTCGACGTCGCGCGCCCCGCGCACGGACCGGAGGAGATGGAGGTAGGCGACGGCCTCCAAGAGATTGGTCTTCCCCTGTCCATTGTCACCCACCACCGCGATGCCCTCGGCCGGGAGCGCCAGATCGACACGACCCAAGTTCCGGAAATCGCGAGCCTCGAGACGACGAAGCCAGTGGTGCGTGACCCGGCCCTCAGGGCGTCACGAGCGCCGACTCGCGCGCGACGGCCGAATCCCCGAACGCGTCAAGCACAAACGCGGTGAACCGTACATATCCGCCCGGCGGGGTATGCACGACTTTGTACGCGAACTTCGCATTGAGCTTGCCTGCGTCCTCCGCACTGCCGCCATCCACGAGTGTCCCCGTGCTATCGACCCCCGCGGTGTCGAACACGGTCACGGCCAGCGATACGAGGTCGTTGTCACCGGTCGCCACGACCGTGCCGTGGACGGAGTCGCCCTCTGCGACTACGCTGTCCAGCGTGAACGTGACGACGGGCGCACCAGGAACCGGCGCGGTGCCCTGCTGGCACGCGGCGAGCCATCCGCCGGCCGCCAATGCACCAAGGACCACAGCCCATCGCGGGACGAGACTGACTACCGGTGGTGGAGTCGTCATGTACCGGTAAACACAGGAAGACGTTTTTCCAAAAAAGCACGAATGCCTTCGACCATGTCAATGCTCGCGGCCAGCGCGCCGAAATGTTCGGCTTCGAGCGCCAGCCCGTCATCGAGCGTGCCATCGAGGCCACGGTCCACGGAATCGATACAGGCCGCAAGCGCCAACGGACCGTTGGCGAGCATGCGGACCATCATGTCGCGGGCCGCGCCGGGCAACTCAGCGGCGGCCACGACTCGATCGACGAGGCCAATCCGCAATGCTTCCGCCGCATCGATCGTCTCGCCGGTCAGCAACAGATGCATCGCCCGGCCACGGCCCACCAGTCGCGGCAGGCGCTGGGTTCCGCCATACCCGGGGATCAGCCCGAGCTTGACCTCGGGCTGACCGAATTTCGCAGTGTCGCTCGCGATGCGCACATGACAGGCCATCGCGAGCTCACACCCGCCGCCCAGTGCGAATCCGTTGACGGCCGCGATCACCGGCTTCGGACTTGTCTCAAACCGCCGGAAGATCGCCTGCCCACGCACCGCGCGCGCACGAGCCGCTTGCGCCGTCTGGTCCGCGAGCTCCGCGATATCGGCACCTGCCACGAAGGCCCGGCCCGCGCCCGTGAGGATGACGCCCGCGACCTCTCTGCGCGTGCGCACGTCGTCAATCACCACGCCGAGCTCGGCGATCGTCGCGTCGTTCAACGCGTTCAGCTTATCGGGTCGGTTGACCGTCACCGTGGCGATCCGGCTTTCGACGGTGACGGTCAGATTCTGGTATGCCACGAGTGAAAATCTAACGGCTCGACCTGCACGCCGGGAAACGGGCGCCGCAACGAGCAGGCCAGCACATCACGGTCACTTCCCCGGATCGACGGGCTCGTGCAAGAGCTGTCGAGCGAACACGATGTGCACCGCCGCCAGCGCCAACACAGGCACGAACACGCAGATCCAGACGATGGCCGCAATGTCGATGTTCATACCGCCCGTCCGCACCGGCCACGTCAGCGCCACGATCCCCGCGTAGACGGCGAAGAGTCCGCCAACGACCGCATACGCACCGTACGCCGCCCCGCGCTTGAGGCGTCCCACTAATCGTGCGTCGAATTTCATTGCCGCCTCCCGATTGAATCGGTTGACCCTGCCGCGGTCTCGGACGCCTGCACGTCTAACACATCATCCAGCCGGATCGTACCGCTCGATTCCCGCCCCGGTCACGCGATGCGAGATCAATGGCCGCGGCGGGGGGGCGTCATCGCCGACGACGATCGCTCGCCGCAGCACCGCGCGGCCTTCATTCACTCCCGCCCGATCACGCGCGAAGATGGTCGCCAACGGCTCGCCGCCGTCGACCCAATCTCCCACTTTGGCGCCGATCACGAAACCCACCGATGGGTCGATGGCGGCGTCCGCGGTCGCCCGTCCGCCCCCCAACGCCGTCACGCCCCGCCCGATCGGTCGCGGTTCGACGCGCGCGACGACCCCCGACCGCGGCGCCACGAACAGCTCACACTCGGCGGCCTGCGGGAGCACCGCCGGATCATCGACGACCCCAGGATTGCCACCCTGCGCGTCGATCACTTCCTGAAATTTGCGCGCGGCCGCGCCCGATGCCAGCGCCGCCTCGAGTTGGGCCCGCGCCGCAGCCGGCGTTGCCGCGACGCCTGCCAGTAACAGCATCTCGATCCCCAGCGCGATCGTGAGCTCCATGAGGTCCGGCGGTCCCTCGCCAGTGAGTGCGTGGATGGCCTCCTCGGTCTCGAGTGCGTTGCCGCACGCGCGGCCAAGCGGCTGATCCATCGCCGTCAGGAGCGCGACTACCGGCATCCCGTGCGCACGACCCAGTCCGACCATGCACTCAGCCAGCTCGAGGCCGCGTGCCACGTCAGAGATCAGCGCCCCCGATCCGTGCTTCACATCGAGCACGAGGCCGTCGAGCCCTTCGGCCAACTTCTTACTCATGATGCTGGCGGCGATGAGGGGCAGCGATTCGACGGTCGCCGTCGCATCCCGCAGGGCGTACATCCGACGATCGGCGGGGGCGATCTCCGCCGTCTGGCCGATCATGACGCACCCGATCTGCTCGAGTTGGTGACGTGCCTGGGCGAGCGACAGATCGGTGCGAAAGCCGGGGATTGCCTCGAGTTTGTCGAGCGTTCCGCCCGTATGGCCTAGTCCCCGCCCAGAAATCATCGGCACCGCGACACCGACGGACGCGACCAGTGGAGCGAGAACGAGCGACACCTTGTCGCCCACGCCGCCCGTCGAATGCTTGTCCACCCGCGGACCCAGCATGGGCGTCGGATCGAAGACGGCACCGCTGTGCAGCATCGCGCTCGTCAGCGCGGCGATTTCCTCGGGGTCGAGACCGTTGAGATACACGGCCATCAACAACGCCGCCATCTGATGGTCCGCGAGTTGGCCAGCGGTGTACGCCGTGATGAGCGCACGCCATTCGCCGGGATCGATCCGGCCGCCATCGCGCTTGCGCTCGATCAGACGGCGGGCGAGCATTGAGCGGCGGGGTGGTTGATTGGGGGCGAAGCGACGGCGACGGGTCCCACGACGGAGGTAACATGTCCCGCGGTCGCGTAGACACCGCAATGCTGGCGTGTGTGATCGTGGCCGGCGCATTGGTGCGGCCCGCCGCTGCGCAGAGCCCCGCGTCCAGTGGCACGCCCCCCGTGCAGAGTGCCCCGCCCGCGTCGGCGCCGCCCCCCGCGGCCAGCGCACCGGCCGCCGCTGGCCCGACGGCGGACACCACCGCCCAGACCGCGACGTCCGCGGGCGCCCACATCGCCGATGGCGACCGCGAGCATGTCGCCATGCACGCGGGTCCGGCGCTCGCGGACTACGAGCAGGCGCTCGCCGTCGACTCGATGAGCTACGACGCGCTCTATCGAGCGGCCCGCGAGGCGGTAGATCTTGGCGAGTTTGACCCCACCGAGGCGACCCGCACCGCCGACTACGCCAAAGGGCTCGCCTACGCGCGACGCGCGGTCGCCGTGGATTCGAACGGGGCCGACGGACACTTTCACGTCGCGCGCGCGCTCGGCCGGCAAGCGCTGTCCGTCGGGACCAAAGCGCGCATCCAGTACGCCAAAGCGGTGCGCGCGGAAGCGGTCAAGGCGCTCGCCATCGACCCGCACCACGCGGGCGCGCTACACGTGATGGGCGTCTGGAACGCCGAGGTCATGCGACTCAGTGGCTTCGAACGGTTCATCGCACGCAACCTGCTCGGGGGAGGTGTTCTGGGCTCCGCCAGTTGGCAGGAGGCCGTTCGGTATATGGAGGAATCGGTGGCGGCAGACCCGCAACGTATTGTCCATCACTTGGACCTCGGGAAGATTTACGCCGACATCGGTGAGACCGCAAAGGCGCGCGAGCAGTTCGAGTTGGTCCTCTCCTCCCCTCTCGCCGACTACAACGACCCCCAATACCAGAAGGATGCCCGGAATCGACTCGCGAAGCTCTAGAGGCGGTCGGCGCGCCCGGCCCGGCCCAACCTGACCGGGCGCGGCCCCTCCCCGTGACCCCCGGCAGGTCGCGCCGTCGTGGTTATGGTAAGAATCTTGCTTCCAATTCTCGGGTGACACCGCTTTCCGGACCTTCCGGCACGGCCGGTGGCTCGCAAATGTGAATTGCCCGCGGGTTCATCGTCTAGACCCTGACCCCCACTGTCATGCTGTCTCGGCCCCAAACCGTCCTGCTGATCGAGGACAATGAAGACAACCGGATCGTGTATTCCACGATCCTGGGGCATTTCGGCTACCGAGTCATGGAGGCGCTAAACGGCGAAGAAGGCATCGCCATGGCGCGCTTGGAGAAGCCGGATCTGATCCTGATGGATATTTCCATCCCGATCATTGATGGATGGGAAGCTACCCAGGTATTGAAGCACGACCCCGCGACCCGGTTGATCCCGATCATCGCGCTGACGGCCCATGCGCTGGCGTCCGACCGCGAGCGCGCGATGGAAGTCGGGTGCGACGGGTATCTCGCCAAACCCTGCGAGCCCCGGGCCGTCGTGGCCGAGGTCCAACGCTTTCTGGGACGGGCCGAAGGCGCGGGGCCGAACGGGAACCAGCCCGGTCCAGCGGCGACCGGCGTCGTGGCCAGCAGCTCGGCGCGATGACGCCCGGTGGAATCGCTCGGATTGACGTCGCCGCCACCTGTGGCTCCGCAGGGTGCCTCGCGCCACATAGGTAAGAGTCCGCTCACCGTGGGGGCGTCCGCGGGACGTATCTCCACGTGCATCCTGATCGTGGACGACAATCCGGATAACGTCACGATCCTACGCGACCGACTCGAGGCGCGGGGATACAGCACACTCGTGGCGCGAGACGGGGAGGAGGCGCTCGCGGCAGTCGGCGCGCTCGATGCCCCCCTGCCCCCCGGGGCCGTACTCCCTGATCTGATCCTGCTCGACGTCATGCTCCCCAAGGTCGACGGATTCGAGGTCGCGCGCCGGATCAAGGCGAACCGGTCGTTGCCGTTCATCCCGATCATGATTCAAACCGCGTTGGACACCACCGAGGACAAAGTAGTGGGTCTCGACTCGGGCGCCGACGCCTACATCACCAAGCCGATCAACCTGACCGAGCTGGAGGCCGGGATCCGCTCAATGCTCCGCATCAAGTCACTGCAGGAGGAAATCGAGCGCCAGCGAGCCGAACTCGCGACGAAGAACGACCAACTCATCCGGATCGCACGGACGGATTCACTCACCGGCATCGACAATCGCCGGCAGCTCGAGGAGCGACTCGTCGAAACGTTCGAGCATTCGCGGCGCCTCCAGGAGCCGTTCGCGTGTGTGATGTGCGACCTCGACAAGTTCAAGAGCGTCAACGACACGTATGGACATCAGGCGGGCGACGAGGTGCTGCGGCAATTCGCCCACCTCCTACGCGATCACGCGCGCGAGATCGATTGGGTCGGACGCTACGGCGGCGAGGAGTTCATGCTGATCCTGCCGGGCGCGACGCCGGACGCGGCCGTTGCCTTCGCGGAGAGGATGCGCAAAGCGGTCGAAGGACGTACATTCTCCTTCGCCGGAACGGACATCCGCCGCACGGTGAGCTGCGGTGTCGCGGGGTGGCCGCATCCGCAAATCGCGGACGTCGAGGCACTGATCCGCGCGGCGGACAATGGGCTGTATGCCGCCAAGAGTGGCGGCCGCAACCGGGTCGAACGGTGGGATACGGAGACGAGCACTTCGACGGACGATGCAGCACCCACCGCGGTCGGCGCAGCGGCGGACACGAGCGACGGACCGGCGGGGCACACCCTACACGACCTTCGGGCGGATGATGGACAGCACCGAGCCGACATCACCACGAATACCCACGCCAGCGACGTCGGCGGCGGCCGAGACTCCCTCGGGGGAGGTCGCCGCCCTGCGGGCGAAGATCGAGGAACTCCGCCGGGAGCGTGACCATCTCGTCACGCTCGTCGATATCCTGCAGGAGATCTCCGGATCTCTGCACTTCAGCGAAATCCTCCAGACAATCGCGCGCAAGCTGGGCGAGACCTTTGGTCTTGATCGGAGCTCGATCTTCCTGACGGCGGATCCGGCCGACGTCCGGCTGGTCGCCAGCTACGAGGATCCGACCATCCGCAAT
This sequence comes from Gemmatimonadota bacterium, assembly GCA_003152485.1. Classification (GTDB taxonomy): domain Bacteria; phylum Gemmatimonadota; class Gemmatimonadetes; order Gemmatimonadales; family Gemmatimonadaceae; genus Palsa-1248. Next base: position 16,420 of record PMAE01000074.1, on the reverse strand, counting down.
CTGGTGGTGGATCTCTCACGCTACCCCGAGTTGCAAAAGGCCTTTGAATCAGGCGAGACGGTCTTCATCCCCGACGCCACGGCCGAACCCATGCTGCGCGACATTCGGGCCCTACTCGACACGCGAAACGTCCGGTCGATCGTCGTGGCGCCCATCCGATGGCGGGGGGCGGTGATCGGCGCGATCTTCCTGCGCACCGAACGCGACACCGTGCCGTTCTCGGACAGCGATGTGCGATTCTGCCAGGTCGTGGCCTCGCTCACCGCGAAGGCGCTCCGGAACGCCCACCGGTTCGACGCCATGGTGCGCACGACGCAGGATACCTCGCAGGCGCAACGGCGGACGGAGTTGCAGCGCATCGCGCTGATCTCGTTCGTCCGTCGACTGCTCGATCGCTACGCAAAAACCGAAGAACACCTGTGGGCGGAAACGCTGTTGCCCAAGGACTCGGACGACGAACTCGATCGGTTGGTCGCGGTCGCCATGCAGGTCATGGCGGAAGAGGCCAAGGGATAGCGCGCCGTCCCGGCCGTCCGAACCCGCGCCGGATTCGTCGTTACCGTGGCACCCTCAACTCACTCCTCCGACTCGGCCGCGGCCCGATCCGCGCGGGCCGCCGACCTCCGGCGGCAGCTCGATCAAGCGTCGTACGAGTATTACGTGCTCGACCAGCCGACGCTCGCCGACAGTGCCTACGACCGACTCTTTCGAGAGTTGCAGGAACTGGAGTCGGCACACCCAGCGCTCCGGACCGCGGACTCACCAACCCAGCGGGTCGGCGCGGCACCGCAAAGCCAGCTGCCCAAGCACACCCACTTGGTCCCAATGCTGTCGCTGGGCAATGCCTTCACCGACGACGAAGTGGCCGCGTGGGACGAGCGGATCGTGCGACTGGTCGGGGACGCGGTCCGGAACACCGGGTACGCCGTGGAGCTCAAGATCGACGGCGCGGCGGTCAGCTTGACCTATCGGGACGGCGTCTTCGTCACCGGCGCGACGCGCGGCAACGGGTCGGTCGGCGAGGATGTCACGCCGAATCTTCGCACGATTCGAGATATTCCCCTGCGCTTGCGGGACGGTGGCCCGCCCGCACCGGCATTGATCGAGATCCGGGGCGAGGTCTACATGCCCTTCGACCGCTTCGAGCACATGAATCAAGCGCGCGCCGCGGAGGGCGATCCGGTGTTCGCGAACCCCCGGAACGCAGCCGCCGGAGCGCTCCGCCAACTGGATCCGGCGATCACCGCCGAGCGCCCGCTCCGGTTCTTCGGCTACGCGGTGGCGGTGGGCGACGCGAGCGGCGACGCGACTGGCCAAGAGGCCGGCCGCCCGCGGACCAAGACGGCCGCCCCGGCGCGGCGCTCGCCGCTGCCGTTCGACAGCCAGTGGGACCTACTGGACGCGTTGGCGGGGTGGGGGATTCCCGTTGCACCGCACCGCGCGCGGTGCCGGACGCTCGCCGATGTCGCGGCCTGGGCGCACGAGGTCGAACACCGGACGCGCGCGGCGCTCAACTTCGCCATCGATGGCGGCGTGATCAAGGTGGATGTCCTGGCCCTGCAAGAGGAGTTGGGCGTGGTTGGTGGCCGCGAGCCACGCTGGGCGATCGCGCGAAAGTTTGCGCCCGATATCGCGGTTACCCGACTCCTCGACATCGGCGTCAATGTCGGCCGCACCGGCGCGCTCAATCCGTACGCCGTGCTCGAGCCGGTCGAAATCGGCGGCACCACCGTCAAACTGGCCACACTCCACAATTTCGATCTGATCGCCGAGAAGGATCTGCGCGTAGGCGATTGGGTCCAGGTCAAACGCGCGGGCGAGGTCATTCCCCAGGTCATTGCGCCGCTGCCAGAGCGTCGTGAGGGCGGTCGAAAGCCGCCCGTCACGAAGGCGCCCACGCGGTGTCCGGTGTGCGGGACGGCCGTCGAACGCGACCCCGAAGAAGTCGCGATCTACTGTCCCAACGTCGCCTGCCCCGGCCGCCGGTTGGAGGCCCTCGTACACTTCGCGTCGCGCGGCGCGATGGATATCCGCGGCCTGTCGTATGCTCGCATCGAACAGTTGGTGGCGGCCAACCTGATCACCGACGTGGCCGACATCTTCGCGCTGACGGCCGAGCAGCTCGAGGGGCTGGACCGATTCGCTGAGAAGAGCGCGGCGAACCTCATCGCCGCGATCGACGAGTCGCGAACACGGCCGCTGTCGCGACTCCTGTTCGGGCTCGGCATCCGACACGTCGGGTCGACCGCTGCGGAGCTGTTGGCCCGACAGTTCGGGACGCTCGACGTACTGGCGAAGGCGTCGGAGGCCGAGATCGTCGCGGTGCGCGGGATCGGCGCCATCATTGCCCGGGCCGTGGTGGCATTTTTCGCGGATCGGACGGCGCGCCAGCTCGTCACGAAACTTCAGAAGGCCAAGGTAAATTTCACGGAGCCTCGATCCGTCAACTCCTCCGGTGCCCTGAAAGGTTTGACCGTCGTCATCACGGGGACGCTGCCCACCCTCTCTCGCGATCGGGCGACGGAAGTGATAGAACAGGCCGGTGGACGCGTGACGAGCTCGGTATCAAAGGCCACGAATCTCCTCGTCGCTGGTGCCGAGGCTGGCTCGAAGCTGGACAAAGCCCGAAGTTTGGGGACTGAAATCATTGATGAAGCCGAGCTCCTGCGCCGGCTCGACGCGACGCCGCAGGACTGAGATTCAATGCACGTCGCGGATGCGGCGACCGATCCGCGAGACTCACTGACCCGAGAGACTGCCATGCCCCACTCGATCGATCTCGCAAACCATCAGTTGGTGGCTCTGACGCGTGCATCGCTGGCTGCACTCCGAGGCGCGCTCGTGCGCGACGCCGGGCCGGCGGCGGCGACCTATCTGCAGGAGGCCGGGTACGCGGGCGGAGAATCGCTGTTCGCGTCGTTCGCGGCATGGCTCCGCGACCAGGGCGAGGGACCCCCGGAACAGCTCGACGTGCCGACCTTCGAGCGCCGCGCGTCGGAGTACTTCCGGGATGCGGGTTGGGGTACGCTCGCGATCGGGACCCTCCAGGAGGCGGTCGCCACGCTCGACTCCTCGGATTGGGGCGAGGCCGATCCCGCGAGCGCACTCGACCACCCGGCCTGCCACCTGACCACCGGAATGTTTGCGGATTTCTTTGGGCGGATCGCTGACCACCCGCTGGCCGTACTCGAGGTCGAATGCCGATCCGCGGGCGATGCCCGGTGCCGCTTCCTAATCGGCAATGCGGACGTCATGGGTCACGTGTACGACGAAATGGGTCGCGGCGCGGCGTATGGCGCGGCCGTGGCGGTGGTCAGCGAGTAGCGACCCTCACGCCCCTTCGTACATCGGGTTGGGGACCAGTTCCCCGTCTACCAGGACTTCGCGGTCCCAGGGCAGCACAATCGTGCTTTCGGTCGCGAGGGCGTGGAAGTCGGGCTCGAACGACCCCGTCTTGAAGCACACGGCGGTCCGCACCTGCGTGGCGCCGGCATTGACGATCGCCGCCACCGCCAGCCGCATGGTGGCACCCGAGTCGCAGGTTTCGTCGACGATGACCACGCGGCGGCCACGGACGTCCGCGGGCGCCGACCCCAGCACGGCCGGGGTTTCTCGAACGGTCTCCGCCCGAAACCGCCGGCTGACCATGATCGAGTGGAATTCCCGGTCCAGGATCGCCGAGACGACGGCCGCCGGCACCACGCCCGCTGTCGCGATTCCGACCACTAGTTCCGGGTCGTAGGCGCGGGCGACCTTGAGCGCGAGGGCGCGCGACATCTCTCCAAAGAGCGGCCACTCGATGCGCATGACACCTTTGGAGTGGTCAACGATGTAGCGACGGGGCGACATGTGCCAAAGCTACGCCTCGCGTCGGTTGCTCGGGAGTGGTTGGACGCCTAGCTTTTCGCCGTATGTCCTGGTTGCGTCGCATCCTCGGCGTCTCGGGTGACCGAGAGGTCAAACCGCAACGCCTCGACTACCTGAATGAGGCGCTGACGCTCGAACGTCAGGGCGACTATGCGGCCGCGCTCACATCGTACCAGCTGGCGCTCCGAGACCAGCCGAACGATCATCGCGTCCTGCAGAACATGGCCATCGCGTACTCGAAGATTGGACGGCTCGAGGAGGCTGTACGGTGCTATCGGCGCGCTCTGGACATCCAGCCCCAACTCGCGGGAGCGCACTACGGCCTCGCCTTCTTGCTGCTGAAGCGGGGCGACGCCCCCGCCGCGCGCGTGCACTTGGAGCAGTTCCTCACCACGCCTCCGAAGAGCGCGACGGCCGACCGATGGGTCCAGCATGCGCAATTGGCGCTCGACCAGATCCGCGACGGGGGCGATGGTAGCGCCATGTCGGCGGACGGCCCTCGGCCAACTCTAGGTGACCGCGACGTCAGCGACGGCGACGCCTCCGTCGAGTCCCGCCTCTAGTCCCGCGTCGACCCGGCGCGTGGGTCAGGTCCTGTCGGTCGTCAGCCAGAAGGGCGGCGTCGGCAAGACGACGACGGCCGTCAACCTGGCCGCGGCATTCGCGCGTCGCGGGCAGCGCACGCTACTCGTTGACGTCGATCCGCAGGGCGCGGTGCGCTATGGCGCTGGGCTGCGCCGCGGCCACGCGACCCGCGGCTTCTTCGACTACATCACCGGCCAGAGCGGATTGCGCGAGATCATCCTCCCCACGCAATTGCCGTGGCTCCGGGTCCTGCTCGTCGGGACGGTGACCGAGGCCGCCAACCACGCGGGCTACCAGTCGTTGGTCGCCGACACGGACATGCTGCGCGACGTATTGACCGAGGCCCGGTCGCGATGTGACGTGGTGATCGTCGACACCCCACCCGGGCTCGGTGCCATCGTCCGCCGCGCGCTCGAGGCGAGCCAGCACGCACTCGTGACACTGCAGTGTGAGCCGCTGGCGCTCCAGACCACGCCGCAGATCCTTCGCGCCATCCAGGATATCGCGGCCACCAATGGAGAGCTGACGCTCGACGGCATCCTGCTGACGATGTATGAGGCGTCCAACCCGGCATGCGTGCGCGTCGCCGAATACGTCCGTAAGCATTTGCCGGCCGACATGGTGCTCGACATCGTGGTCCCGCGCAGCGCAGCCGCGGCGGACGCGTTCGCGGCCGGCCAGCCGGTCGTGCTTCGCACGCCGGCCGATCCGGCGGCGCAGGCCTACGTCAACCTCGCCACGCTGCTCGCGGAGCGCTTTCAGTGATCGGGCCGGCCCCGCGGGGCCGGCACCGCCGGGCCGCTGGCACCGTCGGCGTCCTGGCCCTCGCGATCGTCGCGTCCGCGACCTGCACCAAGATTCCCACCAATCCGGCAAGCGTCTTCTCGTTGGCCCTCGACTCCCTGCCCGGGCCCTCGGTCGTCGCCGGCGACACGCTGCGCGATACGAACGGCATCGCGACGCCGCTCAGCGGGCTGGCGTACAACATTCAGAATCAGCCGCTGCACACGGTCCGCGTGCAGTTCATTTCGCTGAGCCCCGGTCAGCTCGGGATCAACTCGAGCAACTTCGCCATCGGTACGCCGAGTGGAGACAGCATCGTCCGAGTCGTCGCGGACGCCGACGGCTTGCAATCGTTGCCCTTCAACGTGCCGGTGGTGCTCAAGCCGACGAACCTCGTGCATGCCGACTCCGATTCGATCAGCACCATGACGCTCTCGCTGACCAATCCGGACTCCAACGTCTCCGTGCCGCTCAACATCTTCCTCATTCACCAGCCGGACACCCTGGGCGCGGATTCCGTGACCCGGAGCTACATCGTCCACTATCAAATTGTCTACCCCGCGAGCGCGGCGGGTGGCACCGGGACGCCGACCGATAGCACCCTCCCCGCATATCTGATTGGTGGTGTGGGCCAACCGGCCCGGACGGATACGACGGATGGCAATGGCATGGGCACCCGCCAGGTGAACTTCTCAGTCGCGCAGTTCGCCCCCAAATCGCAGGACTCGATCGTCGTGCTGGTGACCGCCGCCTACCGCGACTCGGTGGTCGCTGGCAGTCCGCTCCGGTTCGTCATCCACTACACCGCCCCATAGTGACGATGTCCCCGCTCGCGTCGGGCGCCGACGCCACTCCCGCTGCACCGGCCCCGCGCCCAGCGCCCGGCACGCTCAACCAGTTGTTTTTCGACAGCGTCACGCGCCACGACAAGCCGGATGCGCTGCAGTTCAAACGCGGGAGCCGGTATCACCCGATCTCGCACCGCGAGTTAGCCGACCGGGTCCGGCGCACGGCGCTCGGATTGCTCGAGCAGGGGCTGCACCCGGGCGAACGGGTGGCGTTGCTCTCCGAGAATCGCCCGGAATGGGCGATCGTGGACTACGCCTGCCTCACGGCTGGACTCACTGACGTGCCGCTCTATCCAAGTCTGCCCGCGCAGCAGCTCGCACCGATGCTCGTGGACTCGGGGGTGGCGGCGGCGTTCGTGTCCACCGTCGAGCAAGCGGCGAAGATCGCGTCCATCCGCGACCAGCTGCCCGCCCTCCGCATGGTGATCAGCTTCACGGACGAGCCGGTCCCGGGCGTCGACCTCACGCTGGGGGAACTCGAGGCGTGGGGCGCCGCGTCGGACACCCCGGCGGCGGCACGGGCCTATCGCGAGCGAGCGCTCGCGGTCCAGCCCGACGACCTGGCCACGATCATCTACACGTCGGGCACGTCGGGCGAGCCCAAGGGCGTGATGCTCACCCACGACAACATCCACTCCAACGTCATGGCCGCGCGAGACGTGCTGCCGGCGATGGGGCAGGACGTGACGCTGAGCTTCTTGCCCTTGTCGCACATCTTCGGCCGCATGGCCGACCACTATCTGATGTTCGCGGCCGGGGCATCAATCGCGTACGCCGAGTCGTTCGAGACGCTCGCCGCGAACTTCCGGGAGGTGCGTCCGACGTTCGTGCTGGCCGTGCCCCGGGTCTATGAAAAAGTGTACGCCGCGGCGATCGACAAGGCGATGCACGGAGGCACGCTGACCCGTCGCATCTTCCTCTGGGCACGAGCCGTGGGCGACCAATGCGTGGATGAACAGGTTGCCGGTCGCACGCCGCGTGGCTGGTTGGCCGTGCGCTACGCGGTCGCGCGGGCGCTCGTGTTCTCCAAGCTCTCCGCACGCCTCGGTGGCCGCATCCGGTATTTCGTCTCCGGTGGGGCACCACTGGCGCTCGAGGTCCACCGATTCTTTCACGCGGCGGGACTGACCATCCTCGAGGGATACGGACTCACGGAGACCAGTCCCGTGATCTGCGTGAACACCCCTGCGCAATTCCGCATGAGCACCGTGGGACCACCGCTGGCCGGCATCGAGGTGCGCATCGCTGACGACGGCGAGATCCTCACCCGGGGCCCGCACGTCATGCGCGGATATTATAACAAGCCCGACGCGACGCGCGAGGCGATCGACGCCGACGGATGGTTCCACACTGGCGACATCGGCGAGCTCCACGATGCGTTTCTCACCATCACCGACCGGAAGAAGGACCTGATCGTGACCGCGGGCGGCAAGAACATCGCCCCGACTGCGATCGAGAATCTGGTTCGGACCAGTCCGTTCGTCAGTGAAGTCGTGATGATCGGCGACCGCCGCAACTTCCCCATCTTGCTCGTGGTACCGAATTTCGTACAGTTGGAACGGTGGGCGACCAGCCAATCCATCGCGTGGACGGATCGCGCCACGTTACTGGATCAACCGGCCGTCCATGCGAAGATGGAACACGAGGCCCTGAGTCCACTTGGCGGGTTGGCGAATTTCGAGCGGCCAAAGAAGATCGCGCTGTTGGCCCAAGAATTCTCGATCGACCGCGGCGAGTTGACGCCCAAGATGAACGTCAAGCGCCGCGTCGTCGACCGGCTCTACAAGCCGATCATCGACGCGCTCTACGACGACGCCTGACGCGGAGCGCGGGACAGCGACACCGGGATCGCCGACGTCTCCGCCTGGCGCGCGCCGACCCACCCGTGGGCATCGCGCGCGAGCTCGGTGACACCGGATGGCACCGCGAGCGACAGCGGCGCCATGAGGCGGCCCCCTGGGCGAACCGCGGCGACCACCGACGCCACCACTCCGGCGCCCGCCGTCACGCTGAATGCCGCGCCCCGCAGCGAGCCGGGCGCGAACGGGGCGACCGGACCGTAGATCGGCGAGAGATCATCCGCCGCTGAGACGGGGCCTGGGGGATTGAGGAGAATCAGCGCCGTCCCGATCAGCGCGTGGAGCGATGGGCCGACGGCTGCCGTGGTACCTTCGAGGAGCACCAGCCCGTCGGAGTCCGTCAGATCGAGCAACGCGGCGACGCGGATGACCTCCGTATCCTGCGCCGGCGACATGGCGGCCTCGGCACGACTTCGCGCATGCCACGTGGGGTCGACGACGACGGCGCCGTCTATCACCGGATAGCGCGCACTGCACACGGGACACCCGAGGGTGCCGGTCACGACGCGTCGACCCGCCAGCCGATCGACCGCGGTGATGAGCGCCGTCGGCTCGTGCGGCCCCGTGCATCGCATCGCATCGACCAGGTCAACCAGCACGAACCCCGCCCGCTCCCTCAGCTCTTCGCAAGTCGGATCTCGTCGATGCCAACGCGGTCCGGTCGGGTGACGGCATAGACGATGGCGTCCGCGACGTCCTCCGGACGGAGCATCGCCTCTCGCGTCGGAAACGTCCCACGGACCGCCGGCTCGAGCGCGTCCCACAGCGACGTATCGACCCCGGCCGGCGAGACGAGCGTCGCCCGCACGCCAGTGCCACTCAACTCGATGCGCAGCACCTCGTGCAGCCCACGCACGCCGAACTTCGTCGCGGCGTACGCCCCGTTCCCCGACAACGCGACGTGATCCGCAATCGAGCCAACGGTCACGATGTGTCCGTGTCCGCGGGTGCGCATTCCAGGGAGGAACGCGTGGACGAGCGCGAACGGCACCGAAAGATTGAGTGTCATCATCTCGGCGAACATCGCGACCGAGGTCTCGTCCACTCGTCCGACACCGAACGCGCCGGCGTTGTTGACCAGGATGTCCGGCGCGCCGCCGAACTCGCGGGTCGCGGCATCGACAACCTGGGCGACGCCGCCCGGCGCCGTCAGATCGCAGCGCAACCCGATCACACGGGAACCCGCCACACCCGCGGTGCGGGCAACGCCGATCACTCGCGCGCCGGCGAGGCCTAAGGCCCGTGCAGTCGCCGCGCCAATTCCCCGCGACGCTCCCGTGACGACCGCTGTGCGATCGGCGAGCGGCTCGGTGCCACGCGCCGAATTGGTCACCGCCCGCCCGGCCACGGCCCGAAGGCCAGACGGAAGAACTCGTCGCGGGTCTTGCCGTCCGCCCGGAACGTTCCGCGGAGTGCACTGGTGATCGTCTTGGAGTTCTGCTTCTCCACGCCCCGCATCATCATGCACAGATGTTGGGCCTCGATCACGACGCCCACGCCGTACGGCGCCAGGACGTCTTCGACGGCCCCCGCGATCTGCTCAGTCAATCGCTCTTGGACCTGGAGACGACGGGCAAACACTTCGACGACCCGGGGGAGCTTCGAGAGTCCGACGATCCGTCCGCGCGGAATGTAGGCGATGTGGGCGCGCCCGAAAAACGGGAGCATGTGGTGCTCACACATCGAATACAGCTCGATATCGCGCACCATCACCATGTTCTCGTGCGTATCGTCGAACAGTGCGTCACCGATCACCTGTGCGGCATCGAGCCCATACCCGCGGGTCAGCCAGGAGAGCGATTTCGCGACGCGAACCGGCGTCTTGAGCAGTCCCTCGCGCTCGGGGTCTTCGCCAAGCAGCTCGAGCTGCCGGCGAACCGTTGCCTCGAGCTCGGTTCCCCGTGCGAGGTCGCCGTCCGCTAGGGTGGTCTCGTCCCGCGTGCGGACTTCGGCGCGGCCGGCCACTCGTTCATCGGTCCGGCCAGCTCGCGCAGCGGACTTCGCGGACCGTGCGCGCGTCGAGCCGTTGCGTCCCGTCTTGTTCGGCATAGCCGTTCTCCGGTCTTCCCACTGAGTCACCGATGTCGTGCCGCGTGCCCGCTGCTGTCATCGCAATGTACGCGTCCCGCAAACCGGGCCGCCAAAGTGGTGGCCAAAAGAAAGCCCCGCCGCCGGCGGGGCTTCCCAAATTGGGTGCGAAGAGGGGTTTTTGAAGCCCAGTCGAATGTTTGAGGCCCTCACCATGCCTTCCGCCTTCCCCGCGCTGGGGCATGACGTCAGCACAGATTATCGAACCCACCCGGAGGACTTATCGGCTCAAAAATTAAACCTCTCCGCCCCGAACCATCACGCGCGCGCCATTGGGCTGCTATCATCCAATCGACACTCACATGTTATCTCAACTCTCGCCAACGCCGCCACCGACACACTGACGATCAGTCAGCCCATTGGTTCAAAATGTAGGTCCACATTTCAATCACGTCAACACGACGATCGCGCCCGCGCACGGGTCACTATACTCGGCCGCCAGCGACCGGCGCACGCAGTGTAACGCTGTGTCTGCGTCCGCTACTCACGGTCTATCTACGCAAGCCCCGAGCCGCACGAATTCGCACCTGCTCGGCGCGTCACCCGATATATAGTGGGATGGCGCGTCGCCCGATCGCGCGGTAGACATGAGCGTTCTGATCTATCCCTTACACCGACATCGACATGGATCTCGGACTAATCGCTGGAGTCGTGATGCTCGTGGGTTGGGCCATCGCGACGTTCGTGTACAGTGGCCCCGGTTGGGTGCACCTGTTCCTGAGTCTCGGTGTCTTCCTCGTGATTTGGCGCATCGCGGCGCGCAGTGAAAAGGCGGGAGCGAAAGGGCCGGAGCCAATATCCGGCGCCCAACGGTCACGTCGCCGACTGAAGTCGCCGCCGACACCAGTGCAGGTCATTCGGCCTCGGAAGCCCTGACGGACACCAGGCGGGGTTAGGGAGCCGTAAAACCTTCGTCGTGGCGCGGGCACCCTTCGCACTGATCCTATTGGAGGGCGACAACGCATCTGACACGTCGATTGCGCCCGTCCTGCCGCGAACGCAGGCGCAAGCTGAAGAAGACTTGCGACGCATTGCGAGCTGGGACAACGGCAATCCCAACGTCTGGTCGATACCGGTGCCGTCCAGGCTGNNTAAAGGCACCGCGAGCCCGTAGCATCTTCGCCGCGCCGGGAGCGGCGGCTCGGCGCTCGGAGCGCCAGCCTCAGTGCCCGCTCGAATCTCCGTGACGACTCGATTCGAACAGAAACCACGTGCGTCGCTCGGCCTCATCCATCCAGACCTCGATGAGACTCGCGGTCGCCGTGTCATGGTGTCCTTCGCACACGTTATGCGCCTCTTGGAGACTGCCCGTGAGCGTCTTGTTGTCGCCGCCCAGCTCCGCGAGCATGTCTGACGGCTCCACGAATTCCGCATCGTTGTCGAGCACCCGTTGCGTGCGCTTGATGTGACCGATCGACCGGATCGTCAGGCCGCCAAGCTTACGAACGCGCTCGGCGATCGGGTCGGNNAAGTGCGGGCCGCTCATGTGCCAATGGAAGTTCTTGGTCTTGAGGTAGAGCGCAAAGACATCAGCCAGGATGCCGTTCATCGCGGCGGCGATGTCCTTGGTCGCGGATGCGCTCCAAATGGATGGGGTCGCCAGGCGCCCGTCCTGTCTTGGCAGATTCGTCTTCGTCTGCTTCGCGGCAGATGGCTTCATGACTTCGAGTCCGGGTGGGGGATGAACTGCGGCGGCAATATTGTAGACCCTCACCAACCTGCAAAGCAGGGGCCGGAGTCGGGGTACGCCGCGAATCTGTTGACGGCCGCTTCGTCCTCGTTGGGGTCGCCGACGTCGCGTTGTTCCTGTTCGCGCCGCTCGATCAACGCTCGGCGGTCAATCGCTCGAAACGCGGATTGCCACGGAGCGGCGCGAACGACGGATCGACCCGCAACCAGCCCGGCGACAAATAGTACGGCGCCTTCAACAACGGCTCGAGCGCGTCGAGCGCCTTCTCCGGCTCACCAGTCAACAGGTACACCCGAACCAGGAGATGCTGGTAGTAGGGTCCTGAATACGCATCCGCCACCATCGGGACGGCCGTTACCGCGCGCTGGACTTCGGCGATCGCCTCGGACTTGCGGCCGAGAATCGCCAGCGCCACACCGAGCTCCGCCTGCGACTGAGCGTCCCCCGGGGCCGAAGCCAAAACGGCGCCGAAAGCAATCCGTGCCGAATCCGCGTAGATCCGGGCTCGCTGGACATCTCCGCGCAATGCGTAGGTCTCGGCCAAACACACGGCCCACGGCGCTCGGTCGCCCCCGAATGTCTCGGGCCTTAGTGTCAGGAGGTATCGCTGCCCGGCGTCATCGGGTACCCAGTACAAATCCCAGTAATTCGCGAATTGCGCCATCAGCACGCCGCGGTCGATCGTGCTCGGCGCGCCAGCAATCACCGTCCTCGCGCCAGCGAGATCTGCCTGCGCCACGGCGACCATGGCCTTGGTCTCGATGCCGCTCGGATTGTCGGGATTCAGCACCAGCATCCGATCCGCAGCGGCGGTCGCCTCGGGATACCGCCTGAGCCAGAGATAAGCGGTCGCGAGCCGGCGAGCGGTCGTCGCATCGCGCGGGTTGACCGTGCTCGCCTGGCGGAGATGCGCGAGTGCGCCGTCCCAGTTGCCCAGGCTCTCCTCGGCAAGCGAGGCGGCGGTCAGCAGCTCGGCGCTCGACGGAGCGGCTTTGACGCCAGCCATGTACTCGGACAAGGCGTGATGGTGATCGCCGCGGATGAGCTCCCAATAGTCTCCCTCGGCCAGATAGGCCTCCGCCCGCCCCGGGGCGAGTGCCTTGGCGCGATCCGCAGCTCGCCGCGTCGCGTCGGCCCGTTCCGCACTCGGGCTGCCATTGAAGTAGAGTGCCGCGTTGACACGCGCCAATCGCGCCCACGCCAAAGCGAAGGTCGTGTCGAGCGAAACCGCCCGCCGGTAATATGTGGTCGCGTTGGTCAGGGCTCTCGCGTCGTTCGTGCCACTCGAGATCGCGTCGCCTTTGAGGAATGCGTCGTACGCCTCGAGGTTCTCCGTCGGCCGGTCGCTAATGGTCTGCCGAGCCCCCGCGTTGAGCGCGACGCCCAATGCCTGCACCACGCGCCCCGCGATATCGCCCTGCACCTGAAAGACATCGGTCAGCGGTGCGTCGAACGGCTGCTCCCAACGGTCGGTCCCCGTGATCGCATCCACCAGAGCCGGACTCACCTGCACCCGACTGCCGCCGTTCGCCGTCTTGGCCCAGCGAACTTTGCCCACGAGCAGATACCGCACGCCGCCCAGCTCGGCACCGATCTGCTGGGGCGTCTTCGTCGTGTGCCGGTACTGCGCCGAGCTCGCGGGCGCGATGACGGCGAGCCCCGGCACCGCCGTCAGCTTGCCACGAACTGCATCGGTCAGTCCGTCGGCGAAATACGCGTCAGCCGTGTCACCGAGATTCTCGAACGGAAGCACCGCGACCCGCACCGGGCCCGCAGCATCGTTCGGGCCGGCCGCATGTTCGCGCCACGCGAACAACACCCCGACTCCGATCAGGAAGCCGAGTCCAAGGAGTGCCGCCCCAATTGGCGCCCGCCGGCTCGTCCTGGCGGGCGCCGCGCGAGCGGCCACCGGTGCAGCGGTCGTAGCCGAGGAGTGCGCCGCATCGAGAGACTTGACGAAATCGGCGGCGGTCCCGAAGCGGTCAGCGGGCACCACCGCCAGCGCTTTCCGGATCGCCGTGTCGATACCATCAGACACGCTGGGCCGCGAGCGCCTGACGGACGGCGGCTCACTACTCAGCCGCTTCGCAATCACCGCCTGCGCCGTCGGTCCGGTGAACGGAGGCTCGCCCGCGAGCATCTCATAGAGCACCGCGCCGAGACTATAGATGTCGGTGCGCGCATCGAGCGCCCGCTCGCCGGCCGCCTGCTCGGGACTCATGTACGCCGGCGTGCCGACGGCGGTACCCGCATCAGTCAGGGTCTCCGGACCCGACGGACCCAAAGCGCGTGCGATGCCGAAATCGGCCACCAGCGCCTGGCCGTCCGTCGTGAGGAGGATGTTCTCGGGCTTGATGTCCCGGTGAATCACGCCTCGCCGGTGGGCGAAGTCGAGCGCGCCCCCCACCTCGCGCGTGATGCGCACCGCCTCCTCGATCGGAAGCTGGCGCTCACGCACGAGCCGCGCGCGGAGGCTCTCCCCCTCGACGTACGGCATCGTGAACCACAGCTGCCCATCGACCGTCTCGCCGGAGTCGAGAACCGTCAGGATATGCGGATGCTGCAACCCGGCGGCAAACGTGATCTCGCGCCGGAATCGCTCGGGACCGAGCGAGGCCGCCAGTTCGGGATGGAGCAGCTTGAGCGCCACCGGCCGGTGATGCTTGGTGTCCTGCGCCAGATAGACAGTGGCCATGCCCCCGCGACCGATCTCGCGCTCGAGCGAGTAGGTCGCGCCAAGCGCCGACTGCAGGGCATCCCGGGCGCCGCCGGCCGTCACGGAAGGGTCCTTAAGAGGGTGGTGATGTCCACAAGATAGAAGCGAAGGCCGGCCTCGGCCAGCAGGACACCCGTATCTTTAGGTTTGCCAGGCCTGACTTAGACCTCTGTCTCACGCCTCCCAGTCGGCCGCCCTCGTCAGCGGTGATCCCGGCCCGCCCTCCGTCGTGCGCCTGCTGAGAGGGTCCCCTTTATCCGGCAGCTCCCCACAACCCCGGCTGACGAGGGCAGCGGGGGGGCCGTTCGAGAACGGCCCCACCCTGCCCCGCCACACATCAACCGCGGTGGCGACCGAGTCCGATCAGCGCGGCGGCTGGGCTGCCGGTCCGCTATCGGCCGCGATCGCAGCCGGCGAAGTTGCAGAGTCGGCCGGGGTGCGACGCTCGACGACGAGTGTATAGTGCCCAGCGAGTGCGGCGACCGCACCGATCGCAGCCAACGCCGGCGACAGCAACGCGCCCACAACGCCCACCGTCACGGGGATCTCAATGACGGTATGCCCCTGTTCATTCTTCACGATGAGACGCCGGACGTTGCCCTCGTGAATGAGTTCCTTCGCACGGGCCAATAGCTGATCGCCGGGGATGTGGTGCTCCTCAGGCTGGATCGGGGACGCCATGATCGGATACCTCGAGTGGTTCGGACGCCGCAGTCGATGACGCCAGCGGCCAGTTGGTGAGACTCGGCAGCGCCCTTCACCCGCCGGGCGCGCGCGAAAAAAAGGTCAGCCCGATTGCAATGGGCCTTGCACAGTACCCTACGGAAACTGAGCAGCCGAGGTTTCACGGGTGCGGTAGGCCAGGGTCGCGCGGCCACGCCACATTTCGAGCGGCCCGATTTCCTCGTGGCCACCGTCTATGCCCTCGCCGGCCGCCCCGATCGCGCACGCGCGATTGTCGCCCAGTACGCGACGGAGGTGCAGGATTCGTCACTGCAGCGCGCCAATCAGCCGGACCGGCACAACACCCTGGCGGAAATCGCCCTCGTCGAGCCACGACCGCTTGACGCCGTCTCCGAGTTCAGGCAGGGCGACCAACTCCCCAATGGACCCGCGAGCGAGTGCACGGACTGCCTTCCGGTAAACCTCGGTCGCGCCTTTGACGCCGCGAATATGCCCGATTCGGCGATCGCGAGCTACGAGCGGTACATCGCGACCCCGAACATCCACAAATTCTACGGGAACATGATCTTTCTGGCCGGAGTGCAGAAACGGCTGGGCGAGCTGTACGAAGCCAAGGGGAACCGCGAGCAAGCCGCGGCACACTACCTGGCGTTCGTCGACCTCTGGAAAAACGCGGATCCCGAATTGCAGCCCGCGGTCACCGCGGTGAAACAGCGGCTAGCGCACCTTCAGGACACCGAGCAACACCAGACGGTCCGATAGCCCCGTCAGTGCGGCGCGGGCGCGGCGGCCGGTTGCCCGCTGCCGAAAACCGCGGCGCGGCACGCCTGCACGTCACTGGGGTTGACCGGAACGTTGAGGGGCTTTCCATCCCGGGTCGGGGTGCCGCCCTTCACAACCGGATCGAAGCAATCCTTCCAGAGTCCATTGTCCTTGTTCGCTTGCCCGACGATGAACCCGAGGGTCTTGCACTCGCCAATGACCGACTGGCACGCTGGCGTGTGCGTCGCGGCCGCGCGATTGGCTGCGCCCGCCGTTCCGCCATGTGGCGCGGCTGGCGGCGTCGTAGTACCGGACGGAGCCTGCGCCAGCGCTGCCTGTGCACCGAACAGCATCAGGGCCGCCGCCACATAATGAAGCTGCTTCATAGGGACACCCCTCCCGACGGGTGAGAACGTCGCCCTCGCTGCGACAGGGACACGGAGACCCGAGAGATGCTACCCTCGCCCCGGCATCCCGGCCAGAGCCCCCCGTTGCGCGGCTCACACCTCCCAGTTCGACAACACCATGCCGCCCGCGG
>PMAE01000032.1 GCA_003152485.1 Gemmatimonadota bacterium | reverse complement strand
CGACTCTCGTCATTTCTCTTTTCCCCCTCTCTACTTTCGCCCTTTTCTGTTTTTGTCTTTCACCCCACCCCCCTCCCCCACACCAACACCACATACCCCCGCTCCCTCCTCCCCTCCGCCCGCGGGTCGGCGAAAAACCCATCCTCCGCCAATCCCTTCGCCGCGAAGCCAAACACGTAATGCCACACTTCGCTAAACGGTAACGCGAAGGGAAGTCCCGCCTTCATCGACGATAACCCCGCCAATTCATGCACGAGCGTATCGTGATTCGCGGTGAGCCACGTCGCCATGATTCGGCGACTCAATGCCAACGTCGAATCGACTAATGGCTTGTCTCGCGCCGTAAGCACCGGGACGGCGATGTCGTAGTTGTCACCGATCTTGCGAATGTAGCCGAGCGCGTCGAGCAGTTGGATCGCCGCATCGAACCGCGCGCGCGGAATCACGACACGCCGCCGGAGTGCGGCCACTGATTGGGGATGGTCCGCGATCGCGGCAATGATGTCGCCCGCGTCGGCGCTCGCCTCGGAGACGTAGACGAGAAGCGCATGTTCCGTCGCGGCGTAGACGGCGGGATCCGCTTTCAATCCTTCGACGCCATCGCCGACTGGTCCCTCGAACACATCGGGGATGCCACGCAGTCGCGGTGTCGAAGGCCCGTCGCCGAATGTCGTGAATGTCACGCGCGGGCCAGGCAAGCTGTGGCTCTCCGAATAGAGCCCCTCCATCGCATTCTTCGCCCCGGGCTGCGACGAGTGGAACAGATACGCGTCGCCATTCGGGTAGGTGGTCGGCGCCACGCGGAAGCCCATCGCTGTCGTGAGTTTCAACCCGCCCCAGTTCATCGCATCCTCGCGACGAGATCGAACGCGAGCTGCGTCCGCAACTCCGGCCTGGGATACCGTTGCAACAGGCGATCAAAGTCGTCCCGATGCGATTCGAATGCGCGGGCCAAACTTGGCCCGTAGACTTTCGCGACTTGGTAGATGGCTCGCTGGTCGTCGACCGTGAGCACGAGATACGCGACGGCGTGGCGATCGCCCTGCGGGCGCAGGATCCCCAGCGTGACGAGTGCCGCACGCGTGACCGGGGTGCCCCGTAACAGGGAATCGACGTGGCCCGCGTCCACCGGCCCGGCGACGGCGTCGAGCACGACGCGCTGTACGGAACGAAACGACAGCACAACGGTCGGATCCGCCAACCCGGTCGAGGTGTTGGTCCCGGTGATCCCGGTGTGCAGCAGCGGTGCGGAATCGGGCGTCGAGGCTTGCGCCGAGGCCCGGATTGTGGGAAGCACGATCCAGACGATCAGCACGAGCAGGAAACGCAACACGACAAATCTCCATCGAGAAGGATTCGCCCCCCAAGCCGATCCGTATTACGACGGACGCACCCCACTCAAAGATTCAATCTGGCTTCGCCCCTTTGTTGTTTGTCGACTCCCGATTTTCGACTCTCGGTTGTTTGTCGACTTTCGACTTTCGTTTGTTGTTTTTTCGCCGTTGCCCTTCATCTCCTCTCTACTCTCTACTTTCGCCTTTCGTTTCTCCCCGTCGACTTTCGCCTTTTCTCTTTCCCTTGTCGACTTTCGACTTTCGACTTTGTCCCTACCCCCCCTATCTCCTCCCCTGCTCTCCCAACACCTGATGCACAAAGCTCACCGCGATCGACCCATCACCGACCGCCGACGCCACGCGCTTGATGCTCGTCGACCGCACATCACCGGTCGCGAACACGCCAGGTAAGCTCGTCTCCAGGAGATACGGCGCTCGGCCCGGCGGCCATTTCGCCACGCGTAGGTCGTCCGGCGATAACGCGGGTCCGGTCTTGATAAACCCGTGCTCGTCGAGTGCGAGGCACCCGTTGAGCCACCCCGTGTTAGGGTTCGCGCCGGTCATGACGAAGACATGGGCAACGTCACAATCGTTTGTGGTATTCGACTGGTTGTCCCGCCACTGCACCCGCTCGAGCTGCTCGGTGCCACCCAGCGCCGTGATCTCCGTCCGGGTGTGGAGCGTGATGTCCGGGTTTTCCTGGATCCGGCGAATCAGATAGCGCGACATGGTCTCGGCCAATCCATCCGAGCGGACGAGCATGTGCACGTGGGCCGCGGTCTGCGAGAGAAAGACCGCCGCTTGGCCGGCGGAATTCCCACCCCCGACGACGATCACTTCGCTGTCGCTGCACAGCCGCGCCTCGACGGCGGTCGCGCTGTAGTAGACGCCGCGCCCGTCGAACCGCGTGATGTCCTCGAGTGGGAGCCTCCGGTATTCGGCGCCCGTCGCGACGATCACGACGCGAGCCGAGACGCGGCTCCCGCCATCGATCTCGATCACGTACGGCGTGCGGTCGCATTTCAGTCGGGTCGCGCCCTGTGCGATGAGCACCTCGGCGCCGAATTTCTGTGCCTGGGTGTACGCTCGGCCCGCCAACTCCTGCCCCGAGATCCCGGCCGGGAAGCCCAGGTAGTTCTCGATCTTGGACGTCGAGCCGGCCTGTCCGCCCGGTGAATTCGGCTCCAGCACAAGGACGTCGAGCCCCTCCGATGCACCGTACACGGCCGCGGCGAGCCCGGCGGGTCCCGCGCCAATCACGAGCAGGTCGCGCACCTGCGTCTGGTCGATCGACTCGTTGAAGCCGAGGCATTCGGCAATCTGCTGATTCGTCGGATTGCGAAGCACCGATTCCCCGCGGCAGATCACGACCGGCGTGTCCGCGATCGTGACGTGGAATCGATCGAGCACGTCCTGGACATCCGCGTGCCGATCGAGATCGATGACCGTGAATGGATGGCCGTTCCGGGTCAGGAACTCCTGGATTCGCAGCGTCTCCGGCGTGTGGATGGAGCCGATCAACACGACGTCACCGACGTTTCGCGCGATCATCTCGACGCGCCGCAGAATGAAGGCGCGCATCATGATCTCGCTCAGATCGCTGTCCGTCTGTACCAGCGTGAGCAGGTGGTCGCGATCGACCTCGAGCACCTCACCCGCCTTGGTGGCGCGGATCTCGACGAACCCACGGCGTCCGGAGAGGATGCTGACCTCGCCATTGAATTGCCCGGGCCCGTACACGATGACCACTTCTTCCATCCCGGCGGCCGCGACATCTGAGTGGCGGATCACGGTGAGCTCGCCCGAGATCACGACGAACAGCCGATTGGTCTGCGTACCTGTCTCGACGAGGACCTCGCCGTCCGTCACCTGGCGCCGGCGTCCGAGCTTTGCGATGCGATCGATCTGCGCCTGGCTCAGCGTCGGCCGCATGTGGTCGAGTCGCACCGTTGTCGCCGTCAAGAGCGGTCGGGTCGGATCAGTCATGGATCGTTACTCGTGTGATGGCGCGAGTGAATCGGACGCGTATGTGTCATTCGACTCGCCGTCTGCCAGCGTGGCCGCCAATGGTTCCCGCGCGACCGCCGGGATCGCGAGGATCGATCTGAAATCGAGCTCGGGGTCGCTACGCATAATACTGCCGGTCTAGGCACCAGCCGACTAGCCGCCGCCGAGCCCTCTAGCTGATGCGAACCCCCGCCCGTTTATTTGCCGCATGAGATACCGGGGCCCCGGAGCCCGATCGATCGCGTGGGCATGGGCGTTGGCCCGCTATCGCTTGGATACCGGATCCGCCGACCACGCGACCCGGCTCGGCGCATTGGTTCTCACGGATCACGTGTGCGCCATCCTGGACCGAGACGAAGCGGATTGCGTACTCGACGTTGGCGCGAACGGGGGCCAATACGCGATTGCGCTCCGCCAAGCGGGCTACCGCGGACGGATCGTGTCCTTCGAGCCGCAGCCCGCGCGATGTGAGCTACTCACGCGTCTCGCGCGCCGCGACGCCGCCTGGACCGTGTGCCCCTACGCGTTGGGCGCGACCGAAGGCGAGATGGAGCTCGAGCTTCGCGCGGCTGATGTCTTCTCGTCGTTCCGGCGCACGACACCGTACGCGAACACACGCTACGGCCAGCAAATGGCCTCAGCCGGTGTCGTGAAGGTCCCCGTCAATCGGCTGTCCTCCGTATTGCCCAAAATCACGAACGGCGCGCAAGGCCGGGTCTTTCTGAAGATGGACACCCAAGGGTATGACCTGGAGGTCTTCAAGGGCGCGGCGGACATCATGGACTGCGTCGTCGGCCTGCAATCCGAACTGTCCTTCATTTCACTCTACGAGGGTGCGCCACCCTGGCGCGAAGCGATTGCGTGCTATGAAAACGCGGGGTTCGTGATCAGTGCGCTCGCACCCGTCAGCCACGACGCGGTCACGAGTGCCGTCATCGAGATGGATTGCGTGCTCGTTCGGCCCCACTAGCGGACGGTTGCACCACCGATCAACAACGATCCGTCCACCTCGCGCGCCGACCGCTGTCCCGAGAGGCCGAGCTCGAGGTCGATGTCCGCCTGCAGGTTCCGGATCACCTGCCGGACGCCCGCCTCCCCCGCCACCGCCAGCGCAAACGCGTACGGTCGTCCGATCAAGACCGCCGCCGCGCCCAACGCCAACGCTTTCACGACGTCCGCGCCCCGTCGGATCCCGCTGTCCATGAGCACCGGCACTCGGCCGCGCACCGCATCCACCACCGCCGGCAACGCGTCCGCCGCACCGACCGCGCCGTCCACCTGCCGCCCACCATGGTTCGACACGATGACCCCGTCCGCGCCGTGCGCCACGGCGAGGTCCGCATCCTTGGGATGCAGGATGCCCTTGAGCAGGAGCGGCAGCTTGGTCACGCCACGGATGAAATCCACATCCGCCCACCCGAACGCGGGGTTCACAAAGATCCGTAGCCACTCGGCGATCGCCGCTTTCGGATCGTCAGCGGGCGACTTCGTAAGGCGCGAGAGAAACGCCGGATCCGACAGATAGTTCGCGATCCCCTCGCCCGCTAGAAATGGGAGATATGCGTTCGTGAGATCCGCCTCCCGCCACCCAAGCATCGTTGTATCCATCGTCACCACGAGCGCGCGATACCCCGCGACCTCCGCACGCCGAATCATGCTCGTCACCACCTCGCGGTTCCGCCCCGCGTACAACTGAAACCACCGGGGCGCATCGCCCATGATCCCCGCGATCTCTTCCATCGTCACGGATGACACGGTGCTGAGCGTGAAGGGCACACCCGCCGCCGCCGCCGCGCGCGCGGTCGCCCGCTCGCCGTCTGTGTGGATGACCCCCTGCACTCCCACCGGCGCCAGAAAGAAGGGCACCGTCGATCGGGTCCCGAGTACCGTCGTCGCCAGATCTCGGTCCGACACGTCGCGCCCCACCCGCGGCCAGATCCGAAGCTTGTAGAACGCCTCGCGATTAGCCCGCATAGTGTCCTCGCCCCCGGCCCCACTCGCGACATACGCAAACGCCGTCGGACTCAACACCGCCCGCGCGCGTCGCTCCCACTCCTCCACCGCGAACGGCAACCGGCCATCCGGTCCACCCTGCCCCGGATTCCCATATACCTCCGCCTGCACATCAGACCCTATAGTCGCCATATAGCGGATAACGTGTCGTTGTTCGTTGTTGTCTACTCTCTACTTTCTACTTTCGCCTTTTCGTTGTTATCGCCTTTCGACTTTCGCCTTTCGTTTGTTGTTTTTCATTGCCGACCAAAAATATGCTCCACGATCTCCGCCGTCGCCTCACGCAACTCCTTCACCCTCTCCTCACTCAACCCATACGTCGAGATCCACACTCCACAATGGTAACCAGGATTGCCCGGCTCCATCTCAATGAACAGCACGGCGTCGCTCAGACCAGGGAGCGTACCCCATAGATGCTTGGGGGCCACGCAGTGCGCGATGTCGAGCCGCTGTGGATCGCGGCCAAGCTGGATCCGCGCACGGTCGCCAGCGCGCACTTTGGCGTGGCCGACTGCGCTCACGGCAAATCCTTCGGGGCCGGTCAGTCGCTCCCACAGCGCCGCATGCGACATCGTAGTCGGACGCCGCTCCGACACCATGACCCGACGGACTCCGCGATGGCGCTCGAGATAATGGCGGAGATTGAACAGGAAATAGCTCCATCCCGCGTTCGTCGCGTCGAACTGGTCGTCCCACGTGGACTCGGCACTCCACCCGGAATGCACGAGCCGCACGACGGTCTTCCCACCCCGTCCGTCGATCGTCCAGTCCACGGCCAACGGCTGGCTCGGGTCATCGACCCACCGGACGTGCCGGTTCGGCTCCGCCGCCACCACCGTCGTAGTCCATTCCATCGACGGCCCCCACGAGATCAGCAGCTTGCCGCCGACCGCCGATGAACCACTGGAGATGGGCGGAAACCAGTTCGCGAGTTGCGCGGGATCGGTGAGCGCCTCCCACACGGCCGCCGCGGGCGCGTCGATGCTGACCTTCAGATCGATGCTGCGCCGTGTCTGTGTTTCGGAGATCGGTGTCGTCATGATGGATGTCTCAATGGATGTCTCATCTTGAGGATCGCGCGGCCGCCGAGTCGGCCGGCAACGCCGGATGTCCCGAGATCACGATGCGAAAACGACGGCCACGCTCCGCAGCGCCGTCGTGGTACTTCGCCACCAACGCGGCGAATGTGTCGGTGAGCTCGTCGGCGAACGCACGCTGCTCCTCGCCCGACCCGAATCGCACCTCGCCTTCGAGCGTCAACGTCGGAAGCTGCCGCCCCACCGCCCGCGCGCGTTCCCGCAATTCGCCGACATCCCCGATCGTGCGGCTCGCCGCGGCGATGAGATAGGCACTCGAGAATCGGTCGCGGATCGGACCAGCTTCCACCCCCATAACGCCAAGCGCGCGCGGCCCCACGACGTAGAACGTGGCCGTCGCCTGCAACAGTTGCTCGACGTAGTTGCCGCGCCGACGCTCGCCCACAGACCGCAGGAGCTTCGCCCGCTCGAGCTCGCGGATGTGGTAGCCGACCCGCTGCCGCGGCAACCCCAGCGCTCGTGCGACCCCTGCCGCCGACTCCGGCTCCCGCAGATGGGCCAGGATCTGGAGCCGCATCGGATCCATCAATGTGGCGGCCTGATCAGTGGACTCTACGACAGCGTAGTCAGCGGTCATTGCAACGCGTATCCGTCTAGTTGGCGGAAATGCAACAGAGCGGCAGATATTATTGTCCCGACAATATTATTTGTCAAGAAGATTATCTGCCAAAACCACCAGACGAGGACCCTACGCGGCGCACGCTTTGCATTTCTGTCCGCCGTGACGATCCTCTTCCCCCAACTACTCGCCTACAGCGATATCATGCTCCTGGCGGTGCGCTGCATGGTCGCCGCTGTCTTCCTGACCAGCGGCTGGGCCAAGGTCTCGCACCCGGTCGCCAAGGGAAAGCAAAACGGCCTCACTCCGGGAATGACCCGGTTCCTTGGGTGCGCTGAGGTCGCGGGCGCCCTCGGGGTGCTGACCGGCGTGCTAGGCCAGCTCGCCGCCATTGGTCTCATTCTCATCATGCTCGGCGCCATCAAAAAGAAGATCGTGGACTGGCATATCGGTTTCTGGGGCAAAGACGGGCAAGGATGGCACTACGAGCTCATCTTCGTGATCATGAACCTCGTGATCGTCACCACCGGTGGCGGCCGGTACGTGATACCCACGCTGTTCTGAGTACCACGCACCAGCGATCACGCGAGCGCTGANNATCGCCCGCCCGCCACGCGACTACCGGGATCTGCCGGTCAGCTACGCCCGCGGCAGGCCGTCTCCGGCGCCGCGAACCACGCGGTCCACGGGGCCCCGGACTGACCCCACGAAATCGCCCCTGGCTTTCGGCGCCGATTGCCTCAATGCTTCACCCAGCCTGAGATCGGCGAGGGGCACGACTTTCATGGTCCCGCGGCCCGCGGACCATCTCGCCCATTCAATGACCGTCTCACCCGAGGGTATGAGCGAATGCGCATAGTATGGAGCAAGACACCCGTCATCGTGCTCGGCATCACATTCGCGGTTGCGGGTGCGCGAGACGCCGCGGCACAAAGCGGCTTCGAGGGCGTGGTCACGTACGAGATCCACGGAGCCAAGGCGCCGGCGACGATGACCATCTCGAGCAAGGGTACGAAGGCACGCATGGAGATGTCGGCCTCGCAGGCGCCGGGCGGCAACATGGTGATCCTGGTGGACGGCACGGCCAACACGCGGACTGTCCTGATTCCCACGATGAAGAAGTACATGGTGGTACCGCCGAGCGCGGGTACGGGCAATGCGGCGGAGATGCCGAAGTACACCGCGACGAAGACCGGAAAGACGGAGACCGTGGCAGGTGAGACCTGCCAGGTGATCCACCTGACCACCGTACGTGCGGGCAAGACCGAAGAGGGGGACGCGTGCGTAGGCAAGGGCGTCGGCTTTAACACGCAGATACTGGACGCGCTGGCGGGTGGCCGAGGCTCGGCGATGGATGCGAGCATGTCCTCGCTGCGTGACGCGATCGGCCCGGGGAACGGCTTGCTGAAGATGACGACGATCAAGGATGGCCAGCCCGAAGTGGCGGTCGTGGCGACGAAGATCGAGCGGACGACCGTGAGCGACGATCAGTTCGTTCCGCCGGCGGGATATACGGTGATGCAGATGCCGAACATGGGGCAGATGCGGCAGGGTGCCCCAGGAGCGCCGGGAGCGCAGCCGCAGTAGCTGGTAGCGGCTAGCAACTAGGGATGGGCGGGTAGTGAAATGGCGACTAACGATTAGCTAACAGCCAATCGCTAACTAACGAGTGCGTCCGTCGGAGCCATCTCTCCGACGGACGTTTCCACTGACAGCCTGGACGCGATGCCCGCGATGCGGCTCCCGAATCCTCTCACGCTGTTGGTCGGCTGTACGATATTCGCGGCAGCGCTGACATACATCGTCCCCGCGGGCACGTACGACCGGCGCGACGATCCCGTCACCGGCCGCTCGATCGTCGTCGCCGGGACGTACCACCATGTGCCGGCCGAACCCGTGGGACCGTTCGCGGCGATGGTGGCGATTCCGCGGGGGCTCATCGACGCGGCGTCGGTCGTGTTCTTCGTATTCCTAGTCGGCGGCGCGTTCGGCGTCGTCGACAAAACGGGTGCGCTCCGCGATGGCATCGATTGGCTGGTGCGCCGGGTTGGGAACAATGGGATGCTCGCGATCCCGATCATGTCGCTCGCCTTCGCGGCCGGCGGCGCGCTCGAGAACATGCAGGAGGAGATCATCGCCCTCGTCCCCGCGCTCCTCCTCCTGACCCGGCGGCTTGGCTTCAACGCAATGACCGCGGCGTTGATCAGCGTCGGCGCGGCCGCAGTCGGGTCGGCGTTCAGTCCCGTCAATCCCTTCCAGGTGCTCATCGCGCAGAAAGTCGCGCATCTCCCGCAGGCATCGGGATCCGGATTCCGAGTCGTCGTGCTCGCAATCGCGCTCACGCTGTGGATCGGTCGTACGATGCGCTACGCCAAGCGGACGCGAGTGCCGGCCGATGATTCGTCTCTAGTGACGGCGCCGGACGAGAGCCCCCACCGCCGCGGGGGCACAGTCCTCGCGATCGTGCTCGCGACATTCGTGGTGTTCCTCTACGGCGTGCTGCGCCTCGGGTGGGACTTCGACCAGGAGGCGGGCCTGTTCTTCGCGATGGGCATCGCGGCGGGGATCGCCGGTGGCCTCCGCATCGCGGGAACCGCAGACGCGTTCATCGAAGGATTCCGGTCGATGGCCTACGCGGCGATCCTCATCGGATTCTCGCGCGCAATCTCGGTCGTGATGAACGAGGGGCACATCATCGACAGCGTCGTCCACGGCCTCTCGACGCCGCTCGCCGCGTTCCCGGTAGGCGTCGCCGCGCTCGGGATGATGGCGGTCCACGCGATCATCCATGTCCCGGTGCCGAGCGTCAGCGGCGAGGCGGTGCTGACCCTTCCGATTCTGGCCCCGCTGTCCGATCTGATCGGCCTCTCTCGCCAGGTCACTGTGCTGACGTATCAGTATGGCGCGGGACTGTGCGAGCTCATCACGCCGACGAACGGCGGCTTAATGGCGATCCTGGTCGCGGCGAACGTCCGCTTCGAAGACTGGTTGCGAGTGATCGCGCGGCTAACGCTGGCCGTCGCCGCGTTGGGAGCGGGGGCGATATTGGTCGCGATCGCGGTGGGGCTCCAGTAGCGGAAGCGGCGCTGGTTAGTGGATGGCGGTGAGGAAACAGCTATCGGCGAGTTAGGGTTGGGCTTGGACGTGTTCCATGGGGGTCCAACTGCCGGGGGCGACGGAAGAGGGGTTGAGGTTCGGGTCGTCGCTCAGGATGACCTGATTGCCGTTGCCCATCCAGGCGTTGCCGTATTTGCTGTCGAGCTCATACTGCTTGCCGGTGCCCGGGTCGCGGTACGTCTCGACGCCGCGGATGATCTGGCTTTCGCCCGCGACGGCCTGGTTGGCGCCCGCTTGGCTGTTGGCGACGACGCCGTTGATCGCGGCGATCTCGTCCTGCTGGAACTTGGCACGGATCTGGTCGCGGGCCGCGCGCTGCTGATTTTGCGCCGCGGAGAGTTGGGATACGATCGCGAGATACTGGCGTTGCCAGTCGGGTTCCACCTGGATGCTGCCGCGTACAGCGTCGAATAATTTCTCGTTGGCCTCGAGCTGCCCCGCGGGGGCGCGCATCGACATCAGCATGATCGCGCGGCAGTCCAGACGATGGCCGCCATGTCCGTCGCCGGAGGGCGATGCCTGCGCCATGCTGACCCCGATGATCCATTCCTCGACGGGCGCGCCGTCGAGATCGTACTTGAGTCGCGCACGCGCGGCATCGGCGCGAACCTGCACGGGCTGGCCGGATTTCGATTGCTGCGCCTGGATCGCGGCCACGCGCGTCTTGATCGCCCGATCGAGATCGGCAGATGTGTCCATCGCGGCGATCTCCTTGCCGGGACGCAGCTGCGGGATGACCCGCTTGCGCAGCACATCGGCGGCGGGGACCGGCCCGAAGACGGGACAGGGCTTGAGCCCGACTTTGAGGCCCTCCTGGTTCTCAGCGATGAGATAGCGCTGCACGGACGGGTTGTCGACGGCCTGCCAGCTGAACGAGGGGAACGCCTCGATGACGATCTTGCCGTCGGGGCTCGTTGTCTTGAAGGTCACCGCCGCGAGATCGGCGAAGCATCCCCGGTTCGCCCACTGCACGCCCCCCTCGAACGTCCAGTCGGATGGCACCAGCACGTCCATCGCGGGGGTGGGCTTGGCGAATCCGCCTTTATCGATCACCTGCACGCTTTTCATCTTGAAGTAGCGCGGCGGCGCACCATCGACCGCCGCCATCGACAATACCAACACCGCACTCATCGCAAGAGCCCGGCTCGCGCGACGCCAGGACATGTTCACGTTCATACTGCTCTCCGGTGAAATGATGAGGTGCGTCCTCTCGCCTTTCGCCCGTTGCGTTCGCTGTTAGTCGCTGTTGTCAACTTTCTACTTTCTACTCTCGCCCCTTGCAGTTTGCCCTTTGTAGCAGTTGTCGACTTCCGACTCTCGCTTTTGCTCTTAATCGCCGTTATGTGCGCAGATGGGTTGCGGTTTTGCCCGCAACCTACGCCCAACGGTCTCATCGGTATAGTGTAACTCCGGCATCCGGACGAGGCAAATCAGCGCGGCCGCGGCGTCGCCATGGCCGCCGGCGGAGCATTCAACCGTGCCGCTTTGCCCGTTCCATCACCACAGCCGCCGCCGCAACATCCTGCACGCCCACACCCGTGAGATCGCAGACGATGATCTCGGTCGGCGTCGCGCGGCCCGGCGCCTCACCGCTCGTGATGAGCCCGAGCTCGGTCACTCGGCTGTCCTGTATCACCCCGGCGTCCAGCGCATGATGGATCTCGCCCAGGCGTCGGCACTGCGGCAAACTGTCGGCGACCACACGGTCGGCCAACGCGAGGACGTCGACCTCGAGCTCCCGCTTGTCCGGACCATCCGACCCGACGGCAATGATCAGACTGCCGGACTGGATCCAGGCGGCACGGACCAGCGGAGTCCGGCTCGCGGTCGTCGTGATCACGACATCCGACCCGGTGACCGCCGCCTCGATGGTATCGGCCACGACGACCCGCGCATTCTGAGGCAAGGACCCGCTCGCCATGAGATCCGCGACACACTGCTCGGCCGCCGCCGGTCGCCGCCCCCACACTTTGACGGTCTGGAACGCGCGGACCCGCGCCAGGAGTTGCACCTGCAACCGGGCCTGCGCACCCGTTCCGATCACGCCGACCGCCGCGATCGAGGCACGCGCGAGATGCTTGGCCGCGACCGCCCCGGCCGCCGCGGTCCGCAGGTCAGTGATGTATCCGTTGTCGAGCAGGATTGCCGCCAGCGCCCCGGTGCGTGCATCGAACACGACGACCACTCCGCCGTTCGCGGGAAGACCCAGCGAGGGATTCCCGGGAAACCCCGACGCGAATTTGACCGCGTAATACGCGCCACCGTGGAGATACCCGGCTTTGATGTGGATCTCACCGTGCGCCTCAGGGATGTCGAGATGGATCACACCCGGTAGCTCCGCGCCACCTTGCGCGTACGCGGTAAACGCCCGCTCCACGGCGTCGATGCAGGCTTGTGGATCGAGGAGCCGTCGGATGTCGGCCTCCCCCAAGACAAGGGTCTGACCCATGGGGTTCGTCATGACGACTACGATAACGTCATACGCGAGGCCTCCAAGACCCCGCCTCAGGGCGACCCGGCAGTCCTCGAGGATCACGAGTCCAATGGACCCGCGGAGCGGTCCACGCCGGCTACTGCGACCAGCCGCATCTCATTCGAGAGTGCTGCGCGATCAGTGGACTCGCGCCCAACGAGTTGGTCCGGGAGCGCTGGGGCGAGCTGGACCTCGACGCCCGGCCGGCGACTGGCTTTACACCCCGCGCCACTCGGGCTATCTGTACGGGACCATTCACTCCCTCTGGTCCCGGAACTCGTCATGCGCATCGATCGCTTCGAGATGGAACGGACGCAATGTCTCTACGAGAATGAGGTCGAGTTCAATCTCTCGGAAAGCGGCGTCCAACCGTATACCGTCCGCGAGCTGCTGGAGACCGACGCAAGCCAGGACGCGTTCCTCGACGTAGCGCTCAAGTACCCGCACTCGAACGGCTCACCGGAGCTCCGCGAGCACATCGCGTCGTTCTACCCGGGTGCCCAGGCCAGCAATGTGCTGGTGACGACTGGGACGTCGGAAGCGAATTTCAGTACGCTCTGGGGTTTGCTCGACGACCGCGGACGCGCCGCGGTCATGATCCCCAATTACCTGCAGGCGTGGGGATTGGCCCGCGCCTACGCTGAGCGCGCGGACGCGTACCACCTCGTCGAACGCGAAGAGAACGGCGTGCGGCGATGGGCGCTCGACATCGAGAGCCTGCGACGCGCGGTCACCAACCGCACGAAGTTGATCCTGGTGACCAACCCCAATAACCCCACCGGCGGCGTGCTGACCGAGGGCGAAATGGATGAGATCATCCGCCTGGCCCGCCGCGCAAATGCGTGGATCGTCGCCGATGAGGTGTATCGAGGCGCGGAGGTCGACGGCACCCGGACCACACCCACGTTCTGGGGACGGTACCACAAGGTGATCGTGACGGCCGGCCTCTCGAAAGCCTTCGGCATGCCCGGCGTTCGCATCGGATGGATCGTCGGACCCGAGCGCACAGTCGCGCATCTCTGGTCGTATCAGGACTACACGACGCTCACGCCCTCGATCCTGTCCGACCGACTCGCGCGCGTCGCGACCGATCCGGTCCGCCGCGAGCAGATCCTCGCCCGTACTCGATCGATCCTCCGCACCAACCTCCCGCAACTCGAAGCGTGGATCCGTACCCATGACGACATCTTCGAGTACATCCGCCCCGTGGCCGGCGCGATCGTGCTCGTGAAGTACCGACTCCCGATCACGTCGGCGCGGTTGTTCGATCGACTCCGTCTCGAGCATTCAGTGCTGATCACCCCCGGCGCGCACTTCGGGATCGGCAAGTACATCCGATTCGGGTACGGGTACGACATCAACAAGACGCTTCGAGGACTCGAGCAAGTAGATCGATTCCTGGCGGAAATCGGGGGGAAGAAGGCAGCAGCGAGGAAGCGACCGGTCAGCCGACGTGCTCGCGCGGTGGCCCGCTGAAGATTGGGCGGGGTGATCGCCGGGTGCAGCGACGGGGTGGCATGTGGGCGACAGATGACCGCTCGACCGCTCGCTAGTGGAACGCTCGTCGGGTCGCGGTGGTATTGGGGAGCGGCTATCATCCCTCATCAACTCGAAGGAGCGCTATGGCCGTACGGATGATTTACGCGTTGTTCTATAGTTGGTTGACACTGGGGCTACCGTCGGGTGGGTCGCATGCAATCGTGCAACCCGGGACGACGTCGGCAGACCCGAGTCCGTACACGCTCACGATGCCGACCGCGCAGATGGTGGCGCTGCTCCGGACGCAGCTCTTCGTGGACAGCGGACGGTTGTATCCCTGCCGCGGTAATCCCGCGTGCTCCGCCTGGGGGCAGAACCTCGCGCTCAGCGCGCCCGGTGTGCAGGTCAACGGTCCGCGGCTGGTCTTTTCGGTGCACGTGTCCGGCACGTACGCCCTTAACGCCATGATCGCGCCGTCGATCGCCGGAGACCTCATCGTATCGGCCGTGCCGGTCGCTCGCGATGGGTTGATCCACGTCACGCAATCGAATGTGCAACCGGGCCCCACGAGCGACATCACCTTTCAGGCATTCGTGCAGACGGTCCACGGTCAGCTCGAACAGTTGCTGAACGACAAGGGCACCCTGGATCTCGCGCAGTATCTCGCGATGTCGGCCAAGGACCCGAAGCTGCCCCCGCCGCGCATCCCCGGCGTCAAATGCGTCGATCGGTCCCAGATTCGTGTCGAATCAATAGCGACCGACCCCGCGTCGTCGGCGGTGACCGCGTCAGTGCTGGTGAGTCCGCCGCCACCCGGCACCCGCGCCTGCTAATCGCGCTGTAACGAGACGGCGCCCGACCCCATCGGTCGCACCGCTCCGCACGCACCGATATGGACTACGCAGCGGGGGCCGTTCGAGAACGGCCCCCATGCCTCAGATACCACCACAGTCATTCGTCGCGCGATCGCGTCGCACGATCGCTGGTTCACCGCATCACTTCCCCGATGCCGTCACGGCCCGCGTTGAATCGGCCTTCTTGAGCGTCGAGTAGTCCGGCATGGTGACCACGAGCCCCTGGTTCGCGAGCGTGCGCGAACGCCCCGCGACCAGTTGCTCGCTGTAGTGCGGCAGCTTCATGTCGAACGGAGTCTTCGGGTCGGCATCGACGATCCGAAGATCAGTGTCGTACATGAGCAGCTTGCCGAATCGGAGTTCGCCGCCCCGAAAGTAGATGAAGTTGTGATCGGTGGTGTCGGACCGGACGTAGTGCCCAAATACTGAATCCTCGGGCAGGCGCACGAAATCCTGGACGACCTCGGTGCCCTCGATCCGGATCGCCGCAAGCTTCCCGTCAATCGCCGGCGGCGGCAGGATCACCAACGGATCGAGGAAGAGGTCATCCCCTTTCACCGTCGCGCCCTTGGCGCCCTTGAGATCCAGGATGTTGTCGAGGTGCAACCCGACGATGCTGAGCACTTTCTCGCCGTTGATGCCGAGGATGCGCATGGCCGTCGGATGGATCCGGATGCGTCCGTCCGGCATGAGCGTGAGCTGGCCACGCAGCCGGAACTTGAGATCGACACCCTTGTGCATGATGCCGGTCTGGATGATCTGGTCGCCGTCGGTGCGCACTTGGAGATCGCGGAGGGGGGCGCCCTTGTACGCGAAGACGACGGTGTTGAGAATCGCGCCCAGGTCGGCGCCGGTGAGCCCCACGGTCGCCCCGGTCACGTGGATCTTGAACGACAGGGGGTCGTCGAGCGTGGCGGGATGGTCAGGTGATGTCCGGAACACCTCACCGTGCAGCGTCCGCACCCGGATCGTGACACTATCCGACACCCCCAGATCGACGTTCCGCATCTCGATCCATTGGTGACCGTGCGTCGTATTGGTACTCGCCACGGCCGTGCCAGTCGCGGATGCACCGCTCGTCGATGCGGCGGCCGGGCGGGCGGGCGCGGGGGTCGTCTGCCCTGCCGAAGGCGCTGATGTCTGCGCCTGAGTCGCCGTGGTGTGTGCTGTGGTGTGTGCCGCGCGTTCGTTCGTGGATTCATTGAACGCCGCCGACGCCAGCGCCACGCACAGGGGGAACGCGATCGTGATCCCCAGCGACACCACGCGCGACATTACGCGCGACTTCGCTCTGCCGATGGCGAATGGGCGCCTGGTCCCGCGCATATCCGCGTCGGCGGTTCGGTCACGCTGGTCGAATTTCCACTGATTCTGCGCCACGATGCAGTGCCTGGATCGAGTTTCCACATCGGCCAATTCACCGATGGTCTGGCACGATGAGCAAAAATGGTGCGTTGGTGACGCTTTAATGTTGCCTTGGTGTTGCTGTTGCGTTGTTGGCTGATCGCCACGATTGAACAGGGTGGCTCAACGTCGGGCCACCCCACACGCAGCGGACTGCTCCGTCTCGTGGTCGCGACATGATTTCACGGTCAGTCAATGCACGGACTGGACCAGGTGGGGCGGATGCCCCACAACCGGGGGTCAACGGTCGCTGCGGTCAGCCGTCGCTGCTGTCTGCTCCCACGCCGACAGCGCCCGCCGTCAACTCGGCATACTCCGCCACGGGACGGTCCAGCGCTTCCCGCACCCGGCGGAATAACGCCGGCAGTGTAAACCGTACCCTTCCCCTGCACCGCTCGCCCGCCGTCATCGCACCCACGACATCATGCACCATATATCCTGTCCGCATATAGAAATGCACTATTTACGCTGCCAGCGTCATTCGGACATCATCCCGTTCTGGCGCATCACAACGCGAGAGCGGCGCACCGGAGTTGGGCCATCGGGCGCGCTCACGCCGGTCACCCGTCGATATTCTCACGCGTTCTACCGGTGACACCGCGAACGCTCACGTAACATGGCGAACGAGTTTTGGTCGGTGCGCTGCACTGTTGGGAAACAATTTGCACAGGTGACATCGTGCCACTTGTCAACCGGCCGCTGTCGGCACCATGCATTCTTGGCACGTACACGCGGTGGATTGGTACGCGTGTCTCCAGGAAAGCATCATGCCAGGTCCGAAAGGCGAACGCTCGACCACGCCTGAGAACGACGAACCACCGCCCAAGCCATCTGTGGCGGTCGTGGTCCGCGCGGGTGATGACCGCACCGCGATCGGCCAACAGCTCGCGTCGTTCGCTGTCCTGCGCTTCTTGGATTCCATCGACGCACTCGACGTCGCCATTGCCGCTGGCTCCGTCGATGTGGTCGTGACGGACGTCGATGCGTGGCGCAGTCGGATGGTGGCGCTCCGTGCGGGCCGAGCAACGAGCCGGCCACTGACGGTGCCCCTCATTGTGTACGACCGGGCCGAGCCCCTCACGACCAACGCGCTGCCGGCACTCCTCGTGCCACGGACGGCGGCTGAGTTCGTGGTACGTCCCGACGAACCTTTAGCCCCCGCCGTACATCGCGCCGTTGGCAGTGTGAACCCGCTTCCGTATTCTGCCGCACCGGTGATCCTTCGGCGACTGCTGCCATTGGCCCCGGCGACGCTCCACGTCTTTCTCTCGATCCTCGTGCTCAAGGCGACGACCGGCCGCGGGGTGGATCAACTCGCCCGGTGGAGCCGGATCTCGCCTCGTACAGCGGAGCGGCGCCTCGCCGAAGCGGGGTGGACGACGGCGCGGGTCGTGATGCAGACCGTGCGTGCACTCGACGCGGTATGGTTGATGGCCGAACACCGGTGGAGTGCTCGACAGATCCAGCGCGCACGCGGCATGGCTCACTCCAGCACGATCACCCGTCTCATGCAGCGCCACCTCGGCGGCTTGACCCCAGCGGCGGTTCGCGAGGGAGCTGGCTTCGCCGCCGCACTCGACTTCGCGTGTGCCGCACTCGTGCATCGCGCGCACCACGCGCGATAGGGCGCTGAGGGTTTACTGTCGCCCCACGGCAACTCTGTCGCATTAGCACAACTCTGACGCATTGCGGCGATATGCGCCCCTGTTAGCGCGCGCTACTCTCCCCCTCGTACGGATCGACGGCAGCTCCATGACCATCTCACTGCCGCCTCGTTCCCGGGGACAGCGCCATGCGCTTTACCGCACTCTTCACCCGTCGGTCGCCCGATCGCCAGAGCTTCCGCGGTCGGCTCATCCGTCCGCCGCACGTCATGTCAACGACGCGGGACGGCGAGACGGTTCTCCTCGATACCGTTCGTGGCCGATACCATACCCTGAACGAAGTCGGGACTCGGGTGTGGGAGCTGCTCGCCGACGGCACGACCCTCGACGAGATCGTCGCGACGATTCGCAGGGAGTACGACGTCCCTCTCGTCGGCGGCGTTGACCCGGTCGAGCAGGACGTCACGACCCTGCTCACCCACCTCCGCGCCGCCGGCCTCCTGATCTCGGCCCCGCCGACCGGAGTGCGCCGTGAATCGTGAAGGCGGCACCGTGACGGTTTTCGAGCTGCTGCTGCCCGTGTTTAGGCCGCTGCGTGTGCCATCGACGCTCGAATGTCTCCTGCGAGTGGCCGTCGTGCGCGCGGCGCTCAAGCTGCTGGGATACGATCGGACGCGCCGATGGATCGATCGGCGCATCGCTCGCGTGCCGGTGCAGGGCGACGGCAGCCCGCAAGTCGTTGCCGCCGCGGAATACGCCGTGGCCATGGGTGCCGCGTTCTTCCCGGGACGAGCGCAGTGCCTCGAGCGGTCGCTGGTGCTCTACGACTACCTGCGACGTCACGGCATATCGGTCCAGATGCGGCTGGGTATCCAACGGTACCCGTTCATGGCGCACGCCTGGGTGGAGTACCGTGGCGTGCCGATCAACGACGTCCCCGAGCACGTGCGCATCTTCACGGCGCTCGACGCGCCTGCGCAGCGGAGCGGCTCATGAGGATGTTCGCTGGCGCGATCCGCCTCGACGGCGGCCCCGCTCCCACGTCGTTCCGGGCAGCGGTACGCGGCGCTCCCTACTGCAAAGAGCAGCCGCTCAACTGGGTGACCACTGACGGTTTGCTCGCCGTCGTCGGCCCAGCACACGGGGCCTGCCCGCCCGCGATCGTCCGCTCAGGACCAGTCACCGTCGTCGGCGTCGCCCGTATCGACAACCGCGCGGACATGCTCGCGTGGCTCGGCGATGTCGATCGCTCGCTCAGCGACCTCGCGCTCGCAGGCGAAGTCGCCCTCCGCCGTGGTGTCTCCGGCGTGGCACGGCTGCTCGGTGACTTCGCCTTCGTAGTCTGGGAGGCCGACACCCGTACGCTGATCGCTGCCCGCGACACGTTTGGCGTAAAACAACTGTACTACGCGACTCCGAGCCCTGGCGTCGTCACCTTCTCGTCCCGCGCGGAGCTTCTGGCGCAGGGTGACGACTACAACATGGAGTATCTCGCGGCCTGGATCTCGTACTGCGGCGCGCTTCCGGGTCTCACGGTCTTTCGTGGCGTGCATGCTCTACCCGCGGCAAGCGTACTCCGCTGGAATCGAATGGCTCCCGTCGTCTCGAGATATTGGAATCCTTTCGACGCGCAAGCTCGTGATCAGGTACCAATGTCCGACGATGAGCAGTGTGACGCGTTTCGGGGGCTCTTGGTTGACGCCGTGAGAGACCGCCTGTCCAACGCCGGGACCACGTGGTCCCACCTGTCGGGAGGCCTGGACTCTTCATCGGTGGTTAGTACCGCGCAGTGGTTGGTAGAGCGCGGCACAATACCTCGGGGACTGAGCGGGACGATCACATTTGTCGATCCAATTGATTCGGCGGCAAATGAGCGCATGTACTCGGATGCCGTCGTCGATCGATACCAACTGCCTAACGTACAAATCCCTCATCAGTTGGATCGACATGAATTGCTCGCCAACCCACCGCTCTGCGATCAACCGCAAAGCGCTTCCTACGGTATTGCAGTGCGGGAGGGCCACGTTGCAGAAACTCTGAAACGCATGGCGGCCTCAGTACTCCTTACCGGCTTGGGCGGAGACAATCTCGTACTGGGAACGATGTTCTTCTTTGCGGACTGGATCGCGACGGGCCACATCGCGCAGGCCGTCCGTGAGATGGCCCATCGCTCAGCAGTCGGGCGGGTGTCCTTCTGGGAGTTAGTCTGGCAAAACGCTGTAATGCCGCTGATCCCCAATGGCATCCGGGCACGGCTGGTGAGCAGGCCGGAGCTCACGGTCCCCGATTGGGTCTCCAGGTCGCTAGTGCGTCGCTATGAACTACGTAGGCGAACGGGGGTTCAACCCGTCTACGGCGCCCGTCGCGGCGCCGCATTCGCCCACGCCCAGGCGTCGATGGTCGAGAGCATCCCGTTGGGTCTGGCTGATGGAGAAGTCGGGGAAGTTGTCGACATCCGTCACCCGTATCTGCACCGGCCCCTCGTCGAGCTGGCGCTGCGGTTAGCGCCTGAAATGTGCGTTCGCCCATATGCGCACAAATGGATTCTGCGAGAAGCAACACGGGGAATGCTCCCGGAGCTAGTACGTACCCGCGTGGGCAAGAGTAATGGTGGCGGCCTCACCTCGTGGTCGCTCGCCCATGAGCAACGAGTTGTCGAGGCTCTCCTTCGCGATTCGATCCTGGCGGACCTTGGATTGATCGATGTCCATCGAATCCGAAGCGCAGTGGGCTCGGCACGGCGTGGCGGACATCATGAGGAGTCGGTGAGCGCCCGAGTCCAGCTAACGCTCGATGTGGAGTTGTGGTTGCAGGTAAGAGCTGGTCGGTGGGCCAGCGCACGCGCAATGATGTAACGTAGGACGAAGTCATCGATCTCTATAGGCAACATAGGCGCGACATAACGGACGTTACTCAGGAGAGGACGATGTCAAAGACATATGCAACACCGGCTCTAATCGCGAAGGGCGATGTAGTCGAAGTCACGAAGCATTTCGTGGGTGGACCCGGAGACCCGAAGAACCCGATCGACGGCCTGACGATGGCCCCGGGCAACGTCGGCTTCCAGCTCTAGTTCGGCATTAGGATCGAATCATTGCGTACGCGTCATACCCACCGACCAGCAAGCTCGCCCCAGCGAAGTGACACCCCTTCCGAGCACTGTCCCTCCGGTCAGTCGCCGCAACGTCATCCACCGAGGCGCGCCCCCTATTTGACACGTACGCGTAGGTGACTATCGAACCACCGCAAAGTGCGAGTTAGGTAGTCTCGCTGGTTTGCATTGCTCCAGAAACGCTCGACGTGGTTCTCCCCGTCGTATCTCGCGTACTCTACATCTTGACCCAGCCGGCGTAAGTCGACGAAGATTTCTTCGCCGTTTTGTGCGGGCACAGTAGTGTCGGCTCCGCCGTGAACGATCAGTAGCGGGGTGCGAACGCGATCGAGGAGATACGATGGCGAATTCTCGATGTAGCGGGACCGATCCCCCCATACAGTCGCACCCAGCCAGGTTTCAAGCAGAATCTGATTCCGGGGACTCCCGCTCGATTCCAGCTCGCCGTATATGGCGGGTAGATCGCCGTAACCGCCGCGCATGATCGCTGCCCGGAATCGCCGGGTCTGTACGAGTAGTGCAAGGACTGTGTAGCCCCCCCAACTGGTGCCCATCACAGCCAGCCGGGTCGAGTCCGCGATTCCCATTGCGATGACCTTGTCGACCCCGGGCAGGATGAAATCGGCAAGGCTGTGCAATTGATCCGCGGCAAGAATCGGGGTATCAGGTGCCAGCACTGCATACCCGCGACTCGCAAATATCTGCATGTTCTCGGTACCTGTCCCGACCAACCCAAAGTGAAATACATCATTCGAACGGAGGGCATGCGGGTACGGGTATACGATTAGCGGATAGCGTCGTCCGGGGGCGTAGTTTGTTGGCAGTAGCAATGCCCCATGAACTTGCTTGCCACCTGACGTGCGCCATTCGATTAACCGCGAAGATCCGTAGCGCCGGTCCGCAAGTCGCAGTGCAACGGTCGTGACCCGTCGAACCATTGACCAATTCGAGGATGTCCACCATAGATCCTGCGGCTCTGAGGGGCTTTCCGACATGTAGACAATGCGTTGGCCATCGCCGGAAACGTCGATCGGCTGGAACCATTGTGACCCATGATAGCTCTCTTCTTCACGCAATTGCACCCACGCGCCAGTGTGGAGATTGATGCGTGCAAAGCCCTGTCGTTTGGTGGAGTCGTTTCGAGTGGCAACGACACGCGAGCCGACATCAGTGAGTGGCGCTACGCCACCAGTTGCCCGATCAATCAGCATGATCATCTGCTCGGCGTGCGGGGCTCGCGCGATCACTCGTGCACCGCCG
The DNA here is from genome assembly GCA_003152485.1 of Gemmatimonadota bacterium. Classification (GTDB taxonomy): domain Bacteria; phylum Gemmatimonadota; class Gemmatimonadetes; order Gemmatimonadales; family Gemmatimonadaceae; genus Palsa-1248. The sequence continues at coordinate 26,513 of PMAE01000032.1, read as the reverse complement.
CGGGCGACGTCGATGGCTACTAATGCACTGTTGTTGTGGACATACACGACCCGACCCGCTGGGGCCCACCGAAGTCCCTGTACGAATGATCGCCCGGCCACCGCATGGCGGATGGAGTCCGGCATTGGCACTTTGTTTGGTTTCCAATCGCTAGATCGCGCGACAAAGAACTGTTCTAGTGTTCCCGTATCGGCGACTGCGTAGGCAAGCTCATTCCCATCGGGCGACCACGCGACACCCGTACCATAGGGCGAGATCGGCGATGACGCAGCTATCACCTGCGGTTCACTACCGCGCACGGAGCCAATTGACGTGACGACAAGATCGTCAAGAAACCGCGGATTATGAGTGTCGCCTTCAGCTAGTCCGCCGGTTGACGTGAAAGCCACAAATCGTCCATTTGGTGACACCCAATAGTCGAATGGACGGTAACCATGAGCGAGTGTGGTCACTACACCGGTAGAGATGTCAATCAGCGCGAGATCCGCCGCGTAACTGGATTCAACCGGCGTCGGCGTCGGCGGGATCAATCGGGGGCGGCTGCGCCAGACGGAATCCGTCCGGTATACCACGACCGTGGACCCCGGGATCCTATCCGTTGAATCCCACGACACTCCGGCGGGGTGTGGCATTATGCTGGCATCGTCGAGATGCATTCCGTGCGGCAATATTCGCGTCACCACGGCACGGGAGTCCGGCGTCCACCGGGGACCCTCCAAGGTCGCGAATGGGCGCACGATTGCGTCCGAGACGGGAGTGGCGGCCTGTGTCGATGCATCCCAAATCCAGAGTCGCGCCACCCCATCTTGGTCCGAATAGAAGGCGAGCCGCCGACCGTCGGGCGACCATTGCGGTGCCCATGCGCTGACGCTGTCGCCACCAGCTATTCGCAGTGTCTCGCGATTCTCTACGTTGGTCAGCCAGACTGCACACCCTACCAAGAATGCCGGTGTCCCGGTTCTAGTGAATTCGATGCCGGTAACGACTTTGAATCGATCGGACGACTGAAGTGTGTAGGCGACCCACACGCCATTGGGCGCCAATGAGATCGGCATGTAGTCCGGGAACGACGGCTGCGCCAGTGCGACGTCGAGAGGCAGCGAATCTAGTTCCTGAGTGCGGGCAGGGAGCGGAGTCCCAATCCAACCGATCAGCAGCCCTGCCCCGAGCGCGAGAAGGCTGTGGCGCCATTTCCTAAGCCTGGTTGGCATCGATCAATACCGCAGTTGCACGCCAGCCACCGTGACGCGGCCCATAACTGGGTTCGCGTTCAGAAACTCAACAGCTTCATTGTTCGTAAGGTTGGTAACTGAGATAAACCCCGAGACGACGGATGTTATCCGCTGTGTTACCGACAGATTCGCCTTGGTAAACCCAGGAAGTGTTTGGATGAACCCGCGCGTCGATGCGAAGCACGGACCGGTACCACCAAAACACGCCGCCTCCGCCAGCTGGTTGTAGTTCGTCCATGCCCCTACGTAGGTCACACCAACCGCAATCGTAGTCCCCGGTAGCGGCGTAGTGGCCAACGACAGTCCTCCTGTGTGACGCGGAATGCCAAGCAGTTGGTCGCTAACATGAAGATCGCCGCCGTATGTCGACCCAAGGGCATCTACCCGACTTCCCGTGATCGCGTATTGGCCTGTGAGTTGACCTATCGGTATTCGGAGTGATGCCTGAAGCTCGATACCTGTGTTGTGAACTCGGCCGATGTTTTGAAATTGCACCACCTCCGGTACTGAGTCAGGAACCAGCGTCACGTTGTCAATGAGGTCCTGTACGTATTGGTCGAAGTAGGTAGCACTGACTGATGCTCGGCCGCCGAATGCGAGATCGAAGCCGGTATCCCAGCCGCTCTGTCGTTCAGGCCGTAACAGTGGGTTCGCAAGTTGAATTTCACCCGTGCCGATAACCTCATCTTGCTCCGACGCTCCAGGGGGCCGGATGGCGGCACCGTAGGACGCTCGAAGCTTGAATGTCGTGACGCCGAACGACGAGGCATACGACGCGCCGAAGCGTGGCTGCACCGGTGTTCCCAGGAACTGCCCAAACGCTGAATTGCGTTCGGCACGAACGCCTGCTGTCAGGAACAATCGATCGAAAAGGTCGAATTGGTCTTGAGCAAAGACACCGGTGTTCGTGATTGGCGACCGGCTCGCCGTGATTGGCTGAGCAGGGTCGGTTACAATCGTCCCGCTGGTGTTCGTGGCGCCACCGGTGAAGTACAGATCGTTGGCCTGACTATAGTGGTCGATACCCACAGTGAGGCTGGTAGACATCCATCTCGAAATCGCCAACTGGACAGCAGTGTTATACGCGACACTCGCTTTGCTGCTGTTCTGTTCGAGGATGGTGAAAAACGTGTCAGCCGGTGTCGTGAGGGCGGGCGACGTAGTTCTGCCATCCTGTGCTACGCGGTCAATTCCGACGGTGAAGTTGTGGCGCCACCAGGTCGTCGGCGTATATGCAATGCTCGCCCCGTAGGTTTGCTCCTGAAATATCTGACTCTCGTTGTTTGGCTTTGCAAATTCAGAGAGGCCCGTCGATGCGAACGCGGGCGGAAACGCCGCCCCAGTGTGCTGGATATAGTCTCGGCCAGTGACGTCAACCGTGATATTGCTCTGAGTCAGGTGCACTCCGCCATAAACGCTCGGAATTGCCGTTCCACCTTCCGCGACCCAATTGCCGGTGCTCGTGTACCCGCCACCAAAGTTGTAACTCGCCGCAGTCGTTCCACCAGTGACCGACCCGGTGTATTGCTGGCGCGCGGCATCACCCCCGCCTTCGTGTGCGTACGGACCCTGAACCACGCCCTCCGCGATCTGTAGATCGACGCGGGGCCGCGTGAGACCGTCAGCCCCGTGCTTCGTTGTGACTAGCATGACCCCAGAGATCGCGCCTGAGCCATAGATCGTCGCCGCTTGGGGTCCGCGGATGACCTCGATCCGGTCGATGCTCGCCGGGTCGATCGCGGCAAACGTGTTGTCACTGATCTCGATACCGTCGAGATATACCTTCATCGACCCCGTGCCGAGATTGAGCGTACTTCCTCCTCGTACCGACATTGCGGTCTGGTACGGATCCGCCGCGATGTCCCACGCGACCGCGCTCGGCACCATCTGCCGAAATAGTTGCACCATGGCCTGCGGCCGCTGCAGATCAATGTCTTCCGAGGTGATGACCGACACCGGCGTCGGAATCGCCTTCACCTCCGTCGGCACCACCGTCCCCGCAACTACCACCTGCTCCAACTCGTTCACCGACCGGGTAAGCGCGATATCGACCACCGTCGGCTGGCCCGCCACGACAGCTATCGGTCGCCGTACCTCGACGTAGCCCAAGAATCGAGCGACCAGCGTATAGCTGCCCGCCGCAACGTCCGCGATGCGATACGTCCCACTGTCACTCGTGGTAGCACCTCGCGCGACCCCTTCGAGCAGCAGAGATGCACGAGGCAGCACTGCCCCCGTCTTCGCATCCGTCACCCGCCCGGTGATCGTCCCCGTCTCGGCTGCCACACGACGCGCAACGATCGAAACCAGCCCCTCGGCCCCGAACTCGACGTCGGCGTTCACACCCGCCAACACCTCTGTTAGCGCTCCCGCGACAGTCATCTCCCCACCGGTCGCGGTCACCCGCGCGGCCGCCGGGAATCCCGAGCGCTCGTATGCGAACCGCAGCCCTGACCGCGCCCCGATCGCCGCCAATGCCTCCGGGATCGTCACGCCACGCAGATCGAGCGCAATGCGCTGTCTCAGCACTGGCGCCCACGCCGTGTCGAGTCGCACTGGTCGCTCGCCCACTTGCGCCGGCGCTGCATAGAACACCGGCCCCCGATCAACCGGCTGCATCGGCGTCGCTACCTCCGCCCCGCTGCTCGCCGCGGACAGCGCGACCACCACACACGCCACAACCCACCACACACCAGACGACATGATTCGGCAGACTCGAGGACGAGCCATAGCTCCCCCCCACGTTTTGTGGGTGGCTGCAGGATGAGAATCGCTTCGGATTGGATTGCAGACCCGCGGTGTACTCCCGCGGTCAGGACCTAGGGCGGATACAGCGTCACCACACGCCCAACACGCACCGCGCGCACATCCAGTGCCCCCTCGAGCGCTACAAGCATCGCGGCCGCCGGATCGTCGTCGAACGACGCGGTCAACGATTTCGACTTCAGCCGAGGATCTCCCAACCGAATATCGAGGTCGTACCACCGGCCGAGGTCGGCGACGACATCCGCCAACGGGGAGTTCTCGAACAGGAGCCGGCCATCACTCCACGATGTGTACCGATCAGCCGCTACCCCCGATCGCACCCGCAACACACCGTCCGCGCCCGCCGTCACCATCATCCCTCGACTCACGACCACCGGCGGTGCCGACGCTCCAACGGGTCGCGCACGGGCCCCACCCGCACGGATCGCGACCACGCCATCCGCCACGACAAACCTCGTCGTCGAGTCGCCCGCATAAGCACGGACATCGAACCGCGTCCCAATGTCCTCGGCCACCACCCCACCCGCCCACACGCGAAACGGCCGACGGTCATCGTGCGCCACGTCGAAGTACGCACGCCCCACGAGCGACACCGTGCGGTCACGGAGCCCGTAACCACCCGCGATCCGCAACACACTCTCCGGCCCCAACACCACTCGCGCCCCATCGAGCGTCACGACCGCCCGTTCGCCGCGACTAGTGGTGTAAGCGTGCTCGGCCCGCTGCACCGCCCCACTCTTATCACCGGAACCCGCACGCGCGGCCCACACTCCCCATGCCGCACACACCACCGCTGCCGCCACACCAGACCACGCTGCCGTCACCCGCCACCGGCTCGACGTCGAGAGCGACCCTCCGCCGATTCGCGGCCCGGGAGGACGAATCCGCAGCTCCTGCGTGTCTCGCATACGGCCGCCTTCGGCGGTACGCATCTTGGGCCCACACTCCGCCCACCACGCCTCGACATCCACCGACTCACCACGCGACGACGGGTCCACCCCGCGACCGATCCGGTCCCGCAACGCGGCGACGATCGCCACACGCTCGTCGTCCTCCGTCATCCACCGCTCGAACCGCGCGCGATCCTCGACCGAGAGCTCGCCGACGAGATAGCCGTCGAGCAACACGCCTGGATCGTCGCGCGAGTCCGCCACATCATCTCCGATGGCGACCGCTACGAATCGATGCTCATGCGCGCGTCCGAATCTGGATATCACGCTCTCTAGACGCCGCCGAAGCGCCAGCACCCCCGCGCGTATCGCAGGACACCGCACGACCCGAGCACCCCCGCTTGCCACCTCCGCTCCTACCGCCCGCCCCGCCGCTTCGGGGACCCCGGCCCAGGATCTGTCGGCAACAGCCGCGCACGTAGCGCCCGAACCGCCCGCGCAAAGACCCGCTCCACCGCCTTGACCGAGACCGCCCCGATCGCGGCCCGTACCTCCGAGTTCGACATCTGCTCCTCCACCCGCAGCCGAAACACCACCCGCTGCCGCTCCGGGAGCTCCGCCAACGCAGCCTCCACTACCGACCGCACATCCTCACGGTCGCGCATTCCCACCCGCGGTCTCGCACCCCCACCCCCACCCCCACCTCCACCTCCACCCCCACCCTCCCCTCCACCACTCCCGGCGCTGCCGTCCTCGACCCACCGCGCGTCCCGCTCGCGCCGGCGCAGTTCCTCCCGCAACACGGTACGCGCCCGATTCCGCACCGCCGCCGTGAGATACGCTGCGATCGGCCCCCGCACGACCAGCGACGACCGACGCCACCACACGGTGGTGAATACGTCCTGCACGACCGCCCGCGCCGCCCACGAGGAGTGCAGATACCGGTACGCGACGCGATGCAACGCCCCGGCATGCGCGAGAAACAAACTCTCCAGCGCCCGCTCGTCCCCCGCCGCCAGCCGCGCGAGCAGCGCCCGCTCCGCCGCCGCAGCGCTCTTCGCGTCCCCCCGATCCTCCGCCACGCGACGCGCCGACTCAACCACTAGCGCGTCCCACGCACGCGCCACCCGCGCCATCACCAGGCTCGGCAACTCCACCAATCGCGCCGACCCCGTCGTCCGCGCACGCCGCCGGCGTCCCACGCTCCCCTACTCGCGCAACCGCATGGGTTGCACGGTCGAATCCATGCGTCAGCCGACCGTCAGCACCAAGGACGACCCCAACCCGTCCTCCCGCGGACGCGCCGCATCTGTGACTCCATCGCGATGGCATTGGAGCACGAATGTCGCGCGTGCACTATATATAGTGCAAGTGGGGATGTGAGATTTCCTCCTGCGGCACCTCACGCGAGGTGACACTCTATATAGTGGGCCTGCTCATGCGGGGGCACGACCGGAGCGTCCCTCTCGGATGCGCGTCTGCCCGATCAGCCGCGAGATCGCCGGACTACGGACTTGGCCCTGGGACGCCCCACCCGCAGACGGCGGGAGCGCCCATGATCGCTCCTCGGCCCGCCGTCCTCTCTGCCCTGCGTCGCTGCCCGCACTCGCTGCGATTCGACGGCGCGACATAAGGTCATCCAATCGACCTCCAACGCCGCCGCCATTCGCCCGATCGTCCGCAACGTCGGGTTCCCCTTCCCGTTCTCAATGGTCTCCCACAACACTCGGCCGCCTCGCTGCTTCGCGCCCAACTGTCGCCCTAACCCCTCCTGTGTCTCGCCCCGCTCCTCTCGCAACACTCGGATCGCCTCGCCAAACCAGACGGACAAAGGAAAAGGCTTGCCACGGCGTGTTGCCATCGGCGGTTGAGCGGCGCGAAGGTTCGGCGGTGCGGACATGGCGGCAGGATCTGAGGGACCACGGTGCGTGGCGACAATAGGGATAGTGGCATTTTATATAGTGCCTACGTCGGATAGCAATCGACTTTGCCGAAGAGCGGGGGTTTCGAGCACTCGGTGGCGTCATCAGTAACCCACCTGTCGCTTCGCGATCCGCGGACCCCCCCCCCGCCCACCGCCCCCTACATGACCGTCGGCGATCTCCGAGCCGCCCTCGACAAACTCGACCCGACGCTCCGCGTCCTCGTCCCCGGCCAAGAATGGGGATGGGCCGACCTCGCCCGCGCCGCCCGCCGCACCGTCACCTTCGCCCCCATCGACGACCGGCCCGACATGGGCGCCTGGATCACCCAACACCTCGATGAACCCGACGCCCCGCGCGAACGCTGTATCCTCCTCACTCCCCGCCCCACTCGGCCGCGTCGCCCTCCCGCATGACTCCCACCCGCGCCCACCAACATCTCTGCTGTTGCCGCGCGGACACCACCCCTCCCCGCCACACCACCGTTGACACGATCACGATCCGTCTCGCCACCGATAAGGCCAGTCGCCGAGCGCAGCGGGGGCCGTTCGCGAACGGCCCCATCTCGCCGCCCCCCCCAATCTCCCACCCACGACACCGATCCGTCTCGCCGCCGAACACCCCACACCCCCCGCCTCACACAGACTTTAGCCGCCGGCCGCCACGATCCACCCCCGCCGCCCGGCTCCGCCCGTCAGCCAGCCGACGCACCAACATCTCCACCACGACTCCACTCCCCCGTTCACGAAGCGCCGGACGCGTCAGCCCAAGATGCCGCTTGAACATGCTCGCCAGTGCCGACCCCGACGCAAAACCCAGCGCACGCGCCACACGCTCCGTCGACCAGCCCCGTTCGACCAACCGCTCCGCCGCGATGATCAACCGGCACCACGTCACGAGGACCTGAGGCGATGGGGCGCCGCTCGACCGACACCACACGGTCAATGTCTTCCGATGGACCCGCAACACCCGCGCGGCGTCCGCGACCGTCGGCGCCACACACACATATCGCAACGCGTAGTCCAGGATCGCGCGCACGCCACCCGATGCCACTGACGACAGCCTCGTGTATGCATCCTCAGCCACACACACCGATGCCGCCGCCGCTAAGATCGGCCCGAAGGTATGGCTCAGGTCGTCGTGGCCGGCGATGATGGCGTTCACCACTCCCGCTCGACCCAGACCCAACATGGCGCGCGACGCCGCAGCGGTGAGCGGCGCGTACACGAGCACCGGCACCGCCGGGTACTCCTCGCGCAATGACCGAGTGACTCGCTCCACACACGAGACGCCGCCGTCAGCGTCCGGGCTGGCGTCGCCGAGCTCGATGACCGCGGCCGTCGCCCCACCGTCCGCGATCGCCGCATACAGCGCGTCGCCCGTCGCGCACCACAGGATCCCGACCGACGGCGTCCGGCGCGGACGGCGCTCGCGCGCGGCGGCCGTCAGCCGCGCCCTGGCGATCGGGTCGGTCACCCACGCGGCGATCACGACGCCCCGGCCAGTTGCCACAGGCCCACGGTGGGCTCACCGCACATGGTGTGGACGACAGCGGCCGATAGCACTGACCCATTGTCCGTTGGAATCACCACCTGCCCCCCTCTGCCGACTGGTGCCGCTCCAGCGTACGCCCGCCCCGGCGGCCCGTCAAGCCACCGTTGCTCCAATGCGCCCAACCCTTTCGCCCGCATGGCGTCGTTGACACCTTGGACACCATGCTTCCGCGCGACACCCCCGACCCGACCCGGTCCGGCGACGCGGCGAGTGAGGACGCACTCTCCGCGCTGCTCCACGCACCATTCTTCGCCGCGCTGGCAACCCTCGAAGGACACGAGGGCGGCGCCGAGTGGCGAGCGACCGTCGCCGGGCTCGTCACGCTGCGATTGATCGATCGACGCGCCGCGCGGGTCGAGGATTCCGAGGATGTCGGTCACGATCCGCTGCGGCCAACCAGCCTCCCAGCCGATTTCACCGCCGACCTGATCGCGGCCGCCTCCCACGCCGTCGGAGAGGTCGATGCGCACCACGCGGTCGCCCATGCGCTGCATGAGCTCCTACGATCCGTTACCGCCGCGGTGCCCGATGACCTCCCACGCCATGCGCTCGAGTACGGCCACGCCCTCCATGCCGATTCGCGATGGCCGCTCGCCGCCGATCTCTATCGCACGGTCCTACGACTCGCCGGCTCCCCGCGGCAAGCCGAAGCGTCCACCATCCCGCGGTACGTCCCCCTCGCATACGACCGACTCGGCCGCTCGCTCCGGATGATGGGTGACCTCGACGGCGCGTCCGCCGCCTACGTCGCAGGCCGGGCCGCCGCCCGCGCACTCCACGACGACGACGCGGAGCGCCTCATCCGGATCGCGGAAGCCAAGATCCTCATGCATGTGGGGAACCTGCCAGCCGCCGCCGCCGCCCTCGACGCAATCATCTGCGACGCGGAGACCGCCCGCCGCACCGACCTCGCTCGTCCGGAGACAGCACCACGCCAAGAGCTGGGAGATGGGTCTGGTGGACGCGACCACGCGGACGTCCTCGCTTTCGCACGACACGACCGTGCCGTCGTCGCCACGATGCAGCACGATTTCAACTTTGCCGCAGAACAATACTTCGCCGCGTGGCGCGGCTATCGTGACGTCGCTCGGCGAGAACGGGTGTGGGTCGATCTGGCCCGAAACTTCGCCGAAATGGGCCTCCGAGATGTCGCGCGCGAGGCGCTGCTCCCACTCTACGCGAACGCGCGGCGACGTGAGATCCGGCTCATCGCCGCCACTAATTTGCTCGAACTGGCCGTGCTCGCAAACCGAGAGGACCTGTTCGAGTTGTACCGACCGATGCTGCGCGAAGCCGCGCAGGCCGGCACCCTCCCCGCGGAAGTCGCCGCCAATTTTGCTCTCTACGAGGGGCAAGGAGAGGCACGCTTTGGACGGCCCACGGCCGCCGCTGAAGCATTTGAACGCGCGCTCGCCCTCGCCGCACTCCACCGCGTCAATCAGGTCGCCATCCGGACCGACGAAGCCATCGCCGCCCTACGGACCGGACGACCCGTCGCCGAGTGGTTTGTGCCACCCACCCCTCCAGTACTCTCACCGTCCGTCGAACGCATCACGCGCGTGGTGCGTCGCGCTCGCCGTCGCGCAGGAGCGTCGAGCGAATGACAACGCCCGAGGCCCCGTACGCGATGACGCTTCACTCACGCACGAGCCGATATTCTGACCACACCGCTAGCACTGGTCGCTGCCGGCACTCACCCCACACTCATTGTGTACGGTCGGCATGGTCGCGGTGCGTACAGCCGAAATAGTCGCGTTGTCTCCTGTCGGAGCGGTCGGGGACGCGCACGCCGCCGCCAAGGCGACGAGAACGCCACCGGCGACGAGCACAGCACTGTGGACGACGGGTAGGGCGAGGCGACGCGCAATCATGACAGACTCCCTGTGACAGTGGGTGCCAACGGACTCACGATGGGTCCGCCGAAGGCGCCGCCATTCTAGACCTCACGATCACCGATCCGACCGGCGATTTCGGCCAATCACCCCCCTCCGTCGGCCACTGTCGATGCCTCGCCTCACACAGTCGGTCACCCGTCGCTGATCCAGCCCCTCTCGCCTGAGCCGGCGTGGACTTCGCGACCTACCTCGCACACTCCGACCTGTCACGCGTTCGCGTGATGGCCGGACCACACCACGCGATCCATTGCGTGACGAGCATCGCCGACCTCGCGACCGTGATCCGGACGCGCACGATCGACGTCGTCGTCGTGGATACCCAAGCACCCGGGCTCGTCGACGTGGAATCCCTCGGCCCGCTCCTCGCGAGCCACCCGGCCCTGCCAGTCATTGCCTACGTGGCGGTCTCCCCCGAAGGGATGCGGCGGTTGATCACACTCGCCGCCTTCGGGGTGCGATACGTCGTGCTCCGGGGCTACGACGATCACCCAGAGCCGTTCCGCGCAACCGTCGATCGGGCCCGAACCGACATGCTGACCGGTAGCCTCATCGATCGCCTCGCCCCGTTCCGCGCCAATCTCCCCGCCGCGCTCGACTCCGCCATCACGATTCTCTTCCGCGCCCCGCATACCGTCGCGGGGTCGGCCGCCCTCGCCGAGCTCGCCGGGATGCCGGCACGCACCTGCTCGCGCGCGCTGCATCGGGCCGCGCTCGCGCCCGCACGCTCCTTCCTCCGCGCCGCTCGCGTCATCCGGGCCTACCACTACTTGCGCGGCAGCTCCGATCGCGTCGCCGATGTCGCCGCGCGACTCGGCTACGGCTCGCCCGATGCCCTCGTTCGCGATACCCGCGATGTCACCGGATGCCGGCCCACGGCGCTCGTCCACTCCGTCCGGCCAGATGCGCTCGTCGCGATCGTCGCGGACCGCTTGACCCGGCCATCAGTCGCCTGCCTCCCTCACTACGCCGCCGCGACCACGGGGATGGGGTCAGTGGCTCTCGGTCCCACCATCGAGGTAGACCGGGCGCTGGACCACGTCTGACTCGGCGGCGGATGCGCTCGCCGCGCAGATGCGCACTATATGCTGGGTCGTTTCATGCTGTGGAATGCCGCTGAGTTGCGGTGCACCATTGCGGCATGGCGTCATTATGCGTGCGCGTTGGCCGGACCGTGGCTCACATCCGCAAGACCGAATCCACGTATTCGCAGGAAGGTCTCGCCCGTGCCGCCAAGCTCCACCGCACCTACATGGGACTCATCGAGCGCGGAAAGGCCAATCCGTCGCTGGCGGTGATCGAGAAAATCGCCCGAGTCCTCAAGGTCACCCCCGCGCGCCTGATGTCGGATTCCGAATAGGGACGCGCCGCCAGCCCCATGCAGACGCGGCGACCGCCTGCCAGCTAGACCGGAACCGGCGCGTCGAGAAGGTCCGCCACTGCCTGCAGTAGCACGCTCGACGTGAACGGCTTTTCAAGGAACGCGAATCCCGTGTCGTCGATCTCGGTGCGCAGGCTCGGAGCGTTGGTATACCCCGACATGAGCAACACCGCGATGTCGGGATGCGACCCACGGATCGCGAGCGCCAGCTCGCGGCCGCCCATCTCCGGCATGACCATGTCGGTCACTAGGACCCCGATCCCGTCACCCGTGTTCGCGATCTCGATCGCCGCCGCGCCGTTCTCCGCCTCGAGCACCCGGTACCCACCACCCTCGAGGATCCGCCGGACGACGCCCCGAACTGCGGTGTCGTCATCGACGACGAGGATCGTCTCCATTCGCGACCGCCGCACAGCCGGAGGCACCGGCACCGCGCGCGCATCAGTGGCGACTGAGGTCTTCGGGAGATAGACCGAGAACGTCGTGCCCTTGCCCGGAGCGCTGTCCACCTCCACGTACCCGGCCGACTGACGCACGATGCCGTACACCGTGGCCAATCCGAGGCCGGTCCCCTTCCCCCGCTCCTTGGTCGTGAAGAAGGGCTCGAAGATTCGACTCTGCGTTTCGGCGCTGATCCCCACCCCCGTGTCGCTGACCGCAAGCCGAACGTACGACCCCGGCGGCATCGCATCCGGCCCCGCACCGCCCCGGCGATTGGCGCGGATGTCGATGTTCTCGGTGCGGATCGTCAGTCTGCCGCCGTCCGGCATCGCATCGCGGGCGTTGACGACGAGGTTGATGAGCACCTGTTCGAGCTGCCCCGCGTCCGCGAGGACCGGCCACAAGTCGCTCCCCAGCTCGGTGACGAACACCGCGTCTCCGACCAGTAGCCGCCGCAACATCTGCTCGACTTCGTCCACTGTACGATTTACATCCAGCACCCGCGGCTCGAGCAGTTGCCGTCGGCCAAAGGCGAGCAGTTGCCGCGTCAACGCGGCCGCCCGGTCCGCTGCCTTGGTGATCTCTTCCGCATCGTTTCGCCGTTCGTCGCCCGGCTCCAGCGCCTCGCGCAATAACTCGCTATACGACTTGATCGCCGTCAGCATGTTGTTGAAGTCGTGTGCGACGCCGCCAGCCAATCGCCCCACCGCTTCCAGCTTGTGGGAATGCACGAGCTCCGTCTCCAGACGCTTCCGCTCGGTGATATCGGTCGTCACGCCCAGAACTTGGTCTGCCCGTCCATCGATCCCGACGATCGGACATTTCACGGTCTGCACCCAGTGCAACACGCCCCTCGCGTCTGTGACTGATTCTTCCGAAATTAATCGTGGCTGCAACGAGTCCATCACTGCGAGGTCGTCGCGTCGAAACGCTTCCACTTCCGCGGCGTTCGAATTGAATTCCGCGTCGGTGTGCCCCGTCAGATCATCAACGGATGTGCCGTACAGATCCGCCACGGCCTGGTTCACCAGCGTGTACCGGCCCGATCGATCCTTGGCGTAAATGAGATGAGGATTGACGTCGAGTACTTGCCGCAAGAACCGACGCTCGGCGGATAACTCACCTTGTACCGCCTCCGCCCGATTCACCATCGCCCCAAGCTGCTCGTTCGCCTCCGCTAACTGAGCCGCCAGCGCGTGCGCTTCCTGAGCTTGCCGCTCGAGATCGTCCTGCTGCTGCACCAGATCGGTCATCTGCCCCAGGATACGCCGGCCAAACCACCAGAGAATCGCCGTGAGCACGATCAGCCCGATCGCCAGTGCACCAGTCGCCGTCCTGTCCGTCCGCATCTGGTACGCTGCACGCTCGTCGTACAGGCGCTCCTGCGCGCTCAGCAGCTGTTGGACTGCGGATCGAATGGCCGCGTATTCCAAGTCGCCGTTCACCACGCCGTTCACCACGCTGGGTGATGCGCCGGCGGCCACGATCCTCTTCGCGTCGAGTTGGCGGAGATCGTCTGCGGGCACGACGCGCTGGCTGGTCCACGATGCGATGACAACTTGGATTGCCCGCGCCCGCGCGTACTGCGTCGGATCATCAACGCTGAGCTGGACGAGCGAATCCACCTTCGCTGCGAGCGTGGCTCGCGGCGCGGCTCCGTGACCAAGCACGAGACTATCACCGGCCATGACAAACCCGCCGAGCCCGATTTGCTCGTCCTTGACCCGCGCGAGCACTTCGTGGGCCAGTCGCGTCATGGTGAGACTCTGCGCGACCAGGACTCGGGTCCGTGCATGCACCACGTCGAGCGCCCCGACCACGACCACGATCACCATCACCGCGATTGCCGCCATACGCCTCGCCAGGCGTACCGCGGCCACCACGCTGCGTCCATCACGCACGGTGTCGGCTGACTGTGAACTCATGCTCGAAGTGATGCCCACCACGGCAGCATGACGATCTCAATTTGGGTTTTGGGACAATTTGTCACTACCGGGGAGACGACCGGCCCGTCCGGACGTCGCGCCACACCGGGGGCGTCGGGACGGTCTGGTGCCCCGTGATTACCGAAATGCGCCGGCGATTGGGTCGCTCCCCTCCTACTATATGGAAGGAGGGGGGCTTGGCTGGCGCATAGATGTGCATTATTATTGCATAAATATGAGGCCCTCCACCCACCCTCTTCCCGTCGGCATCCTCGGTGCGAGCGGGTACGCGGGCCGTGAATTGTGCGCCCTCGTGGAACGCCACCCACGCCTCGATCTGGTGTGGGCGACCGCGCACGAACAGCATGGAGCGCCCGTGCCCGGTCAGAGCGGTGCGCTGCGATTCGTCTCCGCGGCGGAGGCGCCGCTGGACCAAGCGGCCCTCGTGTTCAGCGCATTACCACACGGCACGTCGGCTGGCTGGGTGTCGCAGGCTCATGCGGTCGGCGCACGGGTCATCGATCTGTCCGCGGACCTGCGCCCGGGCAACGGATCCATGCATCACGGCGCCACTCCATCGATCGGCGGCATTTATGGACTCCCGGAATTGGACCGGGAAGCCCTTCGCGCCGCCGACATCGTCGCGAATCCCGGCTGCTACGCCACCGCGGTCCTGCTCGCGGTGCTCCCCGTCCTCGCCACTGGTCTCATCGCCCCAGGCGGCACTGTGTCCGTCGCCGCAGCCAGTGGCGTCACCGGAGCCGGGAACTCCCCCCGCCGGGAGCTACTGTTCGCCGAGATCACGGAGAACTGCCGCGCATACGCCGCGGGCAACGATCATCGCCACCTCGGCGAGATGCGCGCGGTGTTCGACCGGTTCGGGACCGACGCGGATCTCGTCTTCGTCCCACACCTGCTGCCCGTCGCGCGAGGGATTCTCGCGACGGTCACCGTACCACTCGCCGAACCCATCTCCGATCCGCTGGGGTTTTGGCGCACGCATTACGCCGACGAGCCTTTCATCGAGATCGACGCGGAGCCACCGTCGCTCCGGGATGTCGTCCACCGCAATGTGGCCCGCATCTCGGTCGCCGCAGCCGCCGGCGTTCGACGGCCAACTCTCGTGGTCACGGTCGCCATCGACAATCTGCTCAAAGGCGCCGCCGGCCAAGCGCTGCAGAACGCCAATCTGCTGCTCGGGTTCGACGAGACACTGGGACTGCCCGCATGAGTGCCGCCACGATGTCGGCCGCACCCGGCGCGCGCGCGACCGCCGCACGCAATGCCTCCGCGACGACGGTGCCAATGGTCACAACCACTGTGGTCGTGAAGCTCGGCGGACGCGTGCTCACCGATCCCCGGCTCCCCATCGCGCTCGCGACCCGGTTCGCCTCCGCGCATCAGCGGATCGTCGTCGTCCACGGGGCCGCCGATGAGGTCTCCGCGCTCCAGCGCGCGTTTGGCGTGACGCCCACTTTCGTCGCCGGCTTGCGCGTCACCTCCGCCGACGACATCGACCGCATCCGGATGGCACTGTCGGGACTCGCGAACAAGCGGCTTACCGCCGCCCTCATCACCGCGGGAATCCCCGCGGTCGGTGTCTCTGGCGAAGATGGCCCGATCCTCATCGCCGACCCCGCGGACGACGGTGTGCTGGGCGCGGTCGGTACGGTCGCCGCTGTCCATACCGCGCTCTTGGACCTGCTCCTTGGGGGCGGCTATCTGCCCGTGGTCGCGCCATTGGCACGCGCCGCGCGGACGGCCGGTGGGCCGCCGCCCGCAACCGCAGCCCTCAACATCAACGCCGACGATGGCGCGGCCACTATCGCAGCCGCGCTGGGCGCGCATGAGCTGCTCCTCGTCGCCGACGTCGAGCGCATCCGGACGCGAAATGGTGGCGCAAATGTGCTGGACCGGACGGCCGCTGAGGCGGCGATCGCATCCGGGGAAATTCAGGACGGCATGGCGGTAAAGGTGCGCGCGGCGCTGGCCGCGCTCAGGAGCGGGGTGCCGCGCGTTCGGATCGGCGGCGTCGCGATGATCACCGGCGAGAGCGCGGGGACGTCGATCGTGCCCGACGGAGCCGAATCGTGAGCGGACTCGCGCTGCCCATGATGCCCGAGGTAGACGTCCTTCCGCCTCCGCTCGAGCGCCCGGATCAATCGGCGATCCTCGGCACGTATGCGCGCGTGCCCCTCACGATGGTCGGTGGCCAAGGCTCGGAGCTGATCGCTGACACCGGACGCCGCTACCTGGACTTCACGAGCGGCATCGCGGTCAATGCCCTCGGCTACGGCGACCCGGGACTCCAGGCCGCGCTGCGCGACGCCGCGATGGGTCTCGTCCACGTCTCGAATCTCTTTCGCACGGAACCCGCCGAGTCACTCGCCGAATGGTTGGTGGCGCACTCGTTCGCATCCCGCGTGTTCTTCTGCAACTCCGGCGCGGAGGCCAACGAAGGCGCGTTCAAGTTCGCGCGCCGCTGGGCACGCGTGGCCGGCGGCCCCGCCAAGCACGAGATCGTGGCCCTTCGCGGATCGTTTCACGGGCGCCTGTTCGCCAGTCTCGCGGCCACCGATCGCCCCCGCTACCGCGCGCCGTTCCGGCCGCTGGCCGGCGGCGTCACGATCGTCGAGCGCGACGTGGACCAGTTGGCGGCGACGCTGACTGCGGAGAATACGGCCGCGCTCATCCTCGAGCCCGTCCAGGGCGAAGGCGGCGTCCGCGTGTGCGACGTCGGCTTCCTGCGCGAGCTTCGGATTCTCACGCGCGAACGCGGAATCGCACTCATCCTGGATGAGGTGCAGTGCGGACTCGGTCGCACCGGCTGGCTGTTCGCGTACGAACGCGCGGGAATCGAGCCCGACCTGTTGACGCTGGCCAAGCCGCTCGCGGGAGGGCTGCCCATGGGCGCGGTCCTGCTCACTGCCGAGATCGCGGCGGCCATTGAACCCGGTGATCACGGCACGACGTTTGGTGGCGGGCCCCTCGTGTCCACGGTCGCACGCTACGTCGTCGAACGACTCGCCGATCCGGCGCTCCTCGACGCCGTCCGTGAGCACGGCGTGTGGATGCACCAGGAACTGGCACGGCTTGCAGCCGACTCTCCGCATGTCCGCGGCGTGCGTGGCGTTGGACTCATCTGGGGGATCGATGTCGCGATGCGCGCCGCGCTGGTGGTAGACGCCGTCCGCGACCTCGGTCTGCTCATCCTCACGGCGGGCGACCACACGATTCGCCTCCTGCCCCCTCTGACCATTACTCGCGCGGATCTCGCGCGTGGCCTCGAAACGCTTCGAACGGTGTTGACATGACGGCTACGATTGCACGGTTCGACCGGAGCCCATCGATCCGCCCCCACGCCGAGCGGCTGGCGGTGACCTATCGCTCGGCTCGACCTATGGACGTGCCCGCGATCGTCGCGTTGATCAACGGGTACGCGGCGCGTGGCGTCATGCTCCCGAAATCACCCGATGCGGTCGCGATGGGCCTCGACGATTTCATCGTTGCGGCTGACCGCACCGATCGGCTTCTCGGCTGCGCGGCGATCCGGGAGTACTCGCCGTCGGTCGCTGAAGTCGGATCGGTCGCGGTCGTCACACGCGCCCACGGGACCGGGATCGGACGTGAGCTCGTCCGCCACGTCGAACAGTTGGCCGGGCGCCGCGGCATCCAGGAGCTGGTCGCGCTGACTCTCACGCCCCATTTTTTCGAGACGCTCGGCTACACGGTAGTGGAAAAATCGAACTACCCGGAAAAGGTGGCGCGCGATTGCATCGGGTGCGTCCGCCTGCACGACTGCCCAGAGATCTGCGTCGCCCGCCACCTCGATCGGCGTCGCAACTGATGCGGCCCGCGCCCAATCCGCTCTTGACTGGGCGCTGAATTAGGCGTTGAACTACGCGGCGGTGAGCAAGCCCCGCAGTTGGGCGTCGCCGACCCGCGCCGTCCAGCTGCGGAAGACATCGCCCTCTTCACGCGTCGCGAGGTAGGCCCGGAGCAGCGTATCGATCGCGTCCGCGACACGGGTCGCCGGCAATCGCACGCCGACGCGGTGCGCGAAATCCGGAGCGGTACCCAGGCCGCCACCCACGAAGAGGTCGAAGCCATCCACCTGGCGGCCGCCGTCTTCGATCTGGACACCTTGCAGGCCGATATCCGCGATCGAGTGCTGGCCACAGGCGTTGGGACACCCCGTGACGTGGATGCGGAGGTGTTGCCGGAACTCGGGGAGCCGCCGCTCGAGCGCCGGGATGAGTTCGAGACTGAACGCCTTCGTCTCGACCAGTGCGAGCTTGCAGAACTCGGACCCAGTACACGCGACGATTCCCCGCTGAAACGGGGAGGCGACGGGCGCGACTCCCGCGGCGACGGCGCCGGATTCAAAGCCGTGGACGCGGTCGTCACGCACGTTCAGCACGACGAGGTTCTGGGAGATCGTCGTGCGCAACGTGCCATCGCCGTACTCGTCCGCCCAATCGGCGATCTGGTGGAGTAGCCGCGGTCGAAGGCGCCCAGCGGCCACCGAAAACCCGGCGTACGACAATCCCGGCTGCCGCTGTGGATGGATGCCCACGTGGTCGCGAAAGTGCTCAGGGGGTAACTGCTCCTCCGCGACCGCGCGGTCGACTGTGTATCCGAGCCGTGCGTTGACTTCCGCGAGAAATCGCTCGGCCGTCCATCCCTGCGTGAGAAACAGGTATTTCATGCGCGCCTTGCCGCGGCTGACCCGCAGCACGTCGGAATCTCGAAAGATCCCCGCCACGGCCTCGGCGACCGCTACGACCTGATCCCACTGCACGAACGCGTCGAGGCGGACCGCGAGATGCGGCCGCGTCGAAAGTCCTCCTCCCACTCGCAATGAAAACCCGACTTCGTCGCCGCGGCGCACCGCCGTGAGGCCGATGTCGTTGATCTCCGGATACGAGCACCAATGCCGGCACCCAGTAATGGAGATCTTGAACTTGCGGGGGAGATTGGCGAAGTCCGGATGCCCATTGAAGTGCCGGTCAACCGCGATCGCGATCGGCGACGCATCGACGACTTCGCCTGCGTCCACCCCCGCCAGCGGACACCCCGTCACGGTTCGGGTGTTGTCGCCACACGCGCCTTGGCTCGTCCATCCAACCGCCGCCAACGCGTCCCAGATGGCCGGCACGTCCTCGATGCGCAGCCAATGAAGCTGAAAGTTCTGTCGGTTCGTGATATCGAGCGTCCCGCGCGCGTACCGGTCGGCGAGGTCCGCGATCGTGCGGCACATGGTCGATGTCAACGCGCCGTTGGGCGTTCGCACCCGCATCATGAAGTAGCGGACCGCGTCGCCGCGCACGCCAGCGCCGTCGCCCTGGGTGTACAACCCCCAAGCCCGCAGCCGGACCGCGAGATCGTCGGCCGGAATGCTCTCGAATCCCTCGCGCGCGTACCGCCTGATGTCGTCGAGGATGGACCAGGATGGTCGTTCGCGCTTGACGCGTTCGACGTGCTGCGCCGCTGACTCTTTCGGTGATGGAGTCGGTGGCGCAGACAGGGAGCTCGATGCTGGTGTGGCGGCGGACTGTGGCATGTGTGCGGGTGAAGGCGTAAAAAACTCAGCGGCCCGTCCCTCGGTGTGAGGAGCGGGCCATGGCCTGTCGGTGTGCTGCGCTGCGAGTGGAGGACTCGCTAACGGCGGCGATCGGGAGGATCGACTCGCACCTTGGCCCGGCAACCGCACCCCTCAGCGGCTGTACACTCGCGGCAGCAACAACAGCAGCCATTCGCGCGCGGTGGAGCGGCGCAGGGTGCGGCGGCGGTGAAACGATCGGCGAGAGCCATGATCGGAAACAATGCGCCTCACACAGTCCTGTCAATCGCCGGCACCGGCGGCTCGGCGCGCGTACGCCGCGCACCAAGCTCTCGTACGACCGCTGGCCAATCCACACCCACCGCGTGCAGCGCCACGAGGGCGTGGTACACGAGATCGCTGGCCTCGGCCGTCGCGCGCGGCGCATCGTCGTCCGCGCACGCCATGACCAGCTCGGCCGCCTCCTCGCCGAGCTTCTTGAGACGGAGGTTGCGGTCGCCGAGGAGGCGCCGCGTATAGCCTTCCCCCGCCGCCATGGGATCCGTGACGCGGCTCGCGATCGTTCGATCCAGTACAGCCACGGCGTCGGCGCCGTGCAAGTCCGTGCCGAAGCAAGATGGCGCGCCGGTGTGGCATGCGGGCCCCAGGGGCCGGACCCGGGCGAGCACGGCGTCCCCGTCACAGTCGCCGGTGAGCGAGACTACACGCTGGCGATTGCCGCTCGTCGCGCCCTTGTGCCACAGGCCGCGCGTGCGCGAGGTGTAATGCATCTCTCGGCTGGCGATCGTGCGTTCAAGGGCGTGGCGATTCGCCGCGGCGACCATCAGCACGACACCGGTATCGGCGTCCTGTGTCACGACGGTGACGACTCCGCCGCTTTTATCAAAGTTGAGCGCATCGAGATCGAGCATCACGCCACGCCCACGGCCGACGCCGGCCAGAAACGCTCCCGACGCACCGGTAACCCCCGCTCAGCCATAGCTGACTTGATCGACTCGATGGACACGATGCCGTCGTGCAGCACGCCGGCGACGAGCGCTGCGTCGGCCCCGCCTTCCGTCAACACCGCACAGATGTGGTCCACGGTCCCCGCTCCGCCGGACGCGACCACCGGGACGGTCACCGCCGCCGCGACGGCGCGGGTCAGATCGAGATCATACCCCGTGCGGCCACCGTCGCAGTCGATGCTCGTCAGCAGGATCTCGCCCGCGCCCCGGTCCACGCATTCGGCCGCCCAGGCGACAGCATCGAGCGATGTCTCCGTACGCCCGCCATGCACGATAACCCTCCACCCGGATCGCGCGCCGCCGTCGCGCTTGGCATCGATGCTCGCCACGATGCACTGCGAGCCGAACCATGTCACGGCCTCCGAGATCACCCCTGGACGGGCCACGGCTGCCGAGTTGATGGCGACTTTGTCGGCGCCCGCCCGCAACGCGCGGTTCACATCGCCGACCGACCGCACGCCGCCACCGAAGGTGAGTGGGATGAAGAGTTGCTCCGCGGTCCAGTGCACCATCTCCCACCGCGTCGAACGCGCTTCGGCGCTGGCCGTAATATCGAGCAGCACCACCTCGTCGGCGCCTGCCTGCTCGTAGCCGACGGCCATCGCGGCCGGATCTCCGATGGACCGAAGTCCCTTGAACTGCACGCCTTTGACCACCTGGTCATTCGCGACATCGAGACATACGATCACCCGCCGCGAGAGCGTCATGGTGTGGGCTCCGCGGCCGCGGTTCGCACCGTGCTCCCGACTTGGCCTTTGGTGCTGATGACTCCTCCTCCGTCCACCAGTGCATCCCGGATCGCGAGTCCCAGCGCCTTGAACGCGGCCTCCACGACATGGTGCCGGTCGGTCCCTCGGCGCACGCGAATGTGCAGCGTGGCACGGGCGTGGTCGGCAAATGACCGCATCCAATGGTCATAGAGCTTGCTCGGAATCGGCCCCCGATAATACGGCCGGCCGCCGAGGTCGATCACCGCCTGCACCAGCGCGTCGTCCATGGGGATCGTTCGTTCGCCATATCGCGCGATGGTCGGCGTCGCGAGGCCCGCGACCGCGGTCCCAACGACGATGCCGACGTCTTCGATCAAATGGTGTTTGAGATCGCCCCGCGCGTCGACTGTGAGATCGAGCCCAGCGTACCGCGCCAGGGTGACGAGCATGTGATCGAGAAACGGATACGCCGTGTCCACCGTCGCCCGGCCCGAGCCTCGCGCGATCTCAACACGGATCTCCGTCTCACGCGTAACGCGCTCGACCACGTGAGCCTGGTCCCGGATTCGATCCGACCGCGCCCCTTCGGCGCGCCCGTTCATGCAGAGAACTCAGTCACGAGCGCGCGCGGATCCAACGCACCGGTATAGAGCGCCATCCCAATGACGGTCGCGGCGACGCCCGCGCCCGCCAGCGCCCGGAGGTCAGCGAGCGAAGCGATCCCGCCCGCCGCGTAGACAGGCGAAGATGCCCGCGCGATCACGGTTTGCATAAGCGACATATCAGGTCCCTCGAGTCGGCCTTCTCGATGCACGGCCGTGACCAGCACTCCGGCCAGGGGGAGTCCCCGGAGCGCATCGACGGCATCGAGCACGTTGATGGGTAAGAGTCTGTTCCAACCACGAGTCACGACCTGTCGCTCGCGTACATCCGCGGCCACGATGAGCCGATTCGGAAATTGGGCCGCCATCGCCGCGATCCAGGTCGAGTCCTCGATCGCTCGCGTCCCGACGATGACGCGCGCCGCGCCGTCGCGGACGAGTGTGCTGATCCGATTCGCGCTTCGCACGCCGCCCCCGACCTGTACTTCCGGCCCCACGCCGCGTCGCAGGATGGCGCGCACAATTGACTCGTTCGAGCCGCACCGCGTCGCCGCGTCCAGGTCGACAACGTGGAGATGGGCGAAGCCGAGCTCGGCCCACTGTTGCGCCACACTAGCTGGGTTCGGCAATCGGATCTGCTCGTCGAGATACGAGCCGCCCACGAGCTGCACACACGCACCATCGCGAAGATCCACCGCGGGTATCGCGATCATTGGCCGACACGCAATTCGGAGACGCTCGCCAGAAACGCGCGAATGAACCGCACTCCTGGCGCCGAGCTTTTTTCCGGATGGAACTGTACGCCGACGGTATTGCGCCGACGCACGATCGCGGGAAACCGATCCTGGCCGACCGTCGTCCACGCCGTCACCACGGCGGAGTCGGTGGGGCGGCACACGAAGCTGTGCGCGTAGTATGCCGTCTCCAATGCGCCGCTCGGCAGCAACGGGTCGGTCGCCTCGTGCAGCGTATTCCAGCCCATGTGCGGCACGAGTGCGGCACAGAGCCGGTCGACACGCCCCGCGAAGAAGCCGAGTCCCGTGCCCGGACCCTCGTCGCTCGAATCGAAGAGGAGTTGCATACCGAGACAAATGCCGAGACATGGAAGTCCCTCATTGAGCGCGCGCCGCATGGCATCGCGGCTGGGATCGAGCCGGCTGATGGCGCCCGTGAACGCCCCCACACCCGGGAGGATGAGCACATCAGTCTCGATCGCGGCCAGAGGGTCGGTCTCGATGCGTACCGTCACGTCGGGCGTCGCCAGGGCCTTGGACAGCGAGTGGAGATTGCCCGCGCCGTAGTCGAGGATCGTGGCGCGGATCATGGCGCCCCCACTACCGTGGCTTCGGTGTGCTCGGCGTGTTCGATCGCCTGCTCGAGTCCGCGGATCAGCGCCACCATGAGGTTCCAAGGGCCGACGGTCATTCGAATCGCGTCGCCGATCCCGGTCAACCCGCGATAGAGCCGTACGCCGACACCACGCTTCCAGAGCGCCCGCTCGAGCGCGACCGCATTGGGCGTCGGCACAAAGAGGAAATTGGCCGCCGACGGCAGCGGAGACAGACCAAGGGTACCCAGCAGGGCCGCGAACTGCCGGCGGTTGACGATCGTTTCCGCCACCCGCGATTGCACCCAATCGATATCCGTTGAGAGCGCGGCGACCGCTGCACGCTCCGCGACGACACTGACTTTGTACGGTCCCCTCGATTTCTCGACCTCGGCTACGAGGTCGGGCGCGCCGATCGCATAACCCACGCGAAGCCCCGCGAGTCCAAACGCTTTCGACATCGTACGGAGCACAAGCAGTCGGTTGCTCGATCGCGCGAGATCGATCGCGCTCGACGGCGCGTATTCGGCGTACGCCTCGTCCACGACTACGACCCCCGCCGCGTGCTCCACGATGCGAGCGAGGGACGCCCGCGCGATGATCGTGCCGGTCGGGTTGTTCGGCGAGCACAAGTAGATCACCCGCGCGCCGGTCGCTAGCAACGCATCGACGTCCGCGTCCCAGTCGGCGGTGAACGGCACGCCGATCGGCACGAGGCCGTTCATCCGTGCGAACGTGATCGCCGTCGGAAAGGTCGGATCGAGGTGGGCCATTCGCTCGCCCGGGTCGGCGATCGCGCGCAGCGCCGCGTCGAGCACGTCGTCTGATCCACAGCCGGTGACGATCATCTCGGCCGAGACGCCGACGTACTCGGCGAGCGCATTCTTGAGCTCCGCGGCATAGATCCGCGGGTATCGACTCACCGCGGTCGCCGCGCTTGCGATCGCGCGCGCCGCGGCCGGGGGCACGCCCCACAGGTTGGTGTTATCCCGCAGATCGACGGCGACTGGCGACTGGTCAACGAGGTATCGACCGACGTCGCCGTACGCGGGGCGTGTGCGCAACGGGCCGGTCATCGCGCGCTCCACTGTCGTGCGGCCGCCGCATGGGCGCTCAGCCCCTCCGCCAGCGCGAGAGTGGCGACGTCCCCGGCGAGCGACCGCGCGGCCGTTTCGGTAACGCGCTGGTAGGTGGTCCATCGAACGAAATCGTAGGTGGACAGTCCGGAGTAGCGTCGCGCCGATCCGCCGGTGGGGAGCACGTGATTGGCGCCCGTGAGATAGTCGCCGAAGACGACTGAGCTGGTGAGGCCCAGGCAGACGGTGCCCGCGTTGCGCACCTGGCCAAGCACCGCGGCCGGATCCGCCACCGCGAGCAGCAGGTGTTCGGGAGCCCAGTCATTCACGAAGCGAATGGCGTCGGCGATCGACGAGGCCACAAGCAATGCGCCTCGCGCTGCGAGCGAGGCCGCAATGATCGGCGCGCGCTGTTCGAACGGAACCATGCACTGCACCGCGCGGCCGATCGCGCTCGCGGTCATCGGGTCGGTGGCGATGACGACCACCGCAGCATCCGGATCGTGCTCCGCCTGCGCGAGCACCTCGCGCGCCACGGCAGCGCTGTCGGCGTCGCTGTCCACCACGATCAGGAGCTCACTCGGTCCGGCGGGCGCGTCGATGCCCACGACGGACGCGACCTGCACTTTGGCGGCGGCCACATAGGCGTTGCCTGGGCCCACGATCCGGTCCACTCGTGGGACGGTCTCGGTGCCGTAGGCCAGCGCCGCGATCGCGCCCGCGCCCCCGATGGCGAACAGCGAACCGGCGCGGGTGGGCGATGGCCTCGTGGCAACTCCCCTACGTGCCGCAGACGGCGAAGTAGGGGCTTCTCGGATCTTCGGATCGACCATTCAATCCTCCCCGAACCCGGTGTCCCCGGGCTTGAATATTCTTGGCAGCGTTGAGGTCTCGATCGATGCGAAGGCCGCATGCCGAGCACTCGTGGACGCGGACGGCGAGACTCTTGCGACCCTCGACGCCGCACCCGCTGCAATACTGAGATGTACCTCGTGGGTCCACGGCGACCCCTTCCCGTCCGGCGCGTTCGGCCTTGGCGGTGAGTATCGTCCTTTATTGCGCCCACGCGGCGTCGTGCACTTGCTTGGCGAGGCGCATCTGCGCCAGGCCTTTGACGTTGAGGTCCTCCAGGCGGATGCGATCAAACCGGCGCACGAGGTCGATCGCGGTCTTGTGATGGAAGTCGAGTCGGACCCGACGCACGCGATCGTGCTGCTTCGCGAGAAGTGCGACGGCCTTGCGACGCCGCGATCCACGACGCTTACGCCTCGAGACTCGGCGCTGCGACACGGCGAGCGCAGCTTGCGCCCGTGGGTACGGTCTCTGGTTATCGACCGACGTGGCGTCGCTGAGCGCAGCCAACGTCGTGATGCCCACGTCGATACCGACACTGCGGCCCGTGGGCGCGAGAGATTCGACGGGCACGCCGCCGCAGGTGAACGCGACGTACCCATGACCGTCTCCGCCAAGCGAGACGGACGCTTGCTTGACCGTGCCGACGAGGGGCCGGTGCCGCTTGACCTTGACGCGACCGATGCCCGTGAGCTCGACGCGCTCGCCGCCGGCGACAAGTCGCACGCCGTTGCGGTGGGCGGCGTCCTTGAACGTGAACGTCCGATACCTGCCCTTGCCCTTGAATCGAGGGAAGCCGGGAGTCTCGCCCGCTTTGNNACTCGGGCCGCACTTCGCGAACCGCGGCAAGCTCACGCATCGGCCCGTAGGCCGACACGCGGACGCGTTGTCGCCTGTACGCTTCGGGCTCGATGCTCAAGCGCAGCGTTGTACAGTTCACGCAACCGATCGAGCGTCTCTCGCATCGCCGCGTCTTGCGCACGCGTTGGGTAGAGCCGATAGCGGTAGACGCGAACCACGACGGCAGTATGGTTGGCTCGTGGACTACACGCAAGGCTTTCGGTCGAGCGGAAACGCTCGCTTTCGACTTTTCGCGCACTTGGTTCTTGTTACCCAGCAGCCGCAAAGTCTTTACCGGCCCGAGGCTCGACAGGGGCTCGGCCATCCTCGCGCAGCTTTGCGTCGCTTGGGATTGCGCACTCGTTGAGGGCTCGGGAGAGACGGACCCCGTCCACGCGCGGCTCGACATGCCGCCCAAGGTCCGGCCGTCGGACCTCATCCACCGGCTCAAGACCGTGTCTAGCCGTCGACTCCGGTCCGAGTTCCCAGCGCTCCGAGTGGCGTACCGCGGCAAGCCGGTTCTCTGGGCTCCT
>PMAE01000072.1:197-27390 GCA_003152485.1 Gemmatimonadota bacterium | reverse complement strand
CCCTCGACGTACAGCTTCTCGCCTTTGTGCACGTACTTCTCGACGACGTCCGCCAGCCCACTCCCGCGCTGCGTGTTCCACACCACGCATTTGTGCCACTCCGTCTTCTCCTGCTTGTCACCCGACGGCCCATTCCACGTCCGGCTCGTCGCCAACGAGAACGTCGCCACGCGACTGCCGTTGTTCGTCGTCCGGATCTCCGGATCCTGCCCGACATTGCCGATGAGCGATGCTTTGTTCAGACTCCGACTCACGTCCCCTCCCGGCCCATGGGCCATGCAGTAACGATCTCAAAATCTATACGCGGCGCCGGACGCCGGCGGGCTGTTCGAACGCAGCCGTATCATCGGACGGCGGGCGTCGGAGCCGGCGTCGGGGCCGGAGCCACCTGGTACCGCAGCAGTAGCGCGTCCTCTACCGGGTTGCGATAGTACGACGGCCGGCGCCCCATTGCCCGAAATCCACGACCCCCGTACAGCGCACGCGCCGCCCGGTTCGATTCCCGAACCTCCAAGTACAATGACCGCGCGCCGGCCGCCACCGCCTCGACCATCGCGGCGTCCAAGAGCATCTGACCGATCCCCTGACGCCGCCGGTCAGGCGCCACCGCGAGGTTCGCCACTTCCCCCTCGTCCGCCACTCGCCAGGTCACGACGTACCCGGCGACCTCCGGCGCACACGCGACGGTAAATCGCACCCGGGGATCATCCAGCAGCGACGCGAACGACCGGCGTGACCACGGAGGATCCGAGAACGACACCCGCTCGATAATGAGCACCGCGTCGAGATCGGCCGCCGTCGCCGGCCGGAGCGTGAACCCGGGCCCTGCTGCGGATGCTGCGCCTGCCATCACCCGCGTTACCCTGGCGGCCCCGATGGGAACATGGCGGCGCGACGCACTTCCGCCTCCGCCAACCGACCATAGTCCGGCTCCCACGTCTCCACATCCACGTCGCGCACGGCGTCCCACACACGGAGCACACCGCGAGCCGCCGGCCATGCGTCAACGCTGCAGCCGGGACCAATCGTGGTCGCACCGGCCGCCCGCGCCCACTCGGTCACCGCGTCCACGGGGAGCCGCCTCGCGCCGTCATGGACCACCATCCGGGCCGATCGCGGCGTCGTGTCGCTGGCCCCCGCGCCGCGGTCCACCGTCACCAGCACGGCGTGGCGTTCCCCCCGAAGCGCATCGAGCGAGGCGATATAGGAGCCGTCGGCCAAGCGATCCGCCGCCCCTGCGACGATCAACAGCAGCGACGACACCGCCGCCAGCCGCGGTCCGCCCGGCGTCACCAGTCCCTTGCCCAGCGCCGCCGCGATCCGGAGACTCGTGAAGCTCCCTGGCCCCGATCCGCACACGACGCGGTCGAGCGCCGCGACTCCAATGCCCGCCCGCTCCATCACCGCGGCCACGCCAGGCATGAGATGATCGTGGTCGGCCCGCCCGCCCCCCGTCGCGACGTCGAGTTCGGCGACCACGGAGCCCTCGGTTAACACCGCCAGGCTCGCACGATAGGTCGATGCCTCGATGACCAGGGTATGCGCCGGGCGCGTGGCCGGTGCCGACCCGGCCGCCGACGGCCCACCGGCGCGCGATATCGTCATCCCGCCAGGAGCACGCGGCGGGTGTCGTCCCCCTCGACGTACTCGAGGTCGATCGGCACGTGGCCCGCCGGCAGGCGATCACCTGCCCGCTCCGGCCACTCGACCACGATGAGCGCGTGTGCCGCCACGATCTCATCCCACCCGATGAGCGTGAGGTCCGCGGGCCCCGCCAATCGATAGAGGTCCATGTGAAACACCCGCGATCGGGGCGCCGAATACTCATGCACCAAGGCAAACGTCGGGCTGGTCACCGGCTCGACCACTCCGTAGCCGCGGCAGATGGCCTGGATCAACGTGGTCTTGCCCGCGCCCAGCGGTCCGGAGATCGCGATGATCATCGGCGGACGGACGGCCCGCCCCACGCCTTCACCCCACGCGATCAATTCGGCGACGGTGACCAGCAGATGGCCCCGCGCGGCACGCACGGGCACGACATGCGGCCCCACGTGGCTCGAACCCAAAGACCACCCGGGTCGGGGACCGGACGCCATCGCGGTCTAGCTTCGGTGGGCGCCCGACGCCGCGCGACGCCGCGCGCCGCCGCCAGCGCTGCCCCCGCCGCCACCGCTCACACCGCCGCCCGAGCCACCGGATCCGCTGGAGGTCGCCCGAATCTCGAAGAGCGCATCCCGGAGGCGCGCCGCGGTCTCGAAGTCCAACGCCGCAGCCGCCTCCTGCATCTCGTGCTCGAGCCGGGCGATGACCGCCGCCCGGTCGCCCGCGGCCGCCACCTCAGCCGGCGATCGGCGCGCCGCACGCTCCGCCTCGTGATCGGTTCGCGCGTCGGCGACACGCGTGATGAAGCGCACTTGCTCGGCGCTCTTCACGACGCTCCGTGGCGTGATGCCATGCTCGACGTTGTACGCGGTCTGCATCGTCCGCCGGCGAGCGGTCTCCTCGATCGCGCGCTGCATCGACCCCGTCATCCGGTCCGCATAAAAGATCGCGCGCCCCGCGATATGCCGCGCGGCACGCCCAACGGTCTGTATCAACGAGCGATCGCTGCGCAGGAATCCTTCCTGATCGGCATCCAGGATCGCGACCAGCGACACCTCGGGCAGGTCGAGCCCTTCGCGCAATAGGTTGATGCCCACCAGCACGTCGAACTCGCCCAACCGCAGCCCGCGCAGGATCTCCATGCGCTCGATCGCGTCGATGTCGGAGTGCATGTACCGCACGCGCACTCCGACCTGCTGCAGGTAGTCGGTGAGGTCTTCGGCCATCCGCTTGGTCAACGTCGTCACTAACACCCGCTCGCCAAGGCGCTCCCGTACGCGGATCTCGTGCAGCAGATCGTCCACCTGGCCCCGGACGGGCCGGACTTCGATCTCCGGGTCCACCAGTCCGGTGGGCCGAATGATCTGCTCCACGACCGCGCCTTGGGAGAGCTCCAGCTCCAGATCGCCAGGGGTCGCGGAGACGTCGATCGCCCGCGGGGTCAACGCCAGAAACTCGTCGAAGACGAGCGGACGATTGTCCAAGGCGCTCGGCAGCCGGAATCCGTATTCCACGAGCGTGAGCTTCCGCGCACGATCGCCGTTGTACATCCCCCGGATCTGCGGCAACGTCACGTGCGATTCGTCGATGACGACGAGGAAGTCGTCGGGGAAGTAGTCGAACAGGCACGCTGGACGCTCGCCCGCCGCGCGGCCCGAGAGATGCCGCGAGTAGTTCTCGATCCCGGCGCACGTCCCAATCTCGAGCATCATCTCGATGTCGAAGTTGGTGCGCGATTCCAGCCGCTGGGCCTCCAACAGCCTGTTCTCCCGCCGTAGCTCGCCGAGTCGCTCCGTCAGCTCGGCGCGAATCAACACGACGGCGCGCTCGAGTGTCGGCCGAGTGGTGATGAAGTGCTTCGCTGGGTAGATAGCCGTTCGGTCGAGGGTGGTGATCGTCTCGCCGGTGAGGGTGTTGATCTTCGAGATCCGTTCGATCTCGTCTCCCCACATCTCGACCCGCACCCCTTGCTCCTCGTACGCCGGGAGAATCTCGACCGTGTCGCCGCGCACCCGAAACGTCCCGCGCTCGAACGCCACGTCGTTGCGCGAGTACTGGATCCGCACCAGCGCCCGCAGGATGTCGTCGCGCGCGATCCGCTGGCCGTGTTCGAGCGTGACCATCGTCTCCCGATAGCTCACGGGGTCGCCCAAGCCGTAGATCGCCGACACCGTAGAGACGATCACGACATCGTCGCGCTCCATGAGACTCGACGTCGCGCGGAGCCGGAGCCGGTCGATGTCTTCGTTGATCGACGCGTCTTTCTCGATGTACGTGTCGGTCGTGGGCACGTACGCTTCCGGCTGGTAGTAGTCGTAGTACGAGATGAAATACTCGACGGCGTTGCGCGGGAAAAAGCTCTTGAACTCCCCGTAGAGCTGCGCCGCCAGCGTCTTGTTGTGGGAGAGGACGAGGGTGGGACGCCCGACCGCCTGGATCACGTTGGCGACGGTCATCGTCTTTCCGGATCCGGTGACCCCGAGCAGCGTCTGGAACCGGTCGCCGTGCTCGATCCCACGCACGAGCTCGGCAATCGCCCGCGGCTGATCGCCGGCCGGCTCGAACGGGGCCTGAAGGTCGAAGGCCGCCTTAGCGGATGTCGGCACCCCGGAAATATACCGGCCAAACCCCGAATGCACGTCGCGTCGCGGCGGGAGCACCGACCGACCAACTCCAACGGCCCACGGGCGACCATCGGCAGCGGCCCGCCGCGCTCACTCCTCGGTGGTCACCCGCTCCCGGCGCGCGACTTCCGACACGCCCTTCACCTTGCGTGCAGCCTTCATGATCTTCTCGAGATGGGCGAGGTTCTCCACCTCTACCAGGGCCGAGCCTGTGACGCGGCCGTCCACGGTTTGCAGTTCCATGCTCTTGATGTCGGTGCCCGTGGAGCTGACCGCCGCCGCGAGGTCGGCGTAGAGTCCGCGGCGGTCGTGAGCCTCGACCGTGAGCCGTACGATGAAGCGCTCCCCTTCCATCTCCTGCCAGTCGATCTCGAGTCGGCGCTCCGGCTCATGGGCCAGAAACAGGAGGTTGGGGCAGTCGCCGCGGTGGATGCTGACGCCCCGTCCGCGGGTCACGTATCCGACCACCGGATCGCCCGGCACGGGCTGACAACACTGGGCGTACCGCACCATGAGGCCGTCCGCACCCTGGATGCGCACGCCCTTCGATGAGCGGCGCAATCGATCGACCAGCCGCTCGACGGCCGTTGGCTTCGCTGGGTCGCCCTGATCGATGTCGGGGTGCAGGATCTTCAGCACCTGCAGGATGTGGACGTCCCCCTGACCGATCGACGCCAGCAGGTGGGTCGCGTCGGTCAGTCCGAGCTCACCGGCCGCGCGCGCGAGGTCAGCGTCATCCGGCCTCGACAGCCGTCGTCGCTTGACGTCCCGATCCAGGATCTCGCGGCCGATCTTCGTGGAGGTGGCGTGTTCTTCGTGCTTGAGCCACTGCCGGATCTTGTGTCGGGCGCGTCCGGTGCGCACGTGCGCGAGCCAGTCCCGGCTTGGCCGAGCCGTGGGCGCGGTCATGATCTCGACCGTCTCCGAGTTCTTGAGCGCACGCGACAATGGCGCGATCCGCGCGTTGACGCGCGCGCCCTGACAGTGAAGCCCAACCTCCGTGTGCACCGCGAAGGCGAAATCGATTGGCGTGGCGCCCTTGGGGAGCTGGATGACGTCGCCGGTCGGCGTAAACACGAAGATCTCGTCCTGATACAGGTCGAGCTTGAGGAACTCCAGAAACTCGTCTGGAGACTTGGCATCGAGTTGGAGCTGGAGCACCTGGCGAAACCACGAGAGGTGTCGTTCCAGGTCGTCCGCGTTCTTCGCGCCGTCCTTGTACAGCCAATGCGCCGCAATCCCGAACTCGGCGGTGCGGTGCATGTCGCGCGTCCGGATCTGGATCTCGAACAGCTGTCGCCCCGGACCGAAGATCGTCGTATGTAGCGACTGGTAGCCGTTGGACTTGGGCTGGGCGATGTAGTCCTTGATCCGTTCCTGGAGCGGCGTCCACCCGTCGTGGATCACACCCAGCGCGTGATAACAATCGGGCACGGTGTGCACCAGCACTCGGATCGCGAGCAGATCGTAGATCTCCTCGTACGGCGTGGCCCGCTTGATCATCTTCTTGTGGATCGACCAGAGGTGCTTCGGCCGGCCCGACACCTCGACGTCCGCGATCCCGGCCACCCGGAGCTCGCGGAGCAGCGGCTCTGTGAGCTGGCCGATGAGCTGTTCCCGCTCCCCCCGCTTCTGCGCCACCAGCTTGGCGAGGGCGCGATAATCCTCGGGCTCGAGGTGCTTGAACGCGAGATCCTCCAGCTCCCACCGCATCTTCGCCATACCGAAGCGGTGGGCCAGCGGGGCGTAGAGGTCGCGCGTCTCCTGCGCGATCCGCCGCTGTTTCTCCGGGCGCAGGTACTCGAGCGTCCGCATGTTGTGCAGCCGATCGGCAAGCTTGATCAGAATGACCCGCGCATCCTTCGCGATCGAGAGCAGCAGCTTGCGATAGTTCTCGACCTGCCGTTCCTGTGTCGAATGCGCCGGCAGCGACCCGATCTTGGTCAGTCCGTCAACGATCGCGGCGATCTCGGGCCCGAACTCCCGCTCGACGTCGGCGACCGAGACGGAGGTGTCTTCGACAACGTCGTGGATCAACCCGCTGGCCACGGTGATCGAATCCAGTTGAAGATCCGCGAGGATCTTCGCCACTTCGACGCAATGCGAGACGTAGTTCTCCCCCGAGAGCCGCTTCTGCCCATGGTGGGCGCGCTCGCTGAATCGATACGCGCGCGCGAGTAGCTCGTCGTCGAGCCGCTCCGCGACCCGCTCGCCCTGGATCGCCCAGTTTGGGATGACCTCTTGTAACGCGACCGCGCTCATCGTCGGAGGGTCCGGGCCGGTGACCTCATCTACAGCAGCCGCTGTTCGGCAAGACTCACGTGACACCCACGGCCGATGATCACGTGATCGAACACCGGGATGTCCACGACGCGCCCCGCGGCCACCATCTCCGCCGTCACCCGCACGTCGTCGCGCGACGGCGTCGGATCACCGCTGGGATGGTTGTGCACGAGCACGATCGCCGCCGCCGACTCGGCGATCGCCTCGCGGAATACCTCGCGCGCGTGCACGGGCGACGAGTTGAGAAGGCCACGAGTGACCGCCACGTCGCGCACCATCCGATGCTGCGAGTCGAGCACAAGCACGTGCAGTTCCTCCACTGACAGATCGGCCAACCGCGGCGCGAGCATCGCCACCACATCGAGCGGGCTCCGCATCGGCCGCCGCGGCGACGCCCGCTCATCGGCGCACCGTTTGGCCAGCTCCAGCGCCGCATGCACCACCGCCGCCCGCGCCGGACCGACTCCCGGAATGGCCGTCAGCTCCGCGATCGGCCGCGCCGCCAATCCCCGCAGTGATCCGCGACCACGCCGGACGATCTCATATCCCAGCGCGATCGCCGAATGACCGACCCCGCCACTACCGAGCAGGATCGCCAGCAACTCGGCGGTACTGAGCTGCCCCGCACCCAGATGCCACATCCGCTCCCGGGGCCGCTCACAGAGCGGCAACTCTCGAATAGCTAACGCGCCGACGCGCTGGTCGCTAGAGAGGGACGACGGCGCCGACACGCGGCGGCGCGGCCGACCCCGGGGGCCGCTATGAGCTTGAGGCACAGTGAGGTACCAGGCGGTGGCCGACGGGAGTGGATCACGGCGCGTACGCGACGACGCGCCAACGCGCCAACGCCTCAATGTGCCCCGCGGCGGACCGGTGCGCCGTACCACGCCACCGCCCTGCCAATCAAACGACGGCGAGTGGCTATAGGCCGCCGGCCCCATGGCACTTCTTAAACTTCTTTCCCGATCCACAGGGACACGGATCATTCCGTCCGACCGTGGACCAATCCGTGGCGGCCTGCGCGGCCGGCGCCGCCGCGGTGCCGATCGTGCCGAGTGGACGGGGCCGGCCACCGGCGCCGACGAGGGTCGGCTCCGGCTGCGCGGCCGGCTTCCGGGTCGCTGGCTCCGCTGACCGCCCGCCGCCGGCTGACTCGGCGGCCACGACGGATGGCACATCGCCCGCAGGTACGTCCTCGAGGACGCCTAGCGCGTTGTACCGCTTCGCCGGACGCATGCCCCCCGAGCCACTGCCGTTCGTCGGGCCGCCGTCGCCACGCGACCAGGTGCCGCCTGGGGCCCCACCTGACGGGCCACCACCGTCGCCACGCGATGGGCCACCCGGCGGCGGCCCACCGCCCGGGCCAGACGTACCGGGGCCGCCATACACGAGCTGCGCCCTCAAGAAACGCTCGGTGAACGTCGTGTAGATGTCGTGCATGAGGTCTACAAACATCGTGTAGGCCTCCCCTTTGTACTCGACCAGCGGATCCTTCTGGCCCCACGCGCGATAGTTGATACTGTTCCGCAGCTGGTCGAGATCGTAGAGGTGGTCCTTCCACTTCTCGTCCAGGACGCCGAGCATGACGTGCGATAGCACCGTCCCGGCGACGTCCACGGGTTGCCCGTCCGCGCCGACTACCGTTGCGTTGAGGCTCTCGAACTTCGCGGCAAACGCCGCACGCACCGCGGTGAGCCCCGTCTCGACGGCTTCGGCGGCGCTCGCCGGAGGCTCGCCGCCCTCCTCGAACGCCGGCACCATCAGCAGGTAGCGCTGCAGGAGTTCCTGCCCCAGGATCCGGAAGTCGAAGTCGCCCACGCTGTCCACGTCCGCCATGGCGGTGTCGATCCGGCGTACGACTGCCTTCTCGACCATCTTCGCGGCCTCGCCCTTGACCTCTTCCCCGCCGTCGAGGGCGAACGATCGCAGCGAGTAGACGACTTCGCGCTGCTGATTCATGACGTCGTCGTATTCCAGCAGCCGCTTGCGCTGCTGGAAGTTCTGCAGCTCGACGCGTTTCTGCGCGGTCTCGATCGAACGGGTGATGAGCGGATGCGTCAGCACCTCGCCGTCCTGCGCGCCTAGGCGGTCCATGAGCTTGGCGATCCGCTCGGAGCCGAACAACCGCATGAGATCATCTTCGAGCGACAGGAAGAACTGCGACGCGCCAGGATCGCCCTGCCGGCCCGCGCGGCCGCGCAGCTGCCGGTCGATGCGCCGCGATTCGTGCCGCTCCGAACCCAGGATGTGCAGCCCGCCGCACTCGACGACCTCGACGTCCTGGTTCTCCTCGTCTTTGACGATCGACGGCTTGGACTCGGTGACGCCCGCGCCCAATTTGATGTCCGTGCCCCGTCCCGCCATGTTCGTGGCGATCGTCACCGTGCCCGGCTGCCCCGCGGCCGCGACGATCTCGGCCTCCCGCTGGTGATACTTGGCGTTGAGCACGTTGGGCGTCATGCCCGCCCGCTTGAACATGCGGCTCAGCGTCTCCGACACGTCCACGTTGACGGTTCCGATCAACACCGGATACCCGAGCCCGTGGAGCCGCTGCGTCTCTTCGAGGATCGCGTTGTACTTCTCGCGCCGCGTCTTGTAGACGAGGTCGTGCCGGTCATCGCGAATCACCGGCTGATTCGTGGGGACGACCGCCACTTCGAGCTTGTAGATCTGGAAGAACTCGGTCTCCTCCGTCTCCGCCGTTCCCGTCATGCCGGCCAGCTTGTCGTACATCCGGAAGTAGTTCTGGATCGTGATCGTGGCCAGCGTCTGCGTCTCACCTTTGACCTGAACGCCTTCTTTGGCTTCGACCGCCTGGTGCAGCCCCTCGGACCACCGGCGGCCCGGCATGGTGCGGCCCGTGAACTCGTCGACGATCAACACTTGTCCATCCAGTACGACGTAGTTCACTTCGCGCTCGTACAGCGCGTGCGCGCGCAGCAGCTGGTGGACGATGTTGAGCTTCTCGCTCTTCTGCGCGTAGTCGCCCTCGATCACGCGGCGCGCCGCCAGTTTTTCGGCCGGCGTCAGCGTCTCGTCGTGATCGTTTCGGTGGACCGCGCCAGAGATGTCGGGGAGAACGAAGGCGTCATGATCCGCGGGCGACATGAAATCCACGCCCTGATCGGTCAGATGCACCGTGTGCCCCTTCTCATCGAGGACGTACAGCAGGTCTTCCTCGATGTCGCGCAGGTTCTGCCGCGCCGCCTGCTGCTTGCGGTCCGCGATGTGGTCGAGCTCCATCTTCTGGACGAGGCCCTTGGCGCCCGTCTCCTGCATCACCTTGAGCAGTCGCTTGTTCTTGGGACCGCCCAGCTGCGCCTTGTAGAGCGCCAGGGCGGCGTCCGCCGTGCGCCCCTCTGCCAGGGCGCGCTCGCCGTCTCCCACCAGCTGGTTCACGAACTCGGTCTGTCGGCGCACCAGCCGCGACACCACCGCGTTGTGCTCGGCGTACTGCCCATCGCTCTCGTTGCCCACGGGCCCCGAAATGATCAACGGCGTCCGCGCTTCGTCGATGAGCACGGAATCGACTTCGTCCACGATCGCGAACGCGTGACCGCGCTGTACCCGCTGGTCCAGCGTCACCACCATGTTGTCGCGCAAGTAGTCGAAGCCGAATTCGTTGTTCGTGCCGTAGGTGATGTCGCAAGCGTACGCGGCCCGCCGGTCGGGCGTGCCCGGGTCGGTGTCATCGAGACATCCGACGGTCAGCCCCAGATGCCGGAAGACGTGCCCCATCCATTGCGAGTCGCGGCGCGCCAGATACGAGTTCACGGTGACGAGATGCGCGCCCTTGCCCGGCAGCGCGTTCAAGTACAGCGGCAGCGTCGCGACCAGTGTCTTCCCTTCGCCCGTCGCCATCTCGGCGATCCGGCCGCGGTGCAACTGGATCCCGCCGATGAGCTGCACATCGTAGGGCACCATGTTCCATTCCATATCGTGCCCGGTCACCGTCACCGTCGTCCCGGTGAGTCTCCGACACGCCTCTCGCACGGTGGCGTAGGCCTCCGCCAACAGCTCGTCGAGTACCGTATCCGTCGCGTCGCGAAGCTCCCCTTCGACACCGGCACGCCCATCGTGGCCCTGGAGCTCGACGTCGAACCGGTCGCGCTCCGTGAGGTCCGCGGCCGCCCGCTTCGCCGCTTTGAGCTCGGCCACCTTGGCTTCGAGGGCTCCCGTGCGTTGGGCGATCGTCGCCCGGAACTTTGCGGTCTGCCCCGTGATCTCCTCGTCCGACAGCTGCTCGAGCCGCGTGGCATGCTCGCGGATGACGTCCACGAGCGGCTGGATGCGCTGCCGATCCCGCTCGTGGCGCGTGCCGAAAACTCTATTGATCAGCGAATTGAGCATCCCGTTCCTCGAAGCCGTTCCCACCCCGGTATAACCCGCCGCGCGCGATATACTCCTGCACGGCCTCCGGCACGAACCCTCGAATTGACCGGCCAGCGCCAACCCGCGCGCGCACCTCGGTCGATGTCACATCCACCCGGCGCGAGGCGAGGACCTCGTAGGCAGGCCGGTGCCCCTGCGCGTCGCGCGGCATCCACCCGGCCAGTGTCTCGAGATCGATGTCGCCACGCCGCAGGATCACGAGGCCGGCCATCTGCAGGATACCGAGCGGATCCCGCCACCGCGCGAACGACTGCACCACGTCCGCCCCGACCAGCACGAACCATTCATGACCAGGCGAGCGGCGCTTCAATTCCGATACCGTCTCAACGGTATAAGATAACCCGGCTCGCTCGATCTCGATGGCGTCGACCACGAGCCGCTGATCGGCCCCGACCACCAGCCGCGTCATGGCCAACCGCTGGGCCGGCGTAGCCGCCACCGCCCCCACCTTGAGCGGCTGCGCCGCGGCGGGAATGAACAGGACTCGGTCGAGCGCCAGCGCGTCTGCGGCGTCCGCTGCGGCGATGAGATGGCCGACATGCGGCGGGTCGAAGGTGCCGCCAAATATCCCAATGCGCACTGGAACCCCTGCTCGTCAGTGCTCGTCCCGTCGGCCCGACCGGACTGCGCGCGTGGCCAGCGCACCCGCCGCGGCGCGGCCCCGACATGAGCCGCACGTCCAGGGAGGCATCTGGCTGGACGCCGCGGGCGGCCGGATCACGACGGCGGCTGAACGCTGGCCGTCGCGACCCCGCACTTGGCACGGACCGCGATGTCCTGCGGGTATGTCACCCGCAGCGTATTGCACACGTCGGCCGCGTCGTCCTTATATCGGATCGCGAGGTAGGATTCCACCAAACGTAAGTACGCGAGTCGGGTCGCCGGGACGTTGGGAAAATTCTTCACCACGTCTTTGAAGTAGATGATCGCGGAGTCGTACGCTTTGCGGTGAAAATAGTGGAGCCCGTTGTCGTAATCCTTCTCCGCGAACCACTCCTGCAGGTGCGCCACCCGTTGGTCCGACCGGTCCTTGAGCGGCGATGAGGGGTAGAGCGCCAGCAGCGTCTGATACTCCGACAACGCCGACTGCCCATACTCGGCGTCGAGATCCGGCCGATGCCACATCTGCTCGTACGCCTGACCGGCCGCGAAGAGCGCGGGCGCAGCCAGCGAATCGTCCGGGAACGCTTCCGCCAACCGCGAGAAGCTCTGCGCCGCCAGCAGCGGCTCGTGCTTTTGCCGGTGGGATTCGCCGAGATAGTAGTACGCGCGCGCGACGAGCGTGTCGTGGGCCGGCAGATCGAGCGTCAGCTTCTCGAACCCGGCCGCCGCATCTTCCCAATGGTGACGCTGGAAGGCGTGCATCGACGCCGCATACAGCGCGTCGGTCGAGCCCTGAAACTTCTTGATGTCGAATTGCGCGCCGCAGGCGGCGACGACCAACGCCGCCGCCACCGCGGCCCCAATCGAAACGCTACGAGTCACGAGCCGGTCCGTCCTGAGAGGTCACCATGTCGTACCCGGGCAGCTGCCCAGACGTTCACGGCGCAGTCTTCGGGGCCGCGCCTGGCGTCGCCGCATCGCGCCGCGCCAACATGGACCGGTAAATCTCGACTCGACTGTCCGTTGGATGCAATCCCGCGGCCCGATCCCAGACCGAGCCGGCGCGAGTTAGGTCGTCCACGAAGTAGGCGGCGAGCCCCCGCAACAGCAGCGCTTCCAACAGATCGGGACGCCCCGCGAGCACATGATCGAGCTCGTCCGCCGCCGCCGGGTATCGCTGGGCGTCGAGGAGGGTCCGGGCCAGCGACATTCGGATGTCGGCATAGCCCGGGCGCAGGTCCAGCGCGCGCCGGTACTGTGCCACGGCGTCGTCCCATGCCCCGGCGCTCCGGTACTCGTCGCCCAGCGCGGCGTGCGCGTTCGCCAGCCGGTTGCCCACGACCGCCGGAAAGCCCGTTGCATCCGGTCGCCCAAACTCCTCGGCGAGCAGGAACGACGCTTCCGCCTCCTGGGTACGACCCAGGCCGTTGAGCAGCACGGCGCGGTTGAGATGCGCTTCGACATAGCGCGGATTCTGCGCGACGGCCCGATCAAACGCGGCCAGCGCGTCCAACGGACGGTCGACGAGCGCCAACGACAGTCCCAAGAGGTTGTATGCGTCGGCGTACCCGCACCCCCCGGCAACGGCCTCCTCGAGCAACAGCACGGCACCGTGGTAGTCGCGGACCGCGAACCGCTCCCGCGCCCGATCGGCGGCATCGGGCGTCAGGTCAATGAGTTCTCGAGGCGATCGCTCGGCGGCGGCCGTCACGTAGCGCTTCGCGGCGCTGGACGCGGCGCCGGCTCGTCTCGTGGCCGCATGCGCTCGGAATCCAGCAATGATCGAAAATATTCGACCGTGCGAGCGACTCCCTCCCGTACGTCCACTTTCGGCTCCCACCCCAGCAACGATCGCGCGCGGGTGATGTCCGGCCGCCGCACCTTTGGATCATCGACGGGCAGCGGCTTGTACTCGATCGGCGACGTCGAGCCGGTCGCGGCAACCACGATCTCGGCGAGTTGTCGCACGGTGTACTCATCCGGGTTGCCGATGTTCACGGGCTGGCTGTCGCCACCCATGAACAGTCGATAGATCCCGTCGATTTCGTCGTCCACGTAGCAGAAGCTTCGCGTCTGGCTCCCATCGCCATAGACGGTCAACGGCTCGCCGCAGAGCGCCTGGACGATGAAGTTCGACACCACGCGTCCGTCTCGGGGGCGCATACGAGGCCCATACGTGTTGAAGATGCGCACGATGCGCGTATCCATGCCGTGATACCGATGGTAGGCCATCGTCATCGCTTCCGCGTACCGCTTCGCCTCATCGTACACGCCCCGCGGACCGATTGGATTGACGTTGCCCCAGTAGCTCTCGGTCTGCGGATGAACCAGCGGATCGCCGTAGACTTCAGACGTCGATGCGAGAAAGAATCGGGCGCCCTTCGCCTTCGCCAATCCGAGCGCGTTGTGGGTCCCGAGCGCGCCGACCTTGAGCGTCGGGATGGGATGCTCGAGATAGTCCACCGGACTCGCCGGCGACGCGAAATGCAGCACGCCGTCGAGCGGTCCCGCGACGAACGTATAGGTCGAGATGTTGTGGCGGATGAACTCGAAGCTGTCGCGGCCCACGAGATGGGCGATGTTGTCTGGGTGCCCGGTAACAAAATTGTCCAGGCCGACCACCGCGTGATGGTCGAGGAGGAAGCGGTCAGCCAGGTGGGACCCGAGAAATCCGGCGGCGCCCGTGATGAGGACTCGCACGAGGTGGTGTCCCCGCCTCTCAGGCGACCAGGGTGGCGGCGGGCCGCACGACCGTGCGGTTCACCGGGCGCCCGACGGAGTCGTAGCGGAACCCGAGCTCGACCATTTTCTGCGGATCATACAAATTGCGGCCGTCGATCAGGATCGGGCGGCGCAAGGTCTGCTTGATGCGCTCGAAATCCGGGTGCCGGTACTCGTTCCAATCGGTGACGATGACGAGGGCATCGGATCCGACGAGCGCGTCGTAGTTCGACTCCGCGAACGCCACCCGTTGACCCAGCCGGCGCTCGGCTTCATGACCGGCCACCGGGTCGTGCGCGCGCACCCGTGCGCCCGCCGCGAGCAACTCCTCGATCAATACCAACGCTGGCGACTCCCGCATATCGTCGGTTTGCGGCTTGAACGCGAGACCCCAGATCGCGATCTGCAGACCCCGCACTTCGCCCTCCAACGCGGCCTTCAACTTCGCGAACAGCCGGTGCTTCTGCCGGTCGTTGACGTCTTCGACCGCGACAAGCACTTCCAGCGGAGCGCCACATTCTTCGGCCGTCCGGATGAGTGCCTTTACGTCCTTGGGAAAACAGGATCCGCCGTAACCGGGGCCGGGAAACAGGAAGGACGCACCGATCCGCGGGTCACTGCCAATCCCCTTCCGTACGTGGTCGACGTTGGCGCCGACCCGCTCGCACAGCGACGCGATCTCGTTCATGAACGAGATGCGCGTGGCCAGCATGGCGTTGGCGGCGTACTTCGTCATCTCAGCCGACGGAATGTCCATGAAGATGATCGGCTTGCCCGTGCGCACGAACGGCGCATACAGCTCTCCCATCACGGCGCGCGCGTAGCCTGACTCCACTCCGAGGACTACGCGTTCGGGCTTGAGGAAATCGTCCACCGCGGCACCCTCTTTGAGGAACTCGGGGTTGCTGCACAGGTGGAAGGGGTGCCGCGCGTGCCGGCCAACCGCGGCCGCCACCTTGGCCGCCGTGCCGACCGGCACGGTGGACTTGGTGACGACGACCAGCTCTCGTGACATATGCCGGCCAATCTGCTCGGCCACTCCAAGCACGTGACGCAGATCCGCCGATCCGTCCTCGTCGGGCGGCGTCCCGACGGCAATGAAGATCACGTTCGCTGATGCGATCGCCGCCGCCACATCGTCGGTAAACTGAAGTCGCGCATGCTGTTGGTTCCGTTCGACAAGCGGGGACAGCCCCGGCTCGTAGATCGGGAGATGGTTGCGCTTGAGGCCCTCGATCTTGACTCGGTCCACGTCCGCGCAAACGACCGTATTTCCGGTCTCGGCCAGACAGGCGCCGACCACCAGGCCGACGTAGCCCGTGCCGATAACTGATATATTCACAGTGCCCTCGAAATGATCAGAACCCTAAGTAGGGCATGAAGTTAGTCTAGCGCGCCCGACCCGGCAAACTGCCGGTGAGCGCTCGGCCCCATCGCCGCCATCTCGACCCGCCGGCCGTCCCATTGGGGTCCTCGCCGTAGAACTTGTGATAGTAGTAACCGTACCCGCCGTAGTAGACGCCACTTCGGAAATCGACGTCGTTCAATACCGCACCCAGAACCCGCCCGTTCACGACCCGGAGCTGGGCAACGCCGCGCCGGACCGCGTCCCTCGCCGTCTTCCCCACCCGGACGACGACGACGGTCCCGTCTACTAGGGACGACAGAACCGATGCGTCCGTGACCGCCAAGACGGGGGGCGAATCGATCACGATCATGTCGAACTCGGCCTTCGCCTGCTCAATAATGTCGCGCATGGCCGGCGAGCCGAGGAGCTCCGACGGGTTCGGGGGGAACTGGCCACTGACCAGGACCGACAGATTGGGGACATCAACTGCGCGGACGACGTCCATCAGGCGGCTGCGCCCGATCAGCACGTCGGACAGCCCCGGGTTCCGCGGCAGCTCGAACGTTTCGTTGACGACCGCGCGTCGGAGGTCCGCATCGATCAGCAGCGTCCGCTGCCCCTGCTGAGCGAAGGTGGTCGCCAGGTTGCTCGCCACTGTGGACTTTCCGTCGCCCGGTCCCGGGCTGGTCAGTACGATGGTCCGAAGGTCTTGGTGGGCGCGCGCGAACGCGAGGTTCGTCCGCAACGACCGAAACGCTTCGGCCACCAACGACTGGGGCTCGACGTGCGAGATGAGTCGGAACCGGGCGCTCGGCGACCGCGCGAAGAGTGCTTCCGTCACGCGAGGGATGGAGCCGAGGATCGGTAGCTGAAGCCGATCGCGCACTTCATCCGGGGTCTGCACGGCATCATCGAACCGGTCGGTGATCACCGCGGCGACAACCCCCAGGAGTAATCCGATGATCGCCGCCAACGCGACCGCGCGCTTCCGTTGCGGGGAGAGTGGCGTCAGCGGCTCGGTCGCCGGGTCGATGATGCGCACGCCGCCGGTCTCCCCACCCTGGCTGATCTGGGCCAGTTGGTATTGCCCCAACAGATTGTCGTATCCGGTCTCACGGGTCTTCACGTTCGCCGTCAGCCGGGCCTGTTCCGCCACCATGGGCGGGTACTGGCCGCTCTCCTGGCGCAGATCCACCACGCTGCTGTCGATCGACGCGATCCGCGTCGCGAGTCCCTGGAGATAGAGCTTGCTGGCAAATTGCAGGTTGCGCTTCGTCGCCGCGATCGAGCTGTCGAGCGCCTGCACGTCGATGTTGCGGTCATCCCGCGAGAGGCTCAAGCGCTCCCGTGTCCGCGAGAGGTCGAACCAGCTCGCGTAGAGATCGGCCACACTCTTGTTGTGTTCGACGGCGTCGGTCGCCACCAGCTTGCGCAGCTCTTCATCGGTCGTGTCGGCCTCAGCGAGCCGCCCCACCAAGGCGAGGTAGACCTGCTGCTCCAGCATCAGTTCGGCGCGGTCGCCCTGGAGTTTGTAGATCCGCTTGAACAACTCCGTCTGCTCATCCGTGACATCGGACGTCCGATTGCGCTCCTGGAAGTCGCGCAGCGAATCCTGGCTCCGCTTGAGCGACGCCGCCTGCTCATCGAGGCTCAACGCGATGAATTGGCTCCGCTTCTGCGCTCGCGTTTGCGCGCCTTCGCGCGCGTATTCGGCGTAAACGCTCGCCACGATGTTCGCGGATTGGGCCACCCGGACCGGGTCCGGCCCCATGACCGTGACCTCGATAATGTCGGTTTGCGGAAGCACGC
Organism: Gemmatimonadota bacterium; assembly: GCA_003152485.1. GTDB lineage: Bacteria > Gemmatimonadota > Gemmatimonadetes > Gemmatimonadales > Gemmatimonadaceae > Palsa-1248. Next base: position 10,008 of record PMAE01000072.1, on the reverse strand, counting down.
GCGTCGAGATGTTGCCGCGAAGGTCGCGGGCGACGCCGCCCAGCGACGCGATCGACAGCACCGCTTCGTCCCCCCGGATCGCCGGCCGGCTCGGCACCGACAGCGCGATGGCGCCGATGTCCAATGTGTCGCCGTACTTGACCGGGCCGTATTGCCGGCCCCCCATGACCAACCGGTACTGGGTCGCATCGAACCGCAGCGTGAAGTCGCCGGGCAGTACCTCGCGCCGCAGGACCGGTAGCCGGTCACCCAAGATCGTGCTCAACAGGATGCGCGCGGGTCGCACCACGTTGAGCTGGAGGCCCGCAGCCTGCGCCGTGCGCTCGGCCACCGTTTGACTCTTGATGACCTGCTGCTCGGATACCAGCGGGTCCACCCGGAAATCGTACTGCTGGCCGGACGACGGCGCGTTGGCGATCGGATTGTCGCCCCGTTCGACGCGGACCGTCACCGACGAGCCATAGACCCGCTGTTCCGTCATCGTACGCCACGTACCGATCGCGACCGTGATCAAAAAGACCAGGCCGACGACCCATTGCCGACGGGCGACCGCCGCGGCGATGTCGCGTAGCGATTGCTCGCTGGCGAGGATCCCGCCTTCCTCCGGAAGGAGCGGCGCTGAGGACGGAGACACGAGGATGTCGGCCACTAGTGGTGGGTCACCTGAATGAGCGTCACCACCGACAGCGCCAGCGCCGCCAAAGTGGCCGCCAACGTGATGTTGTCGCGCGAAAACACCGTGTGGCGCGGCGGAAGATAGACCACGTCGTTCGAGTACAGGGTCACGCGCCCAGCGGCACTCCCCGCGAGGGCGCTCTGCAAGTCAACGACGAAGACTCGGTCCTCCCGAATCACCTGCGCACGCTTCAGATTCGCCCGGTCGCTCGGTCCGCCGGCCAACGTCAGCAATTGTATGATGCTCACGCCCGGCTCCACTGGATACAGACCTGGCGTTCGTACTTCGCCCAAGACCGACACCCGAATCAGCGGCTGCACGGCGATCTCCGGCGTGCGGAAACCGCGCGCGCGGAACGCTTCGACCAACCGCTCGCTGATTTGCGTCGGGTCCAGCCCGGCCGCCCGAATGACACCGACGCCCGGGATCTGCACATCTCCCTGGGCATTGATCAGATACTCCCCGCTCAACTCCGAGTCCCGATAGACACGGATCTTGAGGAGATCGCCCGATCGCAGCGTGCCCGTCGGCCGCGCGAGCGTGTCCGTCGGCGGCGGGGCCGCCGTCGCGGGCGTCGTGGTCGGAGTCTGGGCGTGCGCCTGACCCGCGCTCCACACCGCGACCGCCAGGACCACCAGCACCGCCCAGGTCCGCGTGAGCGGCACCAGCTTACGGATAGTGCAGTGCATAGGTCGCCGTGAGTTGCAGCTGAGCATAGTTGGTGGTGGGAACGGGCAGATTGTTGGCGTCCCGTATGCGGGCCACCTGCACGCTTGCCGTGATCGGCAGAATGGCGTTGAGGTACTGTACTGACGCGTCACCGAGCGCGGCCTCCTGCACCGGCTGGCCAGGGGCGCTAGTCGGGAACGGCGCGTCCGCATGGCCGGTCGCCATTTGCGCAGGTCGCTCGTAGATCCGCTGCAGCCCGCGACGCCAGAATCCAAGTCCCGCCGCGACACGGAGCCAGGATCGCGGGAAGGCATCCGCCTCCACGTGCCCGTAATCGGCATCAGGCCCCAACTGAGATCCCAACGGCTGGTCGTAGTTTTCATACACGGCGGTGTAGTACTGGCGCTGATACGTATAGCTGTCCATGCGCTCATACTCCAGGCTGAGCGTCGAGGGCATGGGCACCGGCACCGGCATCGACAGCGTCAGATCGTAGCCCAGCTGGTCGGGCGTCTTGAGCCTCGACGCCGCATCGATCTGGATGTCGTCGATCAGCAGCTCCGCCGCTCCCGTGACGCGCCCCGCGCGGAGCCGAATGGCGGCGAACGCCATCAGGTTGTCGAGCACTTGGCTCCCCGCTTGCCCCGTGTCGTGCTGGGTGATCACATAGGGCAGGAACGGATTCACGAAATTCAGGTCCACCGTCTGTACCCCACGGGAGAGCAATGCGGTCTCTCCGATCGTGACCTCGGCGATATTCGATGGCCGCCACGTCAGCTCGTGCCCCGCGATATACCGGTAGTAGCGCTGGGGGCCGATCGTGCTGCTGAGACTGTCCTGGGCGGAATCCATCACGACGTCATCGAGCGCTCCAAAGATTGCCCGACCTTCGAAATGGGCGGTGTGGAACTCCGCGGCGACGCGGTCGATGGGCGGTCCGTTGGCGGAGAGGACCATCGATTCCGTACCGGAGCCCAACCACGCCTCATCGCCCCGCCCCAATGTGAACGAGAAGACGCCCGCCCGCGCAGTCGCGTACGCCTCGGAGAAATCGACGACGCCGGAGGTATTGCCGGACCCGGTGCGGAAGGGCCGCGCGCGCACCGTCGGATCATTGCGCACGTTGGACTCTGCGTAGCCATCGCCCACGATGGCCACGCGGTCGCTGTCGCCCCACGTCACCCGGCCGTGCAACAGCCCGACGGCGGCCGGATCGCCCTCAGCGGCGGGTCGGATGTTCTCCCACAGCGGGAGGAACGTCCCATTGTGAAGCGCCGTCGCCTGCACGGTCGCCGCGCCGCCGACGCGCACGCCCTTGCCGGCGTCCGCGCGGGTCGGCGCGAACCGCGCCGCGAGCGCGTCGAGGATCACCCCCGCGCACCCCCGCTGCGTTCGTGCGGCGATCAGTGCCGCCCGGATCAGCCGGACCTCGTAGGGACGGACGACGGAGACGCGTGCCGGCGCGCACCCGGCGCGTTCGAGCGCCGCGAGTTGCACGTACGCGGGATCATTCAAGGGCAGTGTGACGAGCCCGAACTGCGCCCGTGCCGCCGCGGGACCGACCATGATCGCCGATCCGGCAATAGCGACGGAGAGCGCTACCCACACGCCCCGCGTTGCGGGACTGGGCTCTCCCCGGCCGGATCCGCGACTGGCGACGGCCGTCCGCCGCCAGCTAGGCACCCGATGCTGACAGCGACACGATGCGCGCCTTGGGACGGACGACGCGCGCCGTCGCGTTTCGGGTATCGACGACCACCGACGCGTGATCCACGATGAGCTGGTAGTCGATCTTGCTGTGATCCGTGATGATCACGGTCGTGTCGCTCTTGGCCAGCGCATCCGCCGTAAGCGCCACGCCCGTCCGGCGATGCCCATCCTCGTTGAAGGACGCGATGAAGGGGTCGTGGTAGGTGACTTCCGCGCCCCGTCCCTCGAGCAGCCGGATCACGTCCAGCGCCGGGCTCTCACGAATGTCATCGATGTCTTTCTTGTACGCCACTCCCACCACGAGCACGTGACTGCCCTTCACGGATTTGCAGACGTCGTTGAGCGCGTGCGCGACTTTCTCGACCACGAAATCCGGCATCTGGCTGTTGATCTCGCTCGCCACATCGATGAATCGGGTCCGATAGTTGAGCGTCCGCATCTTCCACGCGAGATAGTGCGGATCGAGTGGGATGCAGTGGCCCCCGATGCCCGGGCCCGGCGTGAAGCGCATGAACCCGAACGGCTTCGTCGCCGCCGCGTCGATGACCTCCCAGACGTTGACTCCCAATCGGTCGCACACGATCGCCATCTCGTTGACCAGGCCGATGTTCACCGAGCGGAAGGTGTTCTCGAGCAGTTTGACGAGCTCCGCGGCCTCAGGCGACGACACCGAGACGACCGAGTCGATGCACTCGCCATAGAGCGCACTCGCCACGGCGAGGCACGCGGGCGTGATGCCCCCCACGACCTTCGGCGTGTTCTTCGTGTTGTACTTCTTGTTGCCGGGATCGACCCGCTCGGGACTGAATGCCAGGAAGATGTCTCGACCGACCGTCAGCCCGAGCCGCTCGAATTTGGGCTGGACCAGCTCGCGCGTCGTGCCGGGATAGGTCGTGCTCTCGAGGACGACGAGCGTACCCGGCCGGCAGTGCGCGGCCAAGGTGTCGGTCGCCTTGTCCACGTAGCTCATGTCCGGGTCACGGGTCTTCACGAGCGGGGTCGGCACCGCGATCGAGACGGCATCGACTTCTGCCAGCCGTGCCGGGTCCGCGGTCGCCACCAACGCACCGCTCTTGACCAACGCCGCGACATCGGCCGACGGCACGTCTTGGATGTGCGACCGACCGGACATCAACGCGTCGATGACACGCGTGCTGACGTCGTACCCGATCACTTTAAATCCGGCTTTCCCGAATTCCACCGCGAGCGGCAATCCCACATAACCCAGCCCGACCACGCCCACGACCGCGGTGTGGTCGCGGATGCGCGCGAGCAAGTGCCGTTGATGATCCGTTGCGTGCTGCTCAGTCATGCTACTCCCTGTAGTGTGTCGCGATCGCCCTCGCGGGCGAGACTGTCACCGGCCGTAGAACGCCCGTAACGCGCTGATGACTTCGTCTTGCTGCGCCCGGCCCAACTCCGGATACACGGGGAGGGACAAGACTTCGTCCGCCGCCCGTTCCGATTCCGGGAACTGCCCCCGCTTGTAGCCCAGATACGCGAAGCATGGTTGCAGGTGCAGCGGCAGCGGGTAGTAGACCGCGGTTCCGATCCCGAGATGCTTCAGGTGGTTCTGCAACGCGTCGCGCCGTGCGACGCGAACGGTGTATTGGTTGTAGATCGACTCGCTTTCCGGGCCCACGGCGGGCGGGCCGACGTCGGGCGCGAGATCACTCAGCGCGGCCGTGTAGTAGGCGGCGTGCGCCCGCCGCTGGGCACTCCAGGACGCGAGGTGGGGCAGCTTCGCCTCCAGGACCGCGGCCTGCAACGCGTCGAGCCGGGAGTTGAATCCCACTTCTTCGTGGAAATAGGTCTTCACGCCGCCGTGCGTGCGCAGCCGGAGCAGTCGCCGGGCAAGTGCGTCGTCCTGCGTGACCATCATCCCACCGTCGCCGTAGCCCCCGAGATTCTTCGACGGGAAGAAGCTGAACGTCCCGATGGTCGCCGACTCACCCGCCATCCGCCATTCACCGTCGATGGACCGCCGCGCGCCGATCGACTGCGCGGCATCCTCGATCATCGGAATGCCGGGCGCGCTGAGGGCGACCTGCTCCAGGGCCGCCATCTGCCCGAACAGATCCACCGGAATCACCGCCCGAGTCTTGGGGGTGATCGCCGCCGCGATCTGCGTCGGATCGATGTTGAACGTCACCGGATCGATGTCCACGAACACGGGCTTCGCGCCGACGTTGTAGATGGCCCCGGCCGTCGCGAAAAAGGTGAACGGCGTGGTGATCACTTCGTCCCCGCGCCCAACGTCCAGGGCGCGAAGCGCGAGGAGGATGGCGTCGGTCCCGTTCGCACACCCGATCGCGTGCTTGACGTGCGACATGCTGGCGATCGCCGCCTCGAGTCGCGAGACGGGCTCACCGAGGATGAACGACTGCGCATCCACCACGCGCATGAGCGCACTGACGACGTCATCTTTGATGGCGGCGTGCTGCGCTCGGAGGTCGAGGAGAGGGATCGGCACTGAAAGAATTCCGCTCGTGGAGGTCAGATCTTGGACCGCAGCGGCAGCGGGATCTCGCGCCCCGCCTTCGCCGATTCGTATATCCCGAGGATTAACTCGAGCGATTTCCGTCCCGCGCGGCCGTCTGTGTCGGCTTTCGCTTCACCGCGCAACACCGCCAACACGTTGCGATAGTAGGCTTCGTGGCCATAGCCGTACACGGAGGTCGGATTCGTGTTCACCGATTCCACGAGTTTGTCGTCGTCATCATAGCTGGCGAACGACCAAGTCTCGATCCGGTTGACGGCCGTCCCGCCGACTTTCACGGTGCCGGTCTCGCCCAGGATCGTGATCGAGCCTTCCAGGTTCCGGGGGTAGGTGAGCATCGTGACTTCGATGCACCCGAGCGCCCCCGACCGGAATTTCAGGATCGCGATGCCGGAATCCTCCGTTTCGATCCGCCGAGCGAGCGTCGCGGTCTGCGCCATGACGCTCTCGACGGGACCCACCAGCCACTGGATCAGATCGACATAGTGCGAGGCCTGGTTCATGAATGCCCCACCGTCGAACTCCCACGTCCCGCGCCACGGGGCCTGGTCGTAATACTCCTGCGGCCGCGCCCAACGCACGGTGCAGTTGGCCATGTAGATGCGGCCAAACCGCCCCTTGTCGAGCGCCCGCTTGACGAGCTGGATCGTGCGGTTGAGACGGTTTTGCTTGACGACGAACAGGTACACCCCGGCCGCGTCGCATGCGTGCAGGAGCTCGTCGGCCGCGGACAGCGTGATCGCCATCGGCTTCTCGACCACGACGTGCTTGCCGGCGCGGGCCGCCAGGATCCCGTGCTGTGGATGCAGGCCCGACGGGGTCGCGATCGTCACGATCTCGCACGGCGCTTGGCTCAGCATCTCCTCATATGACTTGTACCACGGCACATGGAGCTCTTCACCCGCCGCGCGGGCGCGCTCCGGATCGATGTCGCAGACGGCGCTGATCGACAATCCGTCAACCCGCGCGAGCGCTTCCCAGTGGTTGCGGCTGATGCGCCCGCAGCCCACCATCGCGACCCGGAAGTTGGCCGGCGCGGTCAACTCCGCCCCCCGGTCCGGACGATCCCGTCGCCAGCGCGCGCGTACGTCGTGCCACACGCCTCGCAGGTCCCTTCCCCGCCGTCCGGTAGTCGGACGCCGCAGGAGCAGACCCACCCGATCCGCCGAGCGGGCACGCCCACCACCAGCGCATGGGACAACACGTCGTGCGTCACCACGGCGCCCGCCCCCACGAATGCGTATTCGCCGAGCGTAACGCCACACACGACGGTGGCGTTGGCGCCAATCGTCGCGCCCCGCCGGACCAGTGTCCGCCGGTACTCATGCTTCCGAGACACATGGCTGCGAGGATTGACGACATTAGTGAATACCATGGATGGACCGCAGAACACATCGTCTTCGATCTCCACCCCTTCGTAGATTGAAACGTTGTTCTGGACCTTGACGTTCTCGCCGAGGCGTGTCCCGCCCATGACGACGACGTTCTGCCCGAGGTTGCATCGGGCCCCGATCACGGCCCCCGGCATGACGTGGCAAAAATGCCAGATTCGGGTGTCCGGACCCACCGTGGCACCCTCATCCACGTAGGCCGATTCGTGGACCGTGGCCGAGGGAGAAAGCCCGCTGGCGGCGCTCCGAGCACCCGTCATGGCGACACCGCGGCGGCCATGGGGCCGTCCGGGGTGGCCCGCGTCACTGGCGGTCGCGGGGCCGGCCGCTCCGACCCACCGCGGGCCAGCGCCTGCCACTCCTGGAGCGACTTGACGGCCGGGGGACGGGACCGCAACGAGAGGATCGCGTCGCACGCGGCGCTGGCTGCCGAAAGCGTCGTGGTATAAGGCACTCTATGAGCGATCGCCGCCTGGCGGAGCGAGTAGTCGTCGAGATGGGCGTGTTTGCCCAATGGCGTGTTGATCAGGAGCTGCACGTCACGATTGACGATCAAGTCGATCGCATGGGGGCGCCCATCGTGAACTTTGAACACGCGCTCGGCCGGAATCCCCCGGCCGCGAAGGTATCGGGCCGTGCCCTCGGTCGCGAACAGCCGGAAACCCATCTCGTGGAACCGGCGCGCGATCGGCACCACCGTGGCCTTGTCGCTGTCGTTCACCGTGATGAAGATCGCCCCCGATGTCGGGAGCCCGTTGTCGGCCGCCAATTGTGCCTTGGCGAACGCGCTGCCGAAGGAATCCGAGATCCCCATGACCTCGCCCGTGGACCGCATCTCCGGCCCCAGGATGGGATCGAACTCGCGGAACTTGCTGAATGGGAAGACGGCTTCCTTCACCGCGACGTACGGAGGAATGACCTCCTCGGTAAAGCCGATCGCGGCCAGCGTCTCGCCGGCCATCACGCGCGCCGCCACCGCCGCGAGCGACACGCCGATGGCCTTGGACACGAAGGGGATCGTCCGACTGGCCCGCGGATTGACTTCCAGGACGTACACGACGCCGCCTTTGACCGCGAATTGCACGTTGATCAGGCCCACCACGCCAAGGGCCTTGGCCAACGCCACCGTCTGGTCCCGCATCACCGCGAGGTCGCGCTCCCCAATCAGGTACGGGGGCAGCACACACGCGGAGTCGCCTGAATGGATCCCCGCGTCCTCGATGTGCTGCATCACCCCGCCGATGACGACCTGATGCCCGTCCGCGACCGCGTCGACGTCCGCCTCGAACGCATCCTCCAGGAAGCGGTCGATGAGCACCGGCCGCTCTTCGGACGCCCGCACGGCACGCGCGAAATATTCCCGGAGCGACGGCTCGTCGTAGACCACCTGCATCGCACGGCCACCCAACACGTACGACGGGCGCAGCAACGCCGGGTAGCCGACGCGGATCGCGATCGCCGCCGCCTCATCCGCGCTGGTCGCCGTCCCACTCTCGGGCTGGTGGAGACCCAGCTGGTCGGCGATCAACGCGAAGCGACGCCGGTCCTCGGCGGTATCAATCGCGTCCGGTGGCGTGCCAAGGATACGGACTCCGGCCGCCGCCAGCCCCCGGGTCAGTTTCAGCGGCGTTTGACCGCCGAGCTGGACGATGACGCCCTCCGGCTGCTCCCGATCCACGATCTCGAGCACGTCTTCCAACGTGAGCGGCTCGAAATACAGCTTGTCCGACACGTCGAAGTCGGTCGAGACGGTCTCGGGATTTGAGTTGATCATGATCGTTTCGAATCCCTGATCCCGTAACGCCAACGCGGCCCGCACACAGCAATAGTCGAACTCCACCCCTTGGCCAATGCGGTTCGGCCCGCTCCCCAGGATGACGATCGAGCGGCGTCCCGTGCGCGGCGCTTCGCTCTCCTCGTCGTAACTGCCGTACAGATAGGGCGTCGCGGAGGGAAACTCGCCGGCGCACGTATCCACCATCTTGTACGCGGGCCGCACGTCGGCCGCCCATCGCCGCGCGCGCACGATGATCTCTGATTCCCCCCGGAGGATGCCGAGCTGGCGATCGGAGAAGCCCATCCGCTTCATGGTCCGAAGCGTCGCGGCCTGATGCGCTTCGGCCGGCGACAGCCCCGAGTACCAGACTTCGGCCCCCACGAGCTGCTGCATCTCGGCGAGGAACCACGGATCGACCGACGTCATCTCGTGCAGATCGGCGAGTGAGATCCCGGCCGTGATCGCCCGTTTGATCTGAAAGACGCGTTCCGGCGTCGGCTGACGCAGCGCGCCGCGGAGCGCCGCCACGCTGTCGTCCGCGAGCCGGTCGTCGGCCAGTGTCGTCCCGACCGCCCAACCGATCCGCCCGGATTCGAGCGCCCGAAGTCCCTTCTGGAACGCCTCCTTGAAGGTGCGACCGATGGCCATCGATTCGCCCACGGATTTCATCTGCGTCGTGAGCCGCGGATCCGCGCCGGCGAATTTCTCGAACGCGAAGCGGGGCACCTTGACCACGACGTAGTCGAGTACGGGCTCGAACGACGCGGGTGTTTTCAACGTGATGTCGTTCGCGAGCTCGTCCAGCCGATAGCCGACGGCGAGCTTGGTACCGATCCGCGCGATCGGGTACCCGGTCGCTTTGGACGCCAGCGCTGACGAGCGCGACACGCGGGGATTCATCTCGATGACGAGCATCGTCCCGTCGCGCGGATTGATCGCGAACTGGATGTTGCACCCGCCGGCATCCACGCCGATCTCGCGGATCACGGCGAGCGCGGCGTCCCGCATCAGCTGGTACTCGCGATCCGTCAGGGTCATCGCCGGAGCGACCGTGATCGAGTCACCCGTGTGGACGCCCATCGGATCGA
>PMAE01000072.1:0-172 GCA_003152485.1 Gemmatimonadota bacterium | reverse complement strand
CGCCGCCCGAGCCGCCCAGCGTGAACGACGGCCGGATGATCGCCGGGAACCCCACGAGGTCGAGTAGCGCCTCTGCTTCGTCCACCGACTCGGCGATTCCACCCACCGGGACGGCAAGTCCGATCCGTCGCATGGCGTCGGCGAACAACGCGCGATTCTCGGCCACCCGAAT
>PMAE01000036.1:27979-28153 GCA_003152485.1 Gemmatimonadota bacterium | reverse complement strand
CGACCGCCTGATGCCGCTCGCCCTCGCCCGCAAGTACCGGCCCAAGTCGTTCGCGACCGTGGCCGTCCAGACGCACGTGTCGGCGACGCTCAAGGGCGCCATCGCCCGCGGGCGTGTGGCCCACGGGTACCTGTTCTGCGGCCCACGCGGGACGGGCAAGACCACGCTCGCCCG
>PMAE01000036.1:25625-27873 GCA_003152485.1 Gemmatimonadota bacterium | reverse complement strand
TCCTCAAAGTCCTCGAGGAGCCCCCGCCACGCGTCGTGTTCGTGTTCGCGACGACGGATCCCCAGAAGATCGCGCAAGCGGCGGCGCCGGTATTGAGCCGGCTCCAGCGTTTCGATCTCAAGCGGATCGGGCTGTCGGACATCCGCGACCGGTTGCGCGAAGTGCTGGCCGCGGAGGGGGTCCCGGTGGACGACGAGGCGCTGGCCATGTTGGCGCGCGCGGCGGACGGCTCGATGCGGGACGCGCTGAGCTTGACCGACCAGGTCCTCGCGCTGGGCGATGTGGCGGCGGTCACGGCCGCGCGTGTCCGTGACGCGCTTGGCCTCGTTCCGGAGGATGAATATCTCGACGTCCTCGCGCTCATCGCGGAGCGCCGGGCCGTCGATGTCTTTCCGACGGTCGCAAGGCTGGCCGATGCCGGAGTCGATTTCGCCACCTTTCTCGCGGGATTCGCCGACCTCCTCCGGTCGCAGCTCGCGGTCGTGCTCGGCGGGGAGGGCGACGACCTGTCGGAGCGTGCGCGCGCCGTCGTGATGTCATACCGCGAGGGGTGGGCGGCGGGCGACCTGCTCCGCATGCTCAACTCGATCACGGAGTTGGAGCCGCGCTTCCGAAAAAGCGGACAGCAGCAGCTCCTCTTGGAGACGCTACTCGTGCGCTGTGCGTTGCTGGATCGCGCCGTGTCGCTCGAAGAGGTATTGCGCGGACTCGATGCCCCGTCCGGTTCGACAGCGGTGCCGCCTGCCCCGTCGAGCCGCGACGGCGCACGCGCATTGGAGAGCGGGCGTGGTCCGTCGGGCACCGGATCGCGCGATGCCGGGCCGCCGCGCGAGGCGGCAGTGCCCCTGCGCGCGGCCCGAGAACCGGCGGTGACCGCCCCCGTGACGCTGGCGTCACGGCCGTCGGCACCCCCGGTTGCGGCCACGGCGGTGGTGCCCGTGCTCGATGCGCGGTCGCTCGCCGCGGAATGGCCCGCGGTCATCGAGCGCGTGCGCACAGGCCGTCAGTCGTCGATCCTGCCGACCGCGCTCGAGCAGTCGACCCCGGAAGTCGGGCCGGAGCCGGGAGCGATTACGGTGCGGCTCGCCGAGCGCAACGAGTTCCTCGCGCGTGCGATCGACACGGCGCGCGCGGATGTGTTGACCGCGATCCGGGCGGCGTGGCCCGGGGTCGCCCAGCTCCATGTCGCGCTGCCCGGTGACGGTGGAGTCTCGAGTCCCCCCAAGCGGCTCACGGCCGAGGCGGTCAAGGCCGAACATGTGGCGTCGCTGCGGAAACGCGACCCCGTCCTGGGCGCCGCCATCGATGCCCTGGACCTCGAGATCATGGAGTAAGGGGGACCNNCGACGACCCGCTATCGCGGTTAGATTTCTCCGCTATGGCGGACTTCATGAAGATCTTGCAGCAAGCGCAGGAGATGCAGGGGCGCTTTCAGGAGATCCAGGAGCATCTGCAGCAACAGACGGTGACCGGCAACGCCGGCGGCGGGATGGTCACGGTCGAGGCGGACGGGAAGGGCCAGGTTCGTCGCGTGAAGATCGACCCCAGCGTCGTCTCGGCCAGCGACGTCGAGATGTTGGAAGATCTGATTCAGGTGGCAGTCTCGGAAGCGCAGAAGAAGGCCGCTGCGCTGGCGCAGGACGAGATGGGCAAACTGACAGGCGGGATTCCGCTGCCGTTCAAGCTCCCGTTCTGACTCCGGTCTCGTCGCCCCGTCGGCCGCTGCCACCGGTCGCTCCGCGCCCACGGTCGCCCGTGCCGCCCATGACCACGCCCATGACNNGCGGCGCCTGGCCGCGGCGCTGGTCACGGTGACGGACCGGGTTCGGACCTGCGAGCGCTGTTTCAACCTGACCGAGGATCCGGTCTGCGCGATCTGTCGTGACGCGCGCCGCGAGACGGCGCTCATCTGTGCGGTCGAGGAGGCTGCCGACATCGGCGCGATCGAGCGCGCGGGTGAGTTCCGGGGCGTGTATCACGTGCTGGGCGGCCGGCTCTCCCCCCTCGACGGGATCGGTCCCGATGATCTGACCGTGCCCCAGCTCGTGGCGCGGGTGGCCGACGGCACCGTGCGGGAAGTGATCGTCGCGACCAACCCGAGCTTGGAAGGCGAGGCCACCGCGCTCTACGTCCAGCGCCAGCTCGCCGCCTACCCGCTGACCGTGTCGCGTATTGCGAGGGGCATACCCGTTGGCGGTGACCTTGAGTACGCGGACGGCGTCACTATCGCGCAGGCACTGTCGGCTCG
>PMAE01000036.1:0-25601 GCA_003152485.1 Gemmatimonadota bacterium | reverse complement strand
GTCTGGAGTCGGCAGCAACACCGTCACCGGCGCGACCTTTTTAGTCGCTACCCCCTGCAACGTCTGGCGGCCCTTGGGTATTTGAGCGGCCAACCGTCAGCGACGACGGCGCATCTCCTGCGTGATTACATCCGGTGGGAAGCGCGGTCCGTTCTCCGGCGGCGTGGCAGGCAGGTGCTGCGGCACGTGGAGGCGTCACTCGACTAGGTAGGGCACATGGCGGTCAGTGCAGCGAGCTGGTCCTTCACGGAAGATGACTACGGCGCCATAACGCAGTCGCTGCAGCGTTTCCTGTACGAGAGCAACGCGCGCTGCGCGCTCCTTGTTGACCGAACCGGGCAACTCGTCACGACGGTCGGGGAAGCACCGACGTTCGACGCCACGGCGTTTGCCACCCTCACGGCGGCCGATTTCAGCGCCAACGACCAACTCGCGCGCCTCATCGGCGAACGCGACTTCAACACGCTCTTCCATCAAGGCGAGAAGGAATCAATGTACCTGGCCGATGTTGCGCGCCGGGTCATCCTCGTCGTCCTCTTCGACAACCGCACGACACTGGGACTCGTCCGCCTCAAGATGAAGCTTGCGGTCGACGACCTCACAAAACTCTTCCAGCAGGTGTTTTCGCGTGGCAGCGCCGACGGGGCAGCCGCACCGCCCAACCTCTTGGCCGGCGCCGAAGATGAGATCGACCGACTGTTTCAGTAGACCGAGCGGAGCGAGGGTNNCAGTCGTGTCGATGATCAACTACGCGTCGCGTGAGATCAACTGCAAAATTGTCTACTATGGGCCCGGATTGGGGGGAAAGACCTCCAACCTCGAGCACATCTACGGCAAGGTGCAGCCGGACACGCGCGGCAAGCTCATCTCGCTCGCCACGGAAACCGAGCGCACGCTGTTCTTTGATTTCCTCCCCGTGGACCTGGGTACCATCCGGGGGTTTAAGACGCGGTTCCATCTCTACACCGTGCCCGGCCAGGTGTACTACAACGCCAGCCGCAAGCTGATCCTGAAGGGCGTCGACGGGATCGTCTTCGTCGCCGACTCGCAGTTGGATCGGATGGAAGCCAATCAGGAAGCGATGCAGAACCTGTACGACAACATGGCGGAATACGGCTACGATCTGCGCCACATGCCGTTCATCGTGCAGTACAACAAGCGTGACCTGCCCAACGCGGCATCCATTGGTGATCTCCAAGCCACGCTGAATCCTGGCTGGGAGGTCGAGGATTCGACCAAGTTCCGCGTGACGCCAGACCCCGCCCATCCCGGCGAGAACCTCGTGGACCAGATCCCGACCGGCGAATGGGTCGAGCGGGTTCCGTATTTCGAGGCCGTCGCCGTCACCGGCGACGGGGTNNTCGCGATCGAATCGTCGCGATCCGATCGGCGCGATCCGCTCACCGAGAATCGCGAACCGCCGCCCCGACGCCTAGATTCCGCACATGCTCACCGGCGCGCCGTGAACCTGCCCAACGCGATCACCGTCGTGCGGATCGCGCTGGCTCCGGGCGTCGCCGTGCTTGCGCTGGCGCCCTTCTGGCCCCTCCGGTTGCTCGGGTTCGCATTGTTTGTCGGCGTGGCGGCGACCGACTACGTCGATGGCAAGCTCGCCCGCGACCGCAACCTCGTCACCAACCTCGGGCGACTGCTCGACCCGTTGGCGGACAAGGTGCTGCTCGTCTCGACGTTGCTGCCCGTCTACATCCTGCAAGGCACCGGGCCCAACGGGACGTCCGCGGCCGCCGCGTTCATGGCGCTGCCAGCGGCATGGCGTGATCCCGCGCCGTTCGTCACGCCGATGGGGACGTACGGGCTCCCGCTCTGGGTCGTACTCACGGTGTTGGGACGCGAGGTGTTCATGACGGTGTTTCGTCAGGCAGCGGCCTGGCGCGGCGTCGTGATCGCCGCCATCGGATCCGCGAAGCTCAAGACAGGATTTCAATGGACGTGGATCGGCACCGCGTTCTTCTGGTTCGCCGCGGTACGGGCAGCCGCGGTGTACGGGTGGCAAGACAAACCCGCGTGGCGGCCGATTGCCGATTTCATCGGCGTGGTCGGCGTGGTGACTATGGCCGGTGCCGTTTCTCTCACGCTCTTCTCGCTGGCGCAGTACCTGCGCCGCTACGGCGGGCTGTTTGCGCATCGAGCTGATCACAATCGGGGATGAACTCCTGTTGGGGTTCACAATCGANNCGCCGCCGCGGTGCGCGAAGCGATTGGACGGACCGGTGCCGTCATCACGACGGGCGGACTGGGTCCCACCAGCGACGACTTGACCAAGCCCGCTATCGCCGCGGTGTTCGGGCGACCAATGCGATTCGACGCCGGCATCTACGCCGGGTTGGAACAGCGGTGGGCGGCCCGACCCCAGTGGGGCCCGATGCCGGCCGCCAATCGCCAGCAGGCGTTCGTGCCGGAGGGGGCCGAGATCCTCGACAATCAGCACGGAAGCGCGCCCGGTATCTGGCTCGAGGACGAGAGGGGAAGATGGGTGGCCATGCTTCCCGGCGTCCCCCGTGAGATGCGCGGCATGCTGGCAGACCAAATCCTCCCGCGACTCCGCTCGCGCGTCGCCGCCGACGGGAACGGATCGGACGTCGTGGTGCGATCTCGCACGCTCCGGACCGTCGGGATCGGTGAATCAGCGCTGGCGGACCAGTTGGGTGATCTCGCTACTGGGCCGGCCGGCCTCCCCCTGGCCTATTTGCCGGGCAGTGACGGTGTCGATCTCCGACTCACCGCGCGTGGGTTTCCCGCCACCGACGCGGACCGTGTCCTGGGCGACGGCGTCGCGCAGCTGCGTGAGCGCATTGGACGATACGTTTACGGCGAAGGGTCGGACGACCTGGCGGCAATCGTACTCGCCGCATGCCGCGCACGGCGCCTCAAGATCGGAGTCGGCGAGAGTTGCACTGGCGGGGTGCTGGGGGCCCGCCTGACCGCCGTCCCGGGCGCCAGCGATGTGTTCCTGGGAGGGGTGATCGCGTACGACAACAGCGTGAAGGAGTCGCTTCTCGGCGTGCCCGCCGCCGAGATCCGGGCACAGGGCGCCGTCAGCGAGGTCGTGGCCCGTGAGTTGGCGCTCGGCGCGCGGTCACGCACGGGCGCCGATATCGGCGTCGGAGTCACGGGCGTCGCTGGCCCCGGCGGGGGTACCCCGGACAAGCCCGTGGGNNACAGTTTGGATCGCGGTCGTGGGCCCGGCGCACTCCCCATCGGTCGCGGTGCACGCGCACCGTAGTATGTTGGTCGGTGACCGGGGAGAGATCCGCCAGCGGGCCGCACAGCTCGCGCTGGACATGGTTCGACGGGCGGTCGTCGCCTAATCTGTCTCCGCCTAGGAGTCGTGTCTGCCGTTGCGGCAGCACATCGGGGCACGGCCGTTGCACCCGAGCAACCGGGGATGGAGATTTCGCCTCCTGGCGCCCCATACCCGGACCCGGCGCAGGTGCGGTACGAGGCCGGTCACGAGTCCCGTTTCGAGCCGCGTCACCCGTCTAGCCGGATACTCAATGCATCGCCGAGACAAGCACACGGAAAAAAGGGCCAACCCCCAGCCGATCGGGGCTGACCAGCAGGAAGGCGCCGTCCAGTCCGATGACGCGTTTGCGCGCGGCGCCACCGCGGATGCCGGGGATCCCGCAGTCATCGATCCGACCAGCAATCCCGATGGTGCGCCCGCCGGCACCGCGGTCGGAACCTCACCGGAACTCGCCATGGAACGCGAGAAGTACCTTCGGTTGGCGGCCGAGTACGACAACTATCGCAAGCGGACGGCGCGCGAGCGTCAGGAGGCCGGGGCGCGGGGACAGGCGGAGATGGTGAGGCAGCTCATCGATCCGCTGGATGATCTCTCCCGCTTCGCGCATCTCGATGCCGCGACGGTCGATGCCGCCACCGTAGTGCATGGCGCAGAGCTGGTCGAGCGGAAGCTGCTCAAGGCGCTGACGACCGCGGGCCTTCAGGTGATCGACCCCGTGGACCAGGCGTTCGACCCCGCGCAGCATGAAGCCGTATCGACGGAGCCCGCGCTGAGCCCGGAGGACGATCACGTCGTGGCCCGAGTGTATCAGCCAGGTTATATGTTCGCCGGGCAGCTCCTGCGACCCGCGCGAGTGGTCGTGAAACAGTGGAACGGGTAGCGCTGGGCGACGAGCGAATAGCCCGCGTTACATTCTCCCCATGGCACATACGAAGGACTTCTACGCGGTCCTCGGCGTGTCGGCAACGGCCGCGCAAGACGAGGTCAAGAAGCAGTATCGCAAGCTCGCCAAGCGGTACCACCCCGATGCGAACGCCAGTGATCCGAAGGCCGCCGAACGCTTCAAAGAGATCTCGGANNGCGTATACCGTGTTGGGTGACGCCGCGAAGCGAAAGCAGTACGACGAGATGCGCCGGCTGGGCGCGTATGGCGGATTTGGTGGCGCATCACCGTTCGGCGCCGGCCATCCCGGCGGATCGAATGCCCGACGCGGTGGGCGGCCGGGACCGGCGCCCGGTCCTGGAATGCAGGGCGGCAATCCGGCCGGCGGGAACTCGTTCCGATTCGAGGATTTCGACGTCGGGGGGCTCGGCGGACTCGGCGACCTATTTAGCTCGATGTTCGGAAACGGCGCGCAGCCCGGCGGTCGCGCGGCCGGCCCGGAGCGCGGACAATCCGTAGAAACGACGTTGGATGTGCCGTTTCGGACAGCCGCGCTGGGCGGCAAAGTCCCGATCGAGCTCGAGGTGACGGAGCAGTGCCCGACCTGCCACGGCAACGGCGGGGCCCCGGGGGCGACTTTCAAGACCTGTCCCGAATGCAATGGGCGCGGCGTCGTGTCGCTCGGCCAGGGCGGGTTCGCGGTGACTCGCACCTGTCCGGTGTGCCTGGGCCGGGGACGCGTGCCGTCGCAGCGGTGCCCGACGTGCAACGGCGTCGGCGAAGTGCGAAGCCGCAAGAAGATGCTGATCACCGTCCCGCCGGGCGCCGACACGGGCAGCAAGGTCCGACTGCGAGGGCAGGGCGGCAAAGGCGCTGACGGCGGACCCGCCGGTGACATCGTGATCAATTTCCAGGTCGCGCCCGACCGATTCTTCCGACGCGACGGACTCGACGTGCTGGCGACGGTCCCGCTCAACATCGCGCAGGCGACGCTGGGATCCCGGATCAGCGTCCGCACGATAGCCGGAAAAAAGGTCGCCATCCGGATTCCAGCCGGTACCGCCGCGGGCAAACGCTTCCGCGTGCCTGGCCAAGGGATCGAGAAAGAGGGCCGGCGCGGCGACATGATCGTCGATGTCACGATCAACGTCCCGGCCAAGCTCACGGAAGAGCAGGAAAAGATGATGCGGGACTTCGCGGACGCCGGGGGAATGAAGTACTAGGGGCAGTCGTGAGTGATGCAGGGGTCGAAATGAGGGCCGGTGGCCACGCGCGCCACCGGCCCTCGCCTCATGTTGGTACGCCGCACACCACGGCCGACTGGTCGCTACTGCCCTTCGATCACCCCGCCGCCGAGGACGCGATCTCCGGCATAGAGCACGACGGATTGGCCGGGGGCGATCGCGGCGACCGGCGTGTCCAGCGACAATTCGATTTCGCCACCACGACCGGCATCCGGTCCGCCGTCCATCACTAACCGCGAAATCGTGGCGGGTACCGCGGCGGCGCGATGCCTGACCTGCACCTCGACATGGGCACCGATCGACGGCGGCGACGGAACGAGCCAGTTGACCTCGCGAGCCACGACTGACTGTCCATAGAGCTCGTCGCGCGGCCCGATGACGACGGCACGATCCTCGGGCCGAATCGCCACGACGTACAACGCCCGGGCAGACCCGCCGGGCAATCCGCGCCGCTGCCCGACGGTGTAGCGCACGAATCCCTGGTGCTCACCCACCACGTCGCCGGCGGTGGTGACGAAAGGACCCGACGCCAGCGCGGGCGCATCGGCCCCGAGTCGGCGCGCGACCACCGCGGCGTGGTCGCCATCAGGTACGAAGCAGATGTCCTGGCTTTCGATCTTGTCCGCCACGACGTCCAAGCCGAGCGCGCGCGCTCGCGAGCGCGTCTCCGTCTTCGTGAGGTCGCCGACCGGGAGTAGTAGCCGAGCGACGACGGCGCGGTCGATGCCCCAGAGGAAGTAACTTTGGTCCTTGCCCGGATCGCGCCCGCGCCGCATCACGCCGTCGTCGGTGCGCGCGTAATGCCCTGTCGCGATCCATGGCGCGTCGAGCGCGTCGGCTTTGCCGACCAGGTCCCGGAACTTCGTGAAGGTATTGCAGCGCACACATGGAATCGGGGTCCGTCCGCGCGCGTACTCCTGGACGAAGTCGTCCACGACATCGCGGGCGAATGTACGCTCCAGGTTCAGCACGTAGTGCGGAATGCCGAGTCGCTCGCAGACGCGACGCGCGTCATCGATCGACTCGAGCGAACAGCACGGGCGATCCGGGACACTGTCGCCGTGACAGAAGAGCTTCATCGTCACGCCAATGACGTCGAACCCGCGTTCGACGAGAAGCGCTGCGGCCACTGACGAATCGACGCCCCCCGACATCGCGGCGACCACACGCGGGCCCGTCGTCGGCGGCCGCGTCAGGCGCGCGCCCCAGTCAATCGCCGCGCTTTTTCCGCGAGTGCGGGAAACAGCTCCGCCACCCGTGTCACATCGTCGTCGGTCGTCAGTGCGCCAAGGCTCATGCGAATGGCGGCCGTCGCGAGCTCCGGCGCGACCCCCATGGCCGCCAAGACGTGCGACGGCGTCACGCTACCGCTTTGGCACGCCGAACCCGCCGAGGCGGCCACACCCGCGAGATCGAGCGCCATGAGCATCGACTCGCTGTCCGTGCCCGGGACCGAGAGGTTGAGAATATGTGGCGCGCGCGGCCCGCTCCGCCCGTGCACGACGGCATCCGGAATCCGCGCCAGCAGCGCCGTCTCGAGCGCGTCGCGCAGCCGCACGAGTCGCGCGCATTCGGCGTCGCGTTCCGACATGGCCAGTTCCGCCGCGCAGGCGAATCCGACCGCGAACGCCACATTCTCGGTCCCCGGGCGACGCCCGGCGTCCTGAGTGCCCCCGTGAAGCAGGGGCTCGAGCGGCGTGCCCCGACGGATGTACAAGGCGCCGATTCCTTTGGGGGCACCGATCTTGTGGCCGGAGACCGTGAGGAGGTCGAATGGGTGTCGGCTCGCGTCAATCGCGATCTTCCCGAGCGCTTGCACGGCGTCGGTGTGAAACGTCACGCCGCGGGCGCGCGCGGTCTGAGCCAGATCGGGGATGTCTTGCACCGACCCGATCTCGTTGTTCACCCACATCACGGAGCAGATCGCGGCATCGTCGCGTACGAGATCGTCGAATGACGCACGGTCGATAGTTCCAGCCGCGGTGACGGCGAGTATCCGCTCGTCGGCCCCTTCGAGCGCCGCCTGGTGCACGGCGCCCAGTACTGCCTTGTGCTCGATCCCGGACGTGATGACGGCGCGCCGACCCCGCTGGCGCGCCGTCCGCCAGGCGCCGAGAATCGCGAAGTTGTCACCTTCGGTTCCACAGGAGGTGAAACAGATCTCGTCCGGGTGCGCACCGAGACACGCCGCGACTCGTGCGCGGGCCTCGTCGAGCGCCGCGCGCGCCTCGCGCCCCCACCGATGGACGCTTGACGGATTGCCGAACCGCGGACCGAAAAACGGCATCATGGCCGCCAGCACTTCGGTGCGGACCGGTGTGGTCGCGGCATGGTCGAGATAAATGGGCGGCGGCATCACCGAAATATATGACGTCGAAAGCAGGGGCACGTGCGCTGCGTGGCCGACCCTCTGGTGCCCCGACATCGTGCCGAGACGCGGTGCCTGGCCAGCGGTTGCGACGACCGAGGCCCCGTGCTAGACTCGCCGTCCACGTGCCTGACCACTCGCTACCGACGTTCAACCCCCGGCTCACCGGGCTATCGTGCTTTGCCTGCGGGACCGCCCACGACCACCGGGTGATCCAGGGCGTGTGTCGGGTCTGCGGGCTCCCGCTCCGGGTCGATTACGCGATCCGGCACGGCGATCTGCCGGTGTCCCGACTGGGATCGCGCGTCGCCTCGCTCTGGCGGTATCGAGAGGTCCTGCCGATCGCCACGGACGAGGTGACGCTGGCCGAGGGATGGACTCCGTTGGTCGATGCGGGTGACGGCACCTGGATCAAGGACGAAGCGCGAAACCCAACGGGATCGTTCAAAGCCCGCGGCATGTCGGCGGCGGTGTCCGCGGCTCGCGCACTCGGCGCGACCGCGGTCGTCGCGCCATCGGCCGGGAACGCGGCCGGCGCACTGGCCGCGTACGGCGCGGCCGCACAGCTCTCGGTCACCGTCGCGATGCCCGAGGATACGCCGCGCGGGTGCATCGAGGAGTGCCGACTCTATGGCGCAACGGTGCATCTGGTGCCCGGCACCATCGCGGACGCCGGGCGGTGGCTCCGCGAGCACGGCCCGACCGACGCCGTTGACGTGTCAACGCTCCGGGAGCCGTATCGTATCGAGGGCAAGAAGACGATGGCCTATGAGCTGTACGAGCAGCTCGACGGCCAGCTCCCGGATGTGATCGTCTATCCCACCGGTGGCGGGACCGGCCTCGTTGGAATGTGGAAGGCCTTCGGCGAGATGCGCACGCTCGGGTGGCTCGATGCGAACGCGCCGCTGCCGCGATTCGTATCCGTGCAGGCCGCCGGCTGCGCGCCCGTGGTCCGCGGCTTCGAGTCGGGGGCCGACCGCACCGAGCCCTGGGTCGATGCGCAGACGCAGGCCTATGGGTTACGCGTCCCCTCGCCGATCGGTGGGTTCCTCTGTCTCCGCGCCCTCCGCGAAACCGGGGGCACCGCCTGCGCGGTCGCCGAAGCCGACATCGCGCCTACCGTACGGCGGCTGGCAGCCGCGACCGGCATCGATGTGTGTCCGGAGACGGGCGCCGCGTGGGTCGCGCTTGAACGTCTGCGGGCCAGCGGATGGGTTCGCCCGTCGGACCGGGTGGTGGTATTCAATACCGGGACCGGGTTGAAATACCGGTAGTCGGGCGGGTTCTCGCGCTCACGGCCCGCGTACGGCGCCCGACAACTGCGCCCGGCCATTCCGAGGCGCGAGGCGATCCTTGAGCTTGAGGAAGGGCTGCTCGTACAGGTGATAGCTCGTGATCGCGAGGAACAGCGATCCGATCGCGCCGCCGACCGCGGCACGCCACTCGGACTGCTCTAACGACGGCACGTGGCGCACGATCCACCACATCACGATCGGATGATAGACGTAGAGGCCATAGCTGTAGCGGCCCGCGGCGCGCAGTGGACTCCACTCGAGGAGTTGGGATCGGACCGTCGCCGCGGTCAACACCAATCCCGCGAACGCCCAGTCGAGCGCGGTGAACCCGATCGTCATCATGCCCGGATCGATGAACCGCACCGACGGCCGAACCACGGCCAGGACAGCGACGACACCCACCCCGGCAAGCGCCGTGGGGACCACCCAACGTCGCAGCGCCGCCGCGCCGCCCGGCCCGCGCAATCCAAGCGCGATGATGGCGCCGACGGCGAGGGCGTCGAGCCGGCACGGCAGCAGCGCGTACGCGGCCTCGGGGATGGTGGTCGCGGTCACGAGTCCGATGCGAAGCAGCAGGGCTCCGACGGCGACCACGCCCGCGATCAGCAGTGTCGTGCGCCGGGAGCACCGCCAGACGATGAGCGGCCACACCAGGTAGAACTGCTCTTCGATCGAGAGCGTCCAGAAATGCGTCAGAAAGGTGACGGCCGGCGGGTGGTTCAGCGCGATGCGCCAATCGCAGAGGTACGTCCAATACCAGATCCGCTCGTTGGCCAGCGCGAGGTCATCCAGGCGGTGTGCCCAACCCAACGCTGGCCGTACGATGAACACGGCGATCAACACGCCGTAGTACAACGGCAGGATCCGAAGGGCCCGGCGGATGTAGAACGACCGGCCCCGCTCCGGCTCGAGGCGGGAGTCCCAGAGGATGCCCGTGATCAGGAATCCCGAGAGGACGAAAAAGAGGTCGATGCCGGACCACCCGAGTGCGGTCACGGGGCTCCGCCACAGGTGAAACGCCATCACGAGGATGACGGCGATTCCACGCGTTCCATCGAGTGCCGGGACATGCCGTTCGGTCGTGCTCACCGTCGCGGCGGCCCACGACGAGACATCACCGGCATCGGCCGACGTGCTCGCGCTGCCCGCGCCGACTGGTCGGAGCAGGGGACGAGGGGCTGCTTCGCGCGCGGCGTTCACGACCACCCGACGAGACTTGCGTTCCAGAGTCACCCCCTCCGGAGTCGCGGCCCGGGTCGCCGATTGCGCGACGGACGCGCGTAGCCTATCAGGCAGTCCATCGCGCGGCCAACTGACACGCGCCGTGCGCTGCCGCTATCCGTACCGCCCGCCTCTGGTCGGGCTATCTTGTGGCCGATGCGCCATTCGCCCGCCCTCGCTCGCACACTGGCCATTGTCCTCCTGACTGGCATCGCGCTACTCGGTCTCGGCGCCGTGATGCATCCCATGCTCCCCTCCGACCCCGAAGCGCAACTTGGCGTCATGGCGGCTACGCCGTACTGGCGCTCGATCCACGTATTGATGATCGCGGGCTCGGGCCTGATCATCGGTGGCATATGGCTCCGACTATACGTCGACCAATCCGGTCTCGTCACACTGCTCGTGGTCGCGCTCGCTATCGTGGCCGTGGGACTCGCCTTCAATGCGTCGAACGTGGAGTTCATGGCTCATAGCGGGACGGCCGACGCCGCGCGCTTCGCGGCCGGCGACATGAGTGTGGTGCCGGAGTTTGCCGTGCGCCATACCGGCGCCCTTGGCGCGGCGCGGCTGGGCAACGCGTTGGTGGTGCTGGGCTGCGTGCTGTTGGGATGGGTGGAGTGGCGCGATCCGGGTCGGCCGGTGTGGATCGCCGGCCTCGCCTGGCTCGCGAGCGTCGGCGGTATCGTCGGCGTCATTGCCTTCGACGCCGGGAGTCGCGGCGCATTGGCGGGCGTCGCGCTGATGTCGGTGTGGGCCGCGGCCACGGCCCTGCTCGCCTTGGTTGCCGGTAGCGCCCGGCCTCTGGCAGCGACGTCAGCCGCACGCGGCCACTGAGTGGAGCGCCGCGGTCGGGCTCCGCGCGACTGCGGTCGGCGCGCCGGTTCCGACTATGTGACGCTCGTCAGTGAATGCTCGCCGCTGGGCTCGGCGACGATCAATACGTTGACACATCGAGCGCGGCGACATCGTCGGCGCGCATGGTCTCCTGCGTCATGAACGGCTCGCCATAGCGCCGCCGGATGAGTGAGCCGTAGTGCGCGGCTTGATGGCGGACCACGTCGGGGAGCGGGTCACCGTTGGGGTAGACCTCTCCCGCTTGGATCGCGTTCGTGAATTGTGACCCGTAACATCGCACCGCCTCGAGTTTCCGCTCGAACACGTCGGTGATGTCGACGACGAACGTCGGTTTCGACCAGTCCTCGCGGAACGAGACGCAGTAGATGACCTTGAACGGCCGATGACGCGGAACGTCGGGCGCCACCTTGGCCAGTCCCGCGACGAAGCAACCATCGCGGACGAGCTCTGACGTCGCCCGGTGGTCCGGATGCCGGCCGTCGGGCGCGGGCGCAATGACGACCCTCGGCGTGAACTGCCGGATCGCTCTCGCCAGCAGGGCGCGGGTCTCCGGCGTGTTGGTGATGCCGGCATCGGGAAGTCCGAGATTCTCACGCGCCGAGAGTCCCAAGACGCTCGCCGCCGCGGTGGCCTCGGCCTCGCGGATCGCGGCCGAGCCTCGGGTCCCCATCTCTCCGCCGGTCAGGTCGAGTACCGCGGTGCGCCGTCCGAACTGCGCCGCGCGCAACAGCGTCCCGCCGCAGGTGAGCTCGACATCGTCCCGATGCGCGGCGATCGCGAGGACGTCTACTGGAACGTATGCCATGTGCGGTAAATGGACGGGGGACCAATCGCCGTCAATGCCCGAGACACGGGACACACATCTCGCTCGCTATTCGTATCGCAGCGCGGCGACGGGGTCGAGTCGTGCCGCGCGGTACGCGGGGTAGAGACCGAACAGCACGCCAGTGATCACGCTACTCCCCAGCGCCGCCACGATCGCCAGCGGCGGGACGGACGCCGGGATGGGCGTCGTCGCCCGCACGACCAAGGCGATACCCCATCCCACCACGAGCCCGATGACTGAACCGATCCCGGTGAGGGTCACCGACTCCACCAGGAACTGCCACAGAATGATCCACTTGGTGGCACCCAGTGCCTTGCGCACGCCGATCTCGCGTGTCCGCTCGGTCACGCTGATCATCATGATGGCCACCACGCCGACGCCGCCGACCATCAGGCCGACCGCGGAGAGCACGAATGTCACCAGAAAGAGCACACCGAAAATCTTGTTGTAGATGTCGAACAACTTGTCTTGCGTGAGAATGTAGAAGTTGTTGTCCTTCGCCGGGCGCAGGCCGCGCGATCCGCGGAGGCCCGCCGTCACGTCGTCAATCGCCTCGTCGCGCGCGACACCGGCGCGCGGCTTGATGATGAATTGCGCATCACCGGTGTGGGCCGCGAAGTGGCGCAGCAGCGTCTGTATCGGTAGAATCGCCGTCGCGCGGTCGCCACCCAAGAAAAAGCTGGGATGGTAGTGGTACAGTCCGATCACATCGTAGGGACTGTTGTTGATCAGGACACTTTTGCCGACCGGATCGCCATTCGGAAAGAGACGCTCTGCCATCTTGTCGTTGATCAGCACGACGTGGGCGCCGCTCGCGTTTTCCTGGAAGGTGAACGAGCGGCCCGGATTGATGTCTCCGCCGTCGGTGTTGGTCCACCCGGGCGACATCCCCTGGATCTGCGCGGCGGGGAGGGTGCGGTCGGCGTACTTGAACGACCCCGCGTAATCGATCTCCACCGTCACCCCGGACAGCGAGGCGAGCCGCCCGAGGGCCGCGCCCTCACCGAGTCGCAGTGGCGGATTATGGATCCACGGGCAGACCTCGTCGGTCCCGTCGCACACGTTGAACCCCACGGGGTACCGCTCGACGAAAAACGTCGTCGCGCCAGCCGCCTCGATGTCCGTGGCCACGCCTTCGTTGATCCCGTGAATCGCGGCCGCCATCGCCACGACCACGAAGACGCCGACCGCGATCCCCAGAATCGTGAGCGCCGCCCGCACCTTGTTGGCACGGAGCGCGTCGAGGGCGATGGTCACCCCTTCGAAGAGCGCCCAGATCCGCGCGGTCACCGACACGGCTATTCCTGGCGCAGCGCGTCGATGGGATCCAGCCGGGCGGCGCGCGACGCGGGATACACGCCGGAGATGATGCCGATTCCCGCACCCAGGGCAACGGACAGCACGATCGACCACGGCGCGACCGCGACCGGCATCGGCGTGAGGGTCGTGACCAGTTGCGCGAGCACGATGCCGAGCGCGACGCCGGTCGCGGCCCCGAGCGTGCTGAGCGCGGCCGCCTCGATCAGAAACTGCGCGAGGATGTCGGACCGGCGCGCGCCGAGCGATTTCCGGATGCCGATCTCGCGCGTGCGCTCGGCGACCGCGACCAGCATGATGTTCATGATCACGATCGCGCCCACGACGAGTCCGATCGCCGGGAGCACGATGGCCGCGATCACGAGGTACTTCTGGATGGACTGCCACGTGGCGAGCGCCGCGGCCGGCGTCTGCACGGAGAAGTTGTCGGGCTGGCTCGGATGCAGCTTGTGACGGACGCGCATCGTCTGCCGGACCTGTTCCTGCGCGTCGGCGAGGATCTGGTCGTTCGGCGCCTGGACCACGATGGCGTCGATCACGCCACGGTCGCGGTTGAGGAGCCGGTGGACCGGGGCCCGGTACGGCGCGACGATGAACTTGTCGAGCGAAAACCCGAGTGTGCTCCCTTGCTTTTCGGCGATGCCGACGACCTCGTAGGGCACGCCCGCGATCCGAATCGATCGCCCAATTGGATCGACGGTCGGGAAGAAATGATCCTTCACGTCCTGCCCAATGACCACGACCAACGTCCCGGATTCCAACTCCTGTGAGGTGAATGCCCGGCCGCTGACGATCCCCATCCCGCGAATCGCGAAGTAGTCCCCGGTAACCGCGAAGGTGAGCACGTCGCGAGGCCGCGCGAACGGCGACTCGATCCTGATCTGATCCTCGCTCATCATGTACCACCGCGTCTCCGGCGGCAGGCCATCCACGACGGGATGCAGGTCCTCCTCGGTGAGCCGCGGCCGGCGCCGGAAGTCGGCGATCATCGCGTCGTCCACGTCGCCCAGGTTGAAATCCGGCCGGGTCCGGAGCTCGAACGAGTGGATCGCGATGAGCTTGCCGACCAGGTCGTGTTCCATGTACTGGCCCATCCCTTCCACGACCGACACGACGGCGATGAGGAACATCACGCCGATCGTCACCCCGAGGAGCGTGAAGAAGCTCTTCAACTTCTGCGCACGGATCTGCTGCAGCGCCATGCGCAGCGCCTCGAAGAGCGACATCGGCCGCTAGGTCGGTATCGGCGGGGCGTCGCCGCGTCCGTCGCGCCGCTCGTTGTTTCCCGGCCCGTAACGGTCGTCACTGGCCACCAGGCCGTCTCGGAGGACGATCACGCGGCGTGCGTGGGCCGCGATCTCGGGCTCATGGGTCACCATGATCACCGTCTGCCCCTGATCGGCGAGCTCGCCGAATACCCGCATGATCTCCTCGGAGGTGGCGGAGTCGAGATTGCCCGTGGGCTCGTCGGCGAGGAGGATCGAGGGCCGATTCACCAGGGCTCGGGCGATCGCCACGCGTTGACGCTGGCCGCCCGAGAGCTCATTGGGCCGGTGAAGCACGCGTTCCCCGAGCTGCACCCGTTCGAGGGCTTCCCGCGCCCGAGCGCGGCGTTCAGCGGCCGGCACGCCGGCGTAGACGAGCGGCAGCTCGACGTTGTGCAACGCCGTCGCCCGCGGCAGCAGGTTGAACGTCTGGAATACGAACCCAATCTCGCGATTGCGGATCCGGGCCAATTCGTTGTCCGTCATCCGCGAGACCTGATGGCCGTTCAACCAGTACTCGCCAGCGCTTGGCGTGTCCAGGCACCCGATGAGATTCATGAGCGTCGACTTGCCCGAGCCAGACGGTCCCATGATGGCGACGTACTCGTTGCGCCGGATCGCGAGATCCACGCCCCGAAGCGCGCGCACGATCTCGCCCCCCATGTCGTAGAGCCGGGTGAGGCCGCGGGTCACGATCACCCAGTCGCGCGAGGGGACCGCGCCCGCCTGTTCAATGACGGCGCGTCGCTCAGCCGTGGTGCCGATTCCCGCCGCGTCCGTCTCGGGCATCATGTCGAGCTCCGGGGTCACGCCTTGGCCTTGGCGGTCGAGTTGGAATCGGTCTTGGCTTGCCGCACGAGCGCACTGTCCTTGAGATCCCGAATGGCCTGGTACGTTCCACCGACGATGCGGTCGTTCTCGCGGAGCCCGCTCTCGACTTCGAAGTATTTGTCGCCTGCGATCCCCACCTTGACTGGGCGGAACGTCACACGGTCGTTCGCGCCCACGACGAATACGCCTTCGACGTCCCGCTTGCCGACCGTCTTGACCGGGGCCGCGCGGCCCAACGTGACCGCAGAGTCGCCGTTCGTCACCTTTTCGTTTTCTCGTACGGTGAGCGCGATGATCGGGATCGACAAGACGTGCGCGCGCGTGTCCGTGATCACCTTTGCCGTGGCCGAGAAATCGGGACGCGAGTCGGCGGGTGGATTGAGGAGCTGGATCGTGACTTCGTAATCCACGGCCTGATCGGTGGACGTGGCGTTGGCGGCGGCACCCGGCGTTTTCATCGAGCTGTTCGCGATCTTGGTGACACGGCCGCGGAATGTGGTGTCCGGAAAGGCGTCGAATTGGACGATCGCCGAGTCGCCGACCTGGATGTGGGCGACGTCGGTCTCATCGACCTTCACCTTGGTCTCGAGCACACTCATGTCGCTGATCGTGAGCAGCGTGGCGGCATCCTTGTTGAGGGTGCCTTGGATCGCCGTCTCGCCCTGCTGGACGACCAACCGGGTGATTTTGCCGCTGATGGGAGCGCGAATCGTCGTCTTGCTCAGGTTGCTCTCGTCGTCGCGGAGTGCGGCCGCCGCCTGTTCGACGAGGAACTGGCTCGCTTGCGTCGTCGCGCGCGCCACATCCATCGCGGTACGAAGTTGCTCCAATTGCTCGTCGGAGATGAGCTGCGCGTTCGTCTTCTTGATCTGCGCGGACCGGTCGTAGGTTCGATCGGCCTGCTGCTCATTGGCCTGAGCCTGGATCGCCTGAGCCTTTGCGGCGGAGAGGCCGGCCTGGGAGCGTTCGACCGCCGCCTGGTACGTGGCGGGATCGATCTGCACCAGGAGGTCGCCCTTCTTGACCGTCTGACCCTCTTTGACGGCGAGCGTGATGATGCGACCGGAGATATCGGCGCTCATGTCGACTTTCGTGTGCGGCTGGATCTGCCCACTCGCGGTGACCGATGCGACGAGATCACGCCGGATCACCGGCTCGATGCGTACCTCCACCCGCTTGGGCGCGCGGGTCGCGGCGATCACGACGCCCCCGACCACGACGACGAGGGTGATCCCCCCAGCAATGGACCACTTAGCACGGCGACTCATATGAGATCCTGTGTCCGGCATGGAATGCGGGCGGGGGCGTGGAGCGGCAACGCCGGCCACACCTGACCCACCAATTAATGGAGCGGGCGTCCGACCGCGCTTTCGAGCGCGGCGAACGCTTTGTGGTAGTCGTACACAGCGCCGATGCGATCGTTCTCCGCCCGTTCATAGGCGGCTCGGCCATCGGTAACATCTACGAACGTCGCGGCGCCGACTTTATACCGTTCCTCAGCCAATACCAACGCTTCGCGCGCCGCGGCCGAGTTCTGTTCCTGGATCTGTACCGTACGGACGGACGTCGTCAGCGTCAGATAGGCGCCCGTCACGTCGGCCGTCAGTTGCAGCTCGCGCGCGCGCTGGTTGTACCGTGCGTCGTCGCGATCGACTTCCGCTTGCTCGACCGTCCGCTCGCGCTGGAAGCCGTCGAAAATGGGCAGCGAAAAGGTGGCCGTGAGCTGACGCGGTGTATTGGTGAATGTGAAGGGGAACTGGTGGTTGCCGGCCCGGATCTGGGCGGCCTGCGCGGGCGTCAACGACGTGGGACCGCACGTCCGGGGCTCGAGGTGCACCGCCTGCGCGATCGAGTCGAGCGACAGACACGGCCCATTCTCGGCAGCGAGCTCGAGTTGGGCCTGGTTCACGAGAAAATTGTTGTCGGTGTATTGATAAGTGTAGCCGCCGACGCCGGTGCTCACGGAGAACGTCGGCGTGTACAGACCCTGTGCGCGCCGCACGCTCATGTCGGCGGCGTGTTGGCGCGCGCGGAGCGCGTTGACCTGGGGGTTGTCGTGGTGCGCGATGCCAAGCACGCTGTCCACTGTGAACGCGGGCATCGCGACCTCATAGGCGTCAATCAAGTGCACGCCCGGCGGTTGCGGGACGCCGAGCTGCTGAAACAGGCGCAGTTTGTCGATGTCCACCTGATTGTGCGCTTGCAGCGCCTGCACCTGCTGTTGTCCGAGTGCAACCTCGGCCCGACGCTGGTCGAGCGGCGTGGCGCTTCCCACCGACACCCGTGCGCGCGCGAGATCGGCCTGCGCCGTCGCGTCGATCACGAGCGTGTCCTGGAGTGCCGCCCGAGCCTGATCTTCGAGCACGTTCACGTATTGGAACGCGACATTGCCGATCAGCGTCGCCTCGGCACCCGTGATGTCGGCATCCGCAGCGCGCCGATTCGCGCGCTCGACCGCCGGCGTGAGCAACGTTGCCGCGTTCAGATTGTACGTCAGCCCGATCCCCCATTGCGATTGCACGGCGTCGGAGCTGGCCCCCAGTTGGCTGCCGCTGAAGAACACCTGCCCGGCCTGTTGGTAGCCGGCGCCGAGCGACGCCGTCGCCTGCGGCAGTAGGCCGCCATACGCGGCGCGCAGCGCGGCGCCCGAACTGCGGCGCGCGGCGATCGCCTGGAGGAACGTCGGGTTGTTTCGCTGCGCGAGCGTCTGCGCCTGCGCGAGGGTCAGGACGGGACCCAAAGAGTCGGGCCCGACCACCGGACCTGTGGGAGCGGCGGGCGCAGTCTGGCCGGCGAGCGGGGCCGCGAACGCGCACACCGCGATGAATGTGAACCGTAGTCGCATCCTGATTGGTCCAAGGGAAGACGCGCCGAGTTGCCAGCGGCGTCTGTGCGCCCTACGCAGCGGGGGGGCGCCGAGTTTCAGGGGCCGGGACCTCGGGTGCGTGGCCCTCCGCGGCACGGGGGTTACCGGTCATCGTCGGCCGTCTGGATCGATGGTCGTCGCGGGAGGCGGGCGCCGGTGGAGCCGATGGTCGGGCGCCCGCGAATCCATGCCCGATCGCGGCGAGCCGAGGCGGCTGTTGGCGACGCCGAGACGGCTATTGTGGGACGTCGTCGCGCGTGGCGACCAACTCGCGTCCGGGGACCGACACCCGCAACACCCGTCCCAGCGGGTCCACCCAGAGCTCGCGGTCGCCGCCAATCGGCGGCGCGATGTGGAGCCGGGTGGCGCCCAGGAGTCGCCCGCCGATCATGACCGAGTCGTCGCCGACCACCGTCACGCGGAACGCCAGCTCCTCGGACCGATGCGGCACAACCGTCGGAATCGTGACCGTCGTCCCGGTCGCCGGCGTACGGTCGCCCATCACGCGGCGCGCGATGAAGTAATACTGGTTGAACACGTCGTCATCGAGCAGTCGCGCATCGTTCGCCACCCGGAATTCCGTCGCGGATTCGCCGTGTCCGGACTGCGTGTGTTGGCTAGCCCGTCCACGGACGATCTGCAAGCTGAGCAGCTCTTGGCGGTGCTCACCGGAGCGCACCTCGACTTGATACCGCTGCGGCGCCCCCGCGGAATCGGTCCCCAACGTCGGCGTGATGCGTCGGTCCGCATAGACCGACGTGCCGCTCACGATAAATCCGTCATCGGGCGGGGCCGACCGCCGAATCGTGAACTCCTCGCGCCCGATCTTCGCGGTGCCTCGGACGACGGTGAAGCTGCCGGCATCGATCGTCGCCGTCGCTTGTGCGGTCCGCTCCGCGGAGTCCGGGACGGTCCGCGGGGCTCGGCCCGGACCCGCCAGCACCATCGCCGACCACGCGAGCTGGCGCGCGTAGTGGGGTACGCGCCGTGTGACGGTGATCACGGCTGGGCCACGCACCGGGGTGCCGTCATCGGCGGAACGGGCCCGTCATTCCGCCCCCGTCGTGGACGCGAGAATCCGGCGCGCGATGCGCCCGCGAATATGGGCGTACAGCGACTCC
The DNA here is from genome assembly GCA_003152485.1 of Gemmatimonadota bacterium. Lineage (GTDB taxonomy): Bacteria > Gemmatimonadota > Gemmatimonadetes > Gemmatimonadales > Gemmatimonadaceae > Palsa-1248. Next base: position 6,244 of record PMAE01000036.1, on the reverse strand, counting down.
CCCTTGGCCGCCGTCGGCGCGTCCGGGCCGGCCGCGCGTGGGGGCTCGCGGCTGGTGCGCGCCCATCCCCATACGCCCGGTCGCCGGTTCGAGACGTCTGGGGTATACTGTTCGGCCAGACGCATGTCTACGAGATGTGGAGCCAGGAACAACATGAGCGACGTGTCGGCTTCACCCCCCCGTGACAACCCCTGCGCATCGGCGCCGAAGCCTGTCACGTTCGCTGCGCTCGCATCGACGACGCGGACCCGCGCCGCCTCGGTCATCACGGTCGCCACCGCTTCCTGGTGGGCATCGTCGCCGTTGGCGGTCAGCACGATGAACTCTCGGACGCCCGCGCGTTCCCACGAGGCCAGCAAGTCGTTGAGCAGCAAATGAAGTGTTTTCTTGCGAACCGAGCTGGCGCGGGGGTGGCCTCGCGCGGCGTCGGCGCTCACGCCGTATTCGACCGTCGGCGCGCGGAGAATGCCGAATTCGGCGGACAAGTCGTCGGCCAGGCGATCGACGAGGACCGTGTCGCAGCCCATCGGGAGATGGGGCCCATGGGCATCGCAGGTGCCGATCGGCACGATGAGGCGCGGGTCAGCGGCGATCGCCGCCGAGACTCGCTCTGGTGCGAGATCCTTTAGTCGCTGCGGAGTCGCCATTCCCGACCGCGTAGAAGTCCCGATACGTCCTGTCCCCCGCGCGGGGGCACCGCACGCGATGCGCCGATCCGTGCTCCGCCGTCGGCGGCCGCTGCTCGCTCGCTCGCAGTGGTGGTCGGCTAGCGCCGCCGTCGCCTTGCTGGCCGCTGCGGGGTGGCTCCAATCGCCCGCCGTACCTTATCTCGCGGTCTGTGCGGCCGCTACGGCTGCCGCCGTGTGGATTGGACGCCGGCATCGGGAAGTGGGGGCCTGGATCGGGGTGCTGGCCCTCGCCGCATTCTGCGCGCTCGCCACCGCTGGGCAGCTCGCGCTCGATCGCGTCGAGCAGTCGTGGGACGTCACCGTCGCGGCGATCACCCGGCACAGCGCGACCGTGATGCATGACGAGCTGACCGCCCTGGCCTCCGCGCTGCGCGACAACGCGACGACGGCGCTCGACGCGCCGTCCGATCCCGCGGCCGCCTTCGCGTCGCTGGCGCCCCTCGGGCGCGGCGACGGGGAGCGCAGTGTGGTGCTCTTTCGTGACGGGCGGGCGGTCGCATGGGCGGGCACGCTGCGCACGGTGCCGGATACGAGCAGTGCGCCCTTCGCGGTCGTCCGCACCCAGTTCTATGTAGCGCTGCAGGCCACCGTGTCGCGCGGCCCAGACCGCGCGGTCGCGGTGGCGCTGCTGCACGCGGAGCCGCCCGCGGATCGGCTCTCGCGCCCATTGGACGAATCAGTCGCGACCCGGACGGGCGTCGATGGCTTCGCGTTGGCGCCACCCTCCGCGGGCTCCACGACGGCGGCCGATAGCACGGCGGCGGCATTCGAGCCGGCCGGCGTGTCGCTCGCGACCGTGCGACCGATCCCTCCGCAGTTGGGCGAAGCGACGGAGCGGGCGACGGAGCAAGCGCAGAGCAATTGCGGGTTGGCGTTCGCCGTCGCGTTGGTCGGCTTTCTGGTCGCGGAATGGCGTCCGCGCCGATCCACGCCGGCACGGCGACTCGTGGCGCTCGCGGTGCCACTCGCGGCCTTGGCGATCGTCCCGCTCAACGCGTTCTCCAACGCCAGCCGGCTCGTCGACCCCACCTATTTTTTCTCGCCGGTCGGAGGGCCGTATACGGCTAGTGTCGGCGCGTTGGGCGCGACCGGCGCGCTCGCTCTTCTCGCCGCGCTCGCCGCCGCTCGGGCGCGGGTCCGGCTCCGCCCGCGATGGCTGGCCGCGACGATTGCCCTGGTGGCGAGCGTCGGCGCACCGTTCGCGGTTGCCTATGTCGCGGGCGGGATCACGCCCCCCGGCGCGGCAGTCCCACTCACGCTGTGGGTCGGCTGGCAAATCGCGCTCGCGGTCGGCGCCGCAGCGCTCCTCGTGGGGGCGGCAGTGGCGGCGAGGAGCGCCCTCGGCGAGGGCCGCGGCGCACCGCCCCTCGCCGCGATCGCGATCGCCGTCGGGGCCGCGATCATCGGCCCGATCCTCTGGATCGCCCCCGGCGGGTGGCCCACGTGGTATGCCGTTCCGTGGTGTCTCGCCGGTGCGGCGGCCGCNNCCGCGTTTGCGCGCGGCCGCCGCTGGACGGTCATCCCGGCGGCAATCGTGGCCGCGTTGGGTTCGGCGGTCGTCGTCTGGGGGACAACCGCTCAGAAACGCGTGGTGCTGGCCGAACGTGATCTCGCCGGGTTGACGGTGCCCGACGCCAACGCGTTCACGCTCCTCGATCGGTTCGGCGCCGAGCTCGCCGAGGGGCGCGCGCCGATGAGTCGCGCGGATTTGTTGCACCGCTACGCGCGGTCGGACCTCGCGGGCGCGGACTATCCGGTGCGGCTCTCGCTGCGGCCGTCCGATGGACGACCCGGCGTGACGCTCGAGCTGGCACGCTTCGACAGCGATACGGACGTCGTGGCGGCGGTCGCGGCCGAGTCACGCATCCGGGATGCGCCGATGCTGACCGAAGCCGCCGGTTCCCCCGGCGTGCAACTCGTGCTCGCCGTGCCGGACGCGAACGGGACGGTGACGACCGTCGTCGTCGCGCCGCAAACCCGGCTCATCGCGCCCAACTCGTTCGCGCCGCTCCTCGGCCTCGCGCCCGATCCCGGTCTGTCGCCGCCGTACACGATCTCGCTGCTCGAGGTGGTGCCCCAGCGACGCCGGCCGGCTGGTGTGCCGGCTGGCGACGCGCTCGGTCTCGACGACTCGGCCGCCGCATCGTCGAACATTGGCCCGCCGTCGGGGTCGATTGGCGCGGCGCTGGCGAGCCGACCGACCGCGGTACCGGTGCGGTGGACGCGCGACGGCGGCGAGCTGCACGGGGACTGGCTCGTGCCCAGTAGCGCCGGACCCGCTCGCGCGCACGTCGAAGTGGAGCTCCGGCCGTTCGATGCCCTCGTCCAACGCGCGGTACTGCTCGTGGTGCTGGATCTCCTCGCGGCCAGCCTGTTGTGGGCGGTGAGCGTGGCCGGCGATGGCGTACTCGCACGCTGGATGCGTGGGCACGTGCGCCGGTGGTCGCGCAGCTACCGGACACAACTCACCGTCGTGCTCTTTACGTTCTTCGTGGTGCCGGCGGTGATGTTCGCCGGCTGGTCGTATCGCCGGCTTCGATCCGATGACGCGGACGAGCGCGCGCTCCTGGTGTGGCAGACACTCCGCGGGGTCGCGTCGGGCGGACTGGACGACTTGAGCACCGATGCCGCGTTGGTGGGCACGCCGATTCTGCTCTACGATGACGGGGTCCTGCGGACGACCAGCGATTCACTCTATGATGATCTGGCGCCACTTGGCCGCTACCTTCGGCCGGATCTCGAGCTTGGACTCGATCTCGGCAACGAGGTCCGGGCCAGTCGATCCGAGGACCTCGGCAGCGGCCACGTGCTGATCGGATATCGGGCCGTCGATGCGTCGGGCGGGGACCGGGTCGTCTTGGCCGCGCCAGCGCGCGGCGATGAGGCGGGGCTCGACACGCATCGCGCCGACCTTGGAATCCTGGTGCTGTTCACGACTGTGTTGGGGGCCGTCGCGGCGCTGGGATTGAGTGGACTCGCCGCCCGCCGGCTCGCGCGGCCGATCGATGCGCTGCGCCGCGCCGCGCTGGCCATGGCCGCCGGGGATCGAGAGCCCGACTTGGCGGGCAATCCTCCTGTAGAATTCGCGCCCGTCTTCGCCGCCTTCCGGCGGATGGCGGCCGATTTCGGAGAGAGCCAGCGAGTGCTGGCGTGGGGTGAGATGGCGCGCCAGGTCGCGCACGAGATCAAGAATCCGCTGACCCCGATCCGGCTTGGCATCCAGCATCTGCAGCGCGCCCGCGCGGCGCGGCGCCCCGACTTCGATCACATTCTGGAGCAGAACGCGGGTCGGATCTTGTCCGAGATCGACCGGCTCGACCAGATCGCGCGAGCCTTCAGCCGGTATGGGTCCGCGCCCGATGAGCGGGCGCCAGCCGAGCCGACCGATGTCCTGCATGTCGTCCAGGACGTGGTTGAATTGGAACGGCTCGGCGCGGGCGGCGGTGGGGTCGCCTGGGGCCTCAGCGGTGGCGAGGATCCGGTGATCGCGATGGCGCGGAGCGACGACCTGCGAGAAGTGCTCCTCAATGTGCTGGAGAACGCGCGCCTCGCGCATGCGCGGCATGTGGACGTGCGGGTCGCGGTCGAGCGTGGCGCGTCGGATCGACCGTACGCTGGACCGGGGCGCGACGGTGCCGCGCGGGCGGTGATCACGGTCGATGACGATGGCGAGGGAATCGGGGTCGATGTCTTGCCGAGGATCTTCGAGCCGCATTTCTCGACGCGGACCAGCGGCAGCGGGTTGGGGTTGGCGCTCAGCCGCCGAATCGTAGACGGATGGGGCGGGACGATCGCCGTGCACAGCGAGCCGGGGAGGGGTACTCTCGTCACGATTGTATTAGCGTTGTCTGTTGCATGAATGGCCTCAACCTGACGACGCGTGAGCTTCCCGCTCATCTGACTAGCTGGCAACTCCCGACGGATTGGAGCTGGGGTTCGACCGGCGTGACGGGCGAGTATCGTCACGCCCAGGAGGTCATCGACGCGCTGGGACGGTCGCTCGCGCTCGTCACCGCGCCCGATCCCGATCACTACGCGTGGCTGGCGGCCGAGGCGCGCCAACTGGCGCATCGCAGTCACCCCTCGGTGCCGACGACCTACCACTATTGGTCGGTCACGCGCGAGACCCGTCGCGGTCCCGGCTATCTGCGCCGGTGGATCGAGGGCGAGACGATCGCCGCGCGTGTGGCGCGGCTCGGTCCCAATGAAGTGCCATATGTCCTGCAGGTGCTTCGCGCGGCCGGCTCCGCGCTCGCCTACATCCACGACAGCGGCGGGGTGCACGGTGCGCTCTCGTCGAACACCGTGTGGGTGACCCCCACCCGACGGTTGTGGCTTCTCGGCTGGCAGTGGGCGGTCCCGCGCGAGGCCATCCCGGCCGGTCTCGCCCCCGACCGGCGGTGGACCCCGGCGCCACCGGAGAGCGTCGATGGACGGTGGGCGCCCGATGTCCGTAGCGATCAATGGCAGTTGGCCGCCGTGTGCTTTCTGCTGTTGACGGGCGAACTGCCGCCGGCGCAGGACGCGCCGCCCGTGCGATGGGTGCGGCCCGAGTGTCCGCATGGGTTGGCGACGGTGCTCGATCGCGCGCTGCTCGCGGCCCCTGATTCTCGGTTCGCCTCGGTCGGCGCGTTGCTCCGCACGCTGGAGCGGGTCTCAGCCCCGCCGCGCGCCGGCCAGGGGTTGGGTGACGTCGAGGACGGAAGCGATGCCCCGGACGGCAGCGAGCAACGGCTCCGGTGGGCACTGGGCGATGACTACGAAGTCCTGTCGCCGCTCGGGAGCGGGACGTTCGGCACCGTGTGGCGTGTCCGCGACCTCTCCCTGGAGCGCGAAGTCGCGCTCAAGATGCTCCACCCGCACGTGGCACGTGATGATGCGGCGGTGTCCCGCTTTCGTCGTGAGGCGCAGCTCGCCGCGCAGCTCGCGCATCCCGCGATCGTCCCGGTGTACGATTGGGACCGCCGCGGCGACGTCGCGTGGTACACGATGGAGCTCGCGGAAGGCGGATCGGTCGCGGAGCTCATCGCGCGCAGCGGACCGCGACCGCTCGCGGAGATCGCGCCGCAGGTCGATCTGGTGCTCGACGGGCTGAGCGCTGCGCACGGCAGCGGCATCGTACACCGTGATCTCAAGCCGGAGAACATCCTGATCGATCGGTACCGCCGCTGGCGGATGAGCGACTTCGGCATCGCCTACATCCCAGGCGAGACGCCGGGCGGTCCGACGGGCACCCCCGCGTTTGCGGCGCCCGAACAGCTGCTCGGGGAGCAACAGGGATCGAGCGTCGATTGTTTCGCCATGGCGGCCATCGTCGCGTTCGTCCTTTCCGGACGCCCGCCCTTCGGCGACGGTGACGCCCGCGCGATTCTTGCCCGGCAACTGGCCGATGGGCTCGATGTTGACGTGTACCACGAGGCGCTCGCGGCGTGGTTGCGGCAGGGGCTCGCGACGGCGCCCGAGGCGCGCTTCGCGGACGCGGCGTCCATGCAGCGGGCGTGGCGGGCGACGGTGCGGACGGTCTCGCGCGCCGAGCGGCGCGCGGGCTGGTGGCG